>NZ_JBEZGA010000001.1:0-654977 GCF_040649715.1 Micromonospora sp. NPDC048887 | reverse complement strand
ACGACCGCGTTCCTGAAGGGTCTCAAGCAGGTCGACGGCTGGCGCGACATGCCGCTGACCAAGGCCGCCCAGACCGTCCAGGTGTCGGCCTACCCGGACCACTACGCCCAGTGGGAGCAGCAGGCCGCCGACCTGGTCGCCGAGCACTGGAACAAGTAAGCGAGTAAGGCCGGCACCCCGAACGGGGTGCCGGCCTTCACGCGTCCGGGTGAACCGGCCACGGTAGCCGGGGTGCCCGCGGTGCCGACGAGGGTTGGATGCGGGGCATGGACGAGGTGGACGCCCCGGCGCTGCGGCAGGCGTACGACGCGTTGTTCGCGGAGATCGACGCGGGCGGGTTCGGGCCTCCGCCGGAGGGGGATCTGAGCGCGGAGCAGATCGTGGCTCACCTGGCCGCCAACGACGAGCTGATGAGCGAGGCGACCGAGGCGGTGCTGGCCGGTTCGCCGTTCGCCTACTACGACCTCGACACCATCCACCGGCCGCAACTGGACGCGCTGGTCTCCGAGTGCGGCGGGCTGGACGGCGTGGCCGCGCTGTTCCGGGCCACGAGCCAGAAGCTGTGCGCGTTGGCCGAACGGCTCGGCCCGGCGGCGGAGACGCCTGTGGACACGGTTTTGCGCGAGGGTTTCGACCTGGACGTGGACGACTCGCTGCCCTGGGGCAGAGCGCTGGATCTGCACATCCGCGTGCACCTGCCGCTGCATCTCACCCAGCTCCGCGCCCTGCGCCGCCAGCCCCACCTTGCCTGAGGATCAGGCCGGCAGACCGCCGATCATGCAGGTGTGGCAGTGGACAACTCCGACATGCCAGGCCTTCCAGGTGCCACAACTCCAAGATCGACGGAAGCTGGCGGGGGTGTGGGCGGGGCGGGAGACGGGCGGAACGTGCGGCGGTAGGCGGTGGGGGACACGCCGACCCGGGCGTGGAGGTGCTGGCGCAGTGCGGCGGTGGTGCCGAAGCCCGCGTCCCGGGCGATCCGGTCGACGCTCAGATCAGTCGTCTCCAGCAGCAGCCGGGCGTGTTCGGTGCGTTGCTGGAGCAGCCACTGCGCCGGGCTGAGCCCCGTCTCGGAACGGAAGTGCCTGGTGAACGTACGGACGCTCATCCGCGCGTGCGCCGCCATCTCGCGCAGCGCCACCGGCTCGTGCAGCCGCTGCCGCGCCCACTCGCGGGTGGCGGCGGTGCCGTGGTCCGCGCCGCGTGGCACCGGCCGTTCGATGTACTGGGCCTGCCCGCCGTCACGCCACGGCGGCACCACGCAGCGCCGGGCCGCCCGGTTGGCCACCGCGCTGCCGTGGTCGGTCCGTACGACGTGCAGGCACAGGTCGATGCCGGCGGCCACGCCGGCCGAGGTGAGCACGCGACCGTCGTCGACGAAGAGCACGTCGGGGTTGAGCCGTACGCCGGGGTGCAGGCGGCGGAAGCGCGACGCGTACGCCCAGTGCGTGGTGGCGGGGCGGCCGTCGAGCAGGCCGGCGGCGGCGAGCACGAACGCGCCGGTGCAGATGGACATGACGCGCGCGCCCCGGTCGTGCGCGGCCCGCAGCGCGTCTGCCACCTCGGCGGAGACGATCCCGTCGTGCATCGGCGGGCCGCCGTGGATGCCGGGGACGATCACGGTGCCGGCGCGCTCCAGCAGCTCCAGGCCGTGGTCGGGGAGGACCTGGAAGCCGGCGCTGCTGCGTACCGGCAGCCCGCCCGGGGTGCAGGTGGCCGCCGCGTAGAGCGGGCTGCCGTCGTCGGTACGGCCGGCGCCGAAGACCTGGGCCGGGGTGCCGAGGTCGAGCGCCACCACGCCGTCGAGGGCGAGGACGGCGATCCGGTGCGGTACAGACATGGCCCGATTATTGCGCATGATGTCTTTCCGGCCACTCGTCCCCCGCAACCGCCCGGCCGGAGACTCGGCTGGTGACCCGATCCCGCCCGCATCCGGCCTGGCTCGTCGCCGCCGTCGCCTTCGTGGCGCTCGTCGGCGCGGCCGGTTTCCGCGCCACGCCCGGCGTGTTGTTGCACCCGCTGCACGCCGAGTTCGGCTGGCCGCTGGCGACCATCTCCGCCGCCGTCTCGGTCAACCTGCTGCTGTACGGCCTCACCGCGCCGTTCGCCGCCGCGCTGATGGACCGGTTCGGCATCCGCCGGGTGGTGGCCGGCGCACTGTTGCTGGTGGCCGCCGGCAGCGGCTTGACCGTGGGGATGACCGAGAGCTGGCAGCTCCTGCTCTGCTGGGGCGTGCTCGTCGGGCTCGGCACCGGCTCGATGGCGCTGGCGTTCGTGGCGACGGTGACCGGGCGCTGGTTCGTCAGGCGCCGGGGCCTGGTGACCGGCGTGCTCACCGCTGGCGGCGCGGCCGGGCAGCTCGTCTTCCTCCCGCTGCTGGCGGTGCTCGTGCGCGACCACGGCTGGCGCACGGCGGCACTCGTCGTGGCCGGAGCAGCGCTGGCGGTCGTACCCCTTGTGGTGTGGTTGTTGCGGGAGCATCCGGCGGACCTGGGGCGGCCCGCCTACGGCGCGACCGAGGTCGTGCCGCCGGCCCGGCCGGAGGGCGGCGCGGCGGCGCGGGCGGTCGGCGCGCTCGCCGCCGCCGCGCGGACCCGGGCGTTCTGGCTGCTCGCCGGCGGTTTCGCGATCTGTGGGGCGACCACGAACGGCCTTGTCGGTACGCACTTCGTGCCGGCCGCGCACGACCACGGCATGCCGGAGACCACAGCCGCCGGGCTGCTCGCCGTGGTGGGGCTCTTCGACATCGCCGGCTCGATCGCCTCCGGCTGGCTCACCGACCGGGTCGACGCCCGGCTGCTGCTCGGCGCCTACTACGCGTTGCGCGGGGCGTCGCTGCTGGTGCTGCCGAGCCTGTTCGCCGGCTCGGCCCGGCCGAGCATGCTGGTCTTCATCGTCTTCTACGGGCTGGACTGGGTGGCCACAGTGCCGCCGACGGTTGCGTTGTGCCGGGAGTGGTTCGGCGCGTCCGGGGCCGTGGTGTTCGGCTGGGTGTTCGCCGCGCACCAGTTCGGCGCCGCGTTCGCGGCCACCGGCGCGGGTCTGGTCCGGGACCGGCTCGGCGACTACGCGCCGGCCTGGTACGTGGCGGGTGCGCTGTCGATCGGCGCGGCCGGGCTGTCGCTGCTGCTGCGCCGCCGTGCCGCCGGGGAGCCCGCGTTCGCGCTGCCGGTGCCGGCCCGGCGGGCCTGGAGCTACCGGGGCTGACCGTCAGCCGGCCGCCCACTGCTGCTCGGCGGCGCCGCCGCACGGCGCCTGCTCCAGCTCGCGCCCGGCCTCGGTGCCCGCGTCGTCGACCTGCGCGCACTTGCCGCTGTGCACCGCGACCAGCAGCGCCGCGCCGTTCCCGGCCGGCTGGAACCGCCACTGCTGGTTGGCCTGCCCGTTGCAGGACCACTGCTGGATGTCGGCGCCGTCGTCGGTGCTGGCCTCGTTGACGTCCAGGCACTTGCTGCTCGCCGCGTTGACGAGCAGGTAGGTGTCGTTCGTGACCGGCGTGACCACCCACTGCTGCTCCGGACCGCCGGTGCAGTCGGCGAGCGCGGCCTGGGCGCCCTCGGCCTCGTCACCTGTCACGCCGAGGCAGCGCCCGGACGGCACGCCCCGCAGCACCTTCGGCGTGGCGACTGGTGCGGCCGGTGTGGTCGGCGCCGCGCTCGGCGAGGGCGACGCCGAGGTCGGGGCGGGCTCCGCCGTCGGTTCCGCGCCCGGCTCGCTCGGCTCCGCTGTGGGCACCGCAGCCGCCGGCACCACCGGCCGCTCGCCACCGCCGCCGAGCACGCCGGTGGCGAAGAAGGCCCCGAGGAGTACGCCCGCCACGCCGACGCCCAGCGCGACCCGCATCAGCGGGTCCTGGGGCAGCCGGACGCCTCGGACACCACGGGCGCGGCGGGCACCGTAGACGGTGCCGGACGGGTCGGAGTGCGGGTCGGCCATGGGGGCATAGTGACCCACCGGGGCCGCCGGGTGCCAGTCGCCCGGCGGCACGGTGACTCAGTCGACGACCCGGACGTCCTTCCAGAACGCCACCCGGTCGCGGACCATCTCCGCCTCCGGCTTGGGATCGGGGTAGTACCAGACGGCGTCCGGGCTGGTGGCGCCGCCGTGTTCCAGCGTGTAGTAGGAGGCCGTGCCCTTCCACGGGCAGACCGTGTGGGTGTCGGACTCTCGGATCAGATCCTCGCGCAGCGCGGTACGGGGGAAGTAGTGGTTGCCCTCGACCAGCACCGTGTCGTCGCTCTCGGCGACGACGAGGTCGTTCCAGACGGCTTTCGGCATGTCCTCCACGCTATGCCGGTCGCCGCGCACCGGCCACCGCTGCGCGCGTGGGCTCCTCGTCTGTCACGTCGGCGACGGTCGCGCCGAGCGCGGCCAGCGCGGCGTCCGCGTCGAGCGCGACGGCCAGGCCGTGCTCGCCCGCGCCGAGCGTGACCTCCCGGCCGCGCAGCCGCTCGTCGGCGACCACCGGCCAGGCGGTGGTGGAGCCGAACGGCGTGATGGTGCCGCGCGCGTAGCCGGTGGCGTCCTTCGCCGCGGCGGCGTCGGGCATCGACAGCCGGCTCACCCCGAGCAGGGCGCGCAGCTTCGGCCAGGAGATCACCCGGCCGCCGGGGGTGAGCACGAACAGCAGGTCACCCTCGCCGCGGCGGACCACAATCGTCTTGACCACGTCGGGCACCTCGACGCCGCGCGCCGCGGCCGCCTCGGCGAGGCTCGCCACCGGACCGTGGCGGATCACCCGGTACGGCAGGCCGGCATGGTCGAGAGCGGTCAGCGCGGGATTCGCCATGGCGGCCACGCTAACGCGCGCGTCGTCGGCGAGTCGCCGAATGGCCACCGTGGACGTCCCACGAATTTGTCGTACCCGCGCGTAAGGTGATCTCATGCACGCTGTCCGTGATCATGAACGGGCGGTGGACACGCTGCGACGCTCCTACGCCGCGGTGCCCGCCGGGGAACCCGTACGGCTGGCCAAGCAGACCTCGAACCTGTTCCGGCCCCGCTCCGCGCCGCGTGCGCCGGGGCTGGACGTGAGCGGCCTGACCGGTGTGCTCGCCGTGGACCCGGCGGCCCGCACCGCCGACGTGCAGGGCATGTGCACGTACGAGGATCTGGTCGACGCGACGCTCCCGCACGGCCTGATGCCGCTTGTCGTGCCGCAGCTGCGCACCATCACGCTGGGCGGCGCGGTGACCGGCCTGGGCATCGAGTCGACGTCCTTCCGCAACGGCCTGCCGCACGAGTCGGTGCTGGAGATGGACGTGCTCACCGGCGCGGGGGAGATCGTCACGACCCGACCCCGGGGCGAGCACGCCGACCTGCACCGCGCCTTCCCCAACTCGCTGGGCAGCCTCGGCTACGCCACCCGGCTGCGCATCGAGCTGCAACCGGTCCGACGGCACGTGTCGTTGCGCAACATCCGGTTCACCCGGCTGGAGGAGCTGGTCGACGCGGTCGGCGAGGTGGTCGCCAAGGGGGCCTGGGGCGGTGAGCCGGTCGACGCCATGGACGGGGTGGTGTTCAGCCCCGGCGAGGCCTACCTGGTGCTGGGCGCGTTCACCGACGAGGCCGAGGGTCCGCCGTCCGACTACACCGGCCAGGAGATCTACTACCGCTCGCTGCGCCGGCGCACCCGGGACACGCTGTCCGCGTACGACTATCTCTGGCGCTGGGACACCGACTGGTTCTGGTGCTCGGCGGCGTTCGGGGTGCAGCACCCGGTGGTGCGGCGGCTGTGGCCGCGGCGCTACCGGCGCAGCGACGTCTACCACCGGATCGTCCGGTTGGAGCACCGGCACCAGGTGGCCGCCCGGGTCGACAGGTGGCGGGGCCGCCCGGCGCGCGAGCGGGTGGTGCAGGACGTGGAGGTCCCGCTGGACCGCACGCCCGAGTTCCTGCGCTGGTTCGCGGCGAACGTGGGCATGACGCCGGTGTGGCTGTGCCCGTTGCGGCTGCGCGAGCCGTCCGGTCCCGGGTCGGCGAAGGCGTGGCCGCTATATCCGCTCCAACCGGGCGAAACGTATGTGAACATCGGCTTCTGGGGAAGCGTGCCCATCGCGGCGGGCACCGCCGACGGCGACGTCAACCGCCAGATCGAGCGCATGGTGTCGGAGGTCGGCGGCCACAAGTCGCTCTACTCCGACGCGTACTACGACCGGGGCGAGTTCGACCGGCTCTACGGCGGGGACACCTGGCGTGCCGTGAAGGACCGTTACGACCCGGACCACCGACTCACCGGACTGTACGAGAAGGCGGTATCCCGAGCATGAGTCTGACCGACCGAACACCGGGGGCGGCGAGCGCCCCGGCCGGCCCGCCGGCGGGCGGGCGGCGTACCGGACCCACTGTCGCGGAGGTCGTCCGCGCGGTCACCACCGGCGACCTGCCCATCCGGGTCACCGGCTACGACGGCAGCGCGGTGGGCCCGGCCGACGCCGGGATCACCCTGGCGATCCGCACCGAGCGGGGCCTGTCCTACCTGCTCACCGCGCCGGGCGACCTGGGCATGGCCCGCGCCTACGTCAGCGGCGACCTGGGGTTGGAGGGGGTGCACCCGGGCGACCCGTACGAGGCGCTGCGGATGATCAAGGACGAGGTGCCGCTGCGCGTCCCGGCGGTGGCCGAGGCGCTCGCGCTGGTCCGGGGGCTGGGCTGGGAGCGGCTGCGTCCGCCGCCGCCCCCGCCGCAGGAGGCGGCACCGCGCTGGCGGCGGCTGATGACCGGACTGCGCCACTCGCGTACCCGGGACAGCAGCGTGATCTCGCACCACTACGACGTGTCGAACGCCTTCTACGAGAAGGTGCTCGGGCCGTCCATGACGTACACCTGCGCGGTGTACCGCAGCCCCGGCGACACCCTTGAGGAGGCGCAGCGGAACAAGTACGACCTGGTCGTCGGCAAGCTGGCGCTCAAGCCGGGGATGCGGCTGCTGGACGTCGGCTGCGGCTGGGGCGGCATGGTCCGGCACGCGGCCCGGGAGTACGGCGTCAAGGCGCTCGGCGTGACGCTGTCGAAGGCGCAGGCCGACTGGGCGCGGGCCGCCATCGAGCGGGAAGGGCTGAGCGAGCTGGCCGAGGTGCGCCACCTGGACTACCGGGACGCGCCGCGCGAGCAGTTCGACGCGATCTCCTCGATCGGGCTGACCGAGCACATCGGCGTGCGCAACTACCCGGCCTACTTCGGCGCGCTGCGTTCCCGGCTCAAGCCCGGCGGGCGGCTGCTCAACCACTGCATCACCCGGGCCGACAACCGGGCGCCGCACCGCTCCGGCGCGTTCATCGACAGGTACGTCTTCCCGGACG
Organism: Micromonospora sp. NPDC048887; assembly: GCF_040649715.1. Classification (NCBI taxonomy): domain Bacteria; kingdom Bacillati; phylum Actinomycetota; class Actinomycetes; order Micromonosporales; family Micromonosporaceae; genus Micromonospora; species Micromonospora sp. NPDC048887. The sequence continues at coordinate 647,676 of NZ_JBEZGA010000001.1, read as the reverse complement.
GCGAACTGGCCGGGCCGGGCCGGCTCATCAGCGAGATCCACGACGCCGGGTTCGAGGTGCACCACGAGGAGAACCTGCGGCAGCACTACGCGCTGACGCTGGCCGGCTGGTGCCGCAACCTGGTCGAGCACTGGGACTTCTGCGTCGGCGAGGTCGGGCCGGGCACCGCGAAGGTGTGGGGGCTCTACATGGCCGGCTCGCGGCTGGCGTTCGAACGCAACGGCATCCAGCTGCACCACGTGCTCGCCACGCACAACGGCCCCGAGGGGGTGAACGGGTACCCGCTGCGTCCGGACTGGACGCCCTGACGCGACGTACCGACGAAAGGCCGCGCGGACCGCGCGGCCTTTCGTGGAAGTCATTGACAAAGAAGTTTTGTACGTACAAGCTGATTTTGCCATGAGAGACGTCCTTTACCTGGAACAGCGCGAGCAGGCCGAGGTCCTGCTCAAGCCGCAGCGCATCGAAGTGCTGCGGCAACTGGCCGAACCCCGCACCTGCACAGAGGTCGCGAGCCGGTTGGAGCAGACGCCGCAGCGCGTCTACTACCACGTCAAGCAGCTCGTCGCGGCCGGGCTGGCCGAGCAGGTGGCGCAGCGGCAGGTGCGCGGCATCACCGAGGGCATCTACCAGGCCGCAGCCCGGTCGTACTGGCTCTCGCCCCGCCTGGTCGGCCGCATCGGCGGCACCCGCCGGGCCCGCGACGAGCTGAGCCTGGGCTACCTGCTCGACCTCATGGAGGAGGTCCAGGCCGACATCGCCGCGCTGGACCGCGCCGCCCCCGAGCTGCCGTCCATCGGCGTCTCCGGCGAGATCCGGGTGCCCGCCGAGCGGCGGCAGGAGTTCCTGCACGACCTGCGGACGACGCTGCGAGACCTGTGCACGCGCTATGGCGGCGCCGAGGGAGACGCCTTCAAGCTCGCCGTGGCCTGCTACCCGAAAGGCGACACGCATGACTGAGCCGATGACCATCCGCGCCCGCCTCGCCGCCCCGGTGGCGACCGTCCGCCGGGCCCTGACCGACCCCGCCGAGCTGCGCGTCTGGCTGGCCGAGCACGTCGAGGTCGAGCTGCCCCGGCGGTACGAGTTCTGGGGCCGCTACACGCCCGACGGCGACGCGCCACACCAGCGGCTGCTGCACGTCGACGACCGGACGCTGCGCTTCGCGTGGACGCTCGACGGGGTGGAGACCACCACCGAGTTCGAGGTGGAGCCCGACGGCGACGGCACGATACTCACGCTGCGGCAGAGCCACTTCGACTACGCGGAGGCGATGAGCGGCAGCAGCATCCGGGGGGTGCTCCAGACGTACTGGTACCTGGCGATCGCCCACCTCAACGATCACCTGGACGGCCGGCCGCTGCTGCCGCGTACCGACTTCACCTCCGCCGACCTGCGCGGCGAGACGGTCATCGACGCGCCGATGGACAAGGTGTGGACCTCGCTCACCGACTCGGAACAGGTCACCGCCTGGTTCGGCTACCCGATCGGCGTCGAGCCCTGGGAGGGCGGCCGGTACGCGATGGGCGGCCTCGACGCCGGTGAGGCCGCGAAGGTGTTCGACGTGACGCCGGGGCGGGCGCTGTCCATCGACTGGGGGCCGGTCGGCGTGACCTCCTGGGAGCTGGCGGAGTCCGACGGCAAGACGAAACTGACGTTCGTGCAGTCCGGCTTCGACGAGGGCAACCCGCCGTACGCGGCCTGGTGCGGCAACGTGGCCGGGTGGGCCGAGCTGCGCCGCTTCCACGAGGTGCCCGACTGGCACCCGATCTGGCTGTAAGGAAGGGCCCCCTCTTAACGCCTCCGGTAGAGGAGGGGGCCCCTTTTAACACGGACCTCGGGTGGGTAATGCCGGGCGATGTTCTTCATCTTCGGGCTGCGCACCAAGGTCGTCCGGTCCGGCGTCGTCACCGAGGTCTGCCGCAACTGCGGCAACCAGGCCGCCCAGGTGATCACCCGCCGGATCACCAAGTTCAGCCTCTTCTTCGTCCCGCTGATCCCGCTGCGCACCCGGTACGCGCAGCAGTGCACATTCTGCGGCGCCCAGTACGACATCTCGCGCGCCGAGGCCCAGCGCCTCCCGGTCGGCTGACAGTGACCCGCTTTCTCTGCTGGCTGATCGGCCGGCAGCCGGTCACCCCACCCGCCGTGCCGGTGCACACCGCCGCCCGTCCGCCCTGCACGCCCGGCCGCCGGCACCGCCGACGGCGCCGTCCGGTCGCGGGCGCGCAGTCGCCCCGCTCGCCCTGGAACCGCTCCGCCGGCCGCTGACCGACCGGGCCCGGGGTGTTAACAAGGGGCCCGTCCTCTACCGGAGGCGTTAACAAGGGGCCCTTCCTTACACTTCATCGGGTGGAAGATCGGCTGGCACGGATCAGGGGTGGTGGGCCGCCCCGGCGGCACAACGCCCGCACCATCGCCGCGCTGACCGGCAACCCCGGCTGCACCCGCCGCGCGGTGCTGGACAGCGCCGGCGCGGACAAGCCGGCGCTCGCCGAGCGGCTCGGCTTCCCGGCCCGGTTCGGGCAGTCGCGCTTCGCTATCACCCGGGGCAACGCCTTCGAGGCGCAGGTGAAGGCCGACGGTGGCGCACTGTTGCTGCGCCTGGTCGCGGAGCGCCTCGGCGTACCGGTCCCGGCCGAGGCGACCTGGACCGACCTCGGTGCCGACGACGACCGGCCGGAACGCTCCCGGGCGGCGCTGACCGCCGGCGGAAACGGCCCGGCGCTGTTCGACCATCCGCTGCTCGGACTGGACGTGGCCGGGACCCGGGTGCACCTGGAACCGGACCTGGTCGCCGCCCGGCTCGGTGGCCGGTTCCACGTCGTGGAGATCAAGTCGTTCCCGGTGATCGACGGGCAGGCCGACCCGGGCAAGGTCGCCGCCGCCGCGATCCAGTCCGCCGTCTACGTGCTGGCGCTGCGCGAACTGCTCGCCGCCGAGGGACACGACCCGGAGCTGGTGTCGCACGAGGTGGTGCTGGTCTGCCCGCGCGACTTCGCCAACCAGCCGGTGGCCAGCCTGCTCGACGTCCGGCGGCAACTGCTGGTGCTGCGCCGCCAACTGGCCCGGATGGCCCGGGTCGAGGATCTGCTCGCCGCCGTACCGGCGGGGTTCACAGTGGACCCGGCGGCCGATCCGGCCATGCTCGCCGCCGCGCTGCACCAGGTGCCCGCGCGTTACGCGCCTGACTGCCTGGCCGCCTGCGAGCTGGCGTACTTCTGCCGGCACGAGGCGCGCGGGCAGACCGGCGCGCTGGGCCGGCCGGTCCGCGAGGCGCTCGGCGGCGTCGAGGAGGTCGCCGACGTGCTGGCGCTCGCCGAGGGCTCGGCCGCGCCCGAGCCGGAGCAGGCGGAGGCCGCCGCGCTGCTGCGGGCCGCCGCGCGCCTGCGCGCCGACGCACTCGCCGGAAACCCCGCGTGAGTACGCTGCGCGCGCTCGCCCGGGCGCAGGCGGTCGCCACCGGGCGGGCCCAGCCGGTCGCCACCGTCCGACACCTGCACCTGTCCGACCGGCCGCTGGTGCTGGTGCCGCTCGCGCTCGCCGGTGAGGCGAACGCCCCGCTCGCGGCGATGGTCGGCGCCGCGCCCGACGAGGCCCGGCTGCTTGTGGTGCCGCAGCCGCGCAACCGGGACCAGCGGTTCGCCTTCGCCGCCGAACTGGCCGCGATCGTGCTGCCCTACCTGGACGAGTTCCGCGACCTGACCGAGGCGGTTCCGGTCGACCGGGGCCGCGACGTCCGCCACCGGTATGCCGACGCGCCGCAACTGCTGGTGCCGAACCCGGCCGGGATCACGTTCCTGCGGCTGTTCGGCCGTTCCACCCGGTTCCGCCGTACCGACGGCGACTATCCGGTGCACCAGTCGGTGCCGCTGCTCGGGCGCTGGCTGACGTTCTTCGCCGAGCGCGCCGAGCAGCCCGGCTCGTCGGCGCTGCTGGCGCTCACCGACGCGCTGACGCTGCACTGGGCGACCGGGCAGAGCGTGGTGGAGGACCTGCACCTGCCGGCGGTGCTGGGCTGGCTCGACCCGCCGGCCGGGCTGACCGGCGCCGAGGCGGCGGCCCGCGCCGAGGACCCGGCCCGCTGCCCGCCCGCCGGGCCGGCCACCGACCCGGACTTCGACAACCGCAGACTGGCCCCGGCGATCGAGGCGTACACCCGGGCCGAGGACGACCCGGTTGCGCGCTCGGCCGCGTACGACGAGCTCACCGGCCTGCTGCGCGACCAGCTGGCGCCCACCTGGGAGCTGATGTGGCGCGGCGTCGGGCTGCTGCGGACGCTGCCGGCCGGCGCGCGGGTGACCGGCCGGTGGGCCGGTGACCGGGACGCGTTCACCGCGCACGCCGAGCACGTCGACACCGGGGGCGGCCCGCAGCCGCGCCGCGACGGCGCGGTGGCGGCGGCGCTGCGGTTGCAGCGGCTGGAACGGGCGTCGACCGCCTGGGCGGTGCAGCGCGCCTACGACGATCCGCTGGTGATGGCCGAGCACCGGCTGACCGGGGAGGCGTTCGTCGGCGAGGTGACGCTCGCCGACCCGGCGCGGGTGGACGACTCCGGCAGGCGGCCGGTGCTGCGCCCGCGCATCCAGGTGGTCACCACCGAGCCGGTGCCGATGCCGGTGGGCGCGACGCTGTACTCCCCGTCCCGCCCGGGGCAGAAGGCGAAGATCGTGTTCGTGACGCCCGGCGGCGACGGCAAGACCGAGGTGGTGCTCGAACTGTCCGGCGGGATGGGCCGGGGACTGACCGCGCCGCCCGGCACCGTGCCCGAGGTGGGCGAGCGGATCTGCCTGACCAGCCTGTCCGACGGTTTCCTGCCCGGTGGCGCGTTCCCCGCGCCGGAGGAGACACCGTGGACGCACGGCGGGCCGCCCGGCACGGCCACCGCGCCGCAGGACCCGGCCCCGGCGGAGGACTGGTCCTGACCCGCGCGGCTCAGGCCGGCGCCGCCCTCACCCGGGCCGCCGCCGTCCGGTGACCGACATCGACGGACCCTGGCGGCCGTCCCCGGCGCTGGCTAGGCTTGCGCCGTCCGTCGTCCGGTCCTCGTCGCCCGAGGGTGCACGTCTGGAAGAGAGCCGGAGCGCATCGTTGTATTCCAGCACGACGTGAGCCTCGCCGCCGCGGCGCCGGCCCGTCATCCGCTCGTCGGCCGTGTCGGACTCGTCGCGGCCGCTGTCGTCGTACTCGGCGAGATGGCCTGGCTGGCCGCCCGGCTGCCCGGCGCGGCGCTGGTGAGCGACCTCGGCGCGATGGCGGTGTCGAGCTGGGCGGCGGTGCTCTGCGCCCGTGCGGCGCGACGACAGCCGGCCGTGTTGCGCCGGTTCTGGGAACTGCTCGCCGCCACCATGGCCCTCGCCGCGCTCGGCCGTGCGGTGTGGACGACGGAACGGCTCGGCGGGCTCGGCCTGCCCCACACACCGCTGGTGGCGGGCTTGTTCGCCGCCGGCATCGTCACCGGCACCGCCGCGCTGCTCTGCTCCCGCACCGGCCCGCGCAGTGTGATCGGCCGGGCCCGCACCGTGCTCGACGGGGTGATCGTCGGGCTGGCCCTGATCCCGATCGGCTGGGTGGTGGTGTTCCACCGGATCACCGACGCCGAGCTGGCCGATCCCATGCGGACGTTCGGGTTGCTCTACCCGATGTTCGACCTGATGCAGCTCACCATCCTGGTGGCGGTCGCCGGGCCGGGCCGGCCGATGTGGCGGGCGCTCACCGTGATCGGGGCGGGCCTGGCGATCCGGTCCGGCGCGGACGCCGTCTACGTCTCGCTGGTCGCACGCGGCGACTACACGCCGGGTCACCCGGTCGACGTCTGCTGGCCGCTGAGCTACCTGCTCGTCGGCCTGGCCACCCGCTACCCGCCCCCGGACGACGGCGACGGTGAGGACGATCTGGTCGACTCGCCGCTGCCGCCGTGGTGGCGGGTCGCGCTGCCGTACCTGCCGGTGGGCGGTGCGATCGTCGCGGTCCTGCTGTCGCGGCAGCCCAGCGGGCAGACCCCGCAGGTGGTCTTCGTCGGCATGATGGGCCTGCTCGGGGTGCTGGCGCTGCGTCAGGGCCTGGCCGCGAACGAGAACCTGCGGCTGGTGGGCCGGCTGCGCCGGCTCGCGTACTCCGACCAGCTCACCGGTCTGCCCAACCGGCTGACGTTCGTCCGGCGGCTGCGGCGCGCGCTGCGCGCGGGCGGGCCGGTCGCCGTGGTGCTGCTCGACCTGGACGGCTTCAAGCAGGTGAACGACAGGTTCGGGCACGCCGCCGGGGACCGGCTGCTGACCGCCACCGCGGAGCGCATGCGGGACGCGGTCGGCCCGGACGGGATGATCGCCCGGCTCGGCGGCGACGAGTTCGCGGTGCTCGTGGCCGGGGAACGCCCGGTGTCGCCCGAAGGGCTCGCGGTGCGGCTGCTCGCCGCCCTGGAACCGTTACCCGGCGAGGAGGATCTCGGCGTCCACCCGTCGGCGAGCATCGGCATCGCCGAGTACGGGCCGCAGCACACCTCGCACACCGACCTGCTCCGTGACGCCGACATCGCCATGTACGCGGCGAAGGCGGCCGGCAAGGCCGTGTACCGCACGTGCACGCCGGAGCTGCGCGAGTCGGCGGTCAGCCGGGCCGAACTGATCGCCGACCTGCGCCGCGCGGTGGACGAGGGTCAGTTGCTGATGGAGTTCCAGCCCATCGTCGACCTGGACACCGGCACGGTACGCAGCGCCGAGGCGCTGGTGCGCTGGCGGCATCCCCGGCTGGGTGTGCTGACCCCGGCGCGGTTCCTGCCGCTGGCGGAGGAGACCGGGCTGATCGTGGCCATCGACAGGTGGGTCATCCACGAGGCGTGCCGGGCCGCGGCCACCTGGCGGGAGCACGCGCCGGACGTGACGGTCGCGGTGAACATCGCCGCCGCCCACCTGTGCCGGCCGGACCTGATCGCCACCGTCACCGGCGCGGTCGGCGCGGCCGGCCTGCCGCCCCGCGCGCTCACCCTGGAACTGACCGAGTCGGCGCTGATCGAGGGCAGCGATTCGGTGCTGGACCGGCTGTCCCAGCTCCGTGACCTGGGCATCCGCATCGCCATCGACGACTTCGGCACCGGGTACTCCTCGCTGAGCTACCTGCACCGCATCCCGGCCACCGAGCTGAAGATCGACAGGTCGTTCGTGTCCCGGCTGGACGCCGGTGACGCCCGCGCGTACGCCACCGTCGAGATGGTGAACCGGCTGGCCGGCGCGTTCGACCTGGCCGTGGTCGCCGAGGGCGTGGAGACGGTCGCGCAGCACGCGGCCGTCACCGCGATCGGCTGCCGGCAGGGTCAGGGCTGGCGGTACGGCCGCCCGGCCGCCCTGCCGGACCTGCTTCCCGCGTTGTCCGGGGCGGGCGCGGACCGCTGACCGGCCCGCCCGGGCGGGGGCCGAAGGTCCCGGACGGGACAGGGGATTCGACCCTGCTCTCGCTGCTCTCCAGCAGCCAGTATGGTCTTCGTTAACCAAACGAACATTATCCTCCACACGGGAGTCAGATATGAAGCGACGGACGCTCGACCTGCTGTTCAGCATCGGTGGGCTGGGCCTCGCGGTCCTGCTGCTCGTCGTCGGCGTCGTCCTGACGACGAACGCCAACTTCGCCAACGACTACGTACGCGACCAGCTCGGCGCGCAGCACATCACCTTCACCCCGGCGGACAAGCTGACCGACGAGGAGAAGAAGGTGGACTGCCTGCGCGAGTACGCCGGCCAGAAGATGACCACCGGCAAGCAGGCCGAGTGCTACGCCAACGAGTACATCGGCCTGCACCTGAAGAACATGGCCGGTGGCAAGACCTACGCCGACCTGGGCGAGCCGCAGAGCGCGCTGCGGGCGCAGGTGGCCCAGGCCGAGCAGAGCAACGCCGCCAACCTGGCCGACCTCCAGAAGCAGCTCGCCGAGGTGAGCGCCCAGCGGGAGACCGTGTTCAAGGGCGAGACGCTGCGCGGCCTGCTGCTCACCTCGTACGGCTTCAGCGAGTTCGGCCGCAAGGCCGAGCAGGGCGCCCTGGCCCTGTACCTCGGCGCGGGCCTGCTGTTCCTGCTCTCGGTCGCCGGCCTGGTGCACGCCTTCCGGACTCCGGCCAGCGCGACCTTCGCCGCTCCGGAGAAGGAGAAGGTCACCAACTGACCCGCACCGACGACGCCCCCGGCCATCCTGGTCGGGGGCGTCGTGCTGTCCGGCTTGACCCTCACGTCGCGGGAGGCGGGAGTCTCGGTCGCGGAAGGGAGGGAACCATGGCGTACACGGTGGGACAGGTGGCGCGGGCGGCCCGGGTGACGGTCCGGACGCTGCACCACTACGACGAGATCGGGCTGCTGCGGCCCAGCGGGCGCACGCCGGCGGGCTACCGCCGCTACGACGAGGCGGACCTGGACCGGTTGCAGCTCATCCGCTACTACCGTGAGCTGGGGTTCCCGCTGGAGGAGATCGCCGAGATCCTGGACGATCCGGACGCCGACCCGGTGGCGCACCTGCGCCGGCAGCACGAGCTGCTGTCCGGGCGGATCGGGAAGCTCCAGGAGATGGTCGCGGCGATCGAACACGCGATGGAGGCGAGGACGTTGGGGATCCAGTTGACGCCGGAGGAGCGGTTCGAGGTGTTCGGGTACTTCGACCCGGACGAGCACGCCGAGGAGACCGAGCAGCGCTGGGGCGGCACCGAGGCGTACCGGCAGTCGCAGGAGCGCGCGGGCCGCTACTCGAAGGAGGACTGGCTGCGCAACAAGGCGGAGAACGAGGACTGGGGGCGGCGGTTCGCCGCGCTCATGGACTCGGGTGCGCCGGCCGACGGTCCGGAGGCGATGTCGCTGGCCGAGGAGCACCGGCAGCTCATCACCAAGTGGTGGTACGACTGCTCGTACGAGATCCACACCGGCCTGGCGGACATGTACGTGGCGGACCCGCGGTTCACCGCGTACTTCGAGACGCTGCGGCCCGGGATGGCCGCGTACCTGAACGAGGCGATCCACGCCAACGCGATCACCCGGTCCTGACCGGGAGCGGGTGGCAGGATGGCCGGCATGCTCATCGTCGCCGGCACCCTCTACGTCGATCCGGCCCGGCGGGACGCCTACCTGGCGTCCTGCGAGGCCGCCGTCCGCGCGGCCCGCGCCGCGCCCGGCTGTGTGGACTTCGCGGTCAGCGCGGACCTGGTCGAGCCGGGCCGGATCAACGTCTACGAGCGGTGGGAGTCCGACGAGCAGTTGCTGGCGTTCCGGGGCTCCGGCCCGGAGGCCGAGCAGGTGACGGAGATCCTCGGCGCCGAGGTGCACAAGTTCCGCATCTCCGGCGTCGAGGCTCCCTGACCCGTCGCTTGACGACGACGTCGGGCAGTGTGACCACGGCTGTCACGCCCTTCGGCCGGTCAGCGGGGAGGTGCTGTGGGTGGCGGTTCCGGCGGCAGGCTGGGCGCCATCCGCCGCAGGGACGTGAACGTGGGCACGAGCGCGTCGTACAGCTCGGAGAAGAGGGGGAGCAGGGCGGCGTAGGTGGCGGCGGAGGACGGGTCCGGGTGGACCGTCTCCTCGATCCGGACCAGATCGGCGGCGACCTCGATCGAGGAGATCAGCCCGAGTGCCTGCATGCCCAGCAGCGCGGCCCCGAAACCGGATCCCTCGTGCCCGGCGGGGAACCGCACCGGCATGCCCAGCGCGTCGGCGAGGATCTGCCGCCACAGTGGACTGCGGGCGAAGCCGCCGCTGGCGCGGATCTCGCGTACCTCGTTGCCGGCCGCCCGGACCGAGGCGAGGACCAGGGCGAGCTGCTGGCAGACGCCCTCCAGGGCGGCCCGGACCAGGTGCGGCCGGCCGTGGCCGTGGGTCAGCCCGGCGTACGCGCCGCGGGGCAGCGCGTTCCAGTGCGGCGCCCGCTCGCTCAGCAGGTACGGCAGCATGATCAGCCCGCCGGAACCGACCGGCGCCTGGGCGGCCAGGTCGAGCAGTTCCTCCTCGGCGTGCTCGCCCAGCTCCGGCGCGAGCGCGTCGTTCGCCCACTGGAGGACGATCCCGCCGTTGTTTATGGCGCCGCCGACCACCCAGCGGTCCTCGGTGAGCGCGTAGCAGAACACGCCGCCGAGCGGGTCCACGCCCGGGTGTTCCACCATCACCCGCATCGCGCCGCTGGTGCCGATCGAGCAGGCCACGACGCCGGGCCGTACCGCGCCGAGCCCGAGGTTCGCCAGCGGCCCGTCCCCGGCGCCCACCACCAGCGGGGTGTTCGCCGGCAGCCCGGTGGCCCGCGCCGCCTCGGCGGTGAGCCCGGCTAGCACGTGCGTGGTGGGTACGAGCCGGGGAAGCCGCTCCTCGGTGATGCCGGCGAGGCGCAGCGCCTCGGCGTCCCAGACCAGCCGGTGGATGTCCATCAGCCCGGTGGCCGAGGCGACCGAGTGGTCGGTGACGAGCGCGCCGGTGAGCCGCCGCAGCACGAGCTCCTTGATGCCGACCCAGTGCGCGACCCGCTCGTGCAGCTTCGGTTCCCGCTCGGCGAACCAGACCAGCTTGGGCAGCGGCGCCATCGGGTGCACCGGGGTGCCGGTGCGCCGGTGCAGGGCGAGCCCGGACGGCACGGCACGCAGCCGCTCGGCCTGCGCGCTGGCCCGGGAGTCGGCCCAGGTGATCGACGGGGTGAGCGGGGTGCCGTCGGCGTCCAGCCCGATCAGGCTGTGCATGGCGGTGCTGAACGACAGCCCGGCCACCGGAACGGTCAGCTCGTCGACGACCGCGCGGATCACGCCCAGCACGGCCTGGTGGATGAGTTCCGGATCCTGTTCGGCCCAGCCCGGGTTCGGCTCCTCCAGCGGGTAGCCGATCGAGTGACTGGCCAGTTGCCGGCCGGAGGTGTCGAACGCGACCGCCTTGGAGCTGGTGGTGCCGATGTCCACACCCACCACGACGGCCGGGTCGCCCACCGGTGCACCTCCTCACCGCCGGGGCCGCGTTCACCCCGTTGTCGCGGCTGATGTTACGGACGCGTTCGAGCCCTCGCATTCCGGAACGGGAGCGCGGGGAGGCGGTGGCACGGAACGTGAGAGGACGTGAGAGATTCCGCCGATTGTGGAGGTCAATCAGCCGATCGGTCTAATTGGCGACTTTCGCGTGTCTTCGTACCCCTGCCGGATCGTTGACATGAACGACACCCCGGTTGGTGTGCTCGCGCGGCGGAGGAGTCGGCGTGGCGAAGACTGATTCGACGGGTTCCACATGGCGGTACCGGTGGGCGCACCGGCAGAACGAGCGGCGGCAGCGGGCCTTCCGCGCGGCCGACGAGGCGTGGCGACGCCGCGACGACGAGCTGCGCCGCCTGCGTACCCTCGCGGTGTCCTTCCACGGCTCGGCCCAGGCGGGCGTCGGCCTGCCGATGGAGCTGGCCCCCGGCGAGGTGGTCTTCTGGACGCTGCCGGCCGCGCAACTGGTCGAGGTACGGCACACCGCCGTGCTGCCCGCCCCCGAGCTGACAGTCGACCCCGACCCGCCGGTGCTGCGCCCCCGCCGCCCCGAGGGCGTCAAGGTGGTCGACGCCGGGCTCGCCGTGCTCACCAACCGGCGGCTGGTGCTGCTCGGCGGACGCGGCCGGCGGGACTGGGCGTACGGCCGGATGACCGGCCTGTCCCACGACCCCGGCGCACCGGTCACCCTGATCCAGGTGCTGGACCGGCGGCGTACCTCCGGGTTGCTGCTGCCCACCGGCGCGGCGGCCGACTTCCGGTTCACGCTCACGCTGGCGTTCGCCGACGCGATCGAGCAGCGCGCCGCCGTCGTGGCCGAACTGGACGAGCTGATCGCGGAACACACCGCCGCGCGACCCGAACGTCCCGCCGTGCTCACTCCCGCCCAGGCCCGGATCACCGCGCTGGTGCCGGGCGGCCGGCGCACGGTGGCGGTCTGCGGGGCGCTCGCCTTGATCGTGCCGGCGATGCTCGTCGAGTCCAACCCGCCCACCCGGGCCGGCTCGGAGCGGGCCGCCGCCGCGACCCCGGCGGCCACCGGCACGACACCGCCGCCGCACGTCGCGCCCGCCGTCCGGGTCCGGCCCACTCCCAGTCCCGAGCCGTCGCGCGCCCGCCCCGCGCCGCCGCGCGGCACGCCGCAACCGCCGGTCCAGCGCCGCTGCGGGGCCCCGCAGAACCCCTTCGGGTACGACTTCTGCGGCGGGCAGCGGATCCGGCGTCCGGCGGCCGGGGTGTGCGACTGGTTCGAGTGCGTACCCGGGTTCTGGTCGGATCGCGGCTGGCTGGTGCAGTGCCGCGACGGCTCGGTCAGCCGCACCGGCGGGCAACGCGACGTGTGCGCCGGCCACGAAGGGCTCCGCCGTACCGTCTGGCGGTGAATCCGCTCGCCTCCCGTAGGGGTGCCCGGATACCGTCCGGCCGTGTCCCGAACTGTCACGCTGGTCCTGCTCGACGCCGCCGGCCGCCCGCTCGGCGCGCTGCCTCCGTTCGACGTACGGGAGCCGTGGTGGCAGGAGGTCCACTCGATCGTCGACACGGTCCGGCACCGCCACGGTCTGGAGGTCGCCGTGCTGCGGCTGCTCGACGCCGACCGTCCCGCGCCGCCCGGCGGCCACGTCCGCTACCTGGCGCGGGTAGCCGACGCCCCTGCCGTACCCCTGGAACCGGCCGCCGTGGACCTCGCGCCGCATCCGCTGCGCCAGCCGTGGGCGCACGCCGGCGGCCCGGCCCGCAGCGTCGCATGGGCGACCGGCGAGCTGAGCCGGCTCGGCCGCCGGGTGACGGCGGTGGCGCAGCAGCGCACCTGGAACCTCTCCGCCATCTGGCGCCTGGACACCACCCAGGGGCCGGCGTGGCTGAAGCAGCTCCCCCCGTTCGCCCACCACGAAGCCACAGTCCTGGCCTTCCTCGGTGATCAAGGAGTTGGTGTCGGTGTCGATCTCCCTGATGACCTGAACTCCTTGATCAATGGGCCGGTGATGCTGGCCGCCGACGGGGAGGGGCGGATGCTGCTGGCGGACGTGCCGGGGGAGGACCGGTACGGGGCTGGGGAAGGGGAGCGGGCCGCCATCGCGGCCGGGCATCACCTGGTGCAGCTGCGGGCGTGCGGCAGCGCCGGCGAACTCGTCGCGGCGGGGGTGCCGGACCTGCGCGGGGCGGCACTGGCCGACTGGATCCGGGAACGGCTGGCCGGGCACGACGTGTCGGCCGCCGCCGGTCTGCTCGACGGGCTCGATCGGCGGTTGCGGCAGGTCGGCGACTGCGGCCTGCCCGACACGCTCGTGCACGGCGACCTGCACCCCGGCAACGTCCGCGGCGACGACGGCGGCCGGACCGTGATCGACTGGGCGGACTCGTTCGTCGGCCACCCCGCCTTCGACATCCTGCGCCTCACCGAGGACGTCGACGCGGACGCCGCCGCCCGGCTGGTCGACGCGTGGGCGCGGCGGTGGCGGGCCGACGTGCCCGGCAGCGACCCGGACCGGGCCGTCGACCTGCTCCGGCCGGTCGCGCCGCTGCGGCAGGCCGCCGTGTACGCGATGTTCCTCGCCGCGATCGAGCCGAGTGAACACCCCTACCACGTGCACGACGTGCCGGCCGCGCTGGCGCGAGCGGCGGCCACGCCCTAGACCCGGCGCACCGGGATCCACAACTCCGCGTCGGCGATACCGCCGTCCCCGGCGACCCGGACCCGCGAGATCTCCGGCCCCGGGCGGACCTCGTACGGGTTGGCCGGGAACCACTGGGTGAACACGGCCCGCCACAGGTGCTGCACCGCCACCGGGAACGCACCGGAACTGGAGAACACCGCCCAGTCACCGGCCTCGACCGGCAGGCTGCGCAGGCTGTCCGGCACATCCGCGCCGGTCACCGCCGCGTACCAGTAGTCCAGCTCGGTGCCCTCGGCGCGGGAGCCGGCCAACTCGGCGCTGACGTTGACGATCCCGTGCGGCTCCTGGTCGGACAGCGCCTCGATGCGGCGTACGGTGGCCGGGTCGATGCCCCTGACGAACGCCACGATGTGCGGGTTCATCCCCTCGTGCACGAGCGGCACCCGGGCCGTCAGACCGGCGAGCCGGAAGGCGTCCTTGGTCACGATCCGGTAGTCCATGCTGGTGTTCCCTTCGACGACGAGCCGGAAGGACAACCGGGGCTGGGACCGCAGCACCGCGCCGGCCTGCCGGGCCCGCGTCGGTCCGACGCCGTGTACGGCCCGGAACGCGCGGGCGAACGCCTCGTTCGAGCCGTACCCCCAGCGGACCGCCACGTCGAGCAACGACTCCCGGCCGGCGAGCACGTCGGCGCCCGCCAGCGTCATCCGGCGGCGACGCACGTACTCCGACAGCGGCAGCCCGGCCAGCGCCGAGAACAGCCGGCCGAAGTGGTGCTCCGACACGCCCGCGATCCGGGCCAGCGCGGCCACGTCGAGCGGCTGGTCGAGCCGCTGTTCGAGGTGTTCCAGCGCCGCGTTGAGCCGATCCAGCACCCGTTCTTCCCTCCTGGTGACGCCGTCGACGCTAGGTTGCCGGCCGCCCGCCGACCCGATCACACCGGACCCGGTCCGGTCGCCTCATCGACAGTGGCGAGGGTGTCGCATCATGACGTGGTGATCTTCCGGAGGCGACACCACAAGAAGAAGAACCGCGGCTGTGACTGCGACGCGTTCGACTGTGAGGCGCTGACCTGCTGCGACCTGGGCATCTTCTCGACCCTGCTCACCCTCGGCTCGGTGACGGCGGGCGTCGTCCGGCGGCCCGCCGTGGACCGCGCCGGCCGGGCCGCCATCCTCGGTTACCGGCGCTGGCTGTCGCACCGCTGGCCGGGCACCTGTCGCTACACGCCGACGTGCAGCGCGTACGGGCTCGCCGCCGTGGAGCGGTACGGGCTGGCGGTGGGCGGCCGGATGGCTGCCGACCGGGTCCGCCGGTGCCGCCACGACGTCCCGCACGGCACCCACGACCCGCTGCGCTGAGCCCGCTCCCCGGCCGGTCGGTCCGCCTCCCGTGCCGGCGGGTCACCCGGCCGAGGTGGGGCCGCCGAAGACGACTGGTACGCCGGGGGAGTAGAGCACGCTCATCGGGGGTCCGTCGGGTGCGGGCAGGCCGCCGGCCGTGACCAGCTCGTCGTCCAGGTGCAGCAGTTCGGCGCGGTGCAGCGGCCACTGTGGATGCCAGTTCGGCAGGTGCAGGGTGCGGCTGTACGCGCGGGTGTGCAGTCCCCAGCGGGCGGTGAGGAAGTGCTCCAGCGGCGTCGGCTCGGGGATCGGTGCGCCGACGCGTACCGTCATCCGGTTCGTCGCACCGGCCGGACCGGGCCAGCGGCGACGGCAGCGGTAGGTGAGCGTGTCGCCGGAGCGGTCCAGCCGCATCGCCGACCACTTGTACGGCAGGCGCAGGCTCAGCTGGGCCACCAGCACCGGCACCAGCCGGGACGCGTCCAGCGAGCGGAACACGACAGCCCGCCGCCCCGAGCTGTCGACCGAGTAGAGCCGTACGTTGGTCTCCCAGAACGTGCCGAAGTAGGGCACACCCGGGCCGCGGCCGAGACCCACCCCGACCATCTGGAACCCGATCAGCCCGACGTAGGTGAGCCCGTCGAACGTGTCAGGCCGGGTGCCGGCGGGCAGCAGCGGTGCCACCCGTTCCGGCGGGACCGCCCAGTGCAGGAAGGCGAGGTCGTGCCAGCGCTGGGCCAGCCAGGCCCGGCGGATGGCGCGTACCGGAGCGTGCTCGACCGGTTCGATCTCCACCGGCCCATCCTGACTCCCGGACGCAAGCGACTCACTCCGGGCGGTGGCAGACCGCCTCGACGTTGTTGCCGTCCGGGTCGCGGACGAACGCGCCGTAGTAGGTGGCGTGGTATTCCGGCCACTCCTTCGGCGCGTGCAGCACCTCCGCGCCGGCCGCCACAGCCGCGTCGTGGAACGCGCGCACGGTGGCACGGTCGCCGGCGGTGAACGCGATGTGCACAGGCACCGGCGTGGCACCTGACGGCGCGGGCTCGACCCAGAAGTCGGGCGCGTCGACGCCGTAGCCGATCGGGCCGGGCTCCATCAGCCGGCGAGCGCCCAGCGGGGCGAGCACGGCGTCGTAGAAGGCGCCGCTGGCCGCCAGGTCGCGCACCGCTATGGACAGGTGGTCGAGCACGTCGCCTCCCGGGGTCGTCGATGACCGCGCCAGGCTACGAGCCGCCTACGACACTTCCGCCGGCGTGAGGGACGCGCGCCGTCTGCGCCAGCAGCGCGCCGAACACGACGGCGAGCCCGCCGATCACGTAGCCGCGCCGCGCCGCCGGACGCTCCCGGACGCGGAGACGGCCGCGAGCGGCGTACCCGATCAGCGACCGGGCCACCGCGAGCGCCGCGCCGCCGAGCAGCGCCCGCCCCCAGCGGGCCTCGCCGGTCAGCGGGACCACCCGCCGGAAGAACGCCAGCGACACGGCGAGCAGCGCGGTGGCGGCCAGCGTGGACACGCCGACGGCCGGGCCGGGGCGCGAGGGCTGCCGGGCCGCCAGCACGGCGGCGAGTACCGGTGACGCGAGCACGGGCCACCACAGCGCGGTGGAGACCGGCTGGTCCTCCTCCCACCTGTGGGTCCACTCGAAGAAGACCAGCGGAGCCGGCATGGTCGCCGCCAACCACGCACTCAGCACTCCGGGACCGGGCATCCGCATGCTCATCAGCCGATCCTGCGCCACCCGGATCATCGACGAAAGTCCGCGAGCCGTCCGAAAGGGATCGCTCACGCAGCGTAGTATCAGGCGTGACACAGCCGAACACACGGGGGAAACGATGTTCGAGCGCCTGGGCAGATTCGTCGTGGGCAAGGCATGGTGGGTGATCGGTGGCTGGGTCGTCGCCGCGATCGCGATCATCGCCGCGAGCCCGTCACTGAGCGACATCACCTCCGCCGACCAGGAGAGCTTCCTGCCGCGCTCCTACGAGTCGGTGCAGGCCACCGAGCTGGGGGCGAAGTCGTTCCCGCAGGCGGCCACCGCCACCGCCACGGTCGTCGTCAAGCGCGGCGACGGCAAGCCGCTGACCCCGGCCGACGAGGCGCGCGTGGGGCAACTCGCCACCGCGCTCAAGGCCCGGAACATCCCGCAGACCTCCGGCTACCTGACCGGCCCGCAGGCGGTCGCGCCGGACAGGTCGGTGCAGGTGGTCACCGTCGGTCTCGACGCCGACAGCCCCGACGACCCGGGCCTGCTCGACGCCGTACGCGACCTGCGCACCGCCCTCGGGCCGGACCTGGCCGGCAGCGGCCTGACCGCCGGGGTGGCCGGCGACGTGGCGAGCTTCGTGGACAACGAGGACACGTTCAACGACGCCTTCGCCGTCGTCGGCATCGCCACCATCGTCTTGATCATCGGGCTGATCCTGATCATCTTCCGCAGCCCGATCGCCGCGCTGTTGCCCGTGGTGGTCATCAGCGTCGTCATGTCCGTCACCACCGGGCTGGTCGCCGCCGCCGGCAAGGCGTTCGACCTCAACGTCAGCCAGGACCTGCAGACCATCCTGCTGATCGTGCTGTTCGGCATCGGCACCGACTACATCCTGTTCCTGCTGTTCCGCTACCGGGAGCGGCTACGCGCCGGTGACGACAAGCGCACCGCGATGGTCGTCACGGTGCAGCGGGTCGGCGAGGTCATCACGTCCGCCGCCGGTGCGGTGATCGTGGCGTTCCTGGTGCTGCTGCTCGCCTCGCTCGGCTTCTTCGGCTCGCTCGGCCCGGCGCTCGCCATCGCCGTCGGCGTCATGCTCGTCACCTCGCTGACGCTGATCCCGGCGCTCGTGTCGCTGCTCGGCCGGTGGGTGTTCTGGCCGTCGAAGGCGTGGCAGCGCGTACCGAAGGCGACCCTGTCCCGGCGGCTCGGCGCCGCCGTCGGCCGCCGCCCGGCGGTCGTCGCCGCGGCCTCCGGCGCGCTGCTCGTCGCGCTCGCCGCCGGGGTGCTCGGCTACAAGGCCGACTACGACTTCGGCGCCGGCTTCCCGCAGGACACCGAGTCGGCGCGAGCCGCCACGGACCTCCAGCGCGGGTTCGCCGCCGGGGCGCTCGCGCCCACCGAGGTCTACCTGACCACCGGCAACGGCACCCCGCTCACCGAGCAGCAGGTGAACGACTTCGCCGCCGCGTCGGCGCGGGCACCGGGCGTCGGGCGGGCACAGCCACCGGAGCGCAGCGCCACCGACCCGAGCGTCGCGCGGATCAACCTGCTGCTGGACGAGAACCCGATGTCCAACGAGGCGATCACGCTGGTGCGCGACGACCTGCGGGACGCGGTGCACGAGGCGGCTCCGCCCGGCACAAAGGCACTGGTCGGCGGCACCACCGCGATCTTCGCGGACATCAACTCGGCGAACAACAGGGACCTGTCGGTCATCCTTCCGGTCGCCGCCGCCCTGATCGCGCTCATCCTCGCGTTGCTGCTGTGCAGCCTCGTCGCGCCGGTCTACCTGGTGATCGCGGTGCTGCTCAACTTCGCCGCCACGCTCGGCGCGACCGTGTACGTGTTCCAGGGCCTCCAGGGCAATCCCGGCGTCACGTTCCAGTTGCCGATCATCCTCTACCTGTTCGTGGTGGCGATCGGCACCGACTACAACATCCTGATGATCGCCCGGCTACGCGAGGAGGCACGCGAGGGCCATGAACCGAACCGCGCCGCCGCGATCGGGGTGGAACACGCCGGCCCGACGGTCGCCGCGGCCGGGCTGATCCTGGCCGGCACGTTCGGGGTGCTGATGCTCGCGCCGATCTCGTTCCTCCAGCAGATGGGCTTCGCGGTGGCGATCGGGATCGTGCTGTCCGCGTTCGTCATGTCGATGTTCTTCGTACCGGCGCTGACCGGGCTGATCGGCCACAAGGCGTGGTGGCCGGGGCACGGTGACGAGCGGCGCAACGGCGGCGGCCGGCACGCGGCACCCGAGACGGCGGACGCCGCCCCGGTCTGACCGGCACGTCCGCCCCGGCGCGGTGCTCTTTCCGCGCCTATCGAGCTGAGTCGCTGGTGATATCAGGCGGCGATCGCCCGGGCGGCGGCGTACATGTCGGCGGGGAGCGGATGCCGCAATTCCCAGAGGATGCGCATCGGCCGATCACCGGTGTGCTCCTGGTACGTCATCGGGCCGGCGTACAGGTATGGCGGTGCGCCCAGGTCACGGTCGGCGATCTTCGTCTCGCGGACGAACAGGTGCACCGTCGAGCCCTGCGCGACGTGGTTGACGTACCGCTGACCAGTCGCCGAGCCCGAGGACGTGGTGCTCTGCGACTCCCACTGGAAAAGCCGATCGGTGATGGCGCGGTCGGCGTACATGGTGGTGGGGGAGTAGTGCTCCTCCGACTTCACGAGCGTGACGAAGAACAGATCCGCGCGCTCGTCCGGCAGCCACTTCACGCCCTCGCGCAGCGAGCCCGGGTTCGTCATGCCGAATGCCGCGCACGCCTCGTTACGGCTGTAGCGGGCGTGCACCCGCAGAGGGACCCGGCCGGCTGCTGGCCGCTCGGTGAGCCGGTGGATGCGGTTGCGCAGTACGTCGGCGACCTGCCGCAGCTCGGCGCAGCGCTCCGGCTCCGCCCACAGCCGCCGGAGCCGGGCGTCGCGTTCGGTCAGCGGCACCGATGGCCCCCACAGGCTGAAATGCAGCATGTCGAACAGTCGCCCCGCGGCGGGGCGCTGGCCGGCGGCGACCCGGGCGATCAAGTCCAGTCGGTCGACATCGTCGGTGTGGAGCATCCGGCCGATCGACCGGCCCAGGTCGCTGTCGTCGGGGCCGCCTTCGGCCGGGTCGAGTCCGGCGAGGCGCCGCAGTCCGGCCCAGCCACCGACGCTCGCCGACCGGTAGACGTCCTCGATCTCCAGGCCGGTCTCGCGCAGGAAGTCGGACAGGCTCACGTCACCGAGCTGGCGGAGTTCCGCCACCAGCGCGTTCTTCGACGTCGGCAGCGCCGACTTGAGATTGGCGAGCACGATCTCCTTCGCCACCCGGTCCAGCTCGATGTGGCAGCCGCTGGGCAGCGAGGGGAAGTCCTCCCGGACGGCGGTCTCGACCGTCCGGCGGCTGACCCCGGCGAGCGCCCGCCAGCGCAGGTCGAACCGGAAGTTCGCGTGCTGGCCGCCGATGAAGTCGAGCACCGTCAGGCATGGCTTGTCGTCGTCGAGCCGCAGGCCCCGGCCGAGCTGCTGGAGGAAGATGGTGGCGCTCTCGGTGGGGCGCAGCATGAGAATGGTGTCGACCATCGGCAGGTCGACGCCCTCGTTGAACAGGTCGACTGTGAAGAGCGCCTTCAGCTCGCGCTTGCGGAAGCGGTCGATCAGCGCGTGCTGCTCTGGCCGGTTGACTCTTGATGTCACGGACGCCGCCGGCACACCGTGCCGGGTGAACCAGTCGGCCATGAACTCCGCGTGCCCGATGCTCACGCAGAAGCCGAGCGCGCGCATCCGTCCGACATCAGCGATGCGCCGGACCGCGTGCAGGATGAGCCGCGCCCGCGCATGGTTGCCGGTGTAGACGCCGTCGAGGTCCCCCTTGTCGTACCCCTGTCCGCGCTTCCACCGCGCCCGCGCCAGGTCCACGTCGTCGTGCAGCCCGAAGTATTGGAACGGTGCCAGCAATTGTCGTTCGAGGGCTTCCCACAGGTGCAACTCCACCGACGCGCGACCGTCGAACCACCGGCGCACGTCGGCGCCGTCGCTGCGCTCGGGGGTAGCGGTCAGACCCAGGAGTACGCGCGGTCGAAGCCGCTCCAGCAACGCCGTGTACGTCGGTGCCTCGGCGTGGTGGAACTCGTCGACGATCACCATGTCGTACGCCTCGGGGGCGATCTCCTGCCGGTGCAGCGACTGGATCGACGCGAAGACGTGCTTCCATCCCTGCGGCCGGTCGCCTTTGACCAGCGTCTCACCGAACGTGCCGTCGCCCATGACCTGGCGGAACACCGACCGGCTCTGCCGCAGGATCTGCTCCTGGTGCGCGACGAAGAGCAATGAGTCGACATGACCGGCCCGCCGCAGCCGGCGGTAGTCGAGCGCCGCCACCACCGTCTTTCCGGTGCCGGTCGCCATCACCACCAGGTTGCGCCAGCGACCGTGCACCAGACGCTCGGCGTCCAGGTCGTCAAGAACCTCCTGCTGGTACGGGAACGGCCGCACGTCCAGGTTCGCGATCTCGGTCGGTGCGTCGTCGGCGCGTTCACCGCGCAACGCGACGCGCAGGCGCTCGGAGTCCGTTGCCGGGTCGTACGGCTCGAACGCCGAGTCGTGCCAGTAGTCGGCGAACGTCGCCTCGAACGTGTCTATGACGTGCGGCTGCTCGAGGTTCGAGATGCGGACGTTCCACTCCACGCCGTCGACGAGCGCGGCCCTGGACAGGTTCGACGAGCCGACGTACGCGGTGGTGGTGCCGTTGCTCCGCCGGAACAGCCACGCCTTGGCGTGCAGACGGGTGGTCCGCGTCTCGTAGGACACCTTGATCTCGGCGCCCAACTCGGCGAGCCGGTCGAGCGCCCGCTGGTCGGTGGCACCCATGTACGTCGTCGTGATGACCCGTACCCGGCCACCCCTGGCGATCAGGTCGGTGATGGCCGGCTCGATGATGCGCAGACCGTGCCACTTGATGAAGGCGCAGAGCAGGTCCACCTCGTCTGCCGACGCCATCTCGTGGCTGACCTCGTGGCCGATGCGTGGCTGGTGTCGGCCGTTCACCAGGAGCGCGCCGGTGGAGAGCGGCGTCGACGGGCGGATCGGGAAGACCGGTGCGGCCGGCGGGGTGGGTGGTGCCGCGATGGCGTGAAGCAGACGTTGAGCGTCCGCCACCTGGTCGTCGGCGGTGACGGCGCGCGGCTCGGCCTGAGCGATGTGCGCGGCGATACGGTTCGCCAGGTCGACCTGACGCGCCAGCTTGTTCTCCCCGCCGCCGACGCCGAGAAGTGCGCGCCGGGCCAGTCCCGCGATGTGCCGGGCCAGGACATCATGCGCGTCGGCGGCATCCAGCTTCGCGTCCCGGACCAGGGCGTTGTCGATGTGTCTGAGCCGCGTCGCCAGCTTTTCCGTGATCAGGTGCTCGTAGATGCCCTTCTCAAGATCCCCCACGAGGGCAAGCTAGCCGCGATGAACGCCAGGCGGAAGCTGGTGCGGTAGGTGTCAGGAGCTTTGTTCCTCCGCCTGTCAGATCATCGACACCTGGAGTGAAGGTCGACGCGTTGCCCATCACCGGCTCGACGCGATGGCTTTGATGCGGACCTCGAACAGCGGTGCCCCTGCCCGCGTCGGCTGGAGCCACCCGGCCGGTTGCCAACCCCAGGAGTCATACGCCTGCTGGGCGGCAGTGTTGTCGGGGCGTACGAGCAGTGTGGCCCTCTCTTCTCGCCGAGTGCTCAGCAGCCGGTCGTGGAGCGCCCGCGCGATACCCCGGCGCTGCCACGATCGCCGCACCAGCAGTTCGCAGACTGCGAAAGTCCGGTGCCCGTTCTCGTCAGTGAAGCCCTCCGGCACCGGCTCGTGGATGCCGCTCCACCAGGACGTATCGGCTGCGAGCGGGAAGCCGTAGACGTAGCCGACCAACTCGTCTTCGACGCGGGCCGACACCAGCTCCCAACCCTGCCGGGGCATGTGTGCCGCGAGCTGCCGTTCGTACCGCTCAGCCGTGTAGCGCGGACCGTCGGCGGCGTGCGCGTCGAGGTACACGTCCACAAGCTGGCCCACCAATCCCTCGGCCTCTGCTGCGGCCTGGTGGCGTAGTCGTAGATGCTCCCGCACGAGCACAGGATCTCATCGGCCAGCGGTCGCTCATCGAGGGCTCAGACGAGATCAGCGAATGGTCTCCAACGTAGACCGTTCACGCCCTTTGCAATTGACGTCAAGCGGTTGGAGAATTCGGCCGCAACCCTCGATGAGCTTGTGAGAAGCGGCGTGGCAGCGGCGATCATCTTGAGCTCGCGGGCTTCCCGCAGTAGTGGCCAGTCGCGGTCGGACGTCACGTCATATCCGTACGCTTCGGCGAGCGCACGATGCGCCCCGGTCTTGCCGAAGCGGGCCTCGCCCACAGCGACCGCGGCCAGGTCCACCTGCCACGGCCCGAGGCAGGTGGCGTCGAAGTCGCAGAGCAGGATGCGACCTGATGCATCCCGTAGCAGGTTGCCGACGTGGGCATCCCCGTGGATGAGCGAGTGTGGTGCACGCTGCCGCAGGTCGGCGACAGGTGGCTCCAAGCGGTCGCACCACTCCACCAGATAGTCGTGGTCCTCGGTGCTCAGCCCGTCGGCATCCGCCAGGCGTCGACGTGCGTCCCCGATCGGGTCCCAGGCTGGCAACGGGAAAGGCGGAGGTCCAAGCGTATGAAATCGCCGCAGTGCCGAGCCGAGGTCATCCACAGTTGGAACAGGTGCGGTGGCTGGCACATAGGTCCACACCGAGGCCACCAAGTCGCCGACTTCGACCGGCTGTGTCACGCCCGGCACCAGCCGGATCGTCGGCGCGTCCAACTCGGCGAACCATCGCGCCAGTTGAACGACCTTCCGCACTCGGTCTCTGAGTCGGTGCGTTCGTGCGATCCGGATGACAAGCCCGGAGTCCGGCAGCGCGAACACGGCGTTGTTTGTCAGCCGCAGGAGCTGGGCATTCTCGGCCGGCACCTCAAGCTTGCCGGCGATCTCCCGCATGGCTCGGGTCATCGCCTCTTCCGAGAACCGGCCACTCATATCGCGGCCGCAGCTCGTGCGATGAGCGTCCGTTCGAATTCGGCGACGACCGGAAGGTGACGGTGCCGTCCGAGGTCGCGACGCAGATTGACTACTCGGTCGACCACTCGACTGGAACTCAAGGCACGTGACTGTTCCACCACGCGCATGCCGACAGTGACCGCCCGCTCGGGCTCATCGGCGAGGAAGAACGCGCTGCACAAGCCGACCTCGTTCAGGACCATGCTGCGGACGTTCGCCGGTCCGAAGGCGACGATCGCTTCCTCGACGCTCCGTACGGCCTGCGTCGCCTGCGTTCTGGACTGCCGGGCCATGTCGCGGTACACGCGACCGTACTGGGCGAGCAGTTCACCGCGGTCGTAGAAGGCCATCCACGCCGGCTCACGCTCGGGATCCACACGCTCGAACTGATCACTGGCCCGACCGAGAAGGGTGAGCGCGTTGCTGTGGTCGCCGAGCGCGGCTGTTGAGGCAGCCTCCGCGCCCCAGAGCAGCGCCCTCACCCCCGGGGTTGCCCGCGATCCCAGCTCCGAGTGGGCCAGACGCAGAGCGGCTAGGGCGTCCTGGTTGTGCCGAAGGTGTTGTAGCTGCTTGGCCTGCGAGTATCGAATCAGGGCCGCTAGCTGAGCATCGTCAGCGGTTGTTGCCGCCCGCTCGCCGGCAGCGAAATGCCGTTGGGCGTCGGCGTGCCGGCCTGCGTCGAGCGCGGTCCAGCCCGCCAGTTGACGAGCCGCCGCTACCGCCGCGACCAGGCGCGGTGTCAATCCGGCCGAGTGCGACCAGTCGAGCATGCGGTACACCGACTCCGCGAACCGGGCTACCTCCCGATAGAGCAGGCCACCGCCGCATTCGTAGTCGACTGACCGATAGAGCTCCAGCACCGCGTTCAGCCGAGACACGTCCGCACTGCCGATGCGGCGGGGCCGGGGTTCCTCACCGACGCCGACCAGTCCGGCTCCCGCCGACACCGCCGCGATGCCGGCCAAGAGTGTTCGCCGTCCCAGGTCCGGTGCCGCGTCTGCCCGGGCGCTCGTCGGGGAGCCCGGACCGACTGCGAACCAGAGCGATTTCGGCGGGATGCGGAGCACTGTCGCCCAATGCGTCAGCCGGTCGAGATGCACCTGGGCAGGCCCGTTCTCGATCCGGCTCAACTGCGCCTGTGTGATTCCCAGCCACCCGGCGACGACGCTCTGCGGCAGAGGGCTCCGCCCGTGGTACGGGTGGTGCCGGTACGCACGGATCACCCGCCCGAGGTGCCGCCCGGCCAGCGCCGTCCGTACCGGCTCATGGTCCCAGAACGAATCGGGTACGGCGGGCGGCGTGCTGAGGCGGTCACGTTCGGCGGCCTGACAGGGCGCGCAGCGTCCCGTACCGTTGTCGCGTGCCAGGCGGCCGCCGCAGCGGGGGCAGTTCGCAGGTGTCACCGGCAACCTCGCCGTTCGCGGAGAACCTGTGTCCGAAGTCGAGCCTAGTCATTCAACCCGTTGCGGAGCGGCCCGGTATACGCACCGTGCATATCATCGACTGTTTCGTCTCGATTACTGACCGTATGTGTTGGACGCATGGCGGCCACGATCAACAGGGCATGCGCCGCCTGCTGAGAAGGACTGAAGGTCGGCTCATGGCCCGGGGCGGGTGCTGGGCTCCGGCGGCACCGCATCCCCGATCGCGGCTTCCGCCGTCCCCGCCCGCCCCGGCGCCACTCCACGAGACCCGACCCGGAGGCGCCTGCCGATGTCCCCCGTACTCGCCGACTTCCCCGTCCTCATCCCCGTCACCGACGAGGATCTGCTCGTCGCCGCGCTTGCGGTGCGCGTACACGTGCCCGAGCAC
Source organism: Micromonospora sp. NPDC048887 (assembly GCF_040649715.1). Taxonomy (NCBI): domain Bacteria; kingdom Bacillati; phylum Actinomycetota; class Actinomycetes; order Micromonosporales; family Micromonosporaceae; genus Micromonospora; species Micromonospora sp. NPDC048887. The sequence continues at coordinate 622,179 of NZ_JBEZGA010000001.1, read as the reverse complement.
TGGCCGCAGGGGCCGCTGTGCCGCAGCGAGCGCGTCCCGTACCCCTGCCGGCTGGCCCGGTGGGGGAGGGCGACGCTCACCGCGGCCGGGCTGCCCGACGAGGCCGTGGCGGTTGCGATGGTGGCGTCGTGATCTACGTGACCGGGGAGCGGGTGCAGGCGTACCAGGTGCGCAGCGCGGTGTTCGACACCCGCTGGCGTGGGTTGGACCCGACGCAGGTGCACGACTACCTGTGCCGGGTCGCCGACGAGATCGACCGGCTGCACCGGGAGTTGACCACGGCGCGCACAGAGTCGGAACGGGTCCGCCAGGCGCTGCGGCAGTGGCAGTCCCGCCACAACGGCTGCCGGCGACGCGGCCACGATGAGTGAGCCGCGCTGGATCATTCACCTGCCGACCACGCTGACGTGCCGCGACGCCGCCGCCGAGTTGGCCACCGCGCTCGCCCGTTCGCTCGGGCATCTGGATGCGGTCGACTTCGGTGAGACGACGCTCAGCGAGGAGGACGCCCAGCACGTGCGGTACCGGCTCTGGTGCGATGTGCGGCTGTCCGACGGTGAGCGCTGCCGATTGCGCGATGGTCACGGCGGGCTGTGCGGGGCAACGGAGCTGCGCTGACTCCGATGCTGCTTCGGCGTGTCGATTGGCGTTCGTCCTGGTGACGGGCCGGTCCGCTGGGAGCGATCCCAAACCGGGCGACCATCCACCCTGTACGGTCGCTACACTCCCCGAAAACGCCCGGAACCGTCCACGGAGCCTGGAGACGCCTGTGACCCGCGACAAGGCCGCACCGCCCGGAATCGACGTCACCATTCCCAGCGTGGCCCGGGTCTACGACTACTTCCTGGGCGGCAAGGACAACTTCGAGGTCGACCGGAAGGTCGCCGAGCACGCCCTGCAGATCACGCCGGACGGGCCGGCCGCCGGCCAGGCGAACCGCGCCTTCCTGCGCCGGGTGATCCGCCATCTCGTCACCGAGGCGGGCATCGACCAGTTCCTCGACATCGGGTCTGGCCTGCCCACCCAGGGCAATGTGCACGAGGTCGCCATCGAGCACAACCCGGCCGCCCGGGTCGTGTACGTGGACAACGACCCGATCGTCCTGGCGCACGGGCGGGCGCTGCTCGCGGCGGAGGGCACCGCGACGGTGATCCAGGCCGACATCCGGGAGCCGGAGGAGATCCTCAACGATCCGGACGTCCGCCGGTTCCTCGACTTCGACCGTCCGATCGGTCTGCTGCTGTTCGCGATCCTGCACCACATCGGCGACGACGAGGATCCGCGATCCGTGGCGGCGGCGCTGATCGACGCGCTGCCGCCCGGCAGTTACGTCGCCATCTCGCACTTCCGTGACCCGGGCGAGCGGGATCCGGAGGGTTCCCGCAAGGCCCGCGAGGTCGAGCGGGTGTTCAACGAGTCGCTCGGCACCGGCCGCTGGCGTACCGACGAGGAGATCCTCGCCTTCGCCGATGGGCTGACGGTGCTGGAGCCGGGCCTGGTGCCGCTGGCGGAGTGGCGTCCGGACCCGGACGCGCCCGCCCCGCAGCAGACCGACACCTACCACACCTTCGTCGGACTGCTCGCCCGCAAGCCGTAGGCGCCCGCTCGCGGACACCGCGAGCCCTCGACGGTACGACCCGAAGCGCAGGTGCCGGAGCCGCGCCCAGGTGGCACGTGTTAAGAAGGGGCCCCGCCTCTACCGGAAACGTTAAAAGGGGGCCCTTCCTTGCACGAAGCCGAGCAGGTGATCCAGCGTGTGCTGCGGGATCTGCGCGACGGCACGCACCGCGGCGTCGTCGTGGACTCGCCACCCGGCGCGGGGAAGTCGACCCTCGTGGTCCGCGCCGCGATCGAGACGGCCGCCACCGGCGACCCGCTGATGATCGTGGCGCAGACCAACGAGCAGGTGGACGACCTCATCGACCGGCTCGGCCGGAAGGCGCCGGAGCTGCGCGTCGGGCGGCTCTCCGCGAACGACTACCGGCCCACCGAGCGGGTCACCGCCCACCCGGCGGTCCGGGTCGCGGCGAAGGTCGCCGACCTGGGCGGTCCGGCGGTCACCATCGGTACGGCGGCGAAGTGGGCCACTGTCACCGAGGGCAGCTGGCCGTGGGCGATCGTGGACGAGGCGTACCAGATGCGCGCGGACGCGCTGCTGCGTGTGGCGGGACGGTTCGAGCGGGCGCTGTTCGTCGGTGACCCGGGGCAGCTCGATCCGTTCAGCACCGTGGAGACGTTCCGCTGGACCGGTCTGACCTGGGACCCGATGCAGTCGGCGGTGGCCACGCTGCTGCGCCACAACCCGGAGCTGCCGGTGCACCGGCTGCCGGTGTCGTGGCGGCTGCCCGACTCGGCGGCGCCTGTGGTGTCCGCCGCGTTCTACCCGTTCACCGGGTTCCGCGCCGGGACCGGGCCGGCCGACCGGGCGCTGACGTTCACCGAGCCGGGCACGGGTGACGCCTACGACGCGTCGGTCGAGGTGGCCGCCGCGACCGGCTGGGCGTTGCACGAACTGCCGGCCCGGCACACCGTGCGTACCGACGCCGAGGCCGCCGCGGCCTGCGCGGAGCTGGCGCTGCGGGTGCTGGCGCGCGGCGCGGTCGCGGTGAGCGAGGCCGCGCCGGGTGGGGCGCCGGTCACCGCGGACCGGATCGCCGTCGGGGCCGCGCACCGCGACCAGGTCGCGGCCATCCGGTCCCGGCTGGGCGCGGCCGGGGCGGGCATCACCGTGGACACCGCCAACCGGCTCCAGGGCCGGGAGTACGACGTGACGATCGTGCTGCACCCGCTCTCCGGCCGGCGTGACGCCACGGCGTTCCACCTGGAGTCGGGGCGGCTCTGCGTGCTCGCGTCGCGGCACCGGCACGCCTGTGTGGTGGTGGCGCGGGCCGGGATCGGTGAGCTGCTCGACGCGTACCCGTCGACCGAGCGGGTGCACCTGGACGTGCCGGTGAAGTTCCCGGACGGTTGGGAGGCCAACCAGACGGTGCTGACCCACCTCGATGCGCACCGGGCGTGACGAGGGGCCGTCGCGGCATCATCGGCGGACCGTTCGGGTCTTCCGGCTTTTCCGGGCGGTGGGCACGATGGCCGGATGCATCCTCACGACCCCTACCAGCAGGATCCGTACCAGCACCAGCCGTACCAGCAGCAGCCGTACTATCCGCCGGCGTACGTGGAGCAGCCGAGCGAGGGGATGAGCAGGTGGGCGGTCGTCCTCTGGGTGACGGTGCCGGCGCTGCTGGTGATCCTGTGCTGTGCGGGGTGTGTCGTCTCCGGGTTCGCGGGCGGGTTCATGGAGGGCTTCAACGAGGGCCGTTCGTCGTCGTAGGCGCCGCACCGCCGCCTCGGCGCGCGGCGCTGGCGCCGGTGCGTTAGACATGGATCATGACCGCGAGCGTGCTGCCCTGGCTGGGCGGGGGCCTGGTGGCGGTGGCCGCCGGTTTCCTCGCCGTTCTGCTGCCCCGGCGTCGCGCCCGGGCCGACGGCCGGCGGGTCGCCTGGTCGTCGGCGCGGGCGGCGATCCACGACGCCACGGTCAGCCGGGACGCCGCCCCGGTGGCCGTGCCGGAGGCCGAGCGGCTGCTGACCCGCGCCGAGCTGCTCGCCGCCGGGGGCGGCGGCGCCGACGCGGCCCGCGCGGCGGCCGAGCACGCCCGCCGCGCCGACGAGCTGTGGCGGGCCGGGCGATGACCGGGGTACGCCGGGAGCTGCTGCGCTGGTCGCTGCTGGCCGCCGCGGCGGCAGTGCTCGTGGTGTTCCTGGTGGCGCAGCGGCAGAGCGTGGAGGTCAGTTACGGGCGTTCCCCGTCGAGCGCCGCGTTGCCCGAGGGCTCGGCCGGGGAGCTGAGCGACGCGAGCGTGCCCTCGGTCGAGGAGATGACCGCGCTGGTGGCGGCCGACCCGGTGGTCCGGCTGCCGGGTGCGGTCGCGCGCTGGGACGAGCAGCGGGTCCGGGCCGCCATCGGTGACCGGGGCACCCGCATCCTGGTCGCCCCGCCCGGTCTGGACGAGGCCGAACGCCGGCGGGTGAAGGACGTGGAGAACGCCGAGATCCGGATCGTCGGCACCGAGGTCAGCGGCAGCATCTACGTGGCCTCGCCGGACGACGTGCCGGGCTGGCGGGCCCGGTTCGCCACCCGCGACGTGACCGGCCCGCTGCTCACGCTGCTGGCCACGCTGCACGAACAGCCCCTCCCGCCGGATCGCGACGACCTGCGCTGGCGCGAACCGGCCGGCCCGGAGCTGGCTCCGGTGGTCGCCGCGCTGCGGGCCACCGGCCGGTACGTGGGCCCCGGCGCCACGCTGGCCCGGCTGCCGGAGAAGGCCGCGGGCACCGCGTTCCCGGACGGGGCCTGGTTCGTGGTGCTGCCCGCCCAGCCGTACGGGGAGCCGCTGCCCGCGTACGGGCCGGCGCTGCACCGGCTCGCCCCGGACCAGCCGCTGGTGGTGATGTACGGCGACTGGATCGAGTACCACGGTCCGGGCGCGGCGGAGTTCGCCGAGGTGGCCACCGCGAGCTTCTACGCCCAGTTCGGCGCGCGGATCGGCCGGTACGCCTACCCCCAGCAGAACGTGCTCGGCACCTTCCTGGCCCAGGTCACCGACGTGCGGTACGCGGGGCTGTTCGACCGTCCGCTGCCGTACCGGCCGTTCGACCCGCTGCGGGTGGCGTTGCCGGCGCTGCCCTGGCTCTTCGCCGTTTGCGTGGCGGGTTTCGTGGTGCTGTCCATCCGTACCGTGCGGGGGTCCGGCGGCAGCCCGGCCGACGTGGGTCCCGCCGGCACGACGGCCCGGCTGGCCGGGCTCTCCGCGTTGGCGGTGGAGTTGTCGCTGCTCACCGACGCACGCAGCGATCCGGCGCTGGTCCGGGGCGTGGGCCGGTTGCGGGCGGCCCGGGCCGCGCTCGACGAGGGGCTGCCCGACCGGCACGTACGCGGACTGCTGGCCGACGCGGCGGCCGAGCTGGACGACGTGGCCCGGGACGTCCGGATGCCCGGCTACCGGCCGGACGTCTACCTGCGGGCGAGGCTGTCGTGAGCCGCGTCGCGAACCGGCCCGGGCGGGCGGTGGCCCCTCGTGGCGTGGCGGCGACCGGTCCGCGCCGGCTGCTCGGCCGCCTGATCGGCACCGCGTTCGGCCGGGCGGCGCTCGCCTGCCTGGCGCTGGCCGGCTGGGCGCTGTGGACCGGTGGCATCCTGGACGGGCCGGTCGCCCGGCAGGTGCGCGGCTCGTCTGTCTACGCGGCCCCCGGCGTGGACCTGGACCGGGCCGCCGCCGAACGGGTCATCGGCAACCGGCGGCTGGTGGTGCTCATCATGGAACCGGGCGCCGATCTGCGCGAGGCGTGCGCCGACACCGAGCGCGCCGCCCAGGGCACGCTGGTGCTGGCGATGAGCCGCGACGGCGAGGACTGGGACACCTACGGCTGTTCCCGCCTCGGCGGTGACCTCGGCCGGGCCGTGGTCACCGAGACCACCATCGGCAGGGGCGTGGACGCGTTCGTGGACCGGCCGGTCGAGGCGCTCAAGGTGATCGTGCTCAACTACGACCGGCTGGTCCGGGCCGGTCTGGTGCCGGACGGTGCTCGTACCATCAGCCCGTCGCTGCCCCGGTATCTGCTGGCCGGCGGCGCGGTGGCCGGGGTCGTCGCCGGTGCGGCGGTGCTCTGGTTCGGCGGCCGGCGGGCGGGCCGGCTGGCCGACGCGCGGCGGGCCGGGCGGGACGCGCGCGCCGACGAGCGGGCCGCGCTCGGCGCCGCCACAGCGGTCCTCGCCCAGCAGATCATCGACCTGGACGGGCGCGCGGGGCCGGTCGCCCCGGCCTACCGGCGGCTGGCCGCCGACTACGTCGGCCTGCTCGACGAGGTGTCCGGGCTGGACGGAGACGCCGGGGCGGTGCGCCGGCTCCGCGAGCGGGTCGAGGAACTGAGCGACCGCGCCGCGGCGCTCGCCGACGACGCCGCGTCCGGCCGGCGCGCGGGTGGCCGCAAGCCGGAGAAGGCGGCGGCCGGGAGGCCGGACAAGGCGGCGGGACGGCGCGGGACGCGCGGACGGGGCCGGCGGTGACCCGCCGACCCCGTCGTCACCGTGCCGTCAGCGCTGGGCGCCCACCGTCGCGGCGGCCGGCCAGCTGCCGGTGAAGACCTGGGCGGGCGTCGCGCTGCGGGCCGCGAAGCCGAACAGCGAGTCGACCCGGGAGGCCTCGGCGGAGCTGGGGTACGGGTTGGTGCAGCTCGTGCCGGCGCTGCCGCCGGACATCAGGATGGCGCAGTTGCCGTTGTAGTTGTCCGGCAGGCCGAGGATGTGGCCGATCTCGTGCGTCATGATGCGCAGTGCCGAGTACTGCTGGGCCTGGTTGTAGTCGATCACCACGCGGCCGTTGCCGAGGCTGGTGCGCTGGGCGTACGAGCCGCCGCCGTAGGTGTAGGTGATCCGCAGGTTGGACCCGCACTGCGCCATGTTGATGTTGTTGGTGTAGTTGTTCCAGATCGCCGCCGCCTGCACCGCCGTGTTGGCGAACGGGCCGGCCTGGCTGATGTTGTAGCAGACGTTGCGGACGGCGGCGGAGGCCGGAGCCGGGTTGACGGCTACCGCGCCGAGCGCTGCCAGTGTCGCGGCCGCGAGGGTGGCGAGGATCCGGGACAGCTTGGGCTGACGCATGGTTCACACTCCTTGGGATGGGGGGTGAGCGGAACGCCGCAAGCCTATAGATAGCCGTCTATCGATATCAAGGGGTGGACGCGTGCGGGTCGGCCGCGTTGATCGCGGCCACGACCTTGTCGTAGTCCCCACGCGCCTCGGCGTGACGAAGGAACTTCACCCGCTCGACCTGGATCTCCGTCGCGTCCGGCTGCGCCTCCAGCAGCGACATCACCTCGGACGCGAACTCGTCCAGCGGCATCGCCGTCTCGTTTGTGTCGTGGCCGGGCAGGAGTTCGGTGCGCACCGCGGGCGGTACCAGTTCCAGCACCCGTACGCCGGTGCCGGCCAGGTTCAGCCGGATCGACTCGCTGAGCATGTGCATCGCCGCCTTGGAGGCGTTGTAGCTCGGCGTGACCCGCAGCGGCACGAACGCCAGGCCGGAGGAGACGGTGAGGATGGTGGCGTCGTCGCGCTGCCGCAGGTGCTCGACGAACGCGGCGATCAGCCGGATCGGGCCGAGCACGTTCGTGGTCACCACCTCCTCGGCCGAGGCGAGGAAGGTGTCCGGCGAGCGCCAGTCCTCGATCCGCATCACGCCCGCCATCGTCACGAGGACGTTGAGGTCCGGGTGCCGGGCCAGCACCCGGTCGGCGGCGGCGGCGATGCTCGCCGGGTCGGCGGTGTCGATCGTGACGGTGTCCAGGCCGGGGTTCGCGGCGGCGATCTCGTCGAGCAACCCGGTACGCCGGCCTCCGACGATCACCGTGTTGCCCCGGTCCCGCAGGGCGAGCGCCAGGGCCAGGCCGATTCCGCTGGTGGCGCCGGGAATGAAGATCGTGTTTCCGGAGATGTCCATGCGCCAAGCCTGCGGTGCGCGGCGGCGCGGGTGAAGAGATCCCGGATCGGGGGATCGCGGATCCCTGGTTCCCGGCGGCGTACGGCGGATACTCGGATCATGGACCGCCAAGCCCTGGCCGAATTCCTGCGCCGCCGCCGGGAGACGCTGCGCCCCGGCGACGTCGGGCTGCCCGAGGGCGCCCGCCGCCGGGCACCCGGCCTGCGGCGGGAGGAGGTCGCGTCGCTCGCCGCCATGTCCACGGACTACTACACCCGGCTGGAGCAGCGGCGCGGCCCGCAGCCGAGCCCGTACATGCTCGGCGAGCTGGCCCGGGCGCTGCGGCTCAGCGCGCACGAACGCGCCTACCTGTTCCGGGTCGCCGGGCACAGCCCGCCCGAGACCGTCGCCACCACCGGCCACGTCGCGCCGGCGCTGCTGCGGGTGCTGGACCGGCTGTCCGACACACCGGCGCTCATCCTGTCCGACCTCGGCGAGACGCTGGCGCAGAACCAGCTGGCGGCCGCGCTGCTCGGGGACCGCTCCGGCCACACCGGGCTCGCCCGCAGCGAGGTGTACCGCTGGTTCACCGACCTCGCCGAGCGGGAGCGCTACCCGGTGGAGGACCGCGACCGGCAGAGCCGGGCCCAGGTCGCCAACCTGCGTGCCGCGTACGGGTCGATGGGACCCCGGTCCCGCGCGGGCGAGCTGGTGCGGGCGCTCTGTGCCGCCAGCCGGGAGTTCGCCGAGCTGTGGGAGCGGCACGAGGTGGCGCAACGCTTCGCCGACCACAAGACACTGATCCACCCGGAACTCGGGCCGATCGAGCTGGACTGCCAGGTGCTGTTCACCGAGGACCAGTCGCAGGCGCTGCTGGTGCTCACCGCCGCGCCGCGCAGCGAGGACGAGGAGAAGCTGCGGCTGCTCGCCGTACTCGGACACGAACGGTTCCCCTCCACCGCCACGTGAACGCGGCACAGGAACCGTCGTTCACGCCGCCGGGAATCCGTGGGATTCCTGTCAATCTCCCGTCACGCAGGGTGTTTAACTGATCTGTTCCGGTCGATAGCGTCGGGCCACTGCCGTCGACGAAGGGCCGACGATGAACGACAACGGACACCCGCTCAACCGCCGGCGACTGCTCGCCGGCGCTGCGGCGGCCTCGGCGGTCACACTGACCGGCCTGACCGTCGCCTCCACCACCGGCGCCGCGGCCGCCCCGGGCCGCGCCGCGGCGCCGCTCGTCTCCCGGGACCGCATCGCCACCGCCGCGCTGCGCGCGCCCGACGGATCCGCGCCAGCGGTCGCCGTCCAGGACGACTTCCACGCCCGGCTCGCCGCCTGGCTCGCGTTCTGGTCGGCGAACTCACCGTCGGCGTGGAGCGTGCCGGTGCAGGTGGTAGCCCGGATCGAGGCGGCCGGCGACGCGCTGGTCCTGCACGCGATCCGGTACCGCCGCGACGACGAGCTGCGCGCCGGCTTCGCCGCCGGCCGGCGGGACACCACCCACCTGGCCACACTGGCCAGCCTGCACCACCACTTCCCGAGCGTGCGGGTCCGCCCGGACGGCACGATCCGGGTCGCCGACGGACCCGCCGGGTTCACCGGGTCGCCGGAACAGGTCGCCTTCGCTGTCGCCGCCTGCCGCGAACTGTGGGGCGACGCGGCGGCGACCGCCGACCGCTGGGCGGAGCACGGCGCCCGGGTGCTCGCCCGCACCGGACAGCGCACACCCGCCGCCTCGCACGTCGGCTGGGCGGCCTTCACCCGCACCAGCCTGCGTCGCGGGCTGGGCACCGAATCGTACGAGTGACCGGAGGAAGCACATGGCCCGCAACGAGTTCCGCTTCGTGGTCGACGGCGTCGACCTGAGCCCCGAGCAGCACAACGTGATCGCCGCGGAGATCCAGAAGGCCGGCCTGGCCGCCCTGCGTACCGCCGATGCCAGGCTGACCAACCCGCTGACCCTCGGTCACGGCAACATCAAGCTGCGCGGCGAATGGAAGGGGCTCTGGGTGATCGACGGACCGCTCGCCGACGAGCTCGGGCAGAAGATCAACGACATCGGGTTCTGGATCCAGCGGTGACCGACACCGCCCCGCCGGCCGGCACGCCGGAGCGGATGTGCCCGAGCACCCCGGCGTCGAACGCCACGGTGTTCCTCGGCATGATCACTCCGGCGGGCCGGGTGGCCTACGTGACCCCGGCCGTACCGGCCGAGGTGGCGCTCGCCGGGCTCGGCGACTCCGAGAAGCCGATAGAGTCGCGGGCCCGGCTCGCCGGCCCGTGCGTCACCTCGTCCTGTGGCTTCTGGACCGGCTCGCACTGCGGGCTGGGCGCCCGGCTCACCGCCTCGTACGCCGAGGTCGCCCCGCCCGCCGAGGAGGCGCTCCCGAAGTGCGCGATCCGGCGTACCTGCCGCTGGTTCGCCGAACAGGGACCGGCGGCCTGCCCGGCGTGCTCGCACGTGGTGACCGACGCGCGGGTCTGAACGACAATCCTTGTCGGACCCCTCGACTAGCGTCGTGAGGTCATGGAGCCGGGGTTCGGCCGACACATCATCGGGCGGGAGCATCACGCTGGGCTGTTGCGTGCCGAGGTGGCCCGGCTGGTCGACAGCCACGGCGGCCTCGTCCTGGTCGGCGGCGAGCCGGGCATCGGCAAGACCACGCTGGTCTCGGCCGCCGCCGACGAGGCCCGCCGCGGCGGGGCGCTGGTGCTCGGCGCCGCCTGCTGGGACTCCGACACCGCCCCCGACTACTGGCCGTGGCTTCAGGTGTTGCGCCGGCTGACCCGCTCCGCCGACGACCCGGCCGTCGCCGGTGCCGCCGACGCCGGGCTGGCGGCACTGCTCGGCGAGCGCCCCGCCACCGGATCGCCGGGCCCCGGTGGCGGCGGTCCGAACGGCGACAGGGATCCCGGCGGCGACGCCGTCCGGGACGGGGGCGGCAGCGACGGCGATCCGGGCGGCGGCGACGGTGTCCTCGCCGGTGACGAGGGCCGGGCCGAGTTCGACAGGCACGACGCGGTGACCGCAGCCCTGGTCGCCGTCGCCCAGCACCGCCCGGTCGCCGTGGTCCTCGACGACCTGCACTGGGCCGACCCGGCGTCGCTGCGGCTGCTCCGGTTCGTCACCCAGCACGCATGGTTCGAGCGGCTGCTGCTGATCGGCACCTACCGGGACGCCGAGGTCGAATCCGGCGAGCACCCGCTGCGAGGGCTGCTGCTGCCGCTGACCGCGAAGGCCACCACCGTCACGCTCACCGGGCTGCGCCGCGCCGAGGTGGCCGCGCTGATGACCCGCACCGCCGGCCGGGAGCCCGACGCGAGCCTCGTCGACGAGGTGCACCGGCGCACCGGCGGTAACCCGTTCTTCGTGGAGCAGACCGCCCGGCTCTGGCACACCCACGGCCTGACCGACACCGTCGCCCCGGGCGTCCGGGAGGTGGTGCGCCGCCGGCTCGACCAACTGCCAGCCCCGGTGGTCGAGGCGCTCACGGTGGCGGCGGTGCTCGGCCGCGAGTTCGACGGGCGGACGCTCGCGGCCTGCGTACCCGCTCCGGTAGCGCAGGTCGACCGGCTGCTCGGCCGCGCCGCCGCGGCCCGGCTGGTCCTGCCCCGCGACGGCGGCCGGTTCGTCTTCGTGCACGACCTGGTCCGCGAGACGCTCTACGACGGGCTCGCCGACGACGAACGGCGGGCCCGGCACGCGGCTGTGGTGCGCGCCGCCGGCCGGTCGGACGCGCTCGCCGGCGCGCTCAGCCCGGCCCACCTGGCCCGGCACGCCTGGCTGGCCGGCGCCGAACTGGACCCGGAACGCGCCGGTGACCTGCTGCTGGCCGCCGCCCGCGACGCCGGGGGCCGGATCGCCGTGGACGAGTCGGTACGGCACTACCGGCGCGCGCTCGAACTGACCGGCGAGCCCGGCCGGCGGGTCCGGGTGCTGCTGGAACTGGCCGGGCTGCTGCACCACGCCGGCCCGCCGGCCGAGGTGGAGCGGCTGCTGGCCGAGGCCGCCGCGCTGGCCCGGGACCTGCCGGATCCCGGCGTGCTGACCCGGGTGGCGCTCATCGCCCACCGGCAGCACTCCGCCACCCGCCGCCGGCTCGACGCCGCCGAGCTGGTCCGGGAGGCGTACCGGCGGTTGATCGCGGAGCCGGACCCGGAAAGGCCGGTACGCGCGCTGGTCACCGACCTGATCACCGCCACCGAGACGCTCGCCCGGCACGGCCGCGACGACGAGGCGCTCACCTTCAGCCTGTGGGCCCGCCACGACACGACCTGGGGTCTCGGCACCGCGCAGGAGCGAGCAGTGGTCACCGCCGAGATCCGGGAGGTGGCCCGCCGCGGCGGCGACCGGGAGACCGAGCTGTGGGCCACCGCGCTGCGCTGGGTCGCGTTGCTGGAGCTGAGCGACCCGGACTACCGGCACGAGCTGAGCGCGTTCGTGACCGGCGCGCGACGCGAGGACGTGGCCCGGCAGCGGGTGGCGGCGATCGTGGACACCGCCATCATCGCCGCCTTCCGGGGCGACCTTGCCGCCGCCGAGGCGGGCTTCGCCGAGGCGGAGAGCTACCGCGAGCCGGGGCACTCCGACCACGCCTTCATGACGCACCACGTGCGCTGGTCGATTCTGCTGCTGTACGGCCGCCTCGCCGAGGCCGAGGCGGTGCTCGACCGGGTGGGCACCGGGCACCCGCAGGTGGAGCTGCTCCGGGCGATCACCGCGGCCGAGCGCGGCGACGCGACCACGGTGCTGCGGCTCACCGCCGCGATCGAGGCCGCGGGAACCGCGTACCCCCGGCCGGTGTCGCCGTTGTGGCTGCGCCTGCGGGCGCAGGCTGCGGCAGTGGACGGCGACCCGGCGCGGTGCGCGGCGGTACGCGCCGACCTGGCCCCGCACCGCGGGCAGTGGGCGGCGGCGTTGTTCGGCTGCGACATCGTCGGCCCGGTCGACCTGTGGCTGGGCGCTGTGGACGCGGCCGAGGACCGGTGGGACGACGCTGTCGACTGCTACGCGGCGGCCTGGGACGCCGCCGACCGGCTGGGCGCCCGACCCTGGTCGGTGCTGGCCCGGGCCGCTCTGGTGGGCGCGCTCGCCGGGCGCGACGGGCCGGGCGACGCCGCCGAGGCGCGGCGGCTACGTGCCGAGACGGTGGCCGAGGCGCGGGCGCTGGGCATGGTCCAGGTGGTCGACCGGCTGGGCGCGGCAGATCCCGCCCCGGCCGCGTCCGCCATGGTCGCACCCGTGGCGCTCCGGTCCGGCGCGGGCGCTCCGGCCCTGGTCGCCGCGTCGTCGCCGGCCGGCCGGCGGGCCGCGTCGGGCCTGCTCCGGGCCGGTGCCGTCCACGGGCGGTCGCCTGACCCCGGCGCGGGCGCGAGTGTGGCCGGGCCGGAGTTCCGCCCGGACGGGCCGGTGTGGCGTCTCGCGTACGACGGCGTCGTGGTGCACCTGCCCGACGCCAAAGGGCTGCACGACCTGCGGCTGCTGCTGGGCCGGCCCGGCGTCGACGTGCCCGCCGTCGAACTGCTCGACCCGGCGGCCGGTCCGGAACTCGTGGCCGCGCGTCGTCTCGGGTCCGATCCGGTGCTCGACGACGAGGCGAAGGTCCGCTACCACCGGCACCTGCGGCGGCTCGACGAGGAGATCGACCGGGCGGCGGCGCGCGACGACGGGCGGCGGCTGGCCGAGCTGGACGCCGAGCGCGCCGCGCTGCTCGACCAGTTGCGGGCCGCCGCCGGGCTGGCCGGGCGCACCCGGCGCCTCGGTGACCAGGCGGAACGGGCGCGCAAGGCGGTCACCGGGCGGATCCGGGACACCCTGCGCCGCATCGACGAGCGGCATCCGGTGCTCGCCGCCCACCTGCGCGAGTCGGTCACCACCGGGGGCGCCTGCCGGTACCGCCCGCCCGAGCCGGTGCCCTGGCGGCTCTGACCGCCGAGGTGGCGGGGCCGGCCGGGCCCCGCCACCGTTGTCGCGTCAGCGGCGGTTGTAGCGGTACATCGTCAGCGTGCCGAACACGACCAGGAAGAACGCGCTCCAGAGCAACATCCACATGGTGCTCGGGCCGTCCATCGAGCCGGCCATCGCCGCGCGGACCGAGGTGACGAGCTGGGTGATCGGGTTGATCTTGACGAACGCCTGCAGCCAACCGGGCATGGTGGACGGCTCGACGAACACGTTGCTCAGGAACGTCAGCGGGAACAGCACCATCATGCTGGTCCCCATCACCGACTTCTCGCTGCGCAGCACCAGGCCGAAGAACGTCCACACCCAGGAGAACGCGAACGAGAAGACCACCAGCAGCCCGATCCCTGCCAGCACCCCGAGCAGCCCGCCGTCGGGCCGGAAGCCGAGCACCACGCCCACGGTGAGGATGACCACGGCGGCCAGGACGTAACGCAGCACGTCGCCGAAGATCATCCCGACCAGCGCCGACGGCCGCCAGACCGGCAGCGTACGGATCCGGTCGAAGACGCCCTTCTCGATGTCGCTGTTCAGCCCGACCCCGGTGTACATGGTGATCATCACGACGCTGGTGACCATGATGCCGGGCAGGAAGAACTGGAGGTACGCACGCGGGCTGTCGGCGAGCGCGCCACCGAACAGGTACGTGAACATCAGCACCATGATGATCGGGAACGCGGTCACGTCGAACAGCTGTTCCGGCACGTGCTTGATCTTCAGCAGCGCGCGCCAGCCGAACGTCAGCGACGCCGACAGCGGGCCGGGCCGGGCCGGTCGTTCGGCCGGGGCGAGCACTGTGGCCAGCGCCTCGGCGGACGGCACGTAGACGGACGGCGCCCGCCCGGTGGTGATCGCGGTGTCGCTCATCGCGCCGCCTCCAGTTCGTCGTCCCGCTCGTCCGCCGGGACGGCCGGGTGGTCGGTCAGGGCCAGGAAGACCTCGTCCAGGCTGGGCTGGCCGAGGGAGAAGTCGTCCACCACGATGCCGGCGGCGGCCAGCTCACCGAGCGCCCGCGCCGCCTGCGCGCCGGCCTCCAGGTCGGTGCCGTGCTCGCCGACGCGCGCGGTCAGCGCCACCGGATCGGCGGCGAGCTGCACCGGTACGCCGAGCGACGCCCGCAACACCTGCTCGGCCTCGGGCCGCCGCCCCGGATCACGCAGCCGGATGTGGACGCTGCCCGCGCCGACCGACGACTTCAGCTCGCCCGGGGTGCCCTCCGCGATCACCCGGCCGTGGTCGACCACAGCGATCCGGCCGGCGAGCTGGTCCGCCTCGTCCAGGTACTGCGTGGTCAGCAACACCGTCGTGCCGTACGCCACCACGGCCCGTACGATCGCCCACACCTGGTTGCGGCTGCGCGGGTCCAGGCCGGTGGTCGGCTCGTCGAGGAACAGCAGGTCCGGCGTGTTCAGGATGCTCGCGGCGATGTCGATGCGCCGCCGCATCCCGCCGGAGTACTTCTTCACCTGCCGTCCCGCCGCCTCGGTCAGCCCGAACGCGGCGAGCAGCCGCTCGGCCCGGTCCCGGGCGCCCGCCCGGCCCAGCCCGAGCAGCCTGCCCAGCAGGACCAGGTTCTCCGCGCCGGTCAGGTCCTCGTCCAGCGAGGCGTACTGGCCGGTCAGGCTCACCCGGGAGCGGACCGCGTCGGCCTCACGCACCACGTCGTGCCCGAAGACCCGGGCCGTGCCGCCGTCCGGGCGCAACAGCGTCGCCAGTACCCGTACGGCGGTGGTCTTGCCGGCGCCGTTCGGGCCCAGCACGCCGTAGACGGTGCCGGCGGGGACCCGCAGGTCCAGCCCGTCGAGTGCCCGGGTCGAACCGAAGGACCGGACCAGGCCCTCGGCCTCGACGGCCAGGCCGGTGTTCCGGTTGCTCATGAATCGCTACCTCTCCTCGTCGGTGTCCGCGACAGGCGTACGGGCGTGCCGCCGGACCGATCGCCTGTTCAACGAGGCCGGGGAGCCGTGGTCGTACCGGCCTCACCCGGAAGGCGCCAGACGGTCCGCCAGATCCGATCTGGCGGTGGCGCGGCCACGCCGGGCGGGTGGCGCATCGGCCACCCGGCCCGGCGCCGGTCAGCGGGCCGAGTCCAGCCGGTTCCGCTGCTCGGCGGTCAGTTCCAGGTCGACAGCGGCAAGGCTCTCCTCCAACTGCGCCACCGAGGAGAAGCCGACGAGTGGGATGGACGGCTGGTCCCCGCCCATCAGCCAGGCCAGCACCACCTGGTTGACGGTGGCGCCGGTCTCGCCGGCCACCACCCGCAGCGCCGCCAGCCGGGCCGGGGTGGCGGGCAGCACGTACTCCTCGCCGAGCCGCTCCGGCCGCACGTACGCGCCCTTCAGCAGCGGCGAGTACGCGACCAGCGTGAGCTGCGGCTCGGTACGCAGGTAGCTGAGCAGGTCCGGGCCGACCCAGCCGACGTCGCCGTCCGGGTCCAGCTCGCTCGGCACGTCCAGGCGCCGGGGGAGGTAGCTGCGGTGGTACTGGAGCACCTCGTACCCGGGCAGGCCGGCCGCGGCGGCGAGGGCCCGGGCCCGTTCGACCCGCCAGGCGCGGTGGTTGCTGGCGCCCAGCAACCCGACGGTGCCCTCGCCGACCAGCTCGGCGAAGCCCTCCACGGTCTCCCGCACCGGGATCGTCCGGTCCTCGATGTGGGCGTAGAGCAGGTCGATCCGCTCGACGCCGAGCCGCTCCCGGCTGCGCTCGGCGGACTCGCGGATCACCTTGGCCGACAGCCCTTCGGGGTTGTCCACGTAGCTGGTGCCGGGCGCGAGCGGACGGGCGCCCAGCTTCGTGGCGATGACCACCTCGCCGCCGATCCCGCGGCTGCGCCGCCAGCGGCCGAGCAGTTCCTCGCTCTCGCCACCCTGGCCCCCGTTCTGCCAGAAGGCGTAGTTGTCCGAGGTGTCGATGAAGGTGCCGCCCGCCTCGACGTACCGGTCGAGGATGGCGAACGAGGTGGCCTCGTCGGTCGCGGTGCCGAACAGCATCGCGCCGAGACTGAGCACACTGACCTCGCGGCGGGTGGCCGGGTCGGTGCCGATGGTGCGGTAGCGCATGGATGTCTTCCTCCCCGTCGGAGCGTTGCCGGTCACCCTGCCCCTTCGAGCGCGCGCGAAGTCAACAGCGCGACGACGGCAGACGGAGGGGCCCCGGTCGCCCGGGGCCCCTCCGTCACGTACGGTGCTCAGCTCGGGATGTAGTCGAACTCGTCCGGGTTCGGGCCCGTCCGGCCGGCCTCGCCCCGGTCCAGCGAGGTGAGCCGCTCCATCGCGGTGTCGTCGAGGGTGAAGTCGAAGATCGCGAAGTTCTCCTCGATGCGCTTGGGCGTGGTCGACTTCGGGAAGACGATGTCGCCGCGCTGCACGTGCCAGCGCAGCACCACCTGGGCCGGGGTCCGGCCGACCTGCTCGGCCACGTCGATCACTGTCGGGTCGTCGAGCACCCGGCCCTGCGCGATCGGGGACCACGCCTCGGTGAGGATGCCGTGGGCCTTGTCGTACGCCCGCACCTCCTCGTTGCCGAGGAAGGGGTGCGCCTCGATCTGGTTGACCGCCGGCACCACGTCCGCCTCGGCGGCCAGCCGTTCCAGGTGCGCGACCTGGAAGTTGGACACGCCGATCGAGCGGACCGTGCCCGCGTCGCGCAGCTCCTCCAGCACCTTCCAGGTGGAGACGAAGTCGCCGTCGTAGCGCGTGGGCAGCGGCCAGTGGATCAGGAACAGGTCGAGGTAGTCGAACTTCAGCTCCCGCAGCGACTGCTCGAACGCCTTGCGGGCGTCGTCCGGACGGTGGAAGCCATTGTTCAGCTTGCTGGTGACGAAGACCTCGCCCCGGTCCAGCCCGGCGGCGCGGATCGCCTGGCCCACCTCGGCCTCGTTGCCGTACATCTGGGCGGTGTCGACGTGCCGGTAGCCGACCTCCAGCGCGGTGCCGACCGCGCGGGCGGTGTCCTTCGGGTCGATCTGGAACACGCCGAAGCCGAGCTGCGGGATGGTGTTGCCATCGTTGAGCGGGATGTCCGGAATGCCGTTGGGGGCCATGAGAGCCTCATCTCCGATCGTGTGGTGCCCGGGGGCGCGTCCGTGCGACAGCCCCCGGCCGTGCCAACCGGATGTCTCTACCCGCTCGCCACGCTTCCTCACGTCGGGGACGGGCGTCAAGCCCAGATCGCCCGCGCCCACTCCGGGTGGTCGACGAACGGATTGCGGTTGCCCTGCCAGCGCTCGTAGATGCGCTGGTTGCGGCGCTGCTCGAAGGCGTCCGGCGGATCCTGGTCGTTCCAGGCCAGCAGCTTCGACAGCCGCCCGAGCCGGGGCGCGGAACCGTTCGAGACCGAGTCGTTCGGTTCCAGGTCCGGCCAGCCGTCGTCGCCCTCGTACCGGATCGCCATGTAGAGGATCATGCGGGCCACGTCGCCCTTCACCGCGTCGCGCGGCTCGAACGAGTCGGCGTCGGTGTAGCAGCCGGGCGCCTCGGCCACCGTGCCGCCGCCTGAGTCGAAGTCCTTGTTGCCGCGCAGCGAGTTGACCGACACGTCCTCCGGCCGCAGGTGGTGCACGTCGGTGCCGGGGCCGGTGGCGGTGCCGAAGTCGCCGTGCGACTTGGCCCAGACGTGCTCCCGGTTCCAGTCGTTCACACCGCCGCCGTTGCTGGTCTTGCTCTGCGAACGTCCGCTGTAGAGCAGGACCACGTTGGCCGGGTTGGCCGGATCCTGGTCGGTGTCCTTGAGCGCGTCCCACACCTGGTCGTAGCTGAGCTTCGTCTGCACCCTGATGATGCCGTGCAGCGCGGTGCGCAGCGCCGGCCCGGTCTTGCCGGCCGCGCTCGCGTAGTACGCGTCCGGCGTGCCGGTCGGCGCCGGGGTCGCGGTGGGGGTCGGGGTCGGCGTGGCACCGCCGCCGAGGCTCATCGAGGTCGGGTTCTTCAGCCCGCCGTGGCTGAAGTACGCGGTGAGCGCGCCGGTCGCGGTCACCTGCCGCCCGCGCAGCGACGGGTTGGTGAGCAGCCCGAAGGTGCTCCGCCAGGCGGCCGTCACCTGCACGTACAGCATCCGGCCGGTGCCGGTCTCGCCGGCCTGGTCGGCGATGGCGATCGCGGTGTCCGCGGTGAAGCCGGAGGTGAGCACCGTGTTCGTGGCGGTGGGCTGGCCGATGACGTAGCCGGTGACGGTGGCCGTCCGGCCGTCCTGGGCGGCGAGCGCCTGCGCCACGGTGAGGGCTGTCGCGGCTGACGCGGAGCCGGTCACGCCGAGCGGGATCGCGACCGCGACGGCGAGCACGACCGCCGCGACCAACCGCCCGGGTCGCGAGCGGGTGACGCGCTTCATATCCATGATCAGCGATGTTAGCCGGATCGCGGTGAACTGCGGGAGGTCACCGGGCCAACTTTTCGTCCCGGCCGGCCTCGAACAGCACCGGCCACGGCCGGGCCGCCGGGGTGAGGAGCGCCGGCCCGGCCTGTTCGTCGGGCGTGGCGAGCGTCTCGGTGGCGAGGTTGCCGAACATCGGCGCGGCCGGGTGCGCGGCCCGGATGGGCCAGGCCGCGGAGATCCGCCGGACCAGCGGCGTGCCGGCGATCGGCCGCCAGGCGACACGCGGTTCCCGGCGGGCCAGCGCCGCGGGCTCGACGGCGACCGCGCCACCGGCCAGGAGCAGGCCGAACAGGAACTCCGGGTTGCGCGCGGGGCGGACCCGGGCCGGGGCGAAACCGTGCTGCCGGCACACGGTCAGCAGATGCTCGTGCCAGCCGGGCGCGGTGGCCGGTGGCGCGGTGACCAGGTCCATGCCGGCCAGATCGGCGAGCGCGATCTCCCGAGGCCGGGCCAGCGGCGAGGACCGGGGCAGCAGCACACCCACCGGTACGTCCACCGGCTCGCCGAAGCGCAGCCCGGCCCCGTCGACCGGATGGTGCAGCAGGCCGACGTCCAGCCGCCCGTCCGCGAGCATCCGGTGCTGCTCGGCGCTCGTCAGTTCGTGCAGGTCGAGGGCGAGCCCGGGCGCGCGGGCCGCGAGCGCGTCGAGCAGCGCGCGCAACGTCACGGCCGGGGTCTCCGGGGGTACGCCGGCACGCAGCACCCCGAGCGCGCCCCGGCGGACCCGCTCGGCGACGTGACGCAGCCGGCGTTCACCGGCCAGCAGTTCGTCGGCCTCGCCGAGCAGCAACTGGCCGGCGGTGGTGAGGCCGACCTGGCGCTGCGACCTGTCGAACAGGGCGACGCCCAGCTCCCGCTCCAACCGCTGGATCGACTGGCTCAGCGGCGGCTGCGCCATGCCCAGCGTCTCGGCGGCCCGGCCGAAGTGCAGTTCCCGGGCGACCACCACGAAATGCCGCAGGTGCCGCAGCAGATCCATCCGGGCACCCTAGCGCCGCCGCTGGTTACCGTGTCGGCGTGGATGTGGCGGAACGGGTCGGGGAGATCTTCGGGCGGGCCGGGTTGCGGGGTTGCCTGCATGTCGTGGACGTGGACGACCCGGCCGGCGGTGAGGTGGCGCTGCGCGCCGACGAGCAGATCGTCATCGCCTCCGTCTTCAAGGTGATGGTGGTGCTGGAGTTCGCCCGGCAGGTGGCCGCCGGCCAGCTCGACCCGACCGAACGGGTGCTCGTCGGTGCCGCCGACCGGCTCGGCGGCTGGGGTGTGGCCGGCTGCGCCGACGACGTGGAGGTCTCCCTGCGCGACCTCGCGTACCTGGCCATGTCGGTGAGTGACAACACGGCGGCCGACCTGCTCCTGCGCCGGATCGGTGCGGACGTGCTGCCGATGCTGGCCGCGGAGCTGGACCTGCCGCGCACCCGGATCGTCGGCGGCCCCCGGCAACTCGTCGAGACGATGCTCTCCGACGTGGGCGCGCGCACCGAGGCGGACTTCGCGCGGATCTTCCCCACCCTGCCGCCCGAACGGATCCGCGCGATGCGGGTCTTCGACCCCGAGCACACCAGCTCCAGCACCGCCCGGGAACTGACCCGGCTGCTCCGTCTGGTGTGGCGGGACGAGGCCGGCCCGGCCTCCGCGTGCGCCATGGTCCGGGAGCTGATGGCCCGGCAGCTCTTCTGGACCCGGCTGGCCGCCGGCTTCCCACCCGGGGTCCGGGTCGCCGGGAAGACCGGCACCCTTCCGGGGCTGCACCTCGAAGCCGGCGTCGCGGAGTACCCCGACGGCCGCAGGTACGCGATCGCGGTGGCGGTACGCACGCAACGGCTGGCCGCCCGCCGGATCGACGTGGACCTGGCGATGGGGGAGGCGGCCCGGACCGCCGTCGAAGCATTGCGATGATCCAGGTCGACCACCGGCCTGACCTGCGGTGATATCGGTCTGGATATCGGTCGTTGCGCTCGTCGATCTTGGACATCGGGAACTGCGGGGTGGTGGGCTGGGCCTACCGATCACCGATCCCGAACGGGGAGGACGACACATGCCCGAGAACCGGCCGTCCGGCTACGCCCGCCGTCGACTGCTACGCGACACGGCGGTCGGCGCCGCCGCCGTCACCACCGCCGGACTCGTCGCCGGTACCCCGGCCCGAGCCGCCGGGCCGAGCCCCGTCACCGCGCCGAGCCGCGCCGCCGGCGGTACGCGACGCGGCGGCGCGGTGAGCTTCCGCTGGTGGGGCACCTCCGGTTGGCGGATCGACATCGGGGACCGGACGGTGCTCGTCGATCCGTACCTGAGCCGGTACGACACCGGGCTGTTCCGGAAGCCGTTCAACCCCGACACCCAGCTGACAGTGGCCGCCGACGTGGTCGACCGGCTCGCCGACCGGGCCGAGAACATCCTCGTCACCCACACCCACTGGGACCACTTCAACGACGTGCCGCACATCGCCGCCCGGACCGGTGCCCGGGTCTTCGGCACGCTCACCGCGTATCACCTCGGCCTGGCCTACGGGCTGCCGACCGGGCAGCTGGCCCCGGTCAAGGGCGGGGAGGTGCTCGACTTCGACGGGTACACGGTGGAGGTGGTCGGCTCGCTGCACAGCCGGAATCCCACCTGGTCGATGGCGTTCCCCGGGGTACGGGTCAGCCCGCCGCCCCGTCCGGAGACGATCGCCGACCTGCCCGAGGGTGACACGCTGGCGTACCAGATCCGGATCGACGGCGGCCCGTCCGTGTTCTTCATGGGCGCCAGCGACTTCGACGAGCGCAAGCTGAGCGGGCTCGCCCCGGACGTCGCGATGGTCGCCTCCGCCGCCACCACGGCGACCGCCGACTACGTGCCCCGGCTGATGACCGCGCTGGGCCGTCCGAAGGTCGTGGTGCCGGTGCACTGGGACAACTTCGAGACGCCGCTGACCAACCCGCCGACTGTCGCCGACAGCGACCGGGAACGCCTCGACGCCCTCGTCGCCGAGGTGCGCCGGGTCTCGCCGCGCAGCCGCGTGCTGGTGCCCGAGTACCACACCGCGTACCGGTTCTGACGGCGCCGCTCAGGAGGCCGCCAGCCGGGCGTAGACGTCGCCGGAGCGACCGGCCGGGCGGTACGTCTCCAGCAGGCGTACCAGCCCGGCCGCGTCCAGCCACCGGTCGCTCGCGAACCGCATGGTCTCCACCGGCGAGTAGTTGTAGCGGTAGCCGCCAGCCGTCGCGCCCAGCCGTTCCACCAGGTCCAACACGGCAAGCGCGGAGTCGTGCGCGGGCGGCAGGTACTCGAAGGACAGCCCGCGCACCGGACGACTCAGCCCGGCCAGCACGTCGACCTCGAAGCCCTCGACGTCGACCTTGCAGAACGCCGGTACGCCGTGCCGCGCGATCAGGTCGTCCAGCGTCACCACCGGCACCTCGATGGACCGGTCCCAGCGGACCCCGGCGAAGCTCGGATCGGCGGTGACCGACTCGATCCACGACGACGACATGGTGGACACCGTCGGCGTCGCGCTCGACAGCTCCAGCCGCGCGCTCCCGGACCGGGCACCGACAGCCGTCGGCTCGATGATCACGTCGGCGTCCCGGCCGAAGCCCAGGCGCAGCACCCGCAGGCAGTCCGGCTGCGGCTCGACCGCTACCACGCGTGCGCCCAGCCGGCGCCAGGTGCGTACCCGGCCGCCGACGTGGGCGCCGATGTCGAAGGCCAGGTCGCCGGGGGAGAGGAACTGCCCGTAGAGCTGCCGGGCACGCCGGTGCTTGGCCGGCTGACCGTGGTAGACGGCCAGGGAACGGGTGATCCCCCAGGCCCGCGCGAGCATCGTCACGACATCCCTAACTGTGAGTGGTGGACTTCGGTCCGAACGCGTGCAGGAACCGGTCGCGGAACGACTCCATCGGCCAGACCGGGGCCTGCGGGTCGGGGTTGAGGCCGTCCTGCCAGCCCCACCCGGCGACGCGGTCGAGCACGGCCGGGTCCTTCGCCACGATCGTGATCGGCACGTCCTTGCCGGCGCCTTCCCCGGTGACCGCCCGGGCCGGCTGGTGGTCGCCGAGGAACACCAGGACCAGGTTTTCGTCGCCGTACCGCTGCACGTAGGAGATGAGCGTGCGCAGCGTGTAGACCACCGCCTGCCGGTACGCCTCCCGGGTGCCCTCCGCCGAGCGGTCGGCGCGCGCCGTCCCCTTGTAGACCGAGCCGTCGCCGACGTCGTCCCAGTCGACGAGCGGCGGTACCGGCGTCCACGGGATGTGGCTCGACAGCAGCGGGATCTCGGCCATCACCGGGGCGTGCCCCGGTCCGCGCTCGCGGCGCTGGAACGTCGACAGCGTGTACTGGTCCGGCGGGGAGGAGAAGCTGAACAGCGGTCCCCGGTAGCCGAGTTCCTTCACGCCGTACACCTGGTCGGGGGAGAAGAACTCGGCCTCCGGCCAGGCCCGGGTGAGCGCCGGCATGACCAGCGTGGTCCGCCAGCCGGCGCGCTTGAACGCGCCGTTGAGGGTCAGGTGGTCGCTGCGGACCAGGTTGGTGTAGCGCAACTGGTTGTCCGCCCGGATGCCGCTCATCAGCGTGGCGTGCGCCAGCCAGCTCCCGCCGCCGGTGGTGGACGAGGTGAGGAACGCGCTGCGACTGCCGTAGCCGCCCGCGCGCAACTGCCGGGTCCCCTCGTCGAGGACGGCGTCCACCTCCGGCGCGAGGTCCGGGTCCTCCAGCGCGACCCGGCCGTAGCTCTCCACGAACGTGAACAGCACGTCCTTGCCGCGCAACGCGGTCAGCAACTGCTCGCCCGGCACGTTCTGGAACGGGTCACCGGCGAGCTGCGTGTTGAGCCTCTCCTGGTCGTTGAGGCCCGCCCGCACCTGCCGGGCCCGGTCGTAGAGACCGGCCGCGACCGTGTCGGCGGCGACCGGGACGCCGGGCACGATCTGCGCGCCGAGCACGGCGCAGACCACCCAGGCGGCGGCGAACGCGGTGGTCGCGCGGGCGGTCACCGTCCGGTTCGCGACCACGACCCGGGTCAGCCGCCGCACCGACAGCGTCACCAGCAGCGGTACGGCGAGCACCGCGACCACCGCCAGCGCCACCGCGCCCACCTCGGCGGCGCGACCGTACGACTCGGACAGGAACTCCGCGCCCGCGCCGAGGAACGTCCAGTCGGCGATCAGGTCGAAGCTGCGGTCCAGGACCAGGGAGAACCCGAGGTCGGTGACCTTCAGGACGAGGACCAGGCCGAGCAGCACGCCGAGCGCCGTGGCCACCACCCGGCGCGGACGTGCCGGCAGGACCAGCAGCAGGGCGACGGCGATCAGCCCTTCCACCGGGATGCGCAGGAACGCGCCGGGACTGAACTCGTTGGCGTCGCTCGGCGCGACGAGTGCCACCAGCACGAGCGCGGCGGCCAGCGCGGTGACAGTCACGGCGACCAGCCGCCGGGCACGCCGCCGGCCGGGCGTCGGAGCGTCGTCGGTCGTGGTGCCGGCCTCATTGTTGCCGGTCGCGGCGGCGTCCGGGGCGTCGTCGCCGTCCGCCGGGCGGGACAGGTCGGTCACCGGCGCCTCCCGCCGGCCTCGGCGGGCTGGCGCGCGATCCGCACGTCCGGCGTCCACTCGGAGTGGTGACCGGCGGGCGCGGGGGAGACCGGCGCGGCCGGGAGCGCCACCGGGCGCCGCCGCGACGGTACGCGGTGCCGCCACAACCAGGCGACGTCGCGGCCGAACGACTCGACGAGCATCGCGAGCGCGCCGAGGAGTACCGCCACCGCCAGCGGCCGGGGCAGTACGCCCGCCGCGACCACCGCCAGCGCGATGCCCTGCGTTGCGGCGACCACCTTGCGCCAGTAGCGCGGCGGCAGCGAGCCGCGCATCCACGGCAGCGCCCAGCCGGCGGCGACGAAGACGTACCGCATCGCGCCGATCACCAGCACCCCGGCGCCCACCTGGTCGGCGACGTACCCGCAGAGGACCAGGACGAGGAAGGAGTCGACCTCCATGTCGAACCGGGCGCCAAGCGCGCTCACCGTGCCGGTACGCCGGGCCACCTGCCCGTCGACCCAGTCCAGGGAGAGCGCCACGGCGGCCAGCGTGACCAGGAGGGGGACCGCGATCGGCCCGCGGAACGAGTCGACGGTCAGCGCCGCCACCCCGCCGGTGAGCGTCGCCCGGGTGAGCGTCACCCAGTCGGCCGGCCCGAGCCGGTCCGCGCCCGAGCGGCGCAGCCCGTGTCCGAGCGCCGCGACCATCACCACCCCGAAGAGTAGACCGGCCAGCCAGCCGTACGCGCTCAGGCCGACAGTGCCGGCCAGGGCCGCGAGTACGCCGACCTGGAGAATCGCCCCCGCGAGTGGATCAGTTCGAAGTGCGGACACCATGCCTCCGAGGTAGACGTCACGAACCACACGTGTGTACGGAGAACATGCCCGAACAGTTCGTCCTGATGCCAGAAACGCGCCAGCAGAAGTAGTGACACCGGCAGCTCGGCGCGTTTGTTCGCTTGCACGTAAGTACGTACTTTCGTATTTTGGTGGCCATGGCAAGCGTGGAGGAGCGGCTCGCGGCCCTGGAGACACAGATGGCCCGGCTGGCCGGCGACCGGGCCGGGGGCAGGCCGGAGACCGAGGTCACACCGGAGGACGTCTTCTGGGCGCTCGGCGGCCTGAAGCGGCGGATCCCCGCCGACGGCACCGGGGCGGTGCTCTACACCGGCACCGTCCGCACCACCGACCGGCACTACGACTGGCAGTACGGCGCCACGGTCGACGACCTGCTCGACGCCGACTGGGCGGCACTGGCCGGCACGCTCACGGCGCTGGCGCATCCGGTGCGACTGCGGCTGCTGCGGGAGATCCTCGGCGGCCGGCACGGCACCGCCGCACTGGCCGACCTCGACGGGATCGGCACCACCGGCCAGCTCCACCACCACCTGCGGCAACTCGCCGCCGCGGGCTGGCTGCGCAGCGGCGCTCGCGGGCGCTACGACATACCGCCCGAGCGGGTGGTGCCGCTGCTGGCCATCCTCACCGCGGCCCGCCGCTGACCCGGTCCGGCCACTCCGACGGAAGGCAGCCCTCATGCGTACCCCGATCGTTCTCGCCGTCGCCGCCGGCCTCGCCGGCTCGGCGGTGGCCGCCGTCCGGAAGCCCCGGCCGCCGCGCCTGGGCTCGCAGCAGACCGGTGACGCGGGCCTGGCCGCGACGGTCCGTGCCGCAGTCGATGATCTCCAGGGGCTGCGCGGCCTCGCGGTGGCGGTGATCGACGGCGACCGGGTCCGCGTCGCGGGCCTCGGCGAACGGGCGCGCGGCGGGCCGGCCGTCGAACCGGGGACCCCGTTCGAGATCGGCTCGGTCGCCAAGCCGCTCACCGGCATGCTCCTGGCCCGGCAGGTGGCGGCCGGCACCGTCGGTCCCGACGACCGGCTGGCCGCCGTCCTGCCCGGCGTGACCGGTACGGCCGGCGAGGTCACCCTCGCCGAATTGGCCAGTCACCGGGCCGGGCTGCCCCGGCTGGCACCCGGCTCCGCCGGTGCGACGGTCCGGATGTGGTGGGCGGCGTCCACGGCCGGGAACGCGTACGCCGGCCACGACGTGGACCGGATCGTCGCCGCCACCGCGAACACCGAGCCGGGCGGCGACCGCGGCACCGTCTCCTACTCGAACTTCGGCGCGGCGCTGCTCGGCCAGGCGCTCGCGGCCCGGGCCGGTGTCGACTATCCGGAACTGCTGCGGCGGGACGTGCTGTGTCCACTCGGCATGGCCGGAACCCTGGCCGCCACCGAGGCCGGGCACCTGCCCGCCGGACGAGCCGAGGGCGCCACCGCCGCCGGCCGGGCCGCCGACCCGTGGCTGGGCGCGGGCTACGCGCCGGCCGGCGTCGGGATCTGGTCCACGGCGGAGGACCTGGCCCGGCTCACCGCCGCGATGCTCGCCGGCACGGCACCCGGTGCCGACGCGGCCACTCCCCGGTTCGACGCCGGGGACGACCGGCGGATCGGGTACGGCTGGTTCACCAGCCGGCACGGCGGCCGGGAGGTCGTCTGGCACAACGGGGGTACCAGTGGCTTCCGGGCCTTCCTGGGCTTTGACCGGGCCGCCGGCCGAGGTGTGGTGATGCTCGGCAACACCACACGCGACGTGGACCCGATCGGCCTGCGACTGCTCGACGTCTGAGGTGACGCGGCGGTCAGCGCTCGACCGGCTTGCGCCGGAAGATGCCCTGTCCACGGCCATGCCGGCCCTCCCGTCGCACCGTCCGGGGCCACCGCGTCCGAGGAGCCGTGACCCTCGCCATGGGCGAACGTAAATTCTCGGTGCGAAGATCGCAGCGCGACGGCGCCGGTCAATCCGACAGCGGGCGGGTGACCAGCCGCCAGTACTGCCGTTTGCCCTCGTCGCGGACCACGACGCCGAGCCGGGCCAGCTCCCCGTGCAGCTCCCGGGTCTCGGCGTCGTGGCCGCCGTCGAGCGCCCGCTGCCGGGCACGCAGCAGGGCGTCCGCGCCCGGCGGCAGGTCGGGCAGCCCTTCGACCCACCGCCGGTACGCGTCCCGGTGCGGGTCCTGACCGGTCCACGGCCAGCCCTGCCGGGTGAACGCCGCGCGCAACCGCTCGGCGTCCAGGTCGGACTTCTCCCGGGCCAGCTCGCCGCCGGCGGTGTCCAGCAGCACCAGCGTGTTTCCGTCGACGAACACGCCGGCCACGTCGGTGCGGGCCACGTCCCGGTCGTGCCCGTCTCGGTGCAGCCGTACCGTCCGGTGCCCGACCGTGACGGTCAGCCGCTCGCGGACCGCCACCACCGCCAGGAACAGGCCGCCGAGCAGGCCCACCCCGGCCCCGATCGGGTACGCCCGCTCGTCCGGCCACCGGGCGAGCAGCTCGAACAGGCCCTGGAACGGGAACCAGGGCAGCCCGGCGATCCAGCCGGACAGCGCGGTCAGCCCGGCGCCCAGCCCCGCCCCGACCAGCGGGAATCCCGCCCACATCAGCACCAGCTCACCGCGTCCGCCGTCGACCACGACGTCCTCACCGAGCCCTCGGGCCGCCACCGTCACGACACCTCCCGGCGCAGCGTGCGGACCAGACCCGCGGTCAGCGGCAGGACCACCCAGACGGCCAGCGAGACGCCGAGCCGGCCCCACTGCCCGCCGGTCATCTCGGCACCGAGCAGCGGCTCCATGGTGTAGGAGGTGTCCAGCCAGCGGGCCGGCTCACGCAGCGCGGAGATCATCGCGGCGAGCAGGCTCCACACGGTCGGCAGCAGCAGGTAGGCGACGATCGCCAGCGGCGTGTTCAGCAGCAGCAGGCCGAAGGCGGCGCCCATCAGCACGCTCGCCACCTGGAAGACGGCCGCGTGCGGCAGCAGTAGCCAGTCGAACGTCCAGGCCCCCGCCCCGCCGGTGGCGCGGGCGGCGAGCGTGCCGACGGCGGCGACCGCCAGGCTGACGAGCACCGAGGCGAGCGCGGCGAGCACCACCGCGACGAGCTTGGCGACGACCACCCGCTCCCGGCGGGGCACCAGCGCGAACGTGGTGAGCGCGGTGCGCTGCGACCACTCGCCGGTGATGGACAGGATGCCGAGCACCGGCAGCAGCAGGCCGACCGGCAGCAGCGACGGGGTGAAGAAGGCGGTGAACGTCTGATCCGCCCCGTCGAGGACGAACAGTTGCACCACCACGATCGCCGCGGCGATCAGGCCGATGGTGATGAGCAGCCAGCGTCCGGCCCGGGTGTCGGCGAGCTTGCGCAGCTCCACGCCGGTCAGCCGGGCCAGCGAGGGGCCGCCGGTGGCCGGCTCGTGCCGCGCCGGTGCGGTCGGAACGGCTGTGGTGGTCATCGGACGGCCTCCTTGGTCGACGCGCCGGCGGTGAGGGTGAGGAAGAGTTGTTCCAGGCCGCCGCTGCCGGCCGGGCGCAGCTCGGTGAGGACCAGCCCGGCGTCGGCCGCTGCCTGACCGACCACGCCCGGCTCGGCCCGGACGACGAAGCCGCCGTCGGTGCCGGGGGACGCGGGCAGCGCGGCCCGGTCCAGCGTCAGGCGCAGCGCGTGCGGGTCGCGGGCGCGCACCAGCGTGCCGGCACCGGCGAGCAGCTCGTCCTTGCCGCCCTGGGCGACCACCCGGCCGCCGCCGATCACCACCAGCCGGTCGGCCACCGCCTCCACCTCGCGCAGCAGGTGCGAGGAGAGCAGCACCGTGCCGCCCCGGTCGGCGAAGTCGCGCAGCAGGCCGCGCATCCAGAAGATCCCCTCCGGGTCGAGGCCGTTTGCCGGCTCGTCCAGGATCAGGACCCGGGGGTCGCCCAGCAGCGCCAGCGCCAGGCCGAGCCGCTGCCGCATCCCCAGGGAGTACGCGCCGACGCGGCGCCGGGCGGCGGTGTCGTTCAGCCCGACCCGGTCGAGTACGTCCGCCACCCGACCCCGCTCCACGCCCATGGTGCGGGCGGCGAGCGTGAGCGTCTCCCGCCCGGTGCGCCCGGCGTGCTGCGCCGACGCGTCGAGCAGCACGCCGATCTCCCGCCCCGGGTTGGGCAGGTCGCGGTAGGCGCGGCCGGCGACGGTGGCGGCACCCGAGGTGGGCGGCGTCATCCCGCAGATCATCCGCATGGTGGTGGACTTCCCGGCGCCGTTCGGGCCCAGGAAACCGGTCACCGAGCCCGGTTCGCACCGGAACGTGACGTCCTCGACGGCGGTGTGCGGGCCGTACCGCTTGGTGAGCTGGTCGACTTCGATCATGCCGTCGAGCCTGCCGGGGCCACCCGGTCACGCGCTGCGGCCGGCGGTCGGCGCCGCCGTCGACCTCGGTTCACCGCAGACGTCGACTTTGGTAGCTGGTAGCGGGTCCGGACGGCTTCCTAGCATGGACGGGTGACAAGCGCCGCCGTACCCGATCATCCCTGGCTCCTGCCGGGCTCCCTGGTGCCCGCCCGGGCCCGGCGGACGCCGCGGGACTGGTTCGTGGACGGCGTGCTGTTCGTGGCCTCGCTGCTCTGGGTGCTGATCGCGCACGGCGACGTCACCAGCGCCACCCCGGAGTTCGGCCTCAACGCCGGTCCGGCCTGGCTGGTGGAGGTCGACCTGCTCATCGGCCTGCTCGTCAGCGGCGCGCTCTGGCTGCGCCGCCGCTGGCCGATCGGGCTGGCGCTGGCCACCGCGCCGCTCGTGTTCTTCTCGGTCACCTCCGGCCTCGCGTTGCTCGTCATCACGTTCACCGTGCTCGTGCACCGGCCGCTGCCGGTGGGCCTGGCCCTGGCGGCCTGGAACGTGCTGAGCCTGCCTGTCTACCTCGCCGTGCGGCCCGATCCGACGATGCCGTTCTGGGGTTCCGTGATCTGGACCGCGCTGTTCATCGGCGTGGTGGTGGCGTGGGCCCTGTTCGTCAGGGCCCGCCGCCAGCTGGTGCTGTCCCTGCGCGACCGCGCCGAGCGGGCCGAGGCCGAGCAGCAACTCCGGCTCGACCAGGCCCGGCGGCTCGAACGCGGCCGGATCGCCAGGGAGATGCACGACGTGCTCGCGCACCGGATCTCCCTGCTCAGCCTGCACGCGGGCGCGCTGGAGTTCCGGCCGGACGCGCCGCCGGAGGAGGTGGCGCGGGCGGCCGGTGTGATCCGGGCCAGCGCGCACGCCGCGCTCCAGGACCTGCGCGAGGTGATCGGCGTGCTCCGGGCCGAGGTGGGCTCCGAGGCCACACCGGAACGGCCGCAGCCCACGCTTGCCGACGTGCCGGCGCTGGTCGCCGAGAGCCGCGACGCCGGGGTACGGGTCGGCGTGGTCGACGAGGTGGCCGGGCCGGAGACGGTGCCGGCGGCGATCGGGCGCAGCGCGTACCGGATCGTGCAGGAGGGGCTGACAAACGCCCGCAAGCACGCACCGGGCGCGGTGGTGACGGTCCGGCTGGCCGGTGGTCCGGGGGACGGGCTGGCGGTGGAGATCGTCAACCCGTGGCCCGTCGGTGCGCCCGCCACCGCTATCCCGGGCGCCGGCACCGGGCTGGTCGGGATCGCCGAACGGGTCACGCTCGCCGGTGGCCGCCTGGAACACGGGCGCGACGCCGACGGCACGTTCCGGCTGACCGCGTGGCTGCCCTGGGCGGCGGCTCAGTGAGCGCCCCGGTCCGGGTGCTGATCGTCGACGACGACCCGCTGGTGCGTGGTGCGCTGTCGATGATCCTCGGCGGGGTGCCCGACCTGAGTGTGGTCGGCGAGGCCGCCGACGGAGCCGAGGTGCCGGCCGCCGTCGCCGCGTACGCCCCGGACGTGGTGCTGATGGACATCCGCATGCCCCGGGTCGACGGCCTGGCCGCCACCGAGGCGCTGCGTGCCACCGCCGATCCGCCCGAGGTGCTGGTGCTCACCACCTTCGACGCCGACGAGCAGGTGCTGCGGGCGCTGCGCGCCGGGGCGAGCGGCTTCCTGCTCAAGGACACCCCGCCGGCCGACATCGTGGCGGCGGTACGCCGGGTCGCGGCGGGGGAGGCGACGCTGTCCCCGGCGGTGACCCGCAAACTCATCGCGCACGTCACGGGCGCCGCGCCGGTGTCCGGCCCGGACCCGAAACGGGAGCGGGCGGTACGGCTGCTCGACGGGCTATCCGAGCGGGAGCGGGAGGTCGCGGTGCTGCTCGGCCGGGGCCGGACCAACGCGGAGATCTCCGCCGAGCTGTTCATGAGTGTGGCGACGGTGAAGGCGTACGTGTCGCGGCTGCTGACGAAGCTCGACCTGAACAACCGTGTGCAGGTGGCCCTGCTGGTCCAGGACGCCGGCCTGGTCTGACGCCAGAAGCTCTCATCAGCGATACTATCAAGAGTGAGAGTATCGGCGATGATGGCGTGAGGTGATGACGTGGCCGGTTTCGTCGGCAGGACGCGGGAGCTGGACCGGCTCGACGGCATGCTGGCGCGCGTCGAACGCGGCGGCCGGGCGGGGCGGCCGGGGCGGGCGGTGCTCATGCGAGGGCGCCGCCGGGTGGGCAAGTCCCGGCTCGTGGAGGAGTTCGTCGAGCGCGCTGACGTACCGCACCTCTTCTTCACCGCCTCGGCGCAACCCACGGTGGCCGCAGACCTGCGCCTCTTCGTCGAGGCGGCGGCCGGCTCAACGCTCCCCGGCGCGGCGCTCTTCACGGCGCAGGCGCCCGCTACCTGGGACGCGGCTCTCGCCCTCCTCGCCGCCGCGCTGCCCGCGGACCAGCCCAGCGTCGTCGTGCTCGACGAGATGCCCTACCTCATCGCCACCGACCCGGGTTTCGAGGGCACCCTCCAGAAGGTCTTCGACAGGGAGTTGTCCCGCCGGCCGGTCCTGCTGATCTGCGTCGGCTCCGACCTGGCGATGATGGAGGCGCTCAACGACTACGGCCGGCCGTTCCACCAACGCGCGACCGAGATGGTCGTGCCGCCCCTGAGCCCCGGCGACGTGGCCGAGATGCTCCAGCTGCCGCCGGCCGATGCCATCGACGCGTACCTCGTCACCGGCGGCCTACCGCTCGTCCTCGACGACTGGGCCCCCGGCGAGACCGTGCGCGACTACCTCGCCCAGGCCGTCCCGGATCCCACCTCCGCGCTGCTCGTCAGCGGGGAACGGGCCCTCGCCGCCGAGTTCCCGCCGCAGTCCCAACCGGGCGTGGTGCTGCGCGCCATCGGCTCGGGGGAGCGCACCTCCTCCTCCATCGCGCGGGCCGCCGGCGGGATCCCGCAGGCTTCGCTGCACCGCGCGCTCCGGCTGCTGACAGACAAGCGGGTCGTGGACGCCACCCTCCCGCTGTCCACCCGTCCGTCGCGCGAGACCCGCTACACGGTCGCCGACCCGTACCTCCGCTTCTGGCTCGCCTTCCTCGATCCGTACCTCGCCGAGATCGAGCGCGGCAGAGGGGATCTGACGCTCGCCCGCATCCACTCGTCCTGGACCTCCTGGCGGGGACGTGCGGTCGAGCCGGTGATCCGGGAGTCGCTGCGCCGGCTGCCGCCGGGGCACCTGCCGTCCGGGACGGGGGAGGTGGGCGGGTACTGGACGCGTACCAACGATCCCGAGATCGACCTGGTCGGCGGTGACCGGAGCCCGGTGGCCAAGCGGATCACGTTCGTGGGTTCGGTCAAATGGCTGGAGAACGGCGCGTTCGACGCCCACGACCTGGCCCGGCTGCTCCACCACCGCGCCCAGCTGCCGGGTGCCGACGACCACACGCCGCTCGTCGCGGTGGTGCGCAGTGGCCGTGCGGTAGACGGCATCACCGCGCTCGGGCCGGCCGAACTGCTCGCCGCGTGGCGGGATTGAACTACTGCCGTTTCCGGGCCGTACCAGTGGTCGAGGATGTGGTGCGGCCGTTCCGCCGTATCGCTGCCGAGCTGCGGGAGGCCTGCCGTGCGAGTTGGTGAGCAGTCGACGGATCCCATCGACCAGATCCTGGGCGAGGTGCCGGTACCGGCGCCGTTGACCCCTGAGGACGTCCGCCTCGCGGTCCGGGCGGTGGTGGTGCACGCCGCCGAGGAGTGGCCCGCGGGGCCGAAGTGCCGCAACGACGGGTCGTCGTTCCCCTGCCGGTTGCATCGCTGGGGCCGGCGCGTGCTGGAGACTCACGGTCTCAACGACCGGCAGATCGACGCGCTGATCCGGCACGGCAACCCGTTCGTGCACGTGCCCTTCCCGTTCGTGCTGACCGGGCCGCGTCAGGCCGCCCGTACGCCCGGCCAGGCGGCCCGCGGTCCGGTCCCCCGGGTCGCCGTGCCGCCGGTGCGGCCCGGTCTGCGGCCCGTCGCCGGGCGGCCCGCACCCGCCGCCCGCCCTCGCTGGCCCCGGGCGAGCTGACCCCGAGCCCTCGCCTGGTCCCGGGCGAGCTGACGCCGGCCCCTCGCCCGGTGCCGGGCGGGCCCACCCCAGGCCCGCAGGTCCGGGTGAGCTGACGCCCGGCGTCCCGTTCCGGTCGCGTCCACGCCCCGTCGCGGAGTGGCGTCGATCGCGCCGGAGCATGCCGACGGCGGCCCGGCCGGGGAGCCCCCACCCCCGTGCCGGGCCGCCGTCACCGCGTCACTCGACCCCGCAGTCCGGGGCGGCCCAGTCCCTGGTGTTAGCCACCTTGTCCCGGTTGTTCTCCCGCCGCGAGTCCACGTGCGTGTGGTCGTCGTGGTCCGGGTAGCCGGGCCCGTAGATGCCGCTGAAGCCCTGGTCGCGGGCCGACCGGGCGATCTCGCAGAGGCTGCGGTGCTTGGCGATCAGGTCGGCCGCGTTGCCGTAGAGGTGCTGGCTGTCCGTGGCCCCGCCGACCTGCCGGTTGCAGGCGATGCTGCGGAACCCGCTGGTCACGTAGATCGGCTTGTCGCCGAGGCTGCGGCGCAGCGCCTCCAGCTTCCACATGGTGCGCAGCGCGTTCTCCTTGGTGGCCGCCGAGGAGAGCGGGCCGCCGGCCCACCCACCCTTGCCGCAGCCGTTGTCCAGCTCGGCGTAGCTGAAGTGCTTCGGCGTGCAGTCGCTGTCCTTCTGCAGGTCGTAGATCTTGGCAAACGTCTGCGGCCCGGCCACGCCGTCGGCGCGCAGCCCGTACGCGGCCTGGAAGCGCTTGACCGCGGCTGCGGTCTCCGGGCCGTAGACGCCGTCGACCCGGACGACGCCGGCGTACCCGGCCCAGCCGGCCACCCGGATCTGGAGCTGCCGCACGTCGGAGCCGGAGCGTCCCTGCGACAGGGTGCGGTTCCAGGTGTAGCAGCCGTCGGCGTGGGCCGGTGGCGCGGCCACGACGGTCGCCACGGCGGCCCCGGGCAGGGCCAGCGCGAACGCGACCGCCGCCCGCTTCAGGGTGTTGACGCGCACAGAGTCCTCCCGATGTCAGAGCGGAACTGGGGTCCGACGGGCACATCGACCGGTACGTCCCGTCTCTCTCACCGTGACAGGTGCGAGGACTCTTCGTGGTGATTAGCCGAAATTGTTCTCACATCAGGCGCTTGCTGAGTATCAGCTGTGAATAGTGCCCGTTTGCGAACGCGCTGCCGGGTGTCGCCCGTCGGAGGTGAGCGGTAACGTCTGCTCCCGGACCCGGGCGGCGACCTCGACGGGCGGGAGGTGGGCGTTGGCGCGTGGCGGCGTGTTCTGCATCGAGGGGCAGTGGCACCGCGACCTCAACGAGCGAGGGTCCGTCCTGCCCACGCTCGACCTGCTCGAACGGCTCGGCCGGATCCGCTACATCCACAAGGACGCGGCCACCCGCGACGAGCTGTTCTACTTCGTCGACCGCTGGCTGCTCAAGCAGTACGCGGACCACCGGGTGGGCTTCTTCGCCATGCACGGCGAGCCGAGCCGGCTCTGCCTCACCGACTGGGACTCGGTCGAGCTGTCCGACGTGGCCGAGCGGATGGCCGGCCGCTGCGAGGGCCGACGCCTCTACTTCGGCAGCTGCTCGGTGCTGCGCGCCTCCGACGCCACGCTGCGCGAGTTCCTCGACATCACCGGCGCGGCGCTGATCTGCGGCTTCACCCGCGAGGTGGACTGGGTCGAGTCGGCCGCCTTCGAGACGGTGCTGCTCGACGTGCTCGCGAACGGGCAGCGGCACAACGCCGCCGAGGTGCGGATGCGCTCGGCGCACTGGGCGCCGCTCGCCGCGTACCTCGGTTTCCGGGTCATCTACGCCAACGGCCGTGCCTGGCGGCCGGCGGCCCGCCCGCGCGTGCCGGAACAGGTCACCGCACAGCGGGCCGCCGGCCGTCCGCGCTGAGGACCATCGACCGGGCTGGTAGAACCGAGGCATGGCACGCAGCATCGCGAAGAACACCCGGGTCGACCGGGACGCCCTGATCGAGTTCCTCCGCCCCCGGCACCAGGTCGTGCTCATGACCACCCGCTCCGACGGCCGCCCGCAGTCCTCCCCGGTGTCCTGCGGGGTGGACGCCGAGGGCCGGCTGGTGATCTCCACCTATCCGGAGCGGGCCAAGGTGACGAACATCCGCCGCGATCCGCGCGTGTCCGCGTGCGTGCTCTCCGACGACTGGAACGGCCCGTGGGTGCAGGTCGACGGCGTGGCCGAGGTGCTCGACCTGCCCGAGGCGCTGGAGCCGCTGGTCGAGTACTTCCGCAGCATCTCCGGTGAGCACCCGGACTGGGACGAGTACCGGTCGGCGATGGTCGCGCAGGGCAAGTCGCTGATCCGCGTCACCATCGAGTCCTGGGGTCCGATCGCCACCGGCGGCTTCCCGGCCCGGCTGGCCGGCTGACTCAGTACGCGACGGTGAACCGGGCGTTGCCGAACCGCGGATTCTCGATCTCGTCGACGATCGCCACGGCCAGGTCCTCGTAGGTGAGCACCGACCGGCCCTGCGCGTCGGTCACCGGCTGGTCGGTACCGGTCCGGTAGTGCCCGGTCCGCTCGCCCGGGTGGAACTCCAGCGGCGGCGGGGAGACGTACGTCCAGGTGACCCCGTCGGCGCTGGAGCGGTAGAACTCCAGCGCGTCGGCCTGGCCGTGCGCCGAGTCCCGGTACTCCTCCGGGAAGTCCGGCTCGTCCAGGTAGCGGGTGCCCTTCGGGGTGAGCAGCGTCGAACCGCCGCCGACGTGGATCACCCGGGGCGGATCGGGCAGCTCCCGCAGCGTGTCGACCAGCGTCCGCGCGGCGTCGCGCCACAGCTCCCGCTCGCCGCCGCCGATGGCCACCACCAGCACGTCCGCGTCCTGCGCCAGTTCGCGTACGCTCCGCGCCGAGGTGGCGTCGCCGGTCACCGTGCGTACGCCGGGTGGTAGATAGCCGACCGCCTCCGGACGCCGCACCGCCGCTGTGACCCGGTGCCCCCGCTCGACCGCCTCGGCCGCGATCCGCGATCCCGCCGTCCCACCGGCACCGAACACGACGATGTCGCTCATTCCTCACAGGCTAGGCAGCCCACCGGCGGGCGGCGGGGCGTTCCGCCGAACCGGCTCAGTCGACGATCGCCGAGTAGACGAGCTGGCGCAACTGGCTGCGCAGCGGGTACGTGCTGGACGGCATCAGCTGGGTGAACAGCAGCGCGGTGACCTCCTCCACCGGGTCCACCCAGAACGCGGTGCTGGCCAGGCCGCCCCAGTAGAACTCGCCGACACTGCTCGGCACCCGCGACGGCACCGGGTCCAGCACCACCGCGAAGCCCAGCCCGAAGCCGATCCCGTCGAGGATCGTCTCGGCGAAGCCGTCCGGGGAGAACGAGGCCAGGTCCCGGTCGCCGGGCAGGTGGTTGCGGGTCATGAAGCGCACCGTGCGGGGACCGAGCAGGCGCACCCCGTCCAGCTCACCGCCGCGCAGCAGGAACTGGGTGAAGCGGTGGTAGTCGGCCGCCGTGGAGACCAGCCCGCCGCCGCCGGAGTGCCACGTCGGCTCCGCCAGCGCGGCCCGGCCCACCCCGTCGGCGCGTACCGCCTGGCCGGTGGCCGGGTGCGGGGCGTACAGGGCGGCCAGGCGCTTCGCGTCCGCCGCGTCCACCCACCAGCGGGTGTCGGTCATGCCCAGCGGGCCCAGGATCCGCTCGGCGAAGAACGCCTCCAGTGACTGCCCGGAGATCACCTCGACCAGGCGGCCCAGCACGTCTGTGGAGACGCCGTAGTTCCAGCTCGTGCCGGGCTGGAACAGCAGCGGCAGCCGGGCCAGCCCGGCCGAGGCGGCGGCCAGGTCCGCGCCCGGCGGCACGCCCAGGTCGAAGCCCGCCGCCCGGTAGAGGCCGTCGACCACCGAGACCTGGGCGAAGCCGTACGTCAGGCCGGCGGTGTGGGTGAGCAGGTGCCAGATCCGGATCGGCTCGACCGCCGGCACGGTGTACGGCTTGAGCACCGAACCCCGGTCGTAGACGCGGACGTCGGCGAACTCCGGCAGCCAGCGGCTGACCGGGTCGTTCAGCTCGAACCGGCCCTCCTCCCAGAGCATCATCGCGGCGACCGAGGTGATCGGTTTGGTCATCGAGTAGATGCGCCACAGCGTGTCCGCCTCGACCGGCGTACCGGCCTCCCGGTCCCGCAGCCCGTACGTCGAGGAGTGGGCGACCTCGCCCCGGCGGGTGACGACGATCTGCCAGCCGGCGAGGCGGCCGTCGTCGACGTACCGGGCGAAGTGCTCGTCGATCCGCGCCAGCCGGGCGGGATCGAAGCCGACGTGGCCGGGGTCGGTGCTCACCGTGACGCTCACGACGCGAACCTACCCGCAGGTATCGCGGCCGGGAAGTGTCACTACTGTCGGTGGCATGCCCGAGCAGGTCGAGGACGTCACCTACCGCCAGGAGGACTGGTACGCCGAGGAGCTGGCCGACCGGCACTTCGTGCGGTGCGAGTTCTTCCACGCCGACCTGACCGAGGCGGTCAGCCGGGGCGCGGTCTTCACCGACTGCGTGTTCGGCAACGTGGCGTTCAACGCCTCCCGGCACACCGACTCGGCGTTCACCAGGTGCTCGTTCAGCAAGTGCAACCTGTTCGAGGCCGAGTTCACCGGCTGCAAGCTGGTCGGCAGCACGTTCGACCGCTGCGACCTGCGCCCGTTGCGGATCGACCGGGGCGACTGGTCCTTCGTCACGCTCGCCGGAGCCGACCTGCGCGGGGCGCGGATCACCGACGTACGGATGCGGGAGGTCGACCTGACCGGCGCCGACCTGACCGGCGCGACGCTGACCGGCGTGGACCTCTCCGGCGCCCAGTTGCACGCCGCCAAGCTGATCCGCGCCGACCTGCGCGGCAGCGACCTGTCCTCGCTCGACCCGACGGCGGTGCAGCGTTCCGGCGCGCGGATCGACGTCGAGCAGGCGATGGTGCTGGCCCAGGCGCTCGGCTTCCAGGTCGGCTGAGCCCGCCACTGACCACCCACCGCCCACCCCGGCGCGCGCCCGCCCACCCGCCCGGTGCGTCGGTGGGCGAGCCTGGGGAGATCTTGGAAGGAAATGGCCCCTATGGGGGCCTAATTCTTCCAAGATCTGGTTCAGGGAGGGGTGCGGCGGGGTGTCGCGCGTGGGAATCGCGCGGACTGATGCCCTTCTGCAAGATCGCGTTCTGTGTCATCCTCCCTACGGCGAGCCACGGGGCCGGGCCGCTCGCCGCCGGTGGCCGAGGGAGGGTCGGTGGCTGAGGACGACATCGCGCGGACCGGAATCCGGGTCGGGGGTTGGCTGCCCACGCCGGACGATTCGGCAGACGCGCCGGAGCGGCCCGCCGGTCCACGCCGCCTGCCCGGGGACGCGGAGCCCGCCGCACCCCGTTCGGCGGCCGACGGCGACCGTCCACCGGCCGACGCGCCCGATCCGGTGACCGTCCGCGATCTGGAACCGCCCGGTACCGCTGAATGGCCGCCGCCACGCACCGCCGGACCGCCGACGCCCGAGCTGCCCGCCTCAGGCCCGCTCCCCGCCGACGTGCCCGCGCCCACCCCACCCGCGACGACTCCGCTCGCGCCCGGCCCGCCGGCTCCTGGTCCGCTGGCTTCTGGTCCGCTCGCTCCGGGTCCGCTCGCCACCGGGGCAGGTGTACCGGCCGGGCCCGAGCCGCGACCGAACCCGCCCGGCGGCCGGGTGCCGCTGGTCGGGCCGGCTCCGATCGGGCTGCACCTGTCCGCTGCGTCGCCGGTTCGGGCGGGCGCCTCACACGATCCGGCCGAACCCGGCCCGTCGCACGAGGCCGACGTGGAGGCGAGACCAGGCCGGCACTCCGCCCCGGAGAGCATCCCGGCGCGACTCGCCGACCTGGCCGGCCGGATCGGCGTGCGGCTGAGCGTCGTGGGCCGGGCGGCGAAAGATCGGCTCCCCGCTTCGGGCCGGGCGGCGAAGACCCGGCCGAGCCCGATCGCCGGCCCGGCGCGTCGGCCCGCGCCCGATGCCCCGGCCACCCGGGTCGCCGCGGCCCGGGCCCGGCGCCGACGCCGGCGTGCCGTACTGGCGGCGGTGGCCGTGACCGGGCTGGTGGCCGCGCTCGCGTACGC
The DNA here is from genome assembly GCF_040649715.1 of Micromonospora sp. NPDC048887. Lineage (NCBI taxonomy): Bacteria > Bacillati > Actinomycetota > Actinomycetes > Micromonosporales > Micromonosporaceae > Micromonospora > Micromonospora sp. NPDC048887. The sequence continues at coordinate 582,498 of NZ_JBEZGA010000001.1, read as the reverse complement.
CGCCCGGTCGCCGGGGACGCCGCCGCTGATCCGGGAAACCGCGCCGGTCGCGGCACCCAGCGAACAGGCGCCCACAGCACAGGCGCCCAGCGCGCAGGCGCCGCCCTCAAAGCAAGCAGCGGGTGAGCAGGCGCCGGTCACCGGTGACCCGGTGTCGCCCGGCGGTCCACTGCTCGACGTGGACCTGGTGCCGCTGCCCGGGACGGTGTCGCTCACCGCGCTCGGTACGCGGGACTGGCGGCACTGGGGCGGCTCCGGCGCGGACAGCTTCCATCGCAAGGCGGGCGGCACGGGTGAGATCCAGGATCCGGGCGGCGAGCGGCTGGAGCACAACGCGGGCGCCAGCGATCTCCAATGGACCGACGGCACGCCGACCGCCGCCCAGGAGGGCACCCGCGCGGGGGTCTTCCAGCGCGGCGCCGGCAAGAGCTTCACGCTCGGCGTGGCCGGGAGCGGGGAGCCGCGTACGGTCCGGTTGTTCGTCGGCACGTTCTCGGCCGGCGCGCGGCTGGACCTGTCGCTGTCCAGCGGCGGCGATCCCGCCGTCCGCGAGGTCGCCCTCGCCGCGGGTGACCGCTTCTACCAGTACGTCATCCGCTTCCGGGCGACGCCGGGGGAGCGGCTGCTGATCAGGTGGCAGGCCCTGACGGTGACCGGCGGGCAGAACGACGGGGTGGCGTTGCAGGCGATCACGGTAAGCTGAGCGGCCCGGTGGCCGGCCGTGAGGTAACGAACTGGAAACTCCCGTCGCTCGACATGTGGCGCGAACTCTCTTCCGGTGACACCGTGAAGCCCGTCACGCTCCGGTCGTATCGGACGGTGCGGTGACCGAAGTGGAGGGTGTGGTGGGCCAGGAGGACCGTCCGCGTACCGGCCCCGGATCGCATCGGCACGGCCTTCCGCGTACCCGGTCCGCGCTGCGCCGGCTGCGCCGTCGGCGGCGGTTGATGCTGGAAGGGTTGGCCGCGGTCCTCTGCCTGGCGGCGCTGGCGTTCTATCTCGGCGGGGAACGGCACGAGGCGCCGCGCGAGGAGCACGCCGGGTTGCCCGTCGCTCCGCCCGGCCCGGTCGGGTTGCCGAACGAGGCCGGCGAGACGGTGGTCAACCCGGGGCTGCGCCCCCGGCAGCGGCCGCCGTCGCCGAGCCCGTCGCCGTCCACGCCGTCGCCGTCGCCGCCGAGCGCGCTGCCGCCGACCGTCACGGTCACCCGCGCGGAGGTGCCCGCCACCGTCGACCTCACGGCCGCCGGCCCCACCGACTGGGTCCACTGGGGGCTCATCGGCGCCGACCGGGCGGTCCGCAAGCGGGGCGGCTCCGGTGAGATCCGCGACGAGGGCGGCCGGGGGCGGCGGGAGAGCTTCAGCAACAACCCGGAGGCGTACGCCTGGGGCGACGGCGCCCCTGTCGCCTCGGCGAGCGGCACCATGTCCGGCGTCTACACCTGCCACCGGGGCAGCGGGTTCAACCTGGCGGTGGCCGCCGACGGGAGCCCGCGAACGGTGCGTCTGTACGCCGGGCTCTGGATGGCCCGTGGCCGCCTCGACGTGCGCGTCTCCACCGGCGGCCCGGTGACCACGCTGCGGATGGAGGATCCGCACACCGCGCTCACCACCGAGTTCACCGTCAGGTTCCGCGCCCCGCGCGGCGCGAAGCTGCTGCTGAACTGGACCGTGGAGGAGTCACTGGGCGACTGCGGCAACGTCAGCCTCCAGGCGGTGGCGCTGCGCTGAGCGGGGACAGTTTGTCCGTCGCCTACCCGGCCGGGCGTCGTAGGTTTCCGTTGCCACGTCCGACCATCCTCTGTGGAGGCCCGACCGATGACCGGCTCTGCCCCCGTCGTCCCCGCCCGCCCGCGTAGCGACGCCGACGTGCCGCGCGAGATCCCGATGCCGCCGTACGTGACGGTCGAGGACGTCCAGTTCGCGGTGCGGGCGGTGGTGGTGCACGCGCCCCGGACCTGGTCGGGTGGGACCGTCTGCCGCAACGACGCCAGCCCGCACCCGTGCCGCCTGCACCGGTGGGGCCGGCGGGTGCTCACCCTGCGCGGGCTGCCGCCGGCCGAGATCGACGCGCTCGTCGAGCGGGGCGATCCCGGGGCCGGCCCGCGCCCGTACCGCCCCGGCGCCTGAGCGCCGGGGCGGCCCGGCCGGTCAGCAGAGCGCGGGCTTCACCCAGGAGCACTCCCGCCCCTCCGGCACGCGCGGCGAGTCCGGCGCGGTGGGCACCGTCCGCCGGGCGGTCGCCGTCTCCTTCTCGGTGTACGCGGCCAGCGCGATCGCGATCTGGTCCTCCAGCCCCTTCACCGACGAGGTGAGGTAGTTGTTCAGCACGATCGAGAAGGCGAGCAGCCGCCCGTCGGCGTCGGTGACGTAACCGGAGAGCGCCGACGCCCCGGTCAGGCTGCCCGTCTTGGCGTGCACGTTGTTCGCGGCGGGCGTGCCGCCCATCCGGCTGCGCAGCGTCCCGCCCACGAACCGGTCCGGGTTGCCGGCCACCGGCAGCGCGGCGTACCAGGTGTCGAACCAGGGTTCGGCGCGGACCGCCGAGAGCAGCGTGACGAACTGGGCCGGCGGGACGAAGTTGCGCCGGGACAGGCCGGACCCGTCGCGCTGGCGCAGCGTGCCGGTGTCCACCCCGGCGTCGCCCACGTACCCGCTGATCGCGGAGAGGCCGGCGGCCCAGGTCCCGGAACCGGACAGCTGCCGGCCCAGTTCCTTCGTCAGCACCTCGGCGTGCCCGTTGTTGGAGAGCTTGAGGAACGGCACCATCAGGTCGGCCAGCGGCATCGAGTCGTGCCGGGCGAGCGGCTTGGCGGTGTCCGGGGTGGCGCTGCCGAGCACGGTCCGGCCGAGCACCCGTACGCCGTGCCGCCGCAGCGCGGAGCGGAACACGTCGGCGGCGTACCCGGTCGGTTCCCAGACGGTCACCCAGTCGCTCTCGGCTGCCTCGCCGACCGCGATCTGGCCGGTCACCACCACGGTGTTGCCGCCGTGCTCGCGTTCGAAGGAGATTGTGGTCTCGCCGTCGGCGACCGTCTCGGCCCGGTTGTCGATGCGCAGCCAGCCGTTCTCCGGCGTCATGGTGATCTTCGGGCGGGCTCCCTCCCGGGTGCCCGGCGCGGCGCGCACGATCACGGTGCCGGCGTCGTAGTCGGTGTCCGGGGCCACCGTGAGCGCGGACACCTGGGCGGCGTAGTAGTAGGGCTCGTCGTCCCAGGTCCAGTCCGGACCGAGCCGGTCGCGGTCGTACCGGGTGTCGTCAGCGACCAGGTCGCCCGCGACCACCCGTACGCCCGCCGCCGCGACCTGCTGGGCGAGCCGGTCGTAGTCGGCGGCGAGGATGGTCGGGTCGCCACCGCCGCGCAGGTAGAGGTCGCCGGAGAGCATCCCGGCGTGGCGCTGCCCGTCGGTGCTGACCTCGGTGGCGAAGCGGTGGCCCGGGCCGAGCAGCTCCATCGCCGCGGCCGAGGTGAGCAGCTTGGTGTTGGAGGCGGGGATGAGCCGGCGGGTGCCGTTGCGGTCGTAGAGCGTGCGGCCGGTGGTGGTGTCGACGACGACCACGCCCGCCTGGGCCCCGTTGAGCCGGCTGTCGGCGAGGACCGCGTCGATGGTGGCGTGCAGCCGGGTCTGCGCGGGGGTGGGCGCTTCGGCGGTGGCGGTGGTGGTGCCGGCGGTGGCCGCGGTGGCGACCAGCACCAGCACCGCCAGCGTCCGGGGGAATAGGCGACGATCCATGTGCAGATGCTGCCATGGAGATTTCCTGCGGAGAAGACTCCCGCGTGAAAGGTTATTTGCGGGGCCGGCGCGGACACCGCGAACGCGGGGAGTTCCCCGGCCGGGCCGGGGGAAACCCCTGTTCACCGGGGAGCGGCCGATCATCGGGTTCCGTTTGACGGATGACCGGGCAGCGGGCACGGTGGGGGTGAGGGCGGTGGAACGCCCTGCCTCCAGCGCGGCGAGAACCTGTTCCGCCCGCTTCCGGGTCGCGAGCCGACCGCGTGGGCCGTGTCGCCCGCGGAACCCGACATCCAGCCATGAGGAGTTCAGCCATGCTGACCATGACCGACAACGCCGTCCTGGTGATCCGTGACCTCGCCGCCCAGCAGGACGTCGCCGACGCCGGTGGGCTGCGCATCGCCGCCGACACCGACGCCGGTTCGCTCTCGATCGAGCTGGTGCCGCAGCCGGCGCAGGGCGACCAGGTGGTGGACACCGAAGGGGCGCGCATCTTCCTCGACTCCGACGCGGCCGAGCTGCTGAACGACACGTCGGTGGACGCGGTCGTCGACGAGGAGGGCGTGGTGCAGTTCGGGTTCACCGAGCAGGAGTGAGCTCAGCCGGCGCGCTGGTCCGGTTCCGGCCGGACCAGCGCGGCCAGCACGTGCGCCAGATGGTGCGAGGTGCTCCACGCGATCCAGTTGGCGGGTGAGCCCGCGCCGGCGCCCCGCCGCGCCCGCCGGACGACCTCGTGGTCGCCCCAGGAGAAGCCGGCCCCGGCCGGTGACCAGTGCGGCGCGGTGGTCAGCGTGCGGCACAGGTCGGCGAACCGGTCGTCGGCCCGGCCGCCGCGCCGCGACCAGCGGTAGACCCACCATGCCTCGTCGTCGGCCCAGCGCAGCGTCGGTGCCCGGTCGCCCGGCTCGTCCGCGTCCCGTACCGCGCAGCCCACGCCGTAGTCGCCGTAACCGAGGCGCAGGTCGGCCAGGCGCCGCCAGAGCGACCAGTCGTGGCGGTCCAGCCGGACCGGCTCGTCCACCGGCAGCCGGGACAGGGCCGGCGGCATCCCGCCGGCCGCCACCGTCACCGAACGCCAGGCGTGCCGCAGTGCCCACTGCGCGGCCCGCCGGAGCCGCGGTTCGGCCAGCCGGACGTCGGCCCGGCAGCACACGTCCCCGGCGTCGAGCAGCAGGTCGCACTGCTCGGGCAGCAGGCCGGTCACCCGCCACACCCGTTCCGCCGCCGCGGTGGCCGCGTCCGGTCCGGCGCGGTCCGGGCCGACCCGCAACCGGACGACCGCGTGGTGCGCCCAGGCCCGGGCCGCCGCGCCGTGCGCGGCCAGCCGCCGGTCACTGTCCGCGAGACCGATCACCGGCACCAGCGGTACGCCCCAGCGGACCGGATCGTGTTCCGGGGCGTCCGGCAGCGCCGACACGTCGACCGCGCACAGCAGCCCGTCCGGCAGCCGGGTCAGGCCGTCCACGATGGACGGGCTGCCCGCCGGGACGTCGAGGACCGGTGCGACGAGCGCGGCGGAGGCGTCGTCCAGATGGGCCAGCGCCTCCAGCTCCCCACGCCGCGCGGCCAGCACCGGACGGTAGACCGTCGGCCGACCTCGGAGCGGCACCATACTTCAGAGTAACCAGGGGGCTGCGCCGCGTCAGGCTCTAGCGGGGGAACCGGCGAGAGGCCGTCCGGGCGCGGAGACGAGCGCACGGCGCCGCACGACCTCCGGTCGTAACGTCGCCGCGCTCCGGCCGTCTCCCGCCACCGCAGCCGTACGGCGGTACGCCGACGGGGACCTGGCTCGACCGGCCAGCACCGCACCGGTCTTGTCGGGAGCACATGCCCCTTCCGGAGGGAGCCAAACCCGCCGGGCGTGGGGAATTCCACCATCTGCCACTCCCGGCGTGGCGGGCGCGTGATCGGGGTATGAGCGAGCCATGGAGCATTTCACGATCGCGACAGTCGCCGAGAAGAGTCCCGACTTCCGCCGCGTGCTCTGGACCGGGGAGCACACCCAGCTGGTCATCATGACCATTCCGCCGGGCGGCGAGATCGGCGAGGAGGTGCACGAGGGCATCGACCAGATCCTCACCTTCGTCAGCGGCACCGGCGAGGCGCGGGTGGCCGGTGAGAAGAAGGAGGTCGTCTCCGGCGACCTGGTGGTCGTGCCGGCCGGCACGAAGCACAACTTCGTCAACACCGGACCGAACCCGCTGGTGCTCTACACCGTCTACGGCCCGCCGGAGCACGCCGACGGCGCGGTGCACAAGACGAAGGAGGAGGCGGACGCCGCCGAGGAGGCGGGCGAGGACGAGCCGCCCACCTCCTGAACCCCAGCCGAGCGGGGCGCCACGACCGCGCAGGTCAGACGGGCGCCCCGCTGTGCACCAGGCCCGGGTACTTGACACCGGCCCCGGTGTTGAGCACCACCACGCGCTCCCCGGGCCGGATCCAGCCGCCCGCACGCAGGTGCCGGGTGGCGGTCAGGCACGCCGCGCCCTCCGGGCAGAGCAGCAGCCCCTCCCGGGCGGCGAAGTCACGCAGGTCGGTGAGGATCTCCGCGTCGTCAACGGCGATCGCGGTGCCGGCGCTCTCCCGCAGCGCGGACAGGACCAGCTCGTCACCGAGCGGGGCGGGCACCGTGATGCCGAACGCGACTGTGTGCGCGTCCGCCCACGGGGTGGCCCGGTCCTCGCCGGCCGCGAACGCCCGTACGATCGGCGCGCACCCGGTCGACTGCACCGCCACCAGCCGGGGCAGCCGGTCCTCCACCCAGCCCAGCTCGCGCAGCTCGTGCAGCGCCTTGTGGATGCCGATCAGCCCGACGCCCCCGCCGGTGGGATAGACGATCACGTCGGGCACCTGCCAGCCGAGCTGCTCGACGATCTCGTACCCCATGGTCTTCTTGCCCTCCAGGCGGTAGGGCTCGCGCAGCGTGCCGGCGTCGAAGATCCCGCCGTCCGATCCGGCGACCAGTTCGGCGATCTCCCGGCCCGCGTCGTTTATCAGGCCGTCGATGAGCCGCAGGTCGGCGCCGGCGGCGAGGCACTCCTCGCGGCAGATCGTCGGCGCGGCCAGCGGCATGGCGATCGTCGCGCCCATCCCGGCCCGCGCCGCGTAGGTGGCCCACGCCGCACCGGCGTTGCCGTTCGTGGGCATGGCGATCCGCCGCACGCCCAGCTCCCGGGCCCGGCTCACGCCCACCGACGCGCCGCGCGCCTTGAACGACCCGGTCGGGGTCAGCCCCTCGTCCTTGACGATCAGGTCCGCCACACCGATCTCGTGGCCGTACGCGGGCGCGCGCCACATCGGCGTCCAGCCCTCGCCCAGCGTCGTGACGCACCGGGGATCGGCCACCGGCAGCAGCTCGCGGTAGCGCCACAGGTCGGCCGGGCGCAGCCCGAACTGTTCCGGCGTGACGGTGGCGGCCACCGCGGCGAGGTCGTAGCGGGCCAGCAGCGGCGAGCCGCAGCCGCAGAGGTTCTGCAACACGTCGGCCGGATGTTCACGGCCGCAGCGCGGGCACTCCAGGTGCGTCAGATGCACGGTGGTCCTCAGCTCGCGTCGATGCTCAGCCAGTGCCGGCTGCGCCGGCCCGGCTCGTACGGGGAGTCGAGGCGTTTCGCCACCACTCCCGGGAGCCCCTGCTCACGTGCGGCCCGTAGGGCGTCCGCGCCGACTCCCGGGAACCACGGCGGAGTCTGCCAGTGCGGACCGGCGAGCGCCAGACCGTCGAGCAGGTCACGGCGTTGCGCGTACGGCACGTCGAGACTGGACACGCCCTCCAGCCAGAGCAGGTCGACGGCGAGGAACTGCCCGTCGCGCCGGGTCGGCGCGCGGACCCGCCCGGCCGGGTCGATCCGGACCAGCACGCCGTCGAGCACCGCCTCCGCCGGGGCCAGCGCCTCGGCCATCGCCCGCGCCCAGGGGTACGAGCCGGTGATCTCCGTGTCGTCGCCGTCGAGCAGCCGCAGCCGGCCGCCGGAGACGTACGCCATCGCGCGCACGCCCGCCCAGCGCGGCTCGTACCCCCAGGCGGCGGCGTCGCGTGGCAGCCGCCCGCCCTGCGCGGCGAGCATCGGGCGGACCAGTTCGGGCATCGGCGTCCAGCCCTCCGGCGCCGGGTCGGTGCGCCTGATCATCCAGTCCCGGCCCCGGCCACCGGTGGCGAACAGGACGTACCGTCCCTTCGTGCGCTCGCCGTCGAGCACCACTATCACCTCGTCGTCGCGCCACTTCTCCGCGCGGTAGGTGCCGGTGTCGTGCACTGTCATCCGCCCGCCGCCGTACTCCCCGGCGGGGATCTCGCCGTGGAACGTCAGGTATTCCATCGGGTGGTCCTCGGTGTGCACGGCCAGGTGGTTGCGGCCCGGGTCGCGGGGCAGGCCGCGCGGGACCGCCCAGGAGGCCAGCACGCCGTCGTGCTCCAGCCGCAGGTCCCAGTGCAGGCTCCGGGCGTGGTGCTGCTGGATGACGAAGCGTGGCGCGCGCCGCGCGGACCGCTTCCGGCCCCGCACCCGCTCGGGCACCGGTTCCGGGGTACGCGCGGCGTCCCGTTTCCGCCGGTACTCCTCCAGCCGGTCCGCCATCCCCGCATCCTCCCCCAGACGTGCCGTACGCGCCGGGATGCCGGTGTGTGCGCGGCGAACCGGGGTAGAACGGGGGACATGGACCTCGATCAGCCCACCCTCCCGCTCGCCGGTGACGTCCGGATCCCGCTGCTCGGCTTCGGCACGTGGCAGGCCACCGGCGAGGCCGGGTTCCAGGCGGTGCTCGCCGCGCTGGACGCCGGCTACCGGCACATCGACACGGCCACCATGTACGGCAACGAGAAGGAGGTGGGCCGGGCGGTCCAGGAGAGCGGGCTGCGCCGGGAGGACGTCTTCATCACCACCAAGCTGCCGCCGGACCGGGTGGGCCGGGAGCGCGAGACGATCGAGGCCAGCCTGGCCGCCCTGGACACCGACTACGTCGACCTGTGGCTGGTGCACTGGCCGCCGTCCGCGCCCGGCGACAGCATCCCGGTGTGGCGGGAGATGCTTGCCGCGCGGGACGAGAACATGGCCCGCACGGTCGGGGTGAGCAACTACTCGACCGATCAGATCGACGAGCTGATCCAGGCCACCGAGGAGACGCCCGCGGTGAACCAGATCCGCTGGAGCCCGGCGCTGTACGACAGGCACACGCACGCCGCCCACCGGGACCGGGGCGTGGCGCTGGAGGGGTACAGCCCGTTCAAGGCCAGCGACCTGTCCGACCCGGTGCTGGTCCGCATCGCCCAGGCGCACGACGTGTCACCGGCCCAGGTGGTGCTGCGCTGGCACATCGACCACGAGATCGTGGTCATCCCGAAGTCGGTCACGCCGGAGCGGATCCGGGCCAACATCGACGTGTTCGGGTTCTCGCTGACCGCCGAGGAGATGCGCGACATCGACGCGCTCGCCGGCTGAGGCGTACCGGGAGAGGGGGGCGCGGTCCGTCGCGGACCGCGCCCCCCTCGTGCGTGGTGGTCAGCCCCGGGCGCAGGTGGAGCCGTTGAGGGTGAAGCTGCTCGGCGCGGAGTAGCTGCCGTTCAGCGTCGCCTGGTAGCCGAAGCTGGTCGACGCGCCGGGTGCCAGCGTGCCGTTGTAGCCGGCGTTGCGGGCGGTCACCGCCGAGCCGCTCTGGCTCACCGTCGCGTTCCACGCGTTGGTGACGGTCTGCCCGGAGGGCAGGTTGTAGTTGAGCGTCCAGCCGTTGATCGTGCCGGAGCCGGTGTTCTTGACTGTCACGTCGGCGGTGAAGCCGTTGTTCCAGACGTTAGCCGCCTTGTAGGTGACGGTGCAGGACGCGCCGCCCGACGGCGGGGGCGTGGTCGGCGCCGACGTGGTCGGCGGCGGGTTGGAACCGCCGGTGTCGACGTTCTGGGAGAACGAGTTCACCGCCAGCCCGACGCCGCCCTGCCACGGCTCGAAGCCGGCCTGGATGCTGGTCAGGTACCAGTCACCTGTGATCGCGCCCCGGTTGCGGGTGTCGTTGATGAACGCCAGCGCGTCGAAGCTGAAGCTGGGGATGGCCGACGGCGCCACGTACGAGATGACGTTGTTGGAGCCGTTGCTGCCCCGCCAGACCTCCCAGGTCCGGCCGGCGATGCTGGCGTTGCCGACCACCGAGCCGATGGGCTGGATCGGGCCCTGCCGGTTGAGCCAGATCATGATCTCCATCTGGTTCACGCCGTCGCGCTTCGGCGACGGGTCGAGCCAGATGTCGTACGCGGCGTCGTAGATCGCGCCGCTGACGTAGTTGTAGCTGATGCTGGCCGGCGCGCTGCTGATGTTCTTCACCTGCACCGGGAGGTTCGTGCCGGGCGAGCAGTTGGTGTAGTGGCAGCCCACGAAGATAGACGGGTAGGAGACCGGCGCCCCGTTCGTCGGCGCGGAGCCGTCCGCGCGGGTGATGGAGAAGCCGGTCGAGGTGACGTTGATGCACTGCTGGGCACTGGTGCCCCAGCGGTTGTTCTGCACCACGTACTTGCCGCCGATCGTGGTCGAGCCGTACTGCTCGCAGATCTGGGTGTCGGCGGAGGCGGTGCCGCCGAGCGCGACGGCGACGAGGGTGCCGGCGGCGAGCAGCCCGGCCGCCGCGAGGGCCCTGAGTGGACGCTTCATGATGCTCCTTGGCTCGGCGCGGGACGGCGCCGTTAGGTCGGGGGTACGGGCGGGAGCGCTCCCACGATGCAAGGAATACATTTACATGTCTGAAATCATTGCGCAAATGCGCCGAGGTCGTTAACGCTCCGCGTCCGCCCGGTGGCGCGGGGGAGGGCCCCGGCCGCGCCCTTCCCCCAGATGGGGGCGGGATTCCTGCCGGTGGGACGGGGTGCGCCGCCGACCGGCGGCCCGCGCCAGGGCGCACGGACACTTCCGCCACCTGGTTGCGGCGAGTAATGTCTTGCCTCCAACGCGTTCCGATCCCCCTCCGGAGGCGTACCCCGTGATGGGTGGTTCCCCCCTGCGCATCCTCGTCGTCGGCGCGGGCATCGCCGGCCTCGCCGTGGCCCGGGCGCTACGCCTGGCGGGGTTCCGGCCCGACGTCACCGAGCGGCTGCCGCCCACCGAGTCGACCGAGACCGGCCTCTACCTACCGGGCAACGCCGCCCGGGCGATGCGCCGGCTCGACCTCGACGGGCCGCTGCGCCCGGTCGGCCAGGTGATCCACCGGCAGCGCTTCCTCGACGCCGGCGGGGCGCCGCTGTGCGAGGTCGACCTCGACGCGCTCTGGGCCGGCGTGGGGGAGTGCCGGGCGCTGCCCCGGGCCGAGCTGCACCGGGTGCTGCTCACCGGCGCCGGCGGCGCGGTGCGCCACGGCGCCGAGGTGAGCACCGTCGACCCGCTGCCCGGCCGGGTCGCCGTCGGCTTCACCGACGGCACCGGCGGCGAGTACGACCTGGTCGTCGGCGCCGACGGGCCCCGCTCGGCAGTGCGGACGCTCGCCGCGCTCGGCGGACCGCCACGCCCCGCCGGGCAGGTGGTCTACCGCGCCCTGGTGCGCGGCGGCCCCCGGATCGCGGACTGGACCGCCCTGCTCGGCCAGCGGGCCGGCTTCCTGGTGGTGCCGCTCAGCGCCGGGCGGCTCCACTGCTATGCCGACGAGGCCGGCACCGACCTGCCCGCCGACCCGCTCGCCCGCCTGCGCGAGCTGTTCGGCTCCTACGGCGGCCCGGTGCCCGAGGTGCTGGCCGCGCTGGAGACCGTGCACGTGGAGCGCACCGAGGAGGTCGAGTTGGGGCGCTGGTTCCACGGCCGGGTGCTGCTCGTCGGTGATGCCGCTCACGCCACCGCACCGACGTTGTCCCAGGGTGCGGCAATGGCGCTGGAGGACGCCGTCGTGCTCGCCGAGTCGCTGCGGGCCGCCGGCAGCGTCGAGGCCGCGCTGCTCGCGTACGAGAGCCGTCGCCGGCCGCGTACCCGCTGGGTGCGGGACCGGACCCGGGACCGCAACCGCACCCGCGACGTGCCGCCGGCGCTGCGCGACCCGTTGCTGCGCGGACGCGGCGGGCGGATCTTCCGGGAGCACTACCGGCTCCTGACCGGCCCCCTCTAGCGGGCCGAGATCGTAGCCGCCCACCCCACGCGGCGGGGCCACCTACCGGGGACTATCCTCCTTGCGGATGACGGCTGCGCCGATGACCAGCGCGCCGAGCGGGACAACCAGAACCGGAGGCCACTCGTGACCACCGTCGCACCCAAGCCGGTCGTGACCCGGCCCTGGCCGGTCCGCGAGCCGGTCAAGGGGTCGGCCCTCGCGCGGCTGCTGCGCACCACGGACGCGAAGCAGATCGGGATCATGTACATGGTCACCGCGTTCGTGTTCTTCATGATCGGCGGCCTGATGGCCCTGATCATGCGCGCGGAACTCGCGCAACCGGGCCTTCAGTTCCTGTCGCCCGAGCAGTACAACCAGCTCTTCACCATGCACGGCACGATCATGCTGCTGTTCTTCGCGACGCCGATCGTGTTCGCCTTCGCGAACTACGTGGTGCCGCTGCAGATCGGCGCGCCGGACGTGTCGTTCCCCCGGCTCAACGCCTTCGCGTACTGGCTGTACCTGTTCGGTGGCACGCTCGCCACGGCGGGCTTCATCGCCCCGGGCGGCGCTGCCGACTTCGGCTGGACCGCCTACACGCCGCTGAGCACCGCCGACCACGCCCCGGGCGTCGGCGCCAACATGTGGGTCGTCGGCCTGGCCATCTCCGGTCTGGGCACGATCCTCGGCGCGGTCAACCTGATCACCACGATCCTGACCCTGCGCGCGCCCGGCATGACCATGTTCCGGATGCCGATCTTCACCTGGAACATGCTGGTCACCAGCCTGCTGGCGATCCTGGTCTTCCCGCTGCTGGCCGCCGCGCTGTTCGCGCTCGCCGCGGACCGCCTGATGGGCGCCCACGTGTACGACCCGGCGACCGGCGGGCCGATGCTGTGGCAGCACCTGTTCTGGTTCTTCGGTCACCCCGAGGTGTACATCATCGCGCTGCCGTTCTTCGGCATCATCAGCGAGATCATCCCGGTCTTCTCCCGTAAGCCGATCTTCGGCTACAAGGGCCTGGTCGCCGCCACCGTCGCCATCGCCGCCCTGTCGATGAGCGTCTGGGCGCACCACATGTTCGCCACCGGCCAGGTGCTGCTGCCGTTCTTCAGCTTCCTGAGCTACCTGATCGCCGTGCCCACCGGTATGAAGTTCTTCAACTGGATCGGCACCATGTGGCGGGGTCAGATCACCTTCGAGACGCCGATGCTGTTCTCCATCGGCTTCCTGGTGACCTTCCTCTTCGGTGGTCTCACCGGTGTGCTGCTGGCCAGCCCGCCGCTCGACTTCCACCTGCACGACTCGTACTTCGTGGTGGCGCACTTCCACTACGTGCTGTTCGGCACGATCGTGTTCGCCGTGTTCGCCGGCATCTACTTCTGGTTCCCGAAGATGTTCGGCCGGATGCTCGACGAGCGCCTCGGAAAGATCCACTTCTGGCTGACCATGATCGGCTTCCACACCACGTTCCTGGTGCAGCACTGGCTGGGCAACGAGGGCATGCCGCGCCGGTACGCCGACTACCAGGCCGCCGACGGCTTCACCACGCTGAACACGATCTCCACGATCGGCGCGTTCATCACCGGTATCTCGACGCTGCCGTTCATCTGGAACTGCTGGAAGTCGTACAAGACCGGCCCGGTGGTCGAGGTCGACGACCCGTGGGGCCACGGCAATTCGCTCGAGTGGGCCACCAGCTCCCCGCCGCCGCTGCGCAACTTCGACCGCATGCCGCGTATCCGCTCCGAGCGGCCGGCGTTCGACGCGAAGTTCCCCGAGCTGGCCGCCGGGCAGAGCCTGGCCGGGCCGCCCGAGGGCGGCGCGAAGCCGCTGACCAGCGAGGTGAACGGTGGCGCCAGCTACCAGGAGGACACCGCGGGCAACCTCGACAAGCGCTGAGTACCGCGCAGCCACGTCGAACAGGGCGCCGCACTCCCTCACGGGGGTGCGGCGCCCGCCGCTTTCCCGGCCGGTTGCCCCCGGCTGGTTGCCCCGGCCGGTTGTCTCCGTTGATCATGAAGTTGACGGCAGTTCGTGTCCGTTATGTCGCCGCTAACCTCATGATCAGCGGTGCGGGGGTGGAGGGCAGGCGCCAGCTCGGGGAAGTGGGGGTGTCCGGGGCACGGGGAAACCAGCCACTTCCCCGTACTGGCTTCGCCCCGCTTCGAGGCGATGGCGGAGGGCTAGCGGGGAGCCAGGGCCAGGGCGGGGTCTGGAGTTGGGGTGGGGACCGGGGTGCGGCGGTGGCGCAGCTCTATCGGGAGCACCGCCACCGCCACCAGCGCGCCGATCGCACCGGTGACCACGAACCCCCACGCGGGCGCGGAGGCGTCGATCACCGCGCCGGCCAGCGGTGCGCCGAGCGCGATGCCGACCGTGACGGCGGAGCCGTGCAGGCCCATCGCCAGACCCCGGACGGAGGACGGGGCCAGCCGGCTGACCGCGTCGGAGGTGGACGCGATGGTGGGGGCGCAGAGCGCGCCGGCCGGAATCAGCGCCAGGCAGAGCAGCCACCAGTGCGACCCGCCCAGCCCCACCGGGATGGTGGTGAGGCTCAGCGCGGCCATCAGCGCCAGCGGGGAGAACGAGCGGCGTACCGCGCCGTAGGCGAAGCCACCTGCCAGCGAGGCGACCGCCCAGGCGGCCAGCACGGCGCCGGTCCAGCCGACCTCGCCACCGGAGCGGAGCACTGCCACCACCGCGACGTCGGTGCCGCCGAGCACCAGGGTGGCGGCGAGGCTGACGGCCAGGACGGCCAGCAGGCGCGGGGTGAGCCACTCGCGGCGGTGCACCGGGCGCGGCGGCCCGGCCGGCTCGTCGGCGGCCCGGATCGGCGGGTCGAGCAGCCAGAAGCAGATACCGGAGGCGACGATGCCGGCGCCGACCGCCCAGAGCGTCAGGCGCGGCGTGACGGCGGTGGCGAGGGCCACGGCGAGCGCCGGCCCGACCATGAACGACAACTCCACCGCCATCGAGTCGAGCGCGTACGCGGGGCGGCGCTTCTCCGCCGGCACGAGCGCGGCGATCGACTGGCGGACCATCGAGAAGATCGGCAGGGCGAGCAGCCCGGCGAGGAACGCGGCAGGCAGCAGCACCGGATACGACAGCGTGGGCGCGGCGGACCAGAACAGCGCCTCGGCGACAGTGGTGAGCACCAGCACCGGCCGGAGCCCTCGGCGGTCGATGAGCCGCCCGAGCAGCGGGGCGCCGACCGCCGCGCCGACCGTCGACGCGGCACCGACCAGGCCGGCGGCGCCGTAGCCGCGGCCCAGGTCGAGCACCACGTAGAAGGTGAGCGTCACCCCGGTGGCGGTGAGCGGCACCCGGGCCAGCACCGACACCAGCAGCAACGATCGGAGACCGGGCAGGGCGAGCGCCTCCCGGTAAGGCTTCAGATTCACGACGGTCCGTACCTCCGGCGCCATCCTGGGGCCGGGGTACGACACCCGCAAGCGATTACCGGGTCAAGCGGCGGTGATCACGGGCTCGCCGACCATCGTCACCCCGGCGCCGTCCAGCGCCCGCAGCGCCACGTCGAGCGTGTCCGGCGCGACGGCGGCGGTCAGGTCGAGCAGCACCGTGGTCCGGAAGCCCTCCCGGGCGGCGTCCAGGGCGGTCGCGCGCACGCAGTGGTCGGTGGCGATGCCGACCACGTCGACCCGGTCCACGTCGTGGCGTCGCAGCCAGTCGGCCAGGCACTCGCCGTCGGGGGCGTGGCCCTCGAAACCGGAGTACGCGGCCGCGTGCTCGCCCTTGTGGAAGATCACCTCGACCCGGTCGGTCGCCAGCTCGGGGTGGAACTCGGAGCCGGAGGTGCCGACCACGCAGTGCCGGGGCCAGGAGTCGACGTAGTCCGGCGGGTCGCCGAAGTGCGCGCCCGGGTCGACGTGGTAGTCCTTCGTCGCGACCACGTGGTCCCACCGCTCCGGCTCGGCGGCGAGCAGCCGGGAGATGCCGGCGGCCACCCCTGCCCCGCCGCCGACCGCGAGGGAGCCGCCCTCACAGAAGTCGTTCTGCACGTCCACGATGATCAGGGCGTTCGCCATCGGGGGTTCCTCCTCAGCTCGCGGGTACGACGGTGACCGGTACGGCTGGATCCCCGGCGGAGAGCTTGAGCCCCTCCCACGGGATCGAGATCAGGCACTGACGCAGGTGGTCCCGGGACTCCTCGAGCGTGGGCAGCGTCTCCGGCTCGCCCGACACCACGTACGAGTGCTGGAGCAGCCGGTCGTTCGGCTGCCGGTCCGGTACGCCCTGCGGCACGATGACCTCCTCGGTGGCGGTGCCGGTCGGCTTGTGCCGGCGGACCGCCACCTTCCGGCCGCCGATGGTGGCCTTGTGCTCGGAGCGCTTGACCACCGGCCGCCCCTCGACCTCGACCAGCTTGTAGACCAGTCCGGCGGTGGGCGCACCGGAGCCGGTCACCACCGCGGTGCCGGCGCCGTACATGTCCACCGGTTCGGCGGCGAGCGCGGCGATGGCGTACTCGTCCAGGTCGCCGGAGACGATGATCTTCGTCTCGGTGGCACCGAGCGAGTCGAGCAGCTCGCGGGACTGCTGGGCGATCACCGCGAGGTCGCCGGAGTCGATCCGGACCGCCCGCAGCTCCGGCCCGGCCACCGCGATGGCGTTGCGGATGCCCTGGGCGATGTCGTACGTGTCGACAAGCAGCGTGGTGTCCTTGCCCAGCGTGGCGACCTGGGAGGCGAACGCGGCCCGCTCGTCGTCGTGCAGCAGCGTGAACGCGTGCGCGGCGGTGCCCGCGGTGGGGATGCCGTAGCGCTGCCCGGCGGCCAGGTTGGAGGTGAACCGGAATCCGGCCAGGTACGCGGACCGCGCCGCGGCGACGGCGGCCTCCTCGTGTGCCCGGCGGGAGCCCATCTCGATCAGGGCCCGCCCCCGGGCCGCGGTGACCATCCGGGCGGCGGCGGCGGCGACCGCGCAGTCGTGGTTGAGCACCGACAGCACGAGCGTCTCCAGCACCACGCACTCGGCGAACGTGCCGGACACGGTGAGGATCGGGGAGCCGGGGAAGAACAGCTCGCCCTCGGCGTAGCCGTCGATGTCGCCGGTGAACCGGTAGTCGGCCAGCCACTGCGCGGCGGGCTCGTCCACCACGCCGGTACGGCGCAGGAAGTCGATCTCCGCCCGGTCGAACCGGAAGTCGCGGATCATCTCGATCAGGCGGCCGGTGCCGGCGACCACGCCGTACCGGCGCCCGGCCGGCAGCCGCCGGCTGAACACCTCGAAGACGCAGCGTCGATCGGCAGTGCCGTCACGCAGGGCCGCGCTGACCATGGTCAGCTCGTAGTGGTCGGTCAGCAGCGCGGGACGAAGGGTGCTCACCGCTCCAGCCTAGAGTTCAGCCCGGATCCGCGCCGTCGTGCCCCGGCATCGACCGCGGAGCGGCCCGCGAACTCGCCGCGTCCCTCCGGGCCGCCGACCGCCGGTCGCCGACGGTGGAGGGCATACGGACGACGACCTCCCACCCGCCCATCGACGCGGCACATCGATCGTTCCGGTGCGCGTACGTGCCGTCACGCAGAGAAGCTGAGTAATCTGTTCATTGCCCGTGAGTGTCCGATGTGTTGGTCGTCGGGTGGCCGGCACCCGTGCTCTTCCGGCAATCCCTGCAATCGGGGGAAATCCCGCGACCGCCCCCCTGGTCGCCTCACCGGGAGGCCACCTGATGACGCCAGGTCCGCTCCCCTCGGTCGACGTGCCCGAGCCGCGCCGCCGGGCCCAGCGCTCCGGACGGGTCCCGCAGCCGGCCCGGCCCGTGGTGACCACCGCCGGCCCGGACGATCCGAGCGTCGTGGTCGTCGCCGGTCCGGCCGGTGCGAACCGGCGCGAGCTGATCGCCGGCCTGCTCCGGGCCGAGGCCGCGACGCTCGCCGTGCCGCCGGGAAGTAACCTGCTGGTCCGGCACGCCACCACCGTCACCCGCGCGGCGTACGTCCCGGGGTATCGCCGGCCGCAGCTCTACGACGCCGCCCCGCCGGCCGCCGCTTCGGCCCGGCCACCCCGGCGGGTCGAGCTGGGCCTGCCCGATCCGCTGCTGCGGCACTTCACGGTGGTCGACACCCCGGACACCGGCACGCTGGGGGTGGCCGGCGCCCGGGTCCTGCGCGACGCTGTCGGCCGGGCCGGCGCGCTGCTCTTCGTGATCTCCGCCGACCAGGCGTTCAGCGCGGCCGAGCTGCATCTGCTGGCCGAGGTGGCGCGTACCCGGGTCGAGGTGTTCTTCGCCGTCACGCCCGGCGTGACCGGCCCGCCGGGCGACGGCGGGCAGGCACCGGGCCGGGTGGCTGCGGTGCCGTCGCCCGGCCGGTCCGGGTCCACCGGCCGGCTCGACCCGGTGTCGGTCTCCACCGAGGCGCACCGCGCGACGTTGCTGGCCGCGGTCCCGGCGCTCGACCGGGCCCGGTGGTTCCCGGCCCGGCGGGCCGAGCTGCCGCGCCTGCGCCGCGCGCTGGTGGGCTGGGCCGACGAGGTGCGGCGCCGCACCGCCGGCCCGCCGGCACCGGACGGCGCGCCCGGCCGGGTGCCGGTGCCGGCCGGCGTCGAGCCGGGCGAGCTGGCCGACCGGATCGACCGCCAGGCCCGCGCCTGCGCCCACCGGATCCGGCAGCACCTCGCCCTGGAGCTGGCGAACATCCACCTGCGGGTGGTGCAGGAGATCGTCTTCGGGGCCGGTTGCGCCGGCCTTCCTCCGCTGCTCGACCGGGAGCTGGAAGCGCTGTCGCAGCTCGCCACCGCACAGTGCGACGAGGCCGTGCGGGACCTGGTCGACGAGGCCGCGGCCCGGGTCTTCGGCGAGCCGCCGGCCGAGGGCGTACGCCGGCGGATCATCCATGCGCTGCGGCGAGGTGTGGCCGACCACCCGGACGCCGCCGAGCTGGACCGGGTGCTCCTGGTGACCAGCACGGCGGGCGTCGCCGGGCTGACCGGTCCCGGTGCCCTGGACGCGCTGGCCGGACTGCCCGGCGCGTCGCGCGACGAGGTCCTCCCGCCGGTCGGCGTCGCCCTCAACGGCGGCTGCTGGCAGCACTGGCGGGCGCCCGGCAACGACGATCCGAACGCCGCCCGCTCCTGGGCCCAGCGCACGCTGCGCGAGGTCGAGCTCGAACTGTCCCGCGAGGTGTCCCGACGTTTCGAGGTGATCCGGCTCTCGCTGGGCACGGTGCTCGCCGATGCTGTCGACCACGGCATCCTGCTGGCCTGACGGGGCCGCCGGCCGGCGGCGACCCGGGCTCGCGTACGCGGCCCGGGCGGGTGACGACGACCGGCGCGCCGTTCCGGTTCATCGGTTCCCGGGATCCGGTGGCACGATGGGGGGCATGGCGGCTCCACAGGTTGCGCCGGTCGAGACGCCGGACACCGAAGAGGTGCCGGTCTCCGACCGGCCGTGGGTGACCATCGTCTGGGACGATCCGGTCAACCTGATGACGTATGTGACCTGGGTGTTCCAGAAGCTCTTCGGGTACAGCCGGGAGAAGGCGGAGCGGCTCATGCTGGACGTGCACCACAAGGGCAAGGCCGTGGTCTCCAGCGGCGCCCGGGAGCGGATGGAGCACGACGCGGCGCAGCTGCACGCGTACGGGCTCTGGGCGACGGTGGAGAGGTCATGAGCATGTTCCGCCGCCGGGGCGACCACTACGTGGCCACGTTCGCGGTCGACGAGGTCCGCGTACTGCGCAAGGTCGCAGGCGAGGTGGTCGGCCTGCTGACCGAAGGCTTCGACCACACCGACCCGGTGGTCGGGCGGCTCTTTCCCGACGTCTACCCGGACGACGACGCCGGCACCGCCGAGTTCCGCCGCTACACCGAGGGCGACCTGAAGACCGCCAAGATCGACCAGGCGGGCGCGATCCTCGCCGCGCTGCCCGACGGCGACGCCGGTGGCGAGGTACGGCTGGACGCGGAGGCGGCCGAGGCCTGGCTGCGCGCGCTCAACGACGCCCGGCTGGCGATGGGCGTACGCCTGGAGATCAAGGACGGCACCGACCTGGACGAGGAACTCGACGACGCGGTGGCCGATGACCCGGGTTCGTCCCGGGTGTTCCAACTGTCGGTCTACCGCTATCTCGGTTATCTCCAGGAGTCCCTGCTCAACGCGCTCATCGACTGAGTGGTGACGGTCGCCACCTCGCCGCCCGGGGTGACCAGGGGCTAGGCTGGCAGGCGTGCTGAGCATCGACCGGTCGATCATCGACGCGATCGTCGCCCACGCGCGTCGGGACCACCCGGACGAGGCGTGCGGCGTGGTCGCCGGCCCCGTCGGCAGTGACACCCCGACCCGGCACATCCCGATGGACAACGCCGCCCGCTCCATGACGTTCTACGAGTTCGACTCGATGGAGCAGCTGCGGGTGTGGCGGGAGATGGACGACCGTGACGAGGAACCGGTCGTCATCTACCACTCGCACACCGCGACGGAGGCCTACCCGTCGCGTACCGACGTCTCCTTCGCCGGCGAGCCGGGCGCGCACTACCTGCTCGTCTCGACCCGCGAGCCCGACACCGAGGAGATCCGCTCCTTCCGGATCGTCGACGGCGTGATCACCGAGGAGCCGGTGAAGATCGTGGATGCGGGCGTGGACCCGAACGCCGTCCAGTCCTACATGTTCGGGCAGAGCCCGGCGACGGTCGACTACGAGTGTTCCGACCGCTGACCTTCAGCGCCGGCACCTTCCTTTTCCCGTCACCTGGCACGATCCCGAACGAGGAGCACGAGACATCATGGCCATCGAGGTTCGCATCCCCACCATCCTGCGCAGCTACACCGGCGGCGCGAAGGTCGTCGAGGGCAGCGGCGACACGCTCGCCGACCTGCTCACCGACCTGGACTCCCGGCACGGCGGCCTGAAGGCACGCCTGGTCACCGACGCGGGCGCGCTGCACCGGTTCGTCAACGTCTACGTCAACGACGAGGACGTCCGCTTCCTCGGCGCGCTCGACGCCAAGCTCAACGACGGCGACAGCGTGACCATCCTGCCGGCCGTGGCCGGTGGCGCGTTCGGCTTCGCGGCCGCCGCGGCGATCGCCTCGCACGCGGTCTCCTCGCGCGCCGCCCGCTGAGGGGGCCGCGATGACGCGGTACGACAGCCTGCTCGACGCCTGCGGCGGCACGCCGCTGGTCGGCCTGCCCCGGCTCTCGCCGACGGTGCCCGAGGGGGCGCCGCCGGTGCGGCTCTGGGCCAAGCTGGAGGACCGGAACCCGACCGGCAGCATCAAGGACCGCGCGGCGCTGTTCATGGTCCGCGCGGCAGAGGAGGCCGGCCGGCTGCGTCCGGGTGACACCATCCTGGAGCCGACCAGCGGCAACACCGGCATCTCGCTGGCCATGGTGGCGAAGCTGCGCGGCTACCGCCTGGTCTGTGTGATGCCGGAGAACGTCTCCACCGAGCGGGTGCAACTGCTCCGCATGTACGGCGCGGAGATCATCTTCTCGCCGGCGGCGGGCGGCTCGAACCAGGCGGTCGCGACCGCCAAGCAGATCTCCGCCGAGCACCCGGACTGGGTGATGCTCTACCAGTACGGCAACGAGGCGAACGCCCGGGCGCACTACGAGACGACCGGGCCGGAGCTGTTGCAGGACCTGCCGGGCATCACCCATTTCGTCGCCGGGCTGGGCACCACCGGCACGCTCATGGGCACCGGGCGTTACCTGCGGGAGAAGGTCGAGGGCATCCAGATCGTGGCGGCCGAGCCGCGCTACGGCGAGCTGGTCTACGGCCTGCGCAACATCGACGAGGGCTACGTGCCCGAGCTGTACGACGCCGGCGTGCTGTCCCGCCGCTTCTCCGTGGGCACCCGGGACGCCGTGCTGCGGACCCGGCAGCTCGTCGAGGTGGAGGGCATCTTCGCCGGGTTCTCCACCGGCGCGATCCTGCACGCCGCGCTCGCGGTGGCGCACGAGGCGGTCCGCGACGGCCGCCGTGCCGACGTGGCGTTCGTGGTCTGCGACGGAGGCTGGAAATACCTCTCGACCGGCGCGTACGGCGGCACCCTCGCCGACGCGGAGGAGGCCCTGGAGGGTCAGCTCTGGGCCTGACGGGCCGATGGCCGGTCCGGTCGGTGGTTCGCCCGCCGGCCGGACCGCCGGTCTCGCCCGTCACGGACGCGTGTCGGTGTCACGTTGATGACAACTTCCGGCAGATGATTCTTGCTCGACCGGGCGACGCGTAGGCTGCGCAGCGTGGCGAGCGCGTCGGTAGAGATCATCGGCGGCGCCGCCGCTGGCGCGTCGACTACGCATGGTGAGATCGAGGCCACCGGATGAGACTGACCGTCCTTGGCTGCGCGGGCAGCTTCCCGGGTCCCGAATCTCCGTGTTCGGCCTACCTGCTGGAAGCCGAGGGCTTCCGGCTCCTGATCGACTTCGGGGCGGGCTCGCTCTCCACGCTCCAGCGCTACGTGGGGCTGCACGCCCCCGACGCCATCCTGCTCACCCACCTGCACTGCGATCACATGTTCGACGCCGTCAACTACGTCGTGGTGCGCCGGTACGCACCGGACGGCCCGTACCCGCCCCTGCCGATGTACGCCCCCTCCGGTGCGCCGGACCGGCTGGCCAGCGCGTACGGGCAGGAGGAGGGCTCGGTGGAGGACGTCTACCAGTTCTACGGCCTCCAGCCGGGCACGTTCCCGATCGGCCCGTTCACCGTCACCGTCGACCGGATGAACCACCCGGTCGAGACGTACGGGGTGCGGCTGGAGCACGGCGGCCGGGTGTTCTGCTACTCCGCCGACACCGCGCCCTGCGACGCGTTGCTGCGCCTGGCCCAGGACGCCGACGTGTTCCTGTGCGAGGCGAGCTACATGGACGGCGTGGAGAACCCGCCGGACCTGCACCTGACCGGCCGGGAGGCCGGCGAGGCGGCCACCAAGGCGGGGGTGGGGCGGCTCCTGCTCACCCATCTCGTATCCGCCTGGGGCAGCGAGTCGCAGACGGTGGAGGCGGCGGCCGGGGCGTACGCCGGGCCGCTGGACGTGGTCCGGCCCGGCGCCTGCTACGACGTCTGAGACCGGCGGCGGCCGGTCCTCCTCGGCGGGCACCCGCGGGCGGTGCGCTCACCGCACCGCATAGGGTGCAGGCATGGCGCGACCTGACGGGCGGCAGCCCGACCAACTCCGACCGGTGACCCTGACCCGGGGCTGGAGCACCCACCCGGAGGGCTCGGTGCTCGTCGAGTTCGGCGCGACCCGGGTCCTCTGCACGGCCAGCGTCACCGAGGGCGTGCCCCGCTGGCGCAAGGGTTCCGGGCTGGGCTGGGTGACGGCCGAGTACGCGATGCTGCCCCGGGCCACGAACACCCGCTCCGACCGGGAGAGCGTCCGCGGCAAGGTCGGCGGGCGGACCCACGAGATCTCCCGGCTGATCGGCCGCAGCCTGCGCGCGTGCGTCGACCTCAAGGCGCTCGGCGAGAACTCGATCGTGCTGGACTGCGACGTGCTCCAGGCCGACGGCGGCACCCGTACCGCCGCGATCACCGGCGCGTACGTCGCGCTGCACGACGCGGTGACCTGGCTGGCCGAGCGCAAGGCGCTGGCCGGCAAGGTGGAGAAGGTGATGCACCGGTCGGTGGCCGCGGTGAGCGTCGGGGTGATCGGCGGCGAGCCGATGCTCGACCTCTGCTACGCCGAGGACGTCACCGCCGAGGTCGACATGAACGTGGTCTGCACCGGCACGGGCGACTTCGTCGAGGTGCAGGGCACCGGTGAGGCGGGCGTCTTCGCCCGCGACCAGCTCGACGCGCTGCTCGACCTGGGCGTGGCGGGCTGTCTGGAACTGGCCGACGCGCAGCGGAAGGCGCTCTCGTCATGAACAAGGTCCTGCTCGCCACCCGGAACCGGAAGAAGCTCGTCGAACTCCAGCGCATCCTGGACGGCGCACTCGGCGCGCACCGGATCGCCCTGCTCGGGCTCGACGACGTCGAGGAGTACCCGGAGCTGCCGGAGACCGGCCTCACGTTCGGCGAGAACGCGCTGATCAAGGCGCGGGAGGGCTGCCGGCGCACCGGCCTGCCGACCATCGCCGACGACTCCGGCCTGGCCGTGGACGCCCTCAACGGCATGCCGGGTGTGTTCAGCGCCCGCTGGTCCGGCCGGCACGGCGACGACCGGGCCAACCTCCAGCTCGTGCTCGACCAGGTCGGCGACGTGCCGGACGAGCACCGGGGAGCCGCGTTCGTCTGCACCGTCGCGCTGGTGCTGCCGGGCGGCAAGGAGCACCTGGTCGACGGCCGCCAGTCCGGCCGGCTGCTGCGCGCGCCGCGCGGCGAGGGCGGCTTCGGTTACGACCCGATTTTCCTGGGCGACGGGCAGGAGCGGACCAACGCGGAGCTGACCCCCGAGGAGAAGGACGCGGTCAGCCACCGGGGCAAGGCGCTGCGGGAGCTGGCCAAGCTGGTCGCCAAGGTGCTCCCGCCGGCCGTCTGACCGGGCCGTCCTCGCCGTCCGCTCGACGCGGACGGCGAGAAGACCGTCCGTCAGACCAGCCGGTGCCCCCCGTCGACGTGCAGCACCGTCCCCGTGATGAAGCTGTTCTCCAGCACCGCCACGAAAGCCCGGGCGATGTCGGCCGGATCACCCACCCGGCCGCCCGGCAGCCGCTGCGCCATGGCCGCCAACCGCGCCTGCCTGGCCTCGCCGGCGAGGGTCTCCCAGATCGGGGTGTCCACCCAGCCCGGTGAGACCGCGTTGACCCGGACCGGGGCGAGCTCCAGCGCCAACGCCCGCACCAGTGACTCCAACGCCCCGTTGGCCGTCGCCATCATCGAGCCGCCCGGGGCGGGCCGGTAGGCGGCGATGCCCGAGGTGAAGGTGAGCGAGCCGGTCGGGGCCACCGCGACGTGCTTGGCGACCAGCCACGGGCCGAGCACCTTGGTGCCCAGGACCGATCGCGCCGCGTCGAGGTCGAACTCCGCCAGCGGCGCGTACGCTCCGGCCGCGTCGGCGGCGGTGACCACCACGTGGTCGAGTTGTCCGCACTCGCCTGCCAGCCGTCGTACCTGCGCCTCGTCGGTGACGTCGACCGGGTGGGTGCGCAGCCGGTCCGGGGCGTCCAGGCGCCGGGCCGCGGCGGCCAGCCGGTCGGCGGAGCGGCCGGCGATGGTCACCTCCGCGTCGCCGCGCAGCAGCAGTTCCGCCAGCGCCAGCCCCATGCCCGAGCCGCCGCCGACGATGAGGATCCGAGATCGTGTCATGCCACCCAGGTTCCCGGCCGGTCGGCCCGGGCGGGAGACCGCGCGGGGACAGGCCCTGACAGGGCCACCCGGGCCCGATCCGGGGCTGCGAGACTTGGCGGATGGTCGACCGTGCCGCCCTGGGCGAGTTCCTGCGCAACCGGCGGGGCCGGATCGCCCCGGCCGACGTGGGGCTGCCGCCGGGCACCGGGCGGCGGCAGACGCCTGGCCTGCGCCGGGAGGAGTTGGCGACCCTGGCCGGGGTGAGCGTCGACTACTACATCCGGCTGGAACGCGGCCGGGACACCAACCCGGGACCCGCGGTCCTCGACGCGCTCGCCTCGGCGCTACGCCTCACCGGCGACGAGCGCGCCCACCTGCACGCGCTGGCCGGCAACGCGGCCGGTCGGCGTGCGCGCCGACCCCGCCCGGCCACCGGCGTGCGGCCGGGACTGCGGCTGTTGCTGGCGAGCGTCCGACCCACCCCGGCGTACGTGCTGAGCCCCACCAGCGACGTCCTCGCCGCCAATCCGGAGGGCTACCGGCTGCTGGCCGGGATCGAGCAGTGGCCGGCGGAGCGGCGCAACCTGATCCGGTACGTCTTCGGCCATCCCGCCGCCCGCACGCTGTTCACCCCGTGGCGGCGGATGGCCGAGGACTGCGTGGCGCACCTGCGTACCGTCGCCGCCGTCGACCCCGACTCACCCGAACTGGCCCGGTTGGTCAGTGAGATGTCCGGGGTCGGCGAGGAGTTCGCGGCGCTGTGGCGGCACTACGACGTACGGGTGAAGAGCGGTTCGCGTCGCACCTTCCAGCACCCCGGAGTGGGGCGGCTGGAGCTGACCTCCGAGGTCCTCACCGCCCCCGACGGGCAGCGGTTCGTCGCCTTCCAGGCCGACCCCGGCACCCCGGACGCGGATGCTGTCGCGTTGCTGAGCCATGCTCCCGCCTATCACTGAGCCGAGGCCCACGGCGACGGTGATGCATGCGCCGGCCCCTGACCCGGTCAGGGCCGCCGGGCCGGCGACGTCATCGCTCAGGCCAGCGGTCCGACCTCCCGTTCGATCGCGGCCCGCAGCTCGGGTCCGCCGACGACCGCTCGGGCGGCCTCCATCAGCGGCGCGAGGAATACGTCCGGCCCCGGCTCGCCGATGACCTCGCCGAGCGCCGCGACGGCGGCCCGTCCGGCGGGCGACGGTGTCAGCGGCGCGCGGAGCTGAAGCCCGCGTACGGCCGCCAGCAACTCCACCGCGAGCAGGCTGGTCAGGTTGTCCAGCACGGTGCGCAGCTTCTTGGTGGCCGCCCAGCCCATCGAGACGTGGTCCTCCTGCATCCCGCTGGTGGGCAGCGAGTCGATCGAGGCGGGCGCGGCGAGCCGGCGGTTCTCCGCCACGATCCCGGCGGCCGTGTACTGGGCGATCATCAGCCCGGAGTTCACCCCGGCGTCGGGGGACAGGAAGGCGGGCAGGTCCCGGGAGCGGGTGACGTCCAGCAGCCGGTCCACCCGGCGCTCGGCGATCGCGCCCACCTCGGCGGCGGCGATGGCCAGGTAGTCGGCGGCGAAGCCGAGCGGCGCCCCGTGGAAGTTCCCAGTCGACTCGACGCGCCCGTCCGGCAGCACCACCGGGTTGTCCACCACCGACAGCAGTTCCCGCCCGGCCACCACCTCGACGAAGTCGAGCGTGTCCCGGGCCGCGCCGGCCACCTGCGGGGCGCAGCGCATCGAGTACGCGTCCTGCACCGCGTGCGCCAGGTCGTCGCGGTGCGAGTCCATCACCGCCGAGCCCTGCAACAGCCGGTGGATGTTCGCCGCCGACGCGGCCTGACCCGGGTGCGGGCGGATCGCGTGCAACTCGGGCAGGAACGGCCGCTCCGAGCCGAGCATCGCCTCGATGGCCAGCGCCGCCGTCACGTCCGCCATGGCGAACAGGTGCCGGGCGTCGGAGACGGCGAGCAGCAGCATGCCGAGCATGCCGTCGGTGCCGTTGATCAGCGCCAGCCCTTCCTTGGCGGCGAGCGACACCGGCTTGAGCCCGACCCGGCGCAGCGCGTCGGCGGCCGGGATGCGGTCACCGCCCGGGCCGAGCACCCAGCCCTCGCCGAGCAGCACCAGCGCGCAGTGCGCCAGCGGCGCCAGGTCACCGGACGCGCCGAGTGAGCCGTGCTCGGGCACCCACGGCGTGACCTCGTGGTTGAGCAGGTCGACGAGCGCCTCGGCGACGAGCGGGCGGACCCCGGAGCGGCCGAGCGCCAGCGAGCGGACCCGCAGCAGCATCATCGCGCGTACCACCTCGCGCGGCATCGGCGCGCCCACCCCGGCGGCGTGCGAGCGGATCAGCGCGTGCTGAAGCTCGGCCCGGCGTTCCGGTGCGACGAACGTGTTCGCGAGCGCGCCGAAGCCGGTGGAGACGCCGTACACCGGCCGCCCGGCCGCCTCGATGCCGTCCACGATGGACCGGCTGGTCGCCATCGCCTCGGTGGCGGCCGGGTCGAGCACGACCTTGGCGGTGCCACGGGCCACCGCGAGCACGTCGGCGGGGGTGATCCCGGTGGACAGGATGGTCACTGTGGTCATCGCGGCACTCCGTTGTGCAGAACCTGGCGGATCAGTGGCACCCCCGGCCGGTAGGCCAGGTGCAGGTGGGACGGGGCGTCGAGGACGACCAGGTCGGCCCGTGCCCCGGGGGTCAGCCGCCCCACGTCGGTGCGGCGCAGCGCAGCCGCCCCGCCGGCGGTCGCGGCCCACACCGCCTCCGCCGGGGTCATCCGCATCTCGCGTACGGCGAGAGCGACGCAGAACGGCATCGACGAGGTGTACGACGAGCCGGGGTTGCAGTCGGTGGCCAGCGCGACTGTGACGCCCGCGTCGAGCAGCCGCCGGGCGTCCGGGTACGGCGACCGGGTGGAGAACTCCGCGCCCGGCAGCAGCGTGGCGACCGTCTCCGAGCCGGCCAGCGCGTCGACGTCGGCGTCGGTCAGGTGGGTGCAGTGGTCGACGCTGGCCGCCCCCAGCTCCACGCCGAGCCGCACGCCCGGCCCGGGGCCGAGCTGGTTGGCGTGCAGCCGTACGCCCAGACCGGCGGCCTGCCCGCAGGCGAGGATCGCCCGCGCGTGGTCGGCGTCGAACGCGCCCCGCTCGCAGAACACGTCGATCCAGCGGGCGTACGGCGCGGCGGCGGCCAGCATCGGGCCGCAGACCATGCCGACGTAGTCGTCCGGGCGGTCGGCGTACTCGGCGGGGACCACGTGCGCGCCGAGGAACGTGGTGTCCGCTGTGAACTCGGCGGCGATCCGCAGCGAGCGGGCCTCGTCGGCGACGGTGAGGCCGTACCCGCTCTTGATCTCGACGGTGGTGGTGCCCTGCCGCAGCATCTCGGCGCGCAGCCGGCCCACTGTGGCGCGCAGGTCGTCGTCGGAGGCCGCGCGGGTGGCGCCGACTGTGGTGCGGATGCCGCCGCCGGTGTAGCGCTCGCCGGCCATCCGGGCGGCGAACTCGGCGGCCCGGTCCCCGGCGAAGACCAGGTGCGCGTGGCTGTCCACGAAGCCGGGCAGCACGGCCGCGCCAGCGGCGTCGATCCGCCGGTCGGCGGCGGGCGCGTAGCGGGCCGACCCGATCCAGGCCACCTGGCCGTCCTCGACCAGCAGCGCGGCGTCGCGCCGGATGCCCAGCGGGTCGTCGGGCCGGCCCTCGTTGGTGACCAGCTCGCCGATGTGGTCGACGAGCAGGCTGCCGCGCATCACGAATCCTCCTTCGCGGTCACCGCCGCGATCGAGTCCCGCAGCTCGGTGGGCACGTCGACGGTCAGGTGGCGGCCACCGGCCACCACGGGCCGGCCGTCCACCACGACGCTCGTCACGTCGGCGGCGGTGGCGGCGAAGAACGCGCCGACCGGCGGCACCCCGGCGGTGCGGGCGCTGTCCAGCCGTACCGTGACCAGGTCGGCGCGCTGCCCGACGGCGAGCCGGCCGGCGTCGCCCCAGCCCAGCGCGGCGTGCCCGCCGACGGTGGCGGCGCCGACCAGCTCGGCCGGCGTGAAGTGCCCCCGCCTGCGGGTACGCAGCCGCTCGTCCAGCTCGACCGCGCGAGCCTCCTCGAACAGGTCCACCACGGCGTGGCTGTCGCTGCCGAGGCTGAGCGGGCTGCCCGCGTCGGCCATCCGGCGGGCCGGGCCGATCCCGTCGGCCAGGTCGCGTTCGGTGGTGGGGCACAGGCAGACGCGGGTACGGCTGTCGCCGAGCAGCGCCACGTCGGCGGCGGTCGGGTGGGTGGCGTGCACGGCCGTGGTGTGCGGGCCGAGCACCCCGTGGTCGGCCAGCAGCCGTGCCGGGGTGCACCCGTGCGCCGCCCGGCAGGCGTCGTTCTCGGCCGGTTGCTCGGACAGGTGCACGTGCAGCGGCAGCCCGTTGCGGTCGGCCCAGCCGGCCACCGTGGCGAGCTGCTCGGCCGGGACGGCGCGTACCGAGTGGATGGCCGCGCCGAGCCGGACGTGCTCGTCGGACGGGCGGAACGCGTCCACCCGCGCCGCCCAGCGCAGGGCGTCGCCGTCACCGAAGCGGCGTTGCGGCCCGGACAGCGGCGTGCCGTCCACGCCCCCGGCCAGGTACGCGGTGTCCAGCAGCGTGAGCCGGATTCCGGCGTGCGCGGCGGCCTCCACCAGCGCGGCGGACATGGCGTTCGGGTCGTCGTACGGCGTGCCGCCGGGACCGTGGTGCAGGTAGTGGAACTCGCCCACGCAGGTGATCCCGGCCAGCGCCATCTCCGCGTACACGGCGCGGGCCAGTGCCAGGTAGGTGTCCGGGTCGAGGCGGGTCGCGATCGCGTACATGAGGCTGCGCCAGGACCAGAAGTCGCCGCGCCCGTCGTGGGTGCGCCCGCGCAGCGCCCTGTGGAACGCGTGCGAGTGGGCGTTCGCCAGGCCGGGCACGGTCAGCCCAGGCAGCGGGACCGCGTCGCCGAGCACCTCCACGCCGGCGGTCGGCGGGCTGTCGCGGCCCAGCGGGGTGACCGCTGTGAACCGCCCGTCGACGGCCTCGATCAGCACGTCCCGGGTGGGTTCGGCACGGTCGGGCAGCCAGGCGTACTCGGCCAGCCAGCGGGTCAGCGGCATGCCAGTTCCTCCAGCACCCGGGCCAGGGCGGCCACCCCGGCGGCGCAGTCGGCGTCGGTGGCCGCCTCGGCGGGGGAGTGCGACACCCCGGTCGGGTTGCGCACGAACAGCATCGCGGTGGGCAGGTGCGCCGCCAGCACGCCCGCGTCGTGCCCGGCGCCGGTGGGCAGCACCGGCGCGTCGAGCAGCGCGGCCAGCCGGTCGGCCAGCCCACGGTCGAACGCGACGAGCGGGGTCGCCGACTCCTGCGTGCAGGTCAGCGCCGTCCCGTCGCGGCCGGCCCGGTCGGCGGCCTTGGTGCGTACCGCCTCGACCAGACCGTACAGCGTCTCCGCCTCGGCCGCCCGCGCGTCCAGCCAGCCGGTGACCCGGGACGGGATCGCGTTCGTGGCGTTCGGCTCGACCGACACCCGGCCCACAGTGGCGTGCGCGTCGCGCAGCCGGGCCTCCTTGTTCGCCGCCAGCACCGTGAACGCGTAGGTGAGCATCGGGTCGCGGCGGTCGGCCATCCTTGTCGTACCCGCGTGGTTGCCCTCGCCGGTGAAGTCGAACCGCCACCGGCCGTGCGGCCAGATCGCGGAGGCCACCGCGACCGGCGCGTCCCGGTCGACCAGCGCGCGGCCCTGCTCGACGTGCAGCTCCACGAAGGCCGCGAAGCGGCCGAGCAGCGCCGGGCCGGCGCCCGCCGGCCGCTCGCCCAGCGCCTCGGCGAAGGTCGTCCCGGCCTGGTCGCGCAGCCCGGCCGCGCGGTCGACGTCGATCTCGCCGGTGAGCAGCCTCGACCCCAGGCAGGGTACGCCGAACCGCGCGCCCTCCTCCTCCACGAACGCGGCCACCACCACCGGCCGGTCCGGGGTGACGCCCGCGGCCCGCAGCTCGTCCACGGCGAGGAGCGCGCTGACGATGCCGAGCGGACCGTCGTACGCGCCGCCGTGCGGCACCGAGTCGAAGTGGCTGCCGGTGAGCACCGCGCCCCCGGTCTCCGGGTCGCCCCACCAGGCGAACAGGTTGCCGTTGCCGTCCTGCTGAACCGGCATCCCGCGGGCGTCGGCCTGGTTGTGGAACCACTCCCGCAGCCGCAACTCCGGTTCGGTGAGCGCGTAGCGCAGGTAGCCGCTGCTGCCCTCGTCGCGCCCGATCGGCGCGACCTCGTCCCACAGCTTCCGGAATCTGTTAGGAAGGGACCCTTCACATGCAGAATGCGTTAACAAGGGGCCCTTCCTTACTCGGCCATGGGGACGCGCACGCCGGTGCGCTCGGCTACCGCGCGGGCGTCGTCGTAGCCGGCGTCGACGTGCCGGATCACGCCCATCGCCGGGTCGTTTGTGAGCACGCGCTCGATCTTCTGCCCGGCCAGCTCACTGCCGTCGGCCACGCAGACCTGGCCGGCGTGGATGGACCGGCCGATGCCGACGCCGCCGCCGTGGTGGATGGACACCCAGGACGCGCCGCTGGCGGTGTTGACGAGCGCGTTCAGCAGCGGCCAGTCGGCGATCGCGTCGGAGCCGTCGGCCATCGCCTCGGTCTCCCGGTAGGGGCTGGCCACGCTGCCGCAGTCCAGGTGGTCCCGGCCGATCACCACCGGCGCGCTCAGCTCGCCGGACGCGACCATCTCGTTGAACCGCACCCCGGCGCGGTCCCGCTCGCCGTAGCCGAGCCAGCAGATCCGCGCCGGCAGGCCCTGGAACGCGACCCGCTCGCCGGCCATCCGGATCCACCGGGCCAGCGACTCGTTCTCCGGGAACAGGTCGAGGATCGCCCGGTCGGTGGCCGCGATGTCGCGCGGGTCGCCGGAGAGCGCGGCCCAGCGGAACGGGCCCTTGCCCTCGCAGAACAACGGCCTGATGTACGCGGGCACGAACCCGGGGAAGTCGAACGCCCGCTCGTATCCGCCGAGCTTGGCCTCGCCCCGGATCGAGTTGCCGTAGTCGAAGACCTCCGCGCCCGCGTCCAGGAAGCCGACCATCGCCTCGACGTGCTTCGCCATCGACGCCCGGGCCCGGTCGGTGAACTCGGCCGGCTTGGCCGCCGCGTAGTCCCGGGCGTCGCCGAGGTCCACGCCCTCCGGCACGTACGACAGCGGGTCGTGCGCGCTGGTCTGGTCGGTCACGATGTCGATGGCCACGCCCCGGCGCAGCAGCTCGGGGAAGACGGTGGCGGCGTTGCCGACCACCCCGACGCTCAGGGCGCGCCGGTCCCGCTTCGCGGCGAGCGCCCGCTCGACCGCGTCGTCCAGCGAGCCGGCGATCTCGTCGAGGTAGCGGTCGTGCGCCCGCCGCTCCAGCCGGGACCGGTCCACGTCCACGACCAGGCAGACACCGCCGTTCATGGTGACCGCGAGCGGCTGCGCCCCGCCCATCCCGCCGCATCCGGCGGTGAGCGTCAGCGTGCCGGCGAGCGTGCCGCCGAACCGCTTCTCGGCCACCGCGGCGAACGTCTCGTACGTGCCCTGAAGGATGCCCTGGGTGCCGATGTAGATCCAGGAGCCGGCGGTCATCTGCCCGTACATGGTCAGGCCCAGCGACTCCAGGCGGCGGAACTCCGGCCAGGTGGCCCAGTCGCCGACCAGGTTGGAGTTGGCGAGCAGCACGCGCGGCGCCCACTCGTGGGTGCGCATGACCCCGACCGGGCGGCCGGACTGCACGAGCATCGTCTCGTCGTCGCGCAGGTCGGTCAGCGTGCGCACCAGCGCGTGATAGGACGGCCAGTCCCGGGCGGCCTTTCCGGTGCCCCCGTAGACCACCAGGTCCTCGGGACGCTCGGCCACCTCCGGGTCGAGATTGTTCATCAGCATCCGCAGGGCGGCCTCCTGCGGCCACCCCTTCGCGGTGCGTGCGGTGCCGCGAGCGGCGCGGACGGGCTGGTGCATCTCGTACTCCTCTCAGCCGAGGAACAACTGGCGGCGGGCGGCGGACGACTCGAACGCCTCGAGCCGGTTCTGGGTCTCGGCCGGTGCGGCGTCGCAGATCGCCTGGAGCACCACCATGGCCAGCGTCATCGGGGCGGTGTGCAGGTCGAAGACCAGGTCGGCGCCGACGGCGGCGGGCAGCACCACCTGGGCGTACTCGGTGGCCGGGCTCACCGGCGAGTCGGTGATCGCCACGACGGTCAGGCCGGCGTCGCGGGCCTCGCGCAGCGCGTCCAGGGTCTCCCGGGGGTAGCGGGGCAGCACGAACGCGAGCAGCGCCGTCGCGCCGGCCGCGACGGCCTGGTCCAGGCGGTCGACGAGCATGCTGCCGCCGTCGTCGAGCACCCGCACGTCCGGGTGCACCTTCGCGGCGAAATACGCGAAGTATGCGGCCAGCGGCGCGGCGGCGCGCAGCCCGAGCACCGGCAGCGGACGGCTGACCGCCAGCAACCTCCCCACCTCGGCGACCCGGTCGGCGTCGGCGAGCTGCGCGGCGAGCCGGTCCAGGTTGTCCCGCTCGGCGTGCACCGCCCGTTGCAGCGCGTTCCCGGCGGTCGGTGCGGCCGGCTCGGTGACCGTGAGTTCCCGCAGGCGGCGGCGCAGTGCCGGGTAGCCGTCGTGCCCGAGCGCCATGGCGAACCGGGTCACCGACGGCTGGCTGACGCCGGCCAGCTCGGCCACTTCGGCGGCGGACAGGTACGCCGCCGCGCCCGCGTGCCGCACCAGGCAGTGGGCGATGCGGCGCTGGGTCGGGGTGAGCCGCACGCCGTGGAACAGGTCGAGCAGGCGGTCGGGGGTGGCCGCACCGCTTTCATTCACACTGCGACTCTATGCATGAAAACTTTCAGTACGCAAGGGCGGCGCGACCGCAAAGAGATCTGATGAGCGTGCTCTCTGTACTATCCGCACGGCGGGTGAGCAGAGGAGTGGGGCATGCAGCCGGAAGGTCCGTACAGGTTCACCGAGGTGCTGGGGGAGTGCCAGGTCGGCAGGGCCTGGGCCGCACTCGACGGGCAGGACCGCGCGCTGACCGTCGCGGTGCTGGACGGCGCCGCAGCCGGGGACCAGCGTTGGCGCGAGGCGTTCACCAACGCGGCGAACGTGCTGGCCCAGACGCCCGGCGGCCACCGGTACGTCAACTCCGACTTCGCCGCCGGCCAGCCCTGGGTGGCGTACCCCTCCGAAGAGGACGGCGCGGCCGAGCGGCTGTTCCGCAGCCTGGGCATGGACTACCAGCGCACCGCCACCGCCGAGATCCTCCCGCCGCCCCCGCCGGTGTCCGCGCCGCCGCGGCAGGTCTCGTCGCCGCCGCAGTTGCCGTGGAGCCCGCAGCCGTGGGCGATGGCGCCGCAGCAGCCGGTCTCCGGCGCACCCGTGTCCGCCGGTGCGCCCGTCTCCGCAGGCGCTCCGGTGTCACCAGGTATGCCGGTGTCGCCGGGCATGCCGGTGCGGGCGATCCCGGCCCAGGCCGGCGCCTCGGACCCGCTCGTGGCCACCGGAGGGCCCCGGATCGCACCGGTCGCCCGTCCGCCCAAGAGCCGTACCGGCCTGTGGATCGGCGGCGTGGTCATGGCGGCGGTGCTGGCCGGTGGCGCCGGGCTGCTGGCCGGGCGCTCGCTCGCCGACGGAGGCGAACCGTCCACTCCGGTGGCCAGCACCTCGCCGGCGCTCTACGAGGCCACCCAGCAGTCGCTGAACAAGGCGAAGTTCGACGCCACGCTCATGCCGATCGCCGAGCCGTGGCTCGACGGGGTGGGCGGCTGCGCGATCAACACCGAGAAGAGCGGCCCCGGGCTCGCCGCGGGCGAGAAGCAGCATGTCTTCTGCCGCTACCTGGGCGTGTCGCTGCACTTCGCCGAGTACGAGTCGGCCGAGAAGAAGGAGGCGGCTCGCGCCTTCCGCCAGCAGATGGGCATCATCGGCCGTGCGCTCGCGCCGGGCATGCGGGAGGCCGGGCCGGCCACCGGCGGTGTCAGCGGGGCGCAGGGCAGCTACGTCGAGTACGCCGGCAACGGCCAGGACGGCCGCCCGGTCTGCGGCATCTGGTGGGGCCGGGACAACGACACCAGCGCGATCTACATGGAGACGCCGTGCGGGGCCGGGCTCGGCGGCAACTGGGACGCGCTGCGCGACCTCTGGCAGCGCCACAGCTAGCGGACAGCCGCCCCGTTGGGCGGTGGCACCAGGCAGACGTCGCCGCCCTTGGTGACGCCCGCTGCGAGGTCGAAGCGGACCACACGCGCACCGCCGAACTGCCGCTCGGTGACCGCCACGCCACTGCCGCCGAGCCGGACGATGACGTCCCGGTTCGCGGCGTCGGCCCAGTCGGTGGCCTGGAACAGCCAGACCCGGGACCGGCCGGGCAGCAGCGTCGACACGGTCCGCCCCGGGCAGCCGCCCGGCCCGGCCGCGACCACGTACGCGTCGGCCGGTGGGCCGTACCACGCCTGGGCGTTCCACGAGACGGTGGTGGCCAGCACCAGGTCACCCGGGCGGCGTTTGTCGTCCAGGTGGCGCAGCGCGCCCCGGTAGTCGACCGCGTTGGCGCCGCCGCCCTGGGCGAAGGCCCGCGCCGGATGCACAGTCGCCACGACGGCGGTGGCCAGTTGCGGCACGGCGAGCGCGAGCAGCAGCACCACCCCCACCGCCCACCTGACCCGGGCGGGCAGGCCGGCGCGCTGTGGTGGCGGCGCCACGGCGAGCGCGGCGAGCAACAGGCAGGCCGGCACCGCGTACAGCGCCAGCCGGCCGTTGAACGGGTAGACCGACACCGCCGCGCCGGCCAGCCCTGCTGCCAGCGGTGTGAGCAGCACCAGCACCGCGACGGTCGACAGCCGGCGCAGCCCGGCCGCCGTGCCCAGCACCAGCAGCGGTACGACGACCCATGCCGACCAGGCCACGAACGGCACGGTGGCGAGACTCCGGTACGTCGCCGCGAGCCATTCCACAGTGGCGGGCAGGTCGGTCAGCGAGTGGGCCGGGTAGATCGACTTTCCCCGCCAGTACGCGGCGAGCTGCTGATCGGCGAGCCCCGGCGCGAGGAACAGCACGTACACCACGAGCGCCACCACGGCCCAGGCCGGCGCCGGGGCGAGGAACCGGCCCAGGTCACGCCACCTGCTCGTCCACTGCCGGTCCCGGCGGGACAACGCGTACCCGCCGATCAGCACGCCGAGCGCGCCGGTGACCGGAATGGACAACGTGCTGACGAACGCCGCGACCGCCGCGACCGACCAGAACACCGCCGACCCGGCCCAGGTCGGACCGTTCCGGACGAGCAGCAGCGCCAGCCCGACCACGAGCGTGACGGCGAACGCCTCGGCGCTGTACTGCTTCAGCTCGTTGGAGTAGCCGATCAGGAACGGCGCGACGGCGACCAGCAGCAGCGCCGCCAGCGCGGCGAGCGGCGGCAGGAGTCGCCGGCCGAGCCACGCCACGAGCGGCAGCAGCGCCAGCCCGAACAGCAGCGGCACCAGCCGCAGCGCCCGCTCACCGTCGCCGAACTGCGCGAACGCGAACCGTTCCAGCCACAGCCAGCCGGGCGGCGCCGACTGGCTGAACGCCAACGGCCGTAACAGGTCCAGGTAGCCGCGCTCCCGGATGTTGTGCGCGATGTAGAGCTCGTCGCTCCAGAAGCTGCGCGCGTACGCCCACTGCCGGATCCGCAGCACCGCGCCGAGCGTGACAAGCAGGCCCGCGACGGCCCAGTACGGGGACCGGCTCAGCCGGTCCCACGCGACGGCGACGACCTCGGCGGGCGTGCCCGGCCGCGACGCCACCGGCGTCGCCGACGCGGGCGCCGTCGAGGGGGAGAAGGCCGGGCGTGTCACGGACACGGCGAGACGGTATCAAAGCCTCATTCACGTCAGCGGCCCCGCGACCGGCCTCGATCACTCCCCGGCATGGCCCGGAACGGACGGGACCGGCGGCACCGCAGTACCCACCGATCCGGCGGCCAGACGGTGCCGGCGGGCCGGCCGTGGCAGGCCGACCAGGAACTCCGGGAACATGCCGAAGAACGTCCGGGCGCTGCGCAGCTCCAGCGTGTGCGCCCGGGACCAGCGCACCGAGTTGGTCGCGCGGGCCCAGTGGTGGGTCCACCGCACGTCACCGAGCACCGCCACCGGCAACCCGTGCCGCCAGGCGCGCAGCCCCAGCTCGTGGTCCTCGTAGTAGAGGAAGAACCGCTCGTTCCACCCGCCCAGCGCGGTGACGTCGGCGGTCCGGCCGGCGACCGCCGCGCCCATCACCCAGGCGACGTGGCGTGTCTCGCCGGGCGCGGCCACCAGCCGGTACGAGGTGTGCAGCCGGGACAGCGGCCACACCTTGCGGTTGCCGAGCTTCGCCGTCGCGTACGGGAAGCCGCGCCCGTTCGCCTGTGGTGTGCCGTCGGTGGCCAGCAGTTGCGGCGCGACCAGCCCACCGTGTGTGTCCAGGTGCCGGGCCAGCGCGCCCAGCCCGTCCGGGCGCACCTCAAGGTCCGGGTTGGCGAACAGCACGTACCGGCCGGTCGCCTGGTGCAGCGCGACGTTGTTGGCGCGGGAGAAGCCGACGTTCTCCGGCAGCCGGATCACCCTCGCGCCCAGCTTCTCGGCGACCGCCGCCGAGTCGTCTGTGGAGGCGTTGTCGACCACCAGCCACTCGTACGGTTTCGGGCCGCGCCAGCAGCGGCGCAGCGTGTCCGCCGAGTGGTAGGTGACTGTCACCACGGTCCACGGCTGTGCCGTCATCACGCCCTCCGAGCGGTCAGGTAGCCGAGCAGGGACGCGAACCCGAAGCGGGGACCGGTCCAGCGGCGGCGGGCCGCCGGTCCTTCGGCCAGCCCGCGTCCGATGCCGCGCAGGAACGGGCGCAGCAGGCCCTGCCGGGCCCGCCGGGCGGCGAGCGCGAGGTGCGCCAGCGCGAGCACCGGCACCGCCACGAGCAGCAGCGGCCAGGTGAACGTGCGGGCGGCGACCAGCAGCCGGTTGCGGGCCAGCAGGAACGCCCGGAACCCCTGCAACCGGTCGTCGCCGTCCACGCTGTGCCCGCCGGCGTGCGGCAGCACCACGTCCAGCCCCCGGGTGCGCAGCCCGGAGGCGTAGAGCCGGAACGCCAGGTCGGCGTCCTCGCCCCAGGCGAACAGGTGCTCGTCGAAGCCGCCGAAGCGCCGGTACAGCGCGGCCGGGAAGACCGCCGCGCCCCCGGACGGTCCGAGCGGCGTACGGCCGGCAGTGGCCCGCCTGTCGATGAACAGCGACACCGGGTTGAGGTCGATGCCCACGTACTCGCCGCCGTGCATGGCCAGGCCGACAGCGAGCGGGGCGTCCGGCTCGGCGGCGACGGCGGCGCAGATCCGGGCCAGCGCGTCGTCCGGCAGCCACACGTCCGGGTTCAGCAGCAGCAGGTGGCTCGTGGTCACCGTCGCCACCGCCCGGTTGCAGCCGGCCGCGAAGCCCGGGTTCGTGGCGTCGGGCAGGTAGGCGTACCGGTCGGCGGGCAGGTGCCCGGCGATCACCTCGGCGCACCCGTCGGAGGGCCAGTTGTCCGCGAAGACGAACCGGACCGGCATGTCACCGGCGCTGCGTACCCAGGTCGGCAGCGTCTCGGCGAGCATGCCGGCGGACCGGTAGAGGACGGTGACCACGGTGAGCCCGTCGAACGTCATGCCGCGCTCCTGCCCAGCCGGTGCAGCACACAGAGGCCGGGCACCAGGCTCAGCCAGGTCGGATAGATCAGCGGATACAGCTCGTAGACGCCGAACAGTGCGAAGTAGACGACGAACGCCCGCGCCAGCTGC
Source organism: Micromonospora sp. NPDC048887 (assembly GCF_040649715.1). NCBI lineage: Bacteria > Bacillati > Actinomycetota > Actinomycetes > Micromonosporales > Micromonosporaceae > Micromonospora > Micromonospora sp. NPDC048887. The sequence goes on along the minus strand of NZ_JBEZGA010000001.1, from coordinate 543,724 downwards.
CCGGCCGGCGCCCGGGAGAACTCGAACCACCGCTCGGTCGCGCCCACCGCCAGCCCCAGCGCGGCCAGGAAGAACACCGCGCCCAGCGGGCCGTAGTCGAGCAGCGGGATGGCCACGAACGTCGCCGTGTTCATCAGGTACGGCTGGCTGAGCTGGGACGTCAGCCCGTACAGGTCCGCCTTGCCGACGATCGGCTCGACCCGGGAGCCGAGGAACGTCAGCGAGTACGTGCCGTACCGGGGTTCCAGGTGCTCCCGTTGCGACCAGACCCGCCCGAACGTCTCGGTGGACGAACTCAGCGACAGGTCAAGCGATCCGGCGCTGCTGGTCAGCGCGTTGCTGCCGTAGCGGGCCCGGAACTCGGTCTCGAACGCGCCGGTGCCGGCCATGGTGCGCTGCCCGCCGAGGAACACCGCCGCGCCGAGCGCCACCGCGCCGATCAGCAGCACCACAGGCGTGCGCGCGGCCAGGAACGACGCGGCCCGTCCCCGGGTACGCCGGACCGACAGCGCCGCGATCAGCGCGGGCGCGACGCCCACGAGCACCGAGTTCTTGCTCGCGCCCAGCGCCGCCCCGACGGTGAAGAGCGCGGCCAGCGCGTAGTAGAGCGGCAGCACCCGGCCGCGCGCGGACAACGCGCGCAGCAGCGACACCGCCATGCCGAGCGTCCACGCCTCGGACAGCAGCCCGACGACCAGGTTCGCCTGCTCGCGCAGCACCTGCCGGGCAGCGTCCGGGTTGTCGGCGAGCAGCGGCGGCACGGTGCCCCGGAACCGGATCGCCGAGGTCACCACAGCGATACCGAGCAGCACGAACAAGTACGTCAGCAGGCGGCGCTCGGACGGCCAGGACAGCGCCGGTCGGGTGCGGTCGCCGTCCTCGTCCCTCCTGTCGATCAGCCGCCGCCCGACCGCCCAGGCCAGCAGGAAGACCGTCACGTATCCGGCGAGCACCGGCAGCACCCCACGACCCGCCCAGGAGTCGTACGGGCCGGGTAGCACCCGCACGGCGAGCAGCGCGGCCGTCCAGACGGCGGCGCAGGCGGCGAGCGCCCACATCCGCAGGCGCGCGGCGAGCAGCGTGCCGACGGCCAGCGCGAGCGCGACGGCGATCCCGGCGTCGTGCGTCGCCAGCAGCAGCGCCGCACCGAGCGCGAACGGGATCCCGACCGACCAGAGGCGTCGCTCAGCGGCTGTCACTGGCGACCGTCCGGTACAGGTCGTGCCAGGCGTCCACGCACCCGTCGAACGAGTGCCGGTCCGCGTACCGCCGGGCCAGCTCGCGCCGCCGCCCGTCCCACGCGGCCGGGTCGGTGGCCGTCCGGACGGCGGCGGCCAGCGCCTGCGGCGTCAGCTCCGCCCGGTACGCGAGCACGCCGTCACCGGCGGCTGTCACCTCGGTCAGGCCGCCCGCGCCGGAGTGCACCACCGGCACCCCCAGCGACATCGCCTCCAGCGCGCTGCGCCCGAACGCCTCCACCCGGGACGGCACCAGCAGGCAGTGCAGCCGTTGCAGGAACGGCGCGGCGTCGACCCGCCCGACCAGGTGCAGGTTCGGCCGCTCCGCGACCTCGACGGCGCCGGCGCCGGCGACCAGGAACTCCACGTCGGGCAGCGCCGCTGCCACGTCCGCCAGCAGGTCGGCGCCCTTCTCCCGTTCCAGCCGGCCGAGGAAGCCGACCCGCACCGGGCCGTCCGGTGCGAGGCGGCCGGTGTCGGCCACCTGCGGCCAGATGGCGGGCAGCGGGTTCGGGATCACCCGCACGTCGCGGATCCGCCCGCGTACCCGGAGCTCGTGGGCCTCGAAGTCGGAGACCGCCACCGTCGCGTGCGGCCGCAGCCGCCGGAACATCAGGTCGGTGCTGATGTTTGCCTGCACCGCGGCCTTGGCGCGCCACGTCTCGGCCGTGTCGCGGTACTGCCAGAGGCTGTTGTGCAGCGTCACCACCAGCGGCGTGCGGCGGCCCCGAACGCCCAGTCCGGCGCGGGCGTGCATCGCGGCGGAGAGCAGGTGCGCGCTGACCACGTCCGGCCGCAGCTCTTCGACGAGCGTGCGGATGCCGCGCGCGTACCCGAGGTCCACCCGCTTGGCCGCGCCCAGCGGACGCCACGGCGCGCCCGCGTCCCGCAACGCCGCCGCGACCTCGTCGTCAGGGGTGGCGGCGACCACGTCGACGCCGCGGGCCGCGAGCGCCGGCAGCATCTCGATCAGGAAGCGCTCGGCCCCGCCGAGCTGCCGCCGCCCCGACCCGCCGGTGGTGCAGACGAACAGCACCCTCATCGGACGCCCATGCCTTCCAGGGCGCCGCGGGCGATAGCCCGCCGCGCTGTCCCGCCGCCCACCGCCGCCCGGGCGAGCACCCCCAGGGTGTACGCGGAACAGGCCACTGTGCCCCGCCACCCGGCCAGCTCACGGCTGGCCCGGATGAACTCGCGGGTCTGCCGGCGCGAGATCTCCTCGGCCGCCCACCGGCGCTTCGCGCTCGCGTCGTCCTCGTGCGTGACCACGGCGTCCGGCAGGTACGCCAGGCGCAGCCCGAGCCGGCGCACCGCCCAGCACAGCCGCAGGTCCTCCGAGTAGAAGAACGACGACTCGTCCACGCCGCCGATCCGGTCCAGCGTCTCCCGCCGGATCGCCACGAACGGCCCGGAGAGCCAGTCGCCCCGCTCCGGCGGCGCGACGATCCGCAGCCTCGGGAACAGCAGGCTGAGCCCGGTGGCGTGCGCGACGCCGGTGCCCACCGTCAGGAAGCGGCCGGCGGCGGTCTGGTCCCGGCCGGCCGCGTCGAGCACCTTGGGGAACGCGGCACCCACAGTGGATTCGTCCAGTTCGGCCGCCAGCCGCTCGATCGCGCCCGGCCGGACGAGAATGTCGTTGTTCGACAGCACCACCCGGGACCGGGTGCTGTGCCGCACACCGAGGTTCATGCCCTTGGCGTAGCCGAGGTTCGTCTCCGAGCGCACGTACCGGGCGCCCGTCTCGGCGCACATCGCCCGCAGCCTGTCGCTGATCTCGGAGGCGCTGCCGTTGTCCACCACGACGGTTTCCACACCCTCGGGGAGCGAGCGGACGCAGCCGTCGGTGCGCTCGAAGTCTTCCCAGGTCAACACGACGATTGAGACGTCCACCGCTAGGCCATCCGATTGACGAGGAGGTGCGTGGACCGCTGGAGTCGCTGCCGGGTGCGCAACGCGTAGACGCCGTAGGCGACAGACGACGCGACCGCGGCGCCGAGCGCGCCGGCCCACGGGATGAGCAGAACGTACAGCACCACCGACACCGACATGGTGACCAGGGCCACTGCTGTGGTGGCCTGCTCGCCCGCGCGCTTGAGCAGCGCCGCGCTCCACGTCTTGCCGGCCGACAACGCCAGCGTGCCGGGCAGCAGGAGCAGCCCGAAGATCCAGGCGTCGCGGTAGTCGGTCGCCAGCACGCCGAGCACCGCCAGGCCGATCACCGCGAGCGCGGCGATCGGCAGCGCCGACTTCACCACGTCGCGGCCGTGGTCGCGGATCGCGTCCGGGTCGCGTTCGGCCAGGATCCGCTGTGCCCGTACCACGGCGCCGGACTGCGCGAACTCCAGCGCCGCCACCGCCAGCGCGAACACGCCGAGCGCGCCCGCGCCGGCGAAGCGGGCCACCAGGACCTGGCTCAGCCGGTACGTCAGCATCTGCGCGCACACCCCGACGTGCAGCCGACCCACCGCGAGCAGGTCGGCGCGGTACTCGGTGCGTCCCGCCGTCGCCGCCGGCCCCGGCCCGAACCGCCGCGCCCAGCCCAGCACCGCCACCCCGAGCACTGTCGCGGTGGCGACCTGCACGCCCAGCCACAGCACGCTCCACAGGCCACCGTCGAGCCGGTGACCCAGCCAGAGCAGCCCGTACCCGGCCACCAGCACCGCGCCGCCGAGCGCCCGCATGGTGTAGACGAACCAGAACCGCTTGAGGCGCAGGCCGAGCGAGGCCGCAGTGTTGAACACGGTGAGCGCGCAGCCCGCCCCGATGCCCACCGGATGGCTGCCCAGCCCGGCCAGCGTGGTCAGCAGCGCCGCGGCCAGCGCGGTGAGACCGAGCGAGACGGCGAGGATGCCGGCGATCCACACCCGGCCCCGCGACATGATCCACCCGGCCGGCCGGGACAGCAGGAACGTGTCGACGGACAGGCCGCCGAGTGCCGCGCCCACAGTGGCGCTGACCATGTTCGCCGCGAGTTCGCCGCGTTCCGCCGCCGGCAGCGTGACCGACACCAGCGCGGCGAGGCCGGTCAGGCCCAGGGCGACCAGATAGAGACGCTCGGGGGAGACGATCCGCCGGACCCGGCCTAACACCCGGCGCCCAGGCGCCGGTGTCGGCCGCGAGCCGGCCACGCGTAATCCACTCGTCTTCCCCCAAGATGCGCGGATGTGTGCGGGCCTGTTCTACCCGACCGGGGCTGCGCAGCGCAATGACCGGCGGACGGGTGCGCCCACTGCGGCAGCTCGCCGGTAGGGTGTCGCGTCGTGGACCTGGCCCACTTCCGCGACACGATCGGCAGGCGGTGGCCGATCGTGCTGGCGCTGACGCTGCTGTGCGGCGCGCTCACCGGGGTCCTCGCCGAACGCCGGCCGCCGGCCTACCGGGCCGAGACCCAGATGGTCGTCACGTTCGCCGCCGAGAAGTCCGCCACGCCGCAGCCCCGCCCACCGGCCGACGAGGCGGGCCGGCTGATGCAGCGGCGGGTGAAGACGTACGCCACCATGATGAACACGCCCCGGCTGACGCGCCCGGTGATCGACTCGCTCGGGCTGCCGTACACCACCGACGACCTGGCCGGCCGCGTCGTCGCGTCCTCCACTGTCGACTCACTGGCGATCGACGTGGCAGTAACCGACCGGTCAGCCGGCACCGCCGCGGCGATAGCCGCGGCGCTCGCCGCCGAGCTGCAACGGATCGCCGAGCGCGACCTGCCGCCCGCCGGGCTCGGGCTCAAGGCCCACGTCGCCGTGGTCCGGGCCGCCACCCCGCCGGGGCGTCCCGAGCCGGTGCGGTGGCAGTGGCACGCCGCCGGTGGCGCGCTCGGCGGCCTGGCTGCCGGGGTCGGTGTCGCACTCGTGCTCGGCTACCGCCGGGCCGGCACCCCGGTGGGCGCGGACGTGCGGACGTTCTGGACGACAGTCGTGCGCCGCCGCCCGGCCGGCGCGGCGGCGCCGGATCAGGCGAACGGCCGGGTGTCCAGCGCTGCCGTGAAGGAGCGGCAGGCGTCGTAGCCGGGCAGCCGGCCCGCCGCGCGTGCCTCGGCCAGGCGGGGGGCCGCCGCGTCCCGCTCGGACAGCAGCGGCGTCGTCGCCGGCCAGTCGATGCCGAGGACCGGGTCCAGCGGGTGCACCGTGTGCTCGGCCGCCGGGTTGTAGGTGGCCGAACAGAGATAGCTGATCGTCGCGTCGTCGGTGAGCGCGCAGAACCCGTGCCCCAGCCCTTCGGCCAGGTAGACGGCCCGCCGGTCGGTGTCGTCGAGGCGTACTGCCTCCCACCGGCCGTACGTCGGCGAGCCGACCCGCACGTCCACCACCACGTCCAGCACCGCCCCGCGTACGCAGGTGACGTACTTGGCCTGGCCGGGTGGTACGTCGGCGAAGTGGATGCCGCGCACCACGTTCCGGGCGGAGACGGAGACGTTGCCCTGCGCCAGCCGCAGCGGGTGGCCGACCGCCTCGGCGAGCCGGTCGAAGCGGTACCACTCCAGGAACAGGCCGCGCGGGTCGCCGTGCTGCTGCGGGGTCACCTCCCAGGCGCCCTCGATGCTCAACGGACGGATCTTCACGACGCGCTCCCCGAACCGGACCGCTCGGCCAGCAGGCCCAGCAGGTAGTCACCGTAACCGCTGCGGGTCAGCGGGTGGGCCAGCATCCGCAACCGCCCGTCGTCGATCAGCCCGGACCGCCAGGCGACCTCCTCGACACAGCCGATCTTCATGCCCTGGCGTTCCTCGATCACCCGGACGAACTCGGCGGCCTGCATCATCGACGTGAAGGTGCCGGTGTCCAGCCACGCGGTGCCCCGGTCGAGCACCGTCACCGTCAGCTCGCCCCACGCCCGGTACGTCTCGTTGATCGCGGTGATCTCCAGCTCGCCCCTGGCGCTCGGGGTCAGCTTGCGGGCGATGTCGACCACCCGGTTGTCGTAGAAGTAGAGGCCCGGCACCGCGTACCGGGAGCGGGGGCGGGCCGGCTTCTCCTCGATCGACAGCACCCGGCCGGCTTCGTCGAACTCGACCACGCCGTAGTCCTGCGGATTGGCGACCGGATACGCGAAGACCCGGCCGCCGGCCGGATCGCCGTGATCGGCGAGCTGCCGGCCGAGCCCGGCGCCGTGGAAGATGTTGTCGCCGAGGATCAGCGCCACCGACTCGGCGCCGATGAAGTCCGCGCCGAGCAGGAACGCCTGCGCGATGCCCTCCGGCCGGGGCTGCTCGGCGTACGCCAGGCTCAGCCCCCACTGGCTGCCGTCGTCCAGCAGCCGCTCGAACTGGGCGCGGTCCTCCGGCGTGGTCACCACCAGGATCTCCCGTACCCCGGCCATCACCAGAGTGGAGAGCGGGTAGTAGACCATCGGCTTGTCGAACACCGGCATCAGTTGCTTCGAGACGGCCCGGGTGATCGGCCAGAGCCGGGAACCGGTGCCGCCGGCGAGAAGGATTCCACGCACCCGCGGGAGACTACCCGCGCCGCAGCCGCCCCCGTGGCCCGTCGACGTGCCACGCCGCGCCGTCGGTGCGGCGTAGACTCCACGTCCCGTGAGGATCCTCGTCACCGGCGGCGCCGGCTTCATCGGGTCGGAGCACGTGTGGATGCTGCCGGGCGTCACCGGCGGCGACGCGACCGGCCACCGGTGACCCGGGTGCTGGTCACCGGCTCGGGCGGGATGCTCGGGCGGGACCTGCTCGCCGTGCTGCGGACCCGGCCGGACCTGTCGGTCACCGCCGCCGCCCGCGCCGACCTCGACGTCACCGACGCCCATGCCGTCCGGGACGCGGTGAGCGGGCACGACGTGGTGCTCAACGCCGCCGCGTGGACCGATGTGGACGGCGCCGAGACACGCGAGCGGGACGCCACAGCCGTGAACGGCGACGCGGTCGCCCACCTGGCCCGCGCGTGTGCCGGGTCCGGCACGCGCCTGGTGCACGTCTCCACCGACTACGTGTTCGCCGGGGACGCCACCGAGCCCTACCCGGAGGACGCGCCGACCGGCCCGGTCAACGCGTACGGGCGCAGCAAGCTCGCCGGGGAACAGGCGGTGGCCCGGCTGCTGCCCGAGACCGGGTACGTCGTCCGTGCCGCCTGGCTCTACGCCCCCCACGGGCGCAACTTCGTCACCACGATGCTGCGGCTGGCAGCTGAACGCGACCGGCTCGACGTGGTGGACGACCAGCGCGGCCAGCCCACCTGGTCGTACCGGCTCGCGGAGCGCCTCGTGGCGCTCGCCGACGCGGCGCTCGCCGGCGACGCGGCACCCGGGACGTACCACGGCACCGCCGCGGGTGAGACCACCTGGTACGGCCTGGCCCGCGCCGTCTTCGCCCTGCGCGGCCTCGACCCGGAGCGGATCCGGCCGACCACTACCGACCGCTTCCCGCGCCCGGCGCCGCGCCCCCACTACAGCGTGCTGGCGCACGGCCGGTGGGCCGCCGCGAAGCTGCCGCCGCCGGAGGACTGGCGCGCGGATCTGGCGCGGGCGCTGGCCGGCGACTGCGGCTAGCGGCCGCCGCCCCGGAAGACCTCGGTCACGGTACGCAGCACGATCTTGATGTCGAGCCAGAGCGACCAGTTCTCGATGTAGTAGTTGTCGAACCGCGCCCGGTCCGAGATCGGCGTGTCCCCGCGCAGGCCGCTGACCTGCGCCAGCCCGGTGAGCCCCACCGGGACGCGGTGCCGCATCGCGTACCTCGGGTACTCCACTGTGAACTTCTCCACGAAGTACGGCCGTTCCGGCCGGGGCCCCACCACGCTCATCTCACCGCGCAGGATGTTCCACAGCTGCGGCAGCTCGTCCAGCGAGGTGCGCCGCATGAACCGCCCGATCGGCCCGACCCGCTCGTCGTGCGCGATGGACCAGGTGGTCTGCGACTCGTGCTCGTCGGACGGGCGCATGGACCGGAACTTGACCACGTGGAACGGCTTGCCGTACCGCCCGATGCGCTCCTGGCGGAAGAACACGCCCCGGCCGCCGTCGAGGAACGTGGCGACGGCGCAGAGCAGCAGCAGCGGGCTCAGCGCCACCAGGGCGGTCACCGCGAACACCACGTCGGAGGCGCGCTTGAGCCGCCACCGGGGACCGGTGAGCGTGGTGTCGCCGATCTTGATGATCGGGATGGCGCCGATGTGGTCCGGGTAGCCGCCCTGCGACCGCGACCCCCACAGGCGCGGCACCGCCCACAGGTCACAGCGGGAACTGGCCGGGCGCAGCAGCGCCTCCATCAGGTCGGCCTCGGGACAGTCCGGGTCCGCGATCACCAGGACCTCGCACTCCAGCATGTCGACGAGCTTCTCCAGCTCGTCGATGGTGCCGATGAGCGGAAGCGAGCCGATCCGCGCCCGTGACCGGGCGTCGACAGCGCCGACGAACCGCAGCCCGTACTGCGGGTAGCGGCGCAACAGCCGGGCCAGCTCGCCGCCGATCGGCCCGCCGCCGATGACTATCGCGTTGTGCTCCACCCACCGGCGCCTGCGGGCCAGCAGGATGAGCCGGCTGTTCAGCGCCCGGCCGACGATCACCAGGCCGGCGGAGAGCGCGACGCCGCGCATGAACCCGCTGACGTGTGGCACCGAGTCGTGCCGCAGCGCCGCGATGATCGCCCCCACCGCGCCGGAGGCCAGCAGCCGGCCGCCGAGGCTCGGTAGTTCGTCGAGGATGCTGATGTGCCGCCGCGGCCGGTAGAGCCCGCCCGCGGCGAACAGGCCCAGGGTCAGCGCGGCGTTGAACAACGTGCCACGCCAGTAGTCCTGAGTCAGCAGCAACGGGGTGAGCAGCGCCGCGACGTCGATGGGCGCGGTCACCATCCAGGCCCGCAACCATCGGGTACGCGTCGACGCCCGCGACCCCGCGTACGGCAGCACCGTCGTGGTGTCCATGCCGCTGTCCATCGGCGCGTTCATGGCCGTGCTGGACGGCGGTGCGGGCGGATGCTCGTACGCCGGCAGGCGTGGCATTGTCGATCCTTCCCCGTGACGCCCCCGGCCCGGATACAGAGACCGACGGCGATCGCAGGATACGAGCGGCCCCGCCCCGCCGCCAGCACCGGCATGGCAGATCGACGTCCTACTTTCCGCTGACGGCGAGGATCTCGGGGACCGAGTCGCGGCGGACGGCGTCGAACAGCGTCTTCGAGCGCGCCGGATCGGGGAACACGACACTCTCGCTGCCGACCCGGCCCGTCCCCTTCACCGGGCAGGTGAAGAACGTCAGGTTGCCGCCGCGCAGGCCGCGCATCTCCATCGCGAGATCCACAAGCGACAGTGACTTGTCGACGGCCACGGAGTCGGACGTGGCGCGGACGAACGAGTTGAGCTTGGCCGGGTTGGTCAGCACGCCACCCGACGCGGCCTTGTCCAGGATCGCCTTGATCACCTGCTGCTGGTGGCGGATGCGCGCGAAGTCGCCGTCGGGGAAGGCGTGCCGCTCCCGCGCGTAGTCCAGCGCGGCGGCGCCGTCCATGGTCTGCCGGCCCTGCTTGAACGTCCGCGTGCCGATCAGCGAGTACTTCGTGGTGAAGCCTTTCTCCACGTCGATCTCGACACCGCCGAGCGCGTCGATGATCTCCTTGAATCCGGCGAAGTCGACCATCGTCACGTTGTCCACACGTACGCCGCTGAACTTCTCCACCGTCTGCACCATCAGTGGCACGCCGCCCCAGGCGTACGCGGCGTTGATCTTCGCGTCGCGGCCGCCGCGGCCCTCCTTCGACTTCGGGATCGCCGTCCAGGTGTCCCGGGGGATCGAGATGAGCTGGGCGCTCGCCCGGTCCTTCGGCAGGTGGGCCAGGATGATCGTGTCGCTGCGCGAGCCGCCGGTGCTCTCCGGGTCGCGGGAGTCGCTGCCCAGAATCATGATGTTCATCGCGCCCTTGGCCTCGACCTGTGGCCGCGACTCCTCCGGTACGCCCTCGAAGGCGTCGACCCGCTCGATGGACTTGTCGACCGAGCGGTAGTAGAGGCCACCGGCCACTGCGGTGCCGCCGGTGAGCAGCACCGCGACGAGCAGCACGATCAGGGCGATCCGCCGGCCCCGGCGGCGCCGGGGCGCCTTCTCCTCCGCCGGCGCGCCCGGCTCCACGTCGGAGCCCTGCGAACGCGCGTCGGGGTCGGTGAGCTGGTGGCGATCGGACATGCCGCGATGCTACTGAGTCGCGTCGTACCGTGTGGACCCGCGCGGGAGCGTGTCGCCCCCGCCTGCGCGCCGCGCCCGGATTAGCTTTCGCTTAGCTCGCTTGTCCGGCGGCTCGCCGGTCCGGCAGCATCGACCGGCGTGACCGACGGCACCCCACCCCACCCGCCGACCACCGGCGACGCGCCCGGATCCGCGGCCCCGGACGGCCGGCGCCGCACCGCCACCGGCCGCCACCGGCTCGCCGCCGCCGGTCTCGTCGCCGTCGCCGCCGCGGTCGCGGTGACCCTCGCGGTACGCGGTGGCGCCGCCCCCGCCTGCGCCGCACCGCCTCCGCGCGCCGCAATGGCACCAGTGGCCGCTCTCCCGCCCGGCGCCGCCCTGCCGGTGGCCGCCGCTCCGCCCGTCGGCGGCGCGACGCACAGCGGCAAGGCCACCTTCTACGACTCCGAGGGCGCCGGCGGCAACTGCTCCCGGCCCGCGGCGCCCACCGACCGGATGTACGTCGCGCTCGGCCCGGGCGAGTACGCCTCCGGCGCCTCCTGCGGCGGGTTCCTCGACGTCACCGGCCCGCGTGGCACGGTCCGGGTGCTGGTGATGGACCAGTGCCCCGAGTGCGCGCCGGGTCACCTCGACCTCTCCGCCGAGGCGTTCGCCCGGATCGCCGATCCGGTGCGGGGCGTGGTGAAGGTCACCTACCGCGCGGTGGTGAACCCGTCGCTGCCCGGGCCGCTCACCTTCCGGATGAAGGAGGGCTCCTCGCAGTGGTGGTTCGCCGTCCTGGTCGGCGACCACGGCAATCCACTGCGCTCGGTCGAGGTGCGGCAGAACGGCTCGTGGCGTACGGCGCAGCGGCAGGACTACAACTACTGGCTGATCGAATCGGGGGCCGGACCCGGCCCGTACGAGATCCGGGTCACCGACGTGTACGGCCACCGCGCGACAGCCGCCGGCATCCGGATGCTCCCCGGTCAGGTGCAGCGCGGCACGGCCCGCATGTACGGCGCGAAACCCGCAGCCCGTACCCCCGCCCCGAAGAAGCCGAGCCCCACACCCACCCCCAGCCGGACCCCCACCCCTTCCCTGACGACGACGCCTTCGTCCTCCAGCCCCGCCCCAGCCGGCACGGCCCCCCTCGTGCAGGCAGCCCCCGCCCCCTGCTCCTGACCCCGCCCCACCCTCGCCTCGCGTTGATCTTGCACTTGCGGCCCTTGTTCTGCCCTGGATGTGGCTTTTGCGGGGGCGGAAAGTGCAAGATCGACGAGGTGGGGTGGGTGGGGGGGCGGCGGGGTCAGGGGAGGGGGAGCCACATGAGGATCTCGTCGCGGGCGTCGGTGGGGGACAGGCGCAGCGCGGCGGGGAGGCGGCCGACCTCGCGGTAGCCGAGGCGCTTGTAGAAGCCGTCCAGGCCGAGGCCGTCGCGGACCGTCACGTGCAGCGCCGCCAGGCCGAGCCCTCGGGCGATCCGCTCGGCCTCGCGCATCAGCGCCGCGCCGTGGCCGCGCCCCTGCGTGCCGGGGTGCACCATGACGCGCTTGAGCACCCGCCAGTGCGTCTTGAGGTGGAACCGGTTGTCGGCGATGATCAGGACCGCCACCAGTCGGCCGCCCTCGTAGCCGGCGAGCAGCCGGTCCGGCCCGTCCGCGATCTCGTCGAGCGTCGAGGTGGCGAGCGGGCGCACGTCGTCGGCCGTCACCGGGGCGACGAAGCCGACGGCGCCGCCGGCGTTCGTCACGTCCACCCAGAGCGCGACGATCTGTTCGCGCAGCTCAGGGGTCAGGTCGGGGTCGAGTACGAAGCGCAGGTCCACGCCCGTAATCCTGCGCGCGGCAGTGCGGCCGGGACCCGCGTTCGTGACCTTCGTGACAGTCGCCGGTGGACGAATGGTAGGGCCGGCGGGATTCGAACCCGCACTGGTGCGGACCTAAACCGCATGCCTCTGCCGTTGGGCTACGGCCCCTCCATGGTGAACACCGTAGTCCTCCACGGCCGTTGCGGCCGACGCGGCGGGCGCCCGCGATCGGAAGCCGGGCGGAAGCCGGTCGGTGTCACAGCCTCCGGATCGTAGACCACATCCGGAGCCACCGAGGCCGGCCCGCCCGCGCGTACGGCTCAGTCGAGGCCGAGATCCCGGCGCAGCTTGGCGACGTGGCCGGTGGCCCGCACGTTGTAGAACGCGTGCTCGATCTTGCCGTCCTCGTCCACCACGAACGTCGAACGGATCACGCCGGTGACCGTGCGGCCGTACATCTGCTTCTCGCCGAACGCGCCGTACGCGGTCAGCACCGCCTTGTCCTCGTCGGAGACCAGCGGGAACGTGATGGCGTCCCGGTCGCGGAACTTGGCGAGCTTGGCCGGCTTGTCCGGCGAGACGCCCACCACCTCGTATCCGGCGGCCTGGAGCGAGGCGAGGGAGTCCCGGAAGTCACACGCCTGCTTCGTGCAGCCGGGCGTCATGGCGGCCGGGTAGGCGTACAGAATGACCTTGCGGCCGCGCAGGCCGGCCAGGGACAGCGTGCCGCCGTCGTCGGTGGGCAGGGTGAAGTCGGGGGCGGGGTCGCCGGGCTTGAGGCGGTCGGTCATGGCGGTGACGATACCGCCGGGCCGGTACGGCCGGCCGACGGCGACGCGCGGGCGCGGTGACGGCCATCATGAGGTTGTTGCAAGATATTGGCAACAGCGCCTTCCTGGAAATACGCTGAGCGCGTGGACACCCTGGCGATGCACATCTCCAACGGGATCATCAACGGTCCGGTCGCCGCGATCTTCGCGGCTCTCGCCCTCGCCGCGCTCGCCTTCTGCGTGCTGCGGGGCCGAGCCGACCTCGACGACCGGCTGGCCCCGATGGCCGGTCTGGTGGCGGCGTTCATCTTCGCCGTGCAGATGCTCAACTTCCCGATCTTCACCGCCGGGGTCAGCGGACACCTGCTCGGCGGCGCGCTCGCCGCGCTGCTCGTCGGGCCCTGGGTCGGCGCGCTCTGCGTCGCCGTGGTGCTGATCGTGCAGGCGCTGGTCTTCGGTGACGGCGGGGTGGCGATGCTCGGCCTCAACATCACCAACATGGCGCTGCTCGGCACCGCCGCCGCGTACCTGCTGGTCGCGCTGCTGCTGCGGGTGCTGCCGCGTACCCCGGCCGGGCTGGCGGTCACCGCGTTCGTCTCCGCGCTCGTCAGCGTCGTGGTCGCGTCCCAGGGATTCGTCTTCCAGTACTGGCTGGGCGGCACCACCGACCTCGGCGGCAACCTCGCCGGCCTGGCCGGCACCATGGCCTTCGCCCACCTGCTCATCGGCATCGGCGAGGGCCTGATCACCGCGACCACGGTGGTCACCGTCGCGAAGGTCCGGCCCGATCTGGTGTACGCGCTGCGCGCCCTCAAGCCGGCCACGCCGGCTCCCGCCGTCCCGGTCGCCGGAGGTGCCCGATGAACAAGCGTCACTGGCCGTTCCTGCTCGGCGGCCTGCTGGTGGCACTGGTGCTTGCCGGCGTGGTGAGCAACTACGCCTCGTCGCACCCGGACGGGCTCGACTCGTCGCTGCTCAAGGGCTGCACGGTGAACGCCGACGACGAGATCACCGGCGGCAGCTGCCCGGCCCAGCAGGCGAAGGACCACGAGCTGGCGGACAGCCCGCTGGCCGACTACGGCGTACGCGGGATCGGCAATGACTTCGTCTCCACCGGCCTGTCCGGCGTGCTCGGCGTGCTGCTCACCTTCGCGTTCGGCGGCGGCCTGTTCTGGCTGGCCCGCCGCCGCGGCCCCGCCACGCCCGCCGCGCCCGCCGCGCCCGCCGCGACTACCTCCCCGAACACGGCGAGCGCCGACGCGGCGGACGGGGCCGCGACCCCGTCCAGCGGCACCCGCTGAGCATGGGTGCCGGGCACGCGCACGTGCTTTACCGCGAGTCCGGCTCGCCGGTGCACCGCCTCCCGCCGGAGGTGAAGATCGCCGCGATGGTGCTGTTCACCATCGCGGTGGTGGCCACGCCCCGGGAGGCATACTGGGCCTTCGGCGGGTACGCGCTCCTGGTCGCCGTGGTGGCCGCGCTGGCCCGGGTCGGCCCGCGCTGGCTGCTCAGCCGGGCGCTCATCGAGCTGCCGTTCGTGCTGTTCGCGTTCGCGCTGCCGTTCCTCGGCGCCGGGGAGCGGGTCGAGGTGGCCGGGCTCGCCCTGTCCGTCGACGGGCTGCACGGCGCGTTCAACATCCTCGCCAAGGGCACGCTCGGCGTACTCGCGTCGCTCCTGCTGGCGGCGACCACGACGACGCGTGACCTGCTGCTCGGCCTGGACCGGCTGCGGTGCCCGCAGATCCTCACCCAGATCGCCACGTTCATGCTGCGCTATCTGGAGGTGCTCGTCGGCGAGGCCCGGCGCATGCGGGTGGCCCGGGTGTCGCGCGGGGACGACCCACGCTTCCTGTGGCAGTTGCGCGGCTTCGCGGCCGGGGTCGGCACGCTGTTCCTGCGCGCGTTCGAGCGCGGCGAGCGGGTCTATCTGGCGATGCTCTCCCGCGGCTACACCGGCCGGATGCCGGCGGTGTGGCAGGGGGCCGGCGCGGCCACCGCCGGCCAGTGGGCGGCCGCCGCGACGGTGCCGGCGATCGCGGCCACCATCGCCGCCGTCGCGCTCGTCCTGCAATGATCGGGTACGTGCGGCAGCCACCCTCCCTGAACGTCGACGGCGTCCGGTACGCGTACCCGGACGGTCACGTCGCCCTGCACGGCGTGGACCTGACCGTGTCGCGCGGCGAGCGGGTGGCGCTGCTCGGGCCCAACGGTGCCGGCAAGACGACGCTCGTGCTGCACCTCAACGGCATCCTCACCCCCACCGAGGGCACGGTGAGCGTCGGCGGCCTGACCGTCACCCGCGACCGGGACACGCTGGCCGAGGTGCGCCGCCGTGTCGGCATCGTCTTCCAGGACCCGGACGACCAGCTCTTCCTGCCCACTGTCGCCGAGGACGTCGCGTTCGGCCCGGCCAACCTGGGCCTGCGCGGCACCGAGCTGACCGCCCGGGTCGACGAGGCGCTCGCCGCGGTGGGGATGAGCGAGCACCGGGACCGCGCGCCGCACCACCTGTCGTTCGGGCAGCGGCGCCGGGTGGCGGTGGCGACGGTGCTCGCCATGCGCCCGGAGATCCTGGTGCTGGACGAGCCGTCGTCGAACCTCGACCCGGCCGCCCGGCGGGAGCTTGCCGAGATCCTGCGCGCCCTGCCGGTGACGCTGCTCATGGTCACGCACGACCTGCCGTACGCGGCCGAGCTGTGCCCCCGCTCGGTGATCCTGGACGGCGGCCGGATCGTCGCCGACGCCCCCACCGCAGAACTCCTGTCCGACGAGGCGCTGCTGGCCGCCCACCGCCTGGAGCTCCCCTACGGCTTCGCCCCCCGCCCCTCCTGACCCGAGCCGTCCCTCCCCCCGCCCCACCCCGTCTGCGGCGATCTTGCACTTTCTGCCCGGGCAGAAAGTGCGAAAGCCGCACCCGAGGGGCAGCAACTGCAAGATCGCGGGGCCAGACCCGGGGGAGGGGCGGCTCGGGTCAGGGCACGGGGGCTGGGTGCGGGGTGGGGCGGGCTGCTCTTGCGGCGGTGCGCAGGCGCAGCAGGCCTGCCGCCACCGCGCCGGCGCCTGTGGCCAGGCCGACCACCACCAGCACCCGGACCAGCACCGCCGGGCCGGCGGCCGGTGGGATCGCGCGGGACAGCGCGGCCAGGTTCGTCGCCCCGGCGAACAGCGTGAGGCAGGCGCCGGCGAGCGCCAGCACGAAGTCGGCGGCCGGGCGGCGGGCCAGCGCGTACCCGCCCGCGGCGAGCGCGCCGAGCCCGGTGAGCAGCGTCCAGATCTGCCCGGTGACCAGCTCGGCGAGCGTCCCACCGACGCCGGGAGCGCCGGTGTCCAGCGCGCGGGCGACGGTGAGCGCCACAGTGGCGGCGCCGCCCAGGGCGAGCAGCGCGCCGACCGCGCGCAGCGCCCGCACTCCGGCGGCGGTGCCGCCCGGAGCCAGCCCCGCCGCGCCGATCAGCAGGAAGCCCAGCGTGGCGGCCACCCACCAGGGGTACGGGTCGGGTGGCGGCACCCAGTCCAGCGTGCCGCGTACGGCTCCGGTGGTGTCACCGGCGCGCAACGGCACCGTCCAGTCGCGTACCCGGTGTTCCCGGTCCGGGTCGGCGGCGACGGCGGCCGGCGGGGCGTCGTCGCGCCACAGCGTGCGCTGGTCGTGCCAGCGGGCTGTCGGTCCGTCGTCGATCCGGCGCCAGTCCGGCGCGGCGGCCGGGTTCGCCTCGGCCGGCAGCCGGGTCTCGCCGGCCAGCGTCCGGTTCAGATACGTGGCGGGGGAGCGGGTGTTCTCGTACACGCCGCCCGGGCCGATGCGCAGGTACGGTTCACCGGAGTAGCCGAGCACCGTCACGTCGGCGGCGGTGTCGTTCGTCAGCTCCAGCCGCGCGCCGGCCTCCACCATGCGTGCGGTGAGGCCGGGGCGGTCCGGGTCGACGCCGCTGATCGTGGCGCGGTAGTCGGTGCCGTCGGGCGCGTCCGCGCCGTGTGCGGCGGCCGGGCCGGCGAGTGTGAGCAGTGCGGTGGCCGCGACGGCGAGCACCAGCGCGGCCCGGCGCAGGGGTGCGATCACTTGCCGGCCGCCTCCACCGCTGCCTTGATCCCCTCGGGGCTGCGGTCCTGGAGCTCGCTGCCGTTGACCTTGATGGTCGGGGTGCTGGTCACGCCGGACTTGCTCGCCTCGTCGGTGACGTGCTCGGTCCACGACCGGTACGTGCCGTCGGAGACGCAGGACGCGAACTCGTCCCGGTTCAGCCCGACGCCCGCGCCGATGTCGACGAGTTCGTCGTTGCTGAGCCCGGCGCCGCCCTCCGGCGGCTGCTTGGCGAAGAGCTGCTCGGTGAACTCGCGGAACTTGCCGCCCTTGGCGGCGCAGCCGGAGGCAGCCGAGGAGCGGGTCGAGTATTCGGTGGTGGAGAAGCGGTTGAGGAACGCGACCGGGTGGAACACCAGCTTCGCCTTGCCGTCGGTGACGAGCTGGTTGAGCGTCTCGCCGTTGATCTGCTGGAACTGCTTGCAGGCCGGGCAGAGGTAGTCCTCGTACAGGTCGATGGTGACCGGTCCGGTGCCCTGCACGATGCCGGTGCCGGCGTCGTTGGCCCCGGGCGGGGCGGTGAACTCGTCGGACTTCTGGCTGGAGTAGGCGGCCCAGCCGATGCCACCGGCGATGACGAGCACCAGCACCGCGGCGATCGAGGTCCAGAGCGTCCGCTTGCGCCGCTTCTCCCGGGCGATCTGCTCGCGTACCACCCGGGCCGCGTCCCTGCGCCCCTTACGACTGCTCATCGTCGTCCTCCACCGTGTCGTCGCCCGCCAGCCACCCGTCCACCGAGAACGGGGTGCGGGGCCAGATCAGCAGGAACCCGGCGAGCGCCAGGAACCCGATGTCCCGGAGGATCTCCGGGAGGTAGCTGGGGGTCTGGCCGGCGGCGAGCTGGCCGCCGCTGCCGAAACACCCGCAGTCGATGGCCAGGCCACGGGCCCAGGCCGAGGCGATGCCGGCGACGAAGACCACCAGCAGCGCCGCGGAGACGCCCGCGCCGACCCGGGTGGCCAGCCCGACGAGCAGCAGTACGCCCAGGGCCAGCTCGACGAACGGCAGCGCCGCGCCGATCACGGTGGCCACGTCGTACGGCATCACCTGGTACGCGTTCACGGCCCGGCCGGAGGCAGCCAGGTCGCCGACCTTGGTGCCGCCGGCGATCAGCCACACGGCGGCGAGTCCGAGGCGGGCCGCGACGCCGAGCCAGGGGCGCAGGGCGTGCCAGCCGCCGGCCCGGGGGGAGGGGGAGGGGGTCACAGTCATTCGTCGTCCGAGCGTCACGAAAGGTTCCCGCTATCCGGCCAGCGTGTCGCCGACGGCGTCGACCAGCTCGTCGCGGGCCCGGGCCACCCGGGAGCGGATGGTGCCCACCGGCACCCCCTCCACGTCGGCGGCCTCGGCGTACGACAGGCCGAGCAACTGGGTGAGCACGAACGCGGAGCGCCGCTCGGCGGGCAGCCGGCGGACCAGGTCGGTGGCGCCGAGCTGGCCGGCCGGGTCCGGGTAGGGGCGGTCGGTGGCGGCCTGGGCGGCGAGCCGCGCGTCGAGCCGGCGGCGGCGCACCACAGTGCGCAGGTGGTCGGCGCAGGCCCGCCGGGCGATCCCGAGCAGCCAGGTACGCACGCTGGAGCGGCCCTCGAAGCCGGAGAGCGCCCGGAACGCCCGCAGGTACGTCTCCTGCGTCAGGTCGTCCGCGCTGTCCGGGTCGACGAGCGCGGCGGCGAAGCGCCACACCTCGGCCTGGGTGGCCCGGACGAAGGCGGCCTGCGCGTCGCGGTCCCCGTCGCGGGCGGCCAGCGCCCAGCCGGTGGCCGCGTCCCGAGCGGCGTCGGGGCGGTCGGCGGCGGTGTCGCGCGGGCCGGGGATCACGTCACCCGAGGTTACGCGGCGTACCCGGACGGGACAGGGTCCTTCGACCCATTCCGTGGTCCCGCACACGCCGGGAACTTTTTCCCGCCGCCGTCCGACTACCCACCCATGACATCCGAGCAGGCCCGGCGTGGCGCGTGCCGTCGAGGCGGCCGCGCGCCCGGCCACGCCCACCGGAGACCGGCTCGCCGGACCCGGCCCGGTTCGGGAACCATGGCGGCATGACTGCTGCCGTACGCCGCCCGTCCCGGGTCGTCGCCGCCCGCTCCGGTGCCGTCGCCGGGCTGCTGCTCCTGCTGGTCGCCCTGCTCCTCGTCCCGGCCACCCCGGCCGCCGCACACGCGGTCCTGGTGAGCAGCAGCCCGGCCGCCTCCGCCGTGGTTCCCGAGGCGCCCGCGCAAGTGGTGATCACGTTCAGTGAGGGCGTCCGCAAGGTGCCGGGGAAGGTACGGGTGATCGCCCCCGACGGCTCGCGCGCCGACCGCGGCGAACCGACCTTCCGGGGCGCCGAGGTCACCATCCCGGTGGACCCCTCCGGGGGGCGCGGCACCTACCTGGTGAGCTACCGGGTCATCTCGGCCGACAGCCACCCGGTCTCCGGCGCGTTCACCTACTCGGTCGGGGCGCCGTCCGAGCCGCCCACCGACAGCGGCTCGGACAACCGGGCGAACCCGGTGACCGAGACCGCGGTGAAGGTGGCGAAGTACGCCGGCTACGTCGGGTTGCTGCTGCTCGTCGGTCCGGCGCTGGTGCTGGCCGCGCTCTGGCCGGGCCGGCTCTCCCGCCGGGGGCCGGCGCGGCTGGCCTGGACCGGGCTGGGCCTGCTGGCGGTGGCGACGGTGGCCGAGGTGTGGCTCCAGGTGCCGTACGTCAACGGCGGCGGCCTGTTCGACGTGACCGGCTCCGGCCTGGGTGACGTGCTGGGCAGCGCCTACGGCACCACGCACCTGGTCCGGCTGGGCCTGCTCGCCGCCGCCGCGTTCCTGCTCCGGCCGCTGTTCGCCGGTCCGATCGGCCGTACCGACGGGATCATCCTGGCCGTCCTCGGCGGCGCGGCGCTGTTCACCTGGCCGCTGGCCGGGCACGCCGCGGCCTCGCCCGCGCCGGCGGTCTCCGTGATGGTGGACGCGGTGCACCTGGGCGGCATGGCGGTCTGGCTGGGCGGTCTGGTCATGCTCGCGGTGTTCCTGCTGCGCAGGGCCGACGAGCGCGAGCTGGACGCCATCCTGCCGATCTGGTCCCGGTGGGCCGCGCTCGCGGTGGCCGCGCTGCTGCTGGCCGGCACCGTGCAGGGGCTCATCGAGGTGGCCAGCCTGGGGGCGCTGTTCGACACCACGTACGGCCGGCTGCTGCTCGCCAAGATCGCGCTGTTCGCGTTGGTGATCGGCGTGGCCGCGTACTCCCGGGCGCTGGTGCGGCGGCGGGTGGCCGCCGGCCGGCCGGGCGCGATGCGGCGGGCCGTGGTGGCCGAGCTGGTGATCACGGCGGTGGTGCTTGGCGTGTCCGCGACGCTCGTGCAGACCACCCCGGCGCGCACCGCGACCGCGAATGTCGCCGGGGCCGAGCAGGGCTACTTCTCCGCCACGCTGAGCAGCCCGATCTACTCGCTGGAGGTCCAGTTCGACCCGGCCGAGACCGGGAACAACACGCTGCACCTGTACGCCTACACCAAGGACAGCCGCCCGCAGCCGGTGCAGGAGTGGAAGGTGACCGCCGCGCTGCCGTCGGCCGGGATCGAGCCGATCGCCGTCCCGCTGCTGCCGTTGAGCGACAACCACGCCACCGGCGAGGTCAACCTGCCGGCCCGAGGCGACTGGCAGTTGCGCATCACCGTCCGTACCACCGACATCGACCAGGCCACGGTGACCGCCACCGTGCCGATCAAGTAACGGAAGGTCCCCCCATGATCCGTCTCCGGCGTCCCGCGACAGTCGCCGCGTTGACCCTCGCCGCCGTCGCCACGGCCGTACTCGGCCTGGCCGGGCAAGCCTCGGCGCACGTCACGATCAACCCGGCCGAGGGCACACAGGGCGGCTACGGCCGGTTCGCGTTCCGGGTGCCGAACGAGAGCGACACGGCGTCGACAGTCAAGGTCGAGGTGAACCTGCCGGAGAACGCCCCGGTCGGCTCGGTCTCCACCATGCCGGTGCCGGGCTGGACGGTGGCGGTGGAGAAGCGCAAGGTCGACCCGCCGATCGAGGTGCACGGCAGCCAGCTCACCGAGGCGGTCTCCAAGCTGACCTTCACCGCCGCGCCCGGCGGCGGCGTGAAGCCGGGCGAGTTCCAGGAGTTCCCGGTGTCGATGGGCCCGCTCCCGCAGGCCGACACGATGGTGTTCAAGGTGCTCCAGACGTACTCCGACGGCAACGTCTCCCGGTGGATCGAGGAGCCCACGCCGGGCGCGGAGGAGCCGGAGAACCCGGCGCCGGTGCTGAAGCTGGCCGGGGCGGCGCCCGCCTCGCCGGGCGCGAGCGCGCCCGCTGCCGCCGCTGCCGCCGCTGACGACGACGATGACGACGAGGACTCCGGCGTGGCCACCGCCCTCGGTGTGGCGGGCCTGGTCGCCGGACTGGGCGGCCTGGCCCTGGGCGGTCTGGCGTTCGCGCGTACCCGGCGGGAGCCCGCCGCGACGTCGTAGCGAACGTGAGCGACGCACCGGCCCGGCGGACCGATCCGCCGGGCCGGTTGCCGTCCCGGGCCGGTGCTGCCGATATCCGGCGGTCGGCCGACGCGCGTCGGTAAGGTCGGCCGGGTATTCGGCTACCGAGAGGGACGACGCGAATGCGTTTCGTACGCACGATCGCCGGCATGGTGTTGCTGGCGCTTGGGGTTCCGGCGCTGCTGGCGGGCGGCGGCCTCTGGTTCGCCGCCCGGCACGCCGGCCCGGACGGCGGGTTCGACGCCCGGTTCGAGCCGGTCCGCACGCCCGCCCGGGCGGTGCTGGTGACCGACGTGGACGCGTTGCTGCGCGCCGACGCGCCGCTCGCCCGCACCGGTCAGGTCCGGCTGCGCCTGACCGCGCGGGACGACGGCGGCCCGGTCTTCCTCGGCCTGGCCCCGGCCGACCAGGTGCGACAGTGGCTGGCCGACGTCCCGCACAGCACCGTGCGCCGCGTCGCCGTCACCCGGGGCCCGCTACCTGTCGACCTCGACCCGGCCACCGCCGGTGCCGGCGACGTCGCGCCGATGACAGAGCCCTTCTGGGTACGCCAGGGCGTCGGCTCCCTGGAGTGGAGCCCGGCGGAACTGGCCGACCGGTCGTTGAGTCTGGTCGTGCTGCGCGTGGACGGTGCGGCCGGCCTCGACCTGCGGATGCGTGCCGAGCTGCGGGCCGGATGGTTCCCCGGGCTGGCGTGGGCGCTGCCGGCCGGCGGGACGCTGCTCGTGGTCCTCGCCGTCGTGCTGCTGCTGCGCCCGTTGCGGCCCCGTGAGGTGGTCTTCGTGGTCGAACCGGACCAGGTGCCGGTGCTGGCCGGTCGCCTCGGCGTCACCTCGCTGAGCGGGCTGGGCCGGCAGCCGGGCCCGGCGTCGCGCCCCGAGCGGCACCTGGTGGCAGTGGGCTCCGGGTGCGGCGGGCGGGGCCGCGCGGCGATCGCCGCACCGCCCGGCCGGTGCGAGGACCACGAGGACTGACGCGGAGAACCCGAACGGCCCTCCGCGCTGCCGACGCGGAGGGCCGTTCTCACCGGGGGATCGGTGCTACCTGGGAGAAAACTGAGGTAGTTGCGACCAGATTAGCGCTTATCGCCATTTGTTGCGAGATGTGTCCGTTCAGTCCGGGTCGTCGGCGACGCGTCCCGGTGATGACGGATCGGGAGCACCGCCAGCAACAGCAGGCTGAGCAGCACGTACAGGTTGCGGACGACGAAATCGACAGGGTCGTCGGTGTGCACGATGGCGGTGCCCCAGTCCTGGAACGACACCAGGCCGTACACGATCGGCAGGCCCACGACGGCCGTCAGCGCGAAGAGGCCGCCGCGACGGCGGGCCCCAGCGGGCGTCGCCGGATCGGCGTCCAACGCCGCGTCGACGAGCACCACCACGGCGGGGATGAACCAGTACAGGTGGTGGATCCAGGTGATCGGGCTGACCAGCCCGCCCACCAGGCCGGTCAGGGTGAGACCCACGAGCGCGTCCCCCGCCCGGGCCGCGCGCGCCGCCCGCCACAGGCCGAACGCGGCCACCGCCAGCGCGAGCATCAGCCACGGCAGCCGGCCCGCCTCGGCCGTCGGGGACAGGCGGCTGAGCAGTCCGAACAGCGACTGGTTGCCGGTGTAGTCGGTGCGGCCGACCCGGTCGGTGGTCCACAGTTCGTGGGTCCAGAACCGCCACGAGTCGCCCGGCGCGAGCGCCGCGGCCAGCAGCGTGGCCACCGCGGCGGTCACCGTGGCCACCGCCGCCGCCCGCCACTTGCGGGCGGCGAGCAGGTAGAGCACGAAGATGCCCGGGAAGAGCTTGAGCGCCGCGGCCAGCCCCACGCCCACACCGGCCCAGCGCCGACCCTGCGGTACGGCGAACAGCAGGTCACCGAGGATCAGCACCACGAGCAGCATGTTGATCTGCCCGAGCGTGAGCGTCTCCCGGGTGCTCTCCACCGCCAGCACCAGCAGCACGGCGACCGTCAGGCCGAACCCGCGCGGGAGGTCGTGGCGCCGCAGCACCGGCAGCACCAGCCAGCGGGTGGTCACCACCACGGCGGCCACGGTCAGCACCGCGAACGCGGCGACAGCCACACCGAGCCGCAGGTACCCGAACGGGGCCAGCAGCAGCGCCGCGAACGGCGGGTAGGTGAAGTAGAGCGCGCCCTGCACCCGGTCCGGCTGGACGTAGTCGTAGAGCGGATGCCCGGACGTCCACCAGTCCATCGCCGACATGTAGATCTTCTGGTCGTAGAAGTTGTGCCGCAGGTTGGGCAGGTAGAGCGCCGGCAGGATCGCGACGAGCGCCAGCACCGTCAGCACCCGGCGGGCCGTACGCGCGCCCGCGCCGTCACGGGCGACGGCGGGTGAGGCGACGGGTTCGGCTGGCACGCAGGAAACCCTAGCGGTCCACCTCGGCCGCCGGGCCGAGGCGCGGGCGGGTCGGCGGCGCGTAGTCTGTCCCGGTGGCTGATCTTCTCGTCTGGATCGACTGTGAGATGACCGGGCTCGACCTGCGGCGCGACGCCCTGATCGAGGTCGCCGCGCTCGTCACCGATCCCGACCTCAACGTGCTCGGTGACGGCGTCGACGTGGTGATCCACGCCGACGACGAGGCGCTCGACGGCATGCCGGAGATCGTGCGCACCATGCACGCCAAGTCCGGGCTCACCGAGGAGGTACGCCGCTCCACGGTGACGCTGGCCGAGGCCGAGGACATGGTGCTCGACTACGTGACCAGCTACGTGAAGGACCCCCGCACCGCGCCGCTGTGCGGCAACTCGATCGCCACCGACCGGGGTTTCCTGGCCCGCGACATGACCCGGCTCGACGCGCACCTGCACTACCGGATGATCGACGTGTCCTCGATCAAGGAGCTGTGCCGGCGCTGGTACCCGCGGGTGTACTTCGGGCAGCCGCAGAAGGGCCTGGCCCACCGGGCCCTCGCCGACATCCGGGAGAGCATCCGCGAGCTGGAGTACTACCGGCGGACCGTGTTCGTGCCGCTCCCGGGCCCGGACGTCGAGGCCGCGAAGGCGATCGCCGCCCAGCTCTGACGCCCGCGCCGAACCCGGTGGACGGGGCTGGCCGGAGTGTGGCTATGATTAGTCCGCGCACCGCCCCGGGCGACCGGAGCGGCGAGCATGGTGGCTGTAGCTCAGTTGGCAGAGCACCGGGTTGTGGTCCCGGTTGTCGTGGGTTCAATTCCCATCAGTCACCCCAAACACGAAGCCCCCTCCTCCGGGAGGGGGCTTCGTCGTGTGCGGGGTCAGGGGGTCGGCTCGACGCTCGGAGTGCCGGCGTCCGGCGTGGTGTCGTCCGACGGCGGCTCGTACGGCAGGGCGCTGCCCTTTACGTACTCGTCCCAGCTCATGTTCCAGTCGGTCCAGCCGTTGCCGTTCTGGAGCTTGCGCTCGGTGCCCTTGACGGTGATCGGGTCGCCGAGGCGGGTGTTGGCGAACAGCCAGTTGCCGTCCTTCATCGAGACGTTCACGCAGCCGTGCGACACGTTCGATCGGCCCTGCACGCCCTCGGACCAGGGCGCGGCGTGGATGAACTCGCCGCCCCAGGTGAGCCGCTGGGCGTAGTCGATCTCGGTGCGGTAGCCCTCCTCCGGGCCCAGCTCCTCCATGGTGTCGAAGACCGTGTGCCGGAGCTTCTCCATCACCACCATGGTGCCGCTGGAGGAGGGGGTGCTCTTCTTGCCCAGGCTCACCAGGATGGTCTTGACCACCTTGCCGTCACGCGTGACTGTCATCCGCTTGGTGCGGTTGTCGACAGTCATCACGAACGACGGGCCGATCTTCAGGTCGACGCTGAGGTCGGACCGGCCGTACCAGCCGCCGCCCAGCGGCAGGCCGCCCGCCTGCACCTTGTAGCTGACGGTGCTGTTGGGCTTCCAGAACGTCTTGGGCCGGTAACGCACCTCGGTCGGGCTCACCCAGTGCCAGATGCCCTCCTGGGCCGGCTTCGCGGTGACTGTCATCCGGCGCTGGATGTCGTCGCGGTAGTCCTCCGGGATGGCCCGGCCGAACTTCACGATCAGCGGCATGGCCACGCCCACGACCTGGTTGTCGCCGAGGAAGCTGGTGACCCGGATCTGCTTGGCCGGCTTCGCCATCGTGGTGAACGTGCTGGTGGCGGTGGCGGGCTTGCCGTCGTCGCCGGTCGCCGTCACGGTCGCCGTGTACGTCTGCCCGTACTCCAGGGCCGAGGACGGCAACCAGCTCTTGCCGTCCGAAGCGAGCGTGCCGTCGACGACCTTGCCGGCCGCGTCCTTCAGCTCGACAGTGGTCTCCTGCGCCTCGGTCGTGGTGAAGGTGACGCCGGTGGACGCGGGCACGTCCTTGGCGTCGGCGGCGGGCTCGCTGATGGTGGCCGCCGCCTTCGGGGCCTTCTCGCCGCCGTCGCTGTCGCCGCCGCCCTGCCAGCTCGACGGCTTGTCGCCGCCACCGCTGGTGCAGGCGGTCAGGGCCATCGCGGCGGCGAGCAGCCCGGCCGCCAGCGCACGGCGGCGCCCGACGCGTCGGGCGCTCACGCCCCGGATCGGTTCGTCCTGGCCAGCTCGCATGACTCCCTCACAAGGTGATGCCGTTCCCCGTCGTCTCTGGTCAGACGCGCGGGAGCGGGTACGCGTTGCCGGACGTGAACCGGAACACCCCACGCGGGTGTAACGATTCCATGAGCGTCCGACGCTTCGTCGGAGGTGGCGTGTCCGACCACGTTACGCCGGTCAGAACGGCGCCGGCTGCCCGCCCTGCGGAACGGGCAGCGCGCTGCCCGCGACGAACTGCGACCAGCTCATGCTCCACGCGGTCCAGCCGTTACCAGGGGCCAGGCGGCGCTCGGTGCCCTTCACCGTGATCGGGTCGCCCACCATCGTCTTGCCGAACAGCCACCGGCCGTTCGCCATCGACACGTTCACGCAGCCGTGCGAGACGTTGCGGCGCCCCTGCACGCCCTCGGACCAGGGTGCCGCGTGGATGTACTCGCCGCCCCAGGTGATCCGCTGGGCGAAGTCGATCTCCGTGACGTAGCGGTTGGCCGGGTCCGGCTCGCTGCGGGTGTCGAAGACGGTGGACTCCTTCTTCTCCATCACCACCATCGTGCCGCTGGAGGAGGGGGTGCTCTTCTTGCCCAGGCTCACCGGCAGCGTACGGATCACCGTGCCGTTCTCGGAGACCGTCATCTGCTTGGTCGCGTTGTCCACGGTCATCTCGAACGCGCGTCCGATCTTGGCGGTGGCGCCGCGGTCGATGTTGCCGTACCGGCCGTTGCTCAGCGGGATCCCGGCGAGCGCCAGCCGGACCGTGATCGTGGTGCCGGTCTTCCAGTACTCCGGGGCGCGGTAGTACGCCTGGGTGCCGTTGTCGACCCAGTGCCAGGCGCCGGGCTGTGGCGGGTCGGTCTGCACGAACATGCGCTTCTGCACCGCGGCCCGGTCCTTCTTCGGGATGCCGGGGGAGAACTCGGCGACCACCGGCATCGCCACCCCGTAGGTCTTGCCGCTGAACATGTAGAGGCCGGAGCCGATCATCGACTTGGGCTTGGCCATCGTGGTGAACGTGCTGGTGCCCTGGTAGGTCTGGCCGTCCTTGCCGGCGCCGGTGACGGTGGCCGTGTACTTGGTGCCGTACTTGAGCGCGGCCGACGGCACCCAGCTCGACCCGTCGCGCCGCATCCGCCCGGCGACGGCGGTCCCGTCGGCCGTGGCGAGCACCACCTTCGACACGGTGCCGCCGCCGGGGATGCGGGCGCTGATCTCGGTGCTGACCGGCCGTGCGTTCGCGCCGTCGGCCGGGCTCACCGTCAGCGGCGGCGCGGCGGCACTGTCGCTCGGCGAGGCGCTCGGGTCCGCGGGCGCGGCGGACGAGACGCCGCCGACCTGCTGCTGGCCGGGCACGAACTCCGGCGCCTTCCCCTCGTCGTCGCCGCCGCACCCGGTCAGCGCCAGCGACGCCGTCAGGACCAGGGCGCCCACCGTCGCCCCGGCCCGCGCGAACCTGCCCATGCCCACCCCTGTCCTCGCATGCCTGGCGGACATCGTGCCGTATCGACGCTCCCGTGCCCGCCCCCGAGCCGGATCGGATGGCCGTTTTGGCCGCTTTCGCCGGTTAAGCTCGTCCGAAGGGTGGACCCCGGTATCGGATTGGAACCCGCCTCGGCGGGCGTGCTAATCTTCTTCCCGTTGTCAGCGAGCGCCGCTAGC
Organism: Micromonospora sp. NPDC048887; assembly: GCF_040649715.1. Classification (NCBI taxonomy): domain Bacteria; kingdom Bacillati; phylum Actinomycetota; class Actinomycetes; order Micromonosporales; family Micromonosporaceae; genus Micromonospora; species Micromonospora sp. NPDC048887. The sequence continues at coordinate 516,058 of NZ_JBEZGA010000001.1, read as the reverse complement.
TCAACTGGCAGAGCAGCGGACTCTTAATCCGCGGGTTCGGGGTTCGAGTCCCTGGCGGCGCACCAACGATCAAGGCTTCGACCTGGTGGTTCACACCTGGTCGGGGCCTTCTTCGTATGCGTCGTGCTTCGTGTGCGTCGTGGTGGAGGTCGGGCCCGCCGCGGCAACTGCCGGGCCTCCTCGCCGCGGAACGGGTCATCCAGGGCGGGGTGGAGGCGGCCGCGCCACCGCCGAGCACGGTCAGTGCGCCGATGATCTGGCTGAACGAGAGCCCGGTCGCGAACGCGTCCCGGACCTGCTCCGCCGCCGCGCCGGACGCCCGGCCGATCGCATCATCATCGCGCGGAGCTTTCCAGAGACTTTACGGCCGGTGTCAAGTGCCTGCTAGGCTTGCTGCCGAGCGTGGAGGTGCACTGATGAACGGCGAACCGGCAGGTAGCAATGGCCTCGTGGACGACAGGCCCGCTTGGGGCGAGGTGTCGACCGCGGTTCATGTGGCCATCGTCCGTCAGCTCGTGTGCGACGTCGGGGCACGCCTGCTCGATCCGCTCGACCGGCTGCTGGGGACGGACGGCGACGATCCACCCGGTTCCTCGGCGCTTCGCCGGCAGTTGGAGATCGCCGCCGAGGTGTGGGCGGCGCAGGTGCTCGGCCCGGACGAACGGCTCGCCGCCGAGACCGTCCGGCGCCTGACCGCCGAGATCTACCAGTCCGGCGACGTCTTCGCGCCGCCGTTCGAGTGGTGGCGCACGCCGTTCGGGGCGCTCGTGGCGCGCCGGTTCGGCCATCCGTCAGCCGAGGCGGTCTCGCTGACGGTGGCGAGCGCGATGCTCGGCATCACCCGGCAGGGCGTCCATGATCTTGTCAAGCGCGGCAAACTGCGGCGGGACGAGGCGAGCGGCGGCGTCCTGGTGAGTTCGGTCCGGGATCGCCTCACGCAGTTGTCGGAAGTCTTGTCCTACGAGGGCTGATGGGATTCGGATGGCATTGACGGGACTTCATCCGGAGTTCTCGGGAGATGATTGGGGTCGCCGAGCCACGGCTGTTCTGGAAGCCGATCGGAACGTCGAGAAAGCGACGCCCCTGATTCGTCTACCCTTCCCCGGCGAATCGTCTGTGGCGATTTTCGTGAAAGATGAGTCGGCTCGCCCCACCGGAAGTGTGAAATACCGCTTCGCGCGCAGCCTGTTTCTTCACTCGCTCTCCCGCGGCGTCATCCGTCGGGAGACGCGGCTGGTGGAGGCGACCAGCGGGAACATGGCCGTCGCGGAGGCGTACTTCGCCCGGGTGCTGGGGCTGCCGTTCACCGCGGTGGTGCCCGCTAAGTCGTCGCCGGACCGCATCGACCGAATCTCCGAGCAGGGTGGGGCCACCTACCGGGTCGACCCGCCGTTGGCCGTGTACGAGAACGCCGAGCGGCTGGCCGGAAAGTGGAACGGGTACTACCTGGACTGCCTGGCCACGCTCGGTCCGGCCATCGACGCGGACCTCGACGACGGCATGCCCGGCCTGCCCGACGAGATCCTGCGCGACTTCGCGGCCCAGGGCCGACCGGAGCCCGCGTGGATCGTCACCGGCGCCGGCACCGGGGCCACCTCTCGCGCGATCGGCCGCTACCTGCGCCGGCACGGGCACGCCACCCGGCTGGCGGTCGTCGACGCGGAGAACTCGGCGTATTTTCCCGGCTGGGCCACCGAGTGCCGGGACTACGCGACCGGAATGCCGTCGCGCATCGAGGGGATCGGGCGGCCGAGGTTGGAGCCGGCCTTCAATCCCGACGTCGTCGACCTGGTCATTCCGGTGCCGGACGCGTCAAGCGTGGCCGCCATGCGAGTCCTCGCCACGGCCGGCGGCGTGGCGGCCGGGCCGTCCACCGGCGCCTGCCTCTGGGGCGCCTGTCACCTGGCGAACCGTATGAGTCAGGCGGGCGAGTCGGGGGCGGTGGTCATCGTGGCCGCCGATGGTGCCGAGCCGTACCGTCGCTCCTACTACGACGACGAGTGGGTCGCCGGAAAGCGCTGGGACCTCACCGAGCCCACGCTACGCCTGAGGCGTTTCATGCGGACCGGGGATTGGGACGACTCCCGATGAGACCGGTTTGATGAGAACCCCTTCTGCGCCGCCTGTTCGCTGATACCCATGGTGAGCTCGACCCGCGTCCAGGAGGGCGCACAGCGTCGGCGATGACCGGTGCGAAGCACCCATGGCGTTCCACCGAGGTGCGGCCGGGTGGCGCCTTCGGGATACTCGCGGCCAGGGAGGGACAGTGCGCGCTGCACCCGCCGGCAGCCCGGACACGATCCTCGTCTGTATCAGGGGCAACTCGGGTTCGGGCAAGAGCAGCATCGCCCGCGAGCTACGACGCCGGCACGGCCGGGGCTGCGCCCTCGTCGAACAGGACTATCTGCGCCGCGTCGTCCTGCTCGAACGGGACAAGCCCGGCGGCGTCGCGCCCGCGCTGATCGAGCAGACCACCCGGTTCGCCCTCGACCACGGCTACCACGTGGTCCTGGAGGGCATCCTGTACACCGGCCGCTACCGCGACGTGCTGACCTCGCTGCGGGACGGCCACCGGGGGCGATCGCTGTTCTGCTACCTCGACGTGTCGCTGGCCGAGACGCTGCGCCGGCACCTGACCCGCCCACAGGCCGGTGACTTCACCGCCGAGCAGATGAGCGGCTGGTACGCCGCGCACGACGTCCTGGGCTGGCCCGGCGAGCTCGTCCTCCCGGAGAGCACCGGGCTGGAACAGGCGGTCGAGGCCATCGCGGCGGCTGCCGGGCTGCCCCAGGCCGGGTGCGACGACGACAGGCGTTAGGCGATGTCACTTGCCCTTGCGGTTACCGCAGGGGGCAGTCTTTGGTCATGTTGTCGATCAGCGAGTTCAGCCAGATGTGCCACCTGTCGCCGCAGGCGCTGCGCTTCTACCACGCCGAAGGACTGCTCGTGCCCGCCGAGGTCGACGGCCGGACCGGCCACCGCTCGTACGCCTTCGACCAGGTGGAACGCGCGATGCTGATCACCCTGCTGCGGGACACCGGGATGAGCGTCAAGCTCGTCCGGCGGGCCCTCGACGAACCGGATCAGGCCCTCGCGCTGCTCGACCGGCACAGCGACGAGGTCACCCGGCAACGTCAGGCGCAGGCCGACGCGATAGCCGCCGCCCGCGCGGTCTTCGAGGCGCAGCCCGAACCGCGGTCGCGGCACGTACCGGCGGTGACTGTGGTGGCGCGGCTCGTGCCCGGCACGCCGCTGGGCCGGGACACGCAGGAGTGGGACCGGGCCGAGGAGGTCATCGCGTCGGCGGCGGCCGGACTGGTCACCACCGTGCGGCAGGCCGGCGTCACCTGCCCGGGCGAGCCGTGGCGGACGCTGGCGCTGGAGACGCCGGGCCAGGACCGGCGCGTGCTCGACGGTGCCGGGCCGTTCTGGACGGTCAAGGTCGCGGTGGAGGGCACCCCGGAGACGCTGCCGCCCCTGCCCGCCGACCTGATCGTGCGGACGCTGGAAGCCCACGACGAGCTGTCCATCTTCATGCCGGGCCGCAACACCATGGCCAAGTACTGCACAGTGGTCCTGCGCCTGCTCGACGCCGTCCCGCCCGAGGGTGACCGGTTCGTCGACCTGGCACGCCTGCGTCAGGAGGTCCGGCCGGACGGCGTACTGAGCAGCGCGCCGGTCGAGCGACGACCGGCGTGATCGAGCGTGCCGCCGTCAAGGGTGCGGTTCCGCGTTCACCCGCTGCGCCTGCAGCCTCCTCCTGAGGGCATCCACAATCCGCCGGCGGTGCCGGTACTGCCCGGCCCGTACGGCGATCGAGGCCGCCACCGCAGAGTGCACCGCGACCCAGAGGCCCCCGGCCGCCGGATGCCAGGGGTGCAGGTGATCCCGGACCGCGCTCCGGGCGTCGGGGTCACCGCTCCAGTCGTGGCCCGCCGGACTGAACCGGTACTCGAACCACACCAGGGCGGTGACGAGCACCGTTCCCACCACCGCGCGGACGATCGTGCCGCCCTGGCCCTGCCGCACCTCCCGTTCGGAGGGCACGACGATCAGCACCAGCGCCAGGTTCAACAGGACGAAGACAATCATGACTACGATCGCGCTGCTGCGGTACGCGGCCACGAGATCCGGCAGGCGCGCATCGCCGGACGGGAGAGCGGCGTAGGCGGCGGACGTGGTGAGCGCCACGCCGCTCCACCACAGCAGCGGACCGAGGAGCGCCATCAGGGCCAGGAGAACCCATCGACCGAAGGCCATCGCCGCAGTCTAGGTGGCGAACCCGTCCCGGTCCGTCCGCGAATGCGGTCCCTCACCGCGCCGGCCCGTCACCGGGACTCGGCGAGCCGCTTGAGGTTCAGCAACTGCCGGCGGGCCATCACCAGGTCACCGAGGCATCCGCCGAGGGCGATCACCGGGTTCGTCCGCATCACGACCTTGAGCAGCAGGCGGGTGCCGCCCTCGGTTTCCGGCACCAGGACGTACGACAGCACCGCGCCCATGATCTCGCCGGTGAAGTGCCGCCCCGGTTCGACAGCGAGGACCCGGCCGCGCCGCCGCCCACCCGCCGTGGTGAACGGCTCGCCCACCACCGGCTCGGGAAGGCCCACCAACCGTCGCGGTGAGCGGCGGCCGAGGTTGTCGATCCAGTCGTACGAGTAGGGCGCGAGGCGGATCTGGCCGACCCACTGCCACACGGCCGCCGGTGACGCGTCCACGCTCACCCCGCGCCACGCCCGCAACGTGGGTGCGGGCACGATGTCGTCGCACGGGTAGCGGCGCAGAGTCTCCTCGTCGGACACGCCCCACCGGTCACCGAGCATCGGCCCGGCCGAGCACCAGCGTGGTCCGCAGGTCGAGCACGACGGTGCCGCCGAACTCGTCCACCAGCCGGTCCAGCGCGGCGATACCGCGTCGCTGTTGCTCCGGGGTACGCGACAGGTACGGCCCGAACGTGCGCATCAGCGCCAGGTAATGCTCCTTGTCCAGCGGCAGCTCCCGGCGGAACACCTCCCGGCGTACGTCGTCGAACCGTCCGCTGTCGAGGACGTCCCGGTGGAACCAGTCGACGGGCCGCTCCCGGACGGTAGGGTCGACGGATCGCAGCGCGGCCCGGACGGCGGCCTGCTGGGCGGCGTCGGCGTAGTCGAAGCGGTGCCCGAAGACGGCGAGGGTGCCGCCCGGCGCCAACGCGCGCCGGGCATGTGCGTTGCGGGTGGCCGGGTCCAGCCAGTGCCAGGCCATCGCGCAGGCGAGCACGTCCACGCCGCCGGCGGGCGGCGACCACCGCTCGAAGGTCGTCGCCTCGATGCGGGCGTCCGGGAATCGTTCGGCGAGCCGGGCCGCCATCCGCGGATCGGGCTCCACGCAGGTCAGCGGCGCACCGAGGCGGGCCAGCACCTCGGTGCCCTTCCCGGTGCCCGCGCCGACTTCGGCCACCGACGCCGGTGTGCCGCCGTGGTAGGCGAGGATCGACTCGGCGATCTGCGGCGGATACCCGGGGCGCACACGCTCGTACAGGTCGGCCACCGTGCCGAAGACATCCATCACCGGCAGCATACGGCTCCGACCGGCCTCCGACGGACCCCGCGGAGGCCGGCCGTCCGCCGGTTCGGCCTCACCAGGTCAGCGGCAGGGTACCGAGGAACCGGGTGAGCGCCCCGGCGAGCAGCTGGTCGTCCCGCCGGGACGGGTGCCAGTCGCAGCCGAGCTTGTCCAGGCCCAGGGTGTTGTCGTCGTAGTAGAGCGAGCGGACGCGGGTGTCACCCGCCTCCGTGCGGGTCCGGACGACCTGCTGGACCGAGGCGGCGAGGAGGGTGCCGGGGAGATCCGGGTAGGTGAGCACGATGAACGTGTCCGGGCCGTACCGGGTCCGCAGCTTGTCGAGGAAGCCCAGATACGCGTTCCGGAAGTCGGCGGCGAGTTGCTCGGCGGTGGTCCACCGTTCGCCGGCGTTGAGCGCGGTGGAGAAGTCGTTGATGCCGAGGCCGACGACTACCAGTTGCGGTTTCCAGGTGCCCGGGTTCTGCCACACCGTGCTGTTCCACAGTGCCTGCAGGTCCGTCTCGTAGTAGGTGCGGAAGGTGTCCGTGCCCTGGCCGTTGTAGTTGCGGACCATGCCCAGGCCGGACCAGGCGATGAGCTGGTAGTCGGCGTTCAGGCTCTGCGCGGTCAGGGCGCCGAACGTGACGTCGGCGTTGGAGTTGCGTGTGACGCCACCGTTGCCGGTGCAGTCGCGGGTCGTCGACATGTTGCCGTAGCCGGCCGTCCACGAATCGCCGATGAACTCGATCTGGCGGCTGCGGGCGGCGGGCCGGGCCAGGATCGCGCCACCGGGAGCGGCTACGAGACCACCGAACTCGCCTGCGGCCCACGGGCTCTCGGTGCGCTTGACGAGCCGGACGGTGTGGTCGGCGTCGGCGAGGTTGCGGACCCAGTAGGTGGTCTGTCCGGGGGTCACGAGCGTGGCGACGGTCGCCCCGTCGACCTGCACGGCGTAGTCGTTCTGGGCGTCGTCGAGGACGATCCCGACGCCGGTGCCACGGAACCGGCCCTCGAAATAGATGCCCGGCCAGGTGTACTGGACGCCGGTGCCGACCGTCCGCACCCGCCCCACCGTGCGCGTCTGCTCCAGCACGCCGGCCGGCGGCGGGCTGGTGGGCGGCGCGCTGGTCGGTGGCGGGCTGGTGGGCGGCGCGGTCGTGGGCGGCGCGGTCGTGGTGGGGGCCGGGCGACCGGTGCACGGCACGCCGTTCAGCGTGAAGTCGGTAGGCGCCGGGTTCGACGCGTTGTTCCACGAGCCGCCGAAGCCGAACTGCGCGGTGGCTCCGGTGCCCAGGCCGCCGTTCCAGGCGGCGTTGGTGACGGTGACCTGTCCGGCGGACTGGGACACGGTGCCGTTCCATGCCTGCCCGACCACCTGCCCGGCGGTGAACGACCAGGTCAACCGCCAGCCGGTCAGCGGGTCGCCGAGGTTGGTGACGTCCACGTTCGCGCTGAAGCCGCCCGGCCACTGACTGGTCACCGTGTAGGCGACCCGGCAGCCGGCGGCGGCCTGCGCGGAGACCGCGGACGTGAGTGCGGCGGCCACGGCGACGGCGGCTGCGGTGAGCACCGCAGCGGCCGACCGGAGCCGGGTACGCGTGAGTCGCATCTGTGCTCCTTGGGGATGTGCTGGGTCAGCGCCACGTACCCGGTGCACGCGGCGGCCATCGAGGGCGCGGCGGTGACGGCCACCCCGGAGGCCACCGCGGTCAGGAGGGTGGCGGCCGCCGCCAGCATCATCCGGCGACGCGAAGGTCGGGTCGGGGCAGCCGCCGGTCCGCATCGTCTCGGCGGTGCGCTGGCGGCGATGTCCTGTCGGTTGTCACGGTCGATCGCCCTGTGGCCAGCCCGGCTCCGGGTCAGATTATGCCGCCAGATTTCGACGATGGTCAATCACTTCGCGGTCGCTGGCTGACGGTTCGCAGCCCTCGCCGCGACGTCCGGAACGTGACCACCCCCTGCGTGCCGGGTTCGGCGCGCGGGCTGCTAACGTTCCGTCCCGTTGTCGGTGAGCGCCGCTAGCTCAACTGGCAGAGCAGCGGACTCTTAATCCGCGGGTTCGGGGTTCGAGTCCCTGGCGGCGCACGGACGAGCAAGGCCCCGCCCCGGTTCACACCGGGTCGGGGCCTTCTCCATCTCCGGCTCGGGTCAGACAAGGGCGGCGGCCAGCAGGGCGAAGGCCGCGATGATGATCGCGACCCGGACGTAGTGCAGGCGGTCCCAGCGGTTCATCTGCTGCTTCCAGTCGGCGGGCCGGTTGTCCGGTGTCCACGTCTTTCCCCGGTTGTTGATCGGCACGAGCAGCAGGGCCGACATGAGCACGCTGACGATCAGCAGCACGCCGGCCGTGACGGCACGGCCGTTCCCGTGGTGGCCCCACCCGGCGGCCGCCCAGATCGCCACGAGGACGAGTGCGGCGATGTACCAGAACGGCATCACGGCCCCGAGCATCCGGCCGCCGTGCGCGCGACCGAGTTGGCCGCCGTCGCCGGGGAGGGCGTTGAGGATCCGGTTGAGGACGAAGGCGACGGCGAACTCCACTCCCACCATGACGCCGACGACCACGAGGGTGAGCACCTGGAGTGCGCTGAGCATGACTGGCTCCCTGGAATCTAGTGACGCTAGATATTGAGTCGACGCTAGCACTGTCGATGCTCTCCTTCCTAGCGGTGCTAGAATCGGATCGTGTCCGTACAGCGACGTAAGGAACGGGAGCGGGCGGAGCGGGAGCGTCTCATCGTGGCGACCGCCCGCGAACTGGCCGAGCGGCAGGGCTGGGACGCCGTCACCACCCGCCGGCTCGCCGAGCGCATCGAATACAGCCAGCCGGTCCTCTACAGCCACTTCCGCGGCAAGCGCGAGATCATCGGGGCGGTCGCCCTCGACGGCGCCGCCGAGATGGCGGCGGCACTGCGGGCGGCGGCCTCCGCCGCGGACGGCCCGCGCGCCAGGGTGGCCGCGCTCGCTCGCGCCTACCTCGACTTCGCCGCGCGCAGCCCGGCGGTCTACGACGCCATGTTCCAGCTCGACGGCGGCCTGGCATTCGCGGAGGCGGACACACCGGAGCCGCTGAAGGACGCCTTCGCCGCCCTGTCCGAGAGCCTCGGCGAGGTCGCCGGGGAGGGCGTCCACCCCGGGCTGTTCACCGAGGTGTTCTGGGCTGCCCTGCACGGGCTGGCCACCCTGACCCGGGCGCGGCGACTGCCGCCGGAGGACACCGAGCGCAGGATCGAGCTCCTTGTCGACCGGCTCGCCGTGCTCTGACGCCTCCGGTTCCGGCGGCCCTCAGTAGTCGATGTTGATGGCGGCGATCTGGCGGCTGCCGTTGGAGACGATGGCCGGGCCGGCGAAGCGGGAGCTCGCGTACGTCAGCGCCGTCTTGTGGCCCGGACTGTTGAACCACGCCTCGATCATCTGCTCCGGGGTGGCGGTGCCGGAGGACGCGAACAGCACCTCGTGCCCGCAGTGCGTCAACCCGCTGCCCGCGTTCAGGTTCTGCCGTACGCATGTCTCCGCGTCGCGGTGCTGCGCCGCGCCCAGCTTGACCTCGGTCAGGCCGAGCGCGCGACGCCGCTCGTTGAGCAGCACCAGCAGTCGCCGTTCCGCGGCGGACACCCCCGTCGACGTGCCGGCGGCCTTGGACGGCGACAGGGTCGGCTTCGGCGACCTGGACGGTTTCACCGACCTGGCGGGGCTCGGCCGCGCGGTGGTCGGGGACGGCTCCCCCGCCGTCGGGGACGGCTTCACCGCGGTCGGGGAGGGCGTGAGCGCCGGTGTGGCGGTCGCGGCCGAGGGCTGCGCGGCTGCCGCGCTCGCCGGCTGCCGGTTCGGCTCGTCCGGATAGTTGGCGAGGACGAGCCCGCCCCCGCCGAGCACGGCGACGGCGGCCACGACGCCGACCATGGTCTTGGACACCGGGAGCGCCCACCTCGCTCCGGCGCTCACGGCGTGCCCGCCGGGCGGGGAGGCCTGGGACCGGGCGGCGACCGCCTGCACGGTGTGGCTGACGTCCGAGGCGAGCGCGGCCGGGGGAGGGGTGAGCGCCAGGCCGGCCAGCAGTCGCTCGGCCGGAACCAGGTCCGAGGCGGCGTCCGGGCAGTGCGGGCAGTCCCGGATGTGGCGGGCGAACCGCTTGCGCCACACCGGCTCCGGCCGGCGGTCCCAGCCGGCGGCCGTGTCGGCCAGGGCGGCGCAGCCGGGCCGGGCGGTGAGGGCCCGCACCACGAGCCGCGCGGTGTCCAGCTGCGCCTTCATCCGGGACACCCGGACGGTCACGTGATGAGGGGCCAGGTTGAGCGCGTCGACCAGGTCGGCGCGGGTGAGGTGACCGGCCTCGACCAGCCACCACAGCGACAGCAGGCGGCGGTGGTCGTCGTCCAGCCAGCGCGTGGCCAGCACGACCTCCCGGCGCTGGTCGGAGAGGCGAAGCTGGGTCAGCGTCAGGTCCTCGAAGTCCGCGCGCGGGTCGATCACGTTGTCGATGTCCTCCGGCGGCGCGGGCGTGGTGGGGCGGCGCTGCGTGTGGGTGCGGATCTCGTTCATGGTGACGGCCACCAGCCACGAGCGGAAAAGCTGCGGCTCGCGTACGCCCGGCAGACCGCGGACGACGCTCAGCATCGTGTTCTGCACCACGTCGTCGACGTCGGCCGACCGGTTCAGGGCCCGGCCCACGATGTTGTAAACGAGCGGCAGACAGTGCGAGACCAGCTCGTCCATCGCCGCCCGGTCGCCGCGTCGAGCCGCGTCGACCACCGCCGACATGCCGGCCCTGCTCGGGTACGCGGGATAGGACACGCTCACCACCTGCCTCACGGAAACGATCTCGTACAAGGTGGAGACTGTCCGGTACGCGGTCAGGTCACACAAAATGCGTGCGGTGTCGGAGGCGAGCGCTATCTTCTCCGCCATGCCATTGATCACAGTCACCGACGAGGTCGTCGGAGCGCCGAGTGGACCGGCGTGGACCATCGAGGTCTTCGAGGAGGAGCTGCGGCTCGACGAGCTGATCCGGAGACGCGTCTTCCTGGAGATCGCCGAGTCCGGCGTGGACGTCGACCCGGAGGAGCGCACCCGGACGACGCTCGACGCGTTCAGCCGCAACGCCTTCGTGGTGCTCGTCGACGACCGTCAGGTCACCGCCCTTGACGAGAAGATCCGCCTGCACGCGGGATCCCGGGTCACCTTCCTCAAACTCGTCCCGCTGGTGGGTGGCTGAATGACGACGTACGACCCCGAGTCGGCCCTGCACAATGTGGCCGCCACCGCCAAGAAGTGGTGGGGCCCGAGCGCCGAGAACCTCAACGAGACCGGCAAGCAGGAATTCGTCGACCGGGTGGTGGCGGTGTGCGGCTGGGCGCCGGCGGGGACGGCTCCGTCGCTGCTCGCTGCGCTCGAAGATCCGCACGGGCCCTACGATCTCGCTGCGCCGTTGGTCGAGCTGCTGCCGGAGGCCACCCGGAAGGTCGAGTCGGTCGCCGCCGCCGTGGCCGACCTGACCGGCGACGACGCGGATCACGACAGGCGGGTCGCTGCCGCCTCCACCCTGATCGACAGTCTGCCGGACCTGCCGTACCAGCACGAGAAGCCGTTGGACCGGGCCCGGGGCGAGGCGTGGCGCCGGACGACAGAACTCCTGGCCGCACAACCGGTGCCGGTGCGGCAGGTGGTGTTCGACGCGCTCACGGTGCCGGGGGAGAAGAGCGACGGCCGGGGCAAGCTGATCCGTGCCGCGCGCCACGGTGGCGGGCTCGACGGCGCCGTCTGGCTCGATCGGCTCGGTGGTCAGGCCTGGCTGGGATTCGGTTACTGGAGCTCGCAGCTCCAGGGCTTCACCTGGGAGTCCATCAAGGCGGCGGAGGCGGCCGGGCGTACGCATCCGGCGGCGCTGGCGACCTGGCGTCGGACCCGGCTCGAACGTTCGCTGAGCGACATCAGCGACGAGGCCGACCGGATGTGGCCGATCCCCAATGTCGGTGAGCAGTGGGCCGACCGCGCCGTCGCGGACATCGAGGCGATGCCGGCGGATCGCCGGTCCGCGTGGGAGGCGCTGCTGGCGCACTGCCCGGTCGAGGTGGACAAGGCGAAGCCGACGGCCGGTTGGCGCAAGCAGGCCCGGTCGCTGCTCGACGCGGTGGGCGTCGACGATTTCACCGCCCGGCTCGACGACTGGCTCCCGCTCGTCGGGCAGGCGCGCAGCCTGCCGCTGCGCATGACCACATGCTGCCCCGGCCACATCAAGGACATGCCACCACGGATGATCGACCGCTACAACGTCGGGCTGCTGTGGGGCCTGATCTGGACGCGGACGATGTGCCCGCCGTCCGAAGAGACCCTGCGCAGCCTCGGCCAGATCGCGGAACGGGCCGCCCGCAAGATCTCCGGCCACGGCCCGGCGAGCCCGAAACTGGCGAACGTAGCGGTCGCGGCGCTCGTCGACACCGATCACCCGGCCGCCCTCGCCCAGCTGGCCCGGTTGTCCTCGCGGCTGACCTACAAGAGCACCCTGCGCCTGGTGGAGAAGGGGCTGGCCCGGCACGCCGAGGCGCGCGGCGTCAGCCGGGAGGACGTCGAGGAGATGGCCCTGCCCGGCTTCGGGCTGCCGCTGGCGGACAAGCTGGGCGACTGCTCGTACGAGCTGGAGGTGCGCGGTGTCGACGCCGTAGTGGTGTGGCGCAACGCCGACGCCAAGGTGGTCAAGACGCCACCGGCGCAGGTGCGCAGGGACCACGGCGACGAGGTGAAGGAGCTGAAGGCGACTGCCGCCGACGTCGCCGCCACGCTCGTCGCCACCCGCGACCGGCTGGAAGGGCTGCTGCGGCGGGACCGTTCGTGGACCGTCGAGCAGTGGCGCGAGCGGTTCCTGGACCATCCGCTGGCCCGTACCCTGGCCCGGCGGCTCGTCTGGACCGTCGACGGCGTCGCCTGCTGCTGGGCCGGTGCGGCACTCCGAACGGTGGACGACGCCGTGTTCGAGCCGGCCGACGACGCGACGGTCCGGTTGTGGCATCCGGTGCTCGACCCCGACGCGGTGGGGCCGTGGCGCGACTTCCTCACCCGGCACGGGATCACCCAGCCGTTCAAGCAGGCGCACCGGGAGCAGTACCTGCTCACCGACGCGGAGCGGGCCACCGGCATGTACTCCAACCGGTTCGCCGCGCACATCGTGCGTCAGCACCGGCTCAACGCGCTGCTGTCCCGGCGCGGCTGGTCGTACGTGCAGCACCGTAACGACGGGGCCTCGTACAACCTGCCCCGGCTGGCACTCCCGGACTGGGGGCTGCGCGCCGAACTGGGTGTCGCCGGGATCGAGCACCGGGACGACGACCTCGTCTTCGACACGATGGGGACCGACCAGCTGTTCTTCATCAGGGGAGAGCGCCTGCCGGTTCCGCTGGTGGAGGTTCCGCCGGTCGTGCTGAGCGAGGTGATGCGCGACGTCGACCTGTTCGTGGCCGCCGCCGGGGTCGGATCCGACCCGGACTGGTACGACGGCGGCCGGGCGGGCCGGCATCGCGACTACTGGGCGCAGAGCAGCTTCGGCGAGCTGGCCCCGACCGGCCGGACGCGCCGGGACGTGCTGGCGGAGCTGATCCCCCGGCTGGCGATCGCCGGCCGCTGCACTGTCACCGACAGGTTCCTCGAGGTACGCGGCGACCTGCACACGTATCGCATCCACTGCGGCTCGGGCAACATCCTGATCGCCCCGGACGAGCGGTATCTGTGCGTCATCCCGGACTCGGCGAAGGTGAAGGAGCCGGAGATGTTCCTGCCGTTCGAGGGTGACAGCCGGCTCACCGAGATCATCAGCAAGGCGTTGCTGCTGGCCGCCGACAAGAAGATCAAGGATCCGGTGATCCTGCGCCAGCTGTGAGGCGGCCGGCGGGCGCCGGGCACAGGATTCAGCTCGGCGCCCGCTTCGGCAGCAGCAGCTCCTCGTGGTCGAGTTCGCGTTCCAGCACGCGCAGTTCCTCGTCCGGCAGCCGGCCGGAGTCGCGCCACCGCAGCAACTCCTCGCGCTGCGCTTCGAGGACGGTCCGGCGGACCCGCAGCGCCGTCTCGTACTCCGGTGAGGTGGGCAGCTCCGACGATCCGCTCTGCTCGATCAGGTCGAGCCGCCCCCGGTAGCGGGCCAGCCGGGTCTCCAACTGGGCGCGCGTGGTGTCGACGGCGACCCGGCTGTCCGGTTCCTCGGTGGCGACGGTGTCGAGGCGGGCCAGCGCGGCCTCCACAGCGGCCGAGCGGGCCTCGTTGCGTACCCGGGCCTGGTCGGCCTCGTTGGCGCGCAGGCCGAGCATCCGCACGAGCGGCGCGAAGGTCAGACCCTGCCCGACCAGCGTCACCAGGACCACCACGAAGGTGCAGAACAGCAGCAGGTCACGGTCCGGGAAGGGGTCTCCGTCGCGGGTGGTCAGCGGCAGCGTGAAGATCGCGGCGAGGCTGATCACGCCGCGCGTACCGGACCAGCTCAGCGCCACCACCTCACGGGCGGTCAGCCCGCGGGCGTCGCGGTCGACGCCGCCGTGCCGCCGTGCCGCGTCCGGCTCGTCGGTGTCGTCCTGTTCGGAGACGCCACCGAGCCGGGTGTGCAGCGAACGGGGGAGCCACTGGGTCAGCACCAGCCAGGCCGGGCGCAGGAGCAGCACCACGCCGACCGACACGGCGACCGCGATGATGATGGTCGACGTCTCGTACTGGCGCAGGCCCCGCACGACGGCGGGGAGCTGCTGGCCGATCAGCAGGAAGACGAAGCCTTCGAGGAGGAAGTCGACGAGCCGCCACACGGCGTTGGTCTGGAGACGGGCGGCGCCGGACCCGAACTGCGGTGTCTGGTGGCCGACGATCAGGCCGGCGACCACCACGGCCAGCACGCCGGAGACGTGCAGCGCCTCGCCCAGCAGGTAGGCCACGAACGGTGTCGCGAGCGAGATCGCGTTCGACAGCAGCGGGTCCGCGGTGAGCGGGCGGAGCAGCCGCTTCGCCCGGGCGACGACCACGCCCACCGCGATCCCGCCCGCCGCCGCCAGCACGAACTGCCCGACCGCGGCGTGGAACGAGAACTCGCCGCCCACCGCGGCGGCGACAGCGACGCTGAGCATGGTCAGCGCGGTGGCGTCGTTCAGCAGCCCTTCGCCCTGGATGATCGTGACCATCTTCGGCGGCAGGTTGACCCGCCGGCCGACAGCCAGGGCGGCGACCGGGTCGGGCGGGGCGACCGCGGCGCCGACGGCGATGCCGGCCGCCAGCGTCGCGCCGGCCACGAACAGGTGGAACCCGACGCCCACGAGCAGTCCGGTGAGCAGCACCAGCACCACCGAGAGGCTGACCACGATCCGCAGGTTGCGGCGGATGTCGAGCAGGGAGGAGTCCAGCGCGGCGCTGTAGAGCAACGGTGGCAGCACGACCATGAGCACCAGCTCGGGATCGAGGCCGACGTTGGGGCCGGGGAGCAGCGCGTACGCGATGCCGATGAGCGGCAGGAGCGCCGCCGCCGGCAGGCCGGTGCGGGCCGCGATCCACCGCACGGCGATGACGATCGCGACGGCGGCGAGCACGAACAGCAGCGTCGAATGGGTGCTCACCCCGACCGACCCTACCCGTTTTCGCGAGCGTCGTTCGGTGGGGTGGGGGCCGGGGCGGCGAGGCGTTGACCAACCCGTGATGTGAACGCTAACATGCAGAACGTTCGATAGACGCGTGTCTATCTGGAGGTGGGTCGGTGTCCAGCAGGATGAGCCGAGGACATGTGGCGTGGCGACGGATGGCGTCGGCGGCGGTGGCCGCGATGGTGACGGCGCTCGCGCTGACCGTCCCCGCCGCGCCGGCCCGGGCGGCGACCGCCCTCACCGTCAACGGCGCCTCCGGCGGGCGCGCGCTCGACGGGGTCGGTGCGGTCAGCGGCGGCGGCGGAAACAGCAGACTCCTGATCGACTACCCGGAGCCGCAGCGCAGCGACATCCTCGACTACCTGTTCAAGCCGGGTTACGGCGCCGCGATGCAGCTGATGAAGGTGGAGATCGGCGGCGACACCAACTCCACCTCCGGCGCCGAGCCCAGCCACGAGCACACCCGGGGCGGCGTGAACTGCAACCGGGGCTACGAGTGGTGGCTGATGGAGCAGGCGCGGGCGCGGAACCCCGCCATCGCCCTGGTCGGTCTGGCCTGGGGAGCGCCCGGCTGGATCGGCAACGGCAACTTCTGGTCCACCGACTCGATCAACTACCTCGTCGGGTGGCTGGACTGCGCGGCGACGCACGGGCTGACCATCAACTACCTCGGCGGGTGGAACGAGAAGGGCTACAACACCACCTGGTACAAGAACCTGCGCTCCACGCTCGACTCCCGCGGCTACGGCAACGTGAAGATCGTCGCCTCGGACGACTTCGGGTGGGGCGCCGCCGACGACTCGCTGCGGGACCCGGCGTTCGCCAACGCGGTGCAGGTCTTCGGCAGCCACTACGTCTGCGGCTACCGCAGCGCCCAGACCAGCTGCCCCAGCTCCGCCAATGCGATCTCCACCGGCAAGCAGCTGTGGGCCAGTGAGAACGGCTCCGACGACTACAACGCCGGCGCGCCGGCCCTCGCCCGGGGCATCAACCGCGGCTACCTCGACGGCAGGATGACCGGGTACATCAACTGGCCGGTGATCGCCGCCATCACCCCCAACATCCCGTGGGCGACCACCGGTGTGGCGGTGGCGCAGCAGCCGTGGTCCGGCGCCTACTCGATCGGCAAGAGCACCTGGGTGATGGCGCACACCACCCAGTTCACGGCGCCGGGCTGGCGCTATCTCGACTCGTCCAGCGGCTACCTCGGGGGCAACCGCGGCAACGGCAGCTATGTCTCGCTGAAGTCCACAAACAACAGTGACTGGAGCACGGTCATCGAGACGCAGGACGCCGGCTCGTCCCAGCAGCTCGACGTCACCGTCACCGGCGGGCTCTCCGCCGGCACCGTGCGCGTGTGGGCGACGAACCTCAGGTCCAACAACAGCGCCGACCACTTCGTCCGGGGCGCCGACATCACACCGAACGGCGGGCGCTTCTCGCTCACCGTCCAGCCCGGCTACGTCTACAGCATCACCACCACGAGTGGGCAGGGCAAGGGCACGGCTGTCAGCCCGGTCCAGGGCACCCTGGATCTGCCGTACCGCGACAACTTCGACAGCTACGCCACCGGGCGCGAGGCCCGGTACCTGATGGACCAGCAGGGCTCGTTCGAGATCGTCGGCTGCGGTGGCGGCCGGACCGGACAGTGCGTCCGCCAGATGTCCGAGCAGGCGCCGATCTACTGGACGTCCGGCCAGGCCGAACCGTACGCCCTGCTGGGCGATCTGACCTGGCGCAACTACACGGTCTCCTCGGACGTGCTGCTGGAGAAGCCCGGCTACGCCCAGCTCATCGGCCGCGGCAACACCTACAACCACCAGGGCCCGCAGAACCTCAACGGCTACTACTTCCGGGTCACCGACGGCGGGGCCTGGTCGATCCGGAGCAACAACACCAGCGGCAACTGGCGCACCCTGGCCAGCGGCAACACCGCGACGCTGGGTACCGGACGCTGGCACAACCTCTCGTTGAAGCTCAACGGCAGCACCCTCACCGCGGCGATCGACGGCACCACCGTCGGCACCGTGTCGGACTCCGCCTGGGTGGCCGGCCAGATCGGGTACGGCACCGGCCAGGGCGTCACCGCCCAGTTCGACAACCTCGCGATCACGCCGGGCGACGGTTCCAGCGGCCCGACCGGAGAGGTGCGCAGCGCGAGCGCCAACCGCTGCCTCGACGTCAACGGCGCCAGCCAGGCCGACGGCGCGGTCGTGCAGATCTGGGACTGCAACGGTGGGCCCAACCAGCAGTGGACGGTCGGCACGAACAACCAGCTCGCCGTGTACGGCAACAAGTGCCTCGACGTCCCGGGCGCCGCGTCCGGCAGCCGTGCGCGGATCATGACCTGCACCGGCGGCAGCAACCAGCAGTGGCGGCTCAACGCCGACGGCACCATCGTCGGGGTCGGCTCGGGTCTCTGCCTGGACGTCAACGGGCAGGGCACCACAAACGGCACCGCGGTGCAGATCTGGACCTGCAACGGCGGCAGCAACCAGCGGTGGGTACGCGGCTGACCCGCAGGGTGGAACCTCGATCGCATCGTCAACCGAGGGTTGACCGCCGCGCCATCGTCAACCTATGGTTGACGCATGGAGGAGACCGAACCGCACAAGATGACCCATCCGGTACGCCTCGACGACCTCATCGACGGCATCAAGAAGGCACACACCGACGCGCTCGACCAGCTGGCTGACGCGGTCCTCGTCGCCGACCACCTGGGCGACGTCGCCGACCACCTCATCGGGCACTTCGTCGACCAGGCCCGCCGCTCCGGCGCCTCGTGGACGGAGATCGGCCGCAGCATGGGCGTGACCAAGCAGGCCGCCCAGAAGCGTTCCGCCGCCAAGGCGGAGACCGCCGCCACGCTCGACCCGAACTCCGGGTTCGGCCGGTTCACCCCACGCGCCCGCAACGTGGTGCTGGCCTCGCAGGAGGAGGCGCGGGCGGCGGGCAACGCCGAGGTCGCCCCGGGACACCTCGCGCTCGGGCTGCTCGCCGAGCCGGAAGGGCTCGCCGCCGCGACGATCGTGGCCCGGGGCGTACCCCTGGAACGGCTGCGGGAGGCCGTCACCGCGGCGCTGCCGGCGAAGGCCGATCGGGTTCCGGACGTCATCCCCTACGACGCGCGTGCCAAGAAGGCGCTGGAGCTGACGTACCGGGAGGCGCTGCGGATGGGCCACAACTACATCGGTACGGAGCACATCCTGCTCGCCCTGCTGGAGGAGGAGGGCGACGACGGGGTGCTGCGCGGGCTCGGCCTGGAGAAGCCCGCGCTGGAATCGGCGTTCGAGGCGGCGCTGGCCGAGATCACCCGGAAAGGGGCCTGACCCCGCGCCGGGCACGCGTCACGAGGGCGCGTGCCCGGGAGGCGGGGTGTCAGGCGGCGGTGGGGAAGCCGTACCGGGCGGCGTGCTCCGGGTCGGCGGGGTCGACCTGGCGGATGCCGGCGTCGGCCAGGCGCTTGTTCACCTCGTCGAGGTGTTCCCGGACCAGCCGGGCCTCCTCCTCGGTGACCCGGCCGCGATGCGGGCGCCCGGCGTGCTCGATCGTGCCGTAGTCGATCTTCTCGGTGGTACGGCGGGCCTTCGGCGGCTTGACCCGCTCGGCGGTACGCAGCAGTCGAGCCATCGGCACGTCGGTCGCCATCGCGTCGAACTCGCTCGCGGTCAGCACCACGCGACGCGGCTCGCCGTGGCCGTGCCGGTCGTGGATCTCCACCACCGCGACGTCGAGCGCCGCGTCGTCGATGCTCTCCACCTCGACCGGGGTGGCGTCGAGCTGCACGGGGCCGGCGACCAGATCCGGATGCTCCAGGACGACGACCTTGACCACCTCGTCGTCGGGGCTCAGCACCCGGCCGGTGAAGTCGGAGACGTGGATCGTCTTCTTGCCCATGCGCGGAGCTTCTCCTGTCGTAGGCCGGAAATCGGACCACAAGACGCTACCGCACAGGTGTGCGAAGGCCGGTACGCCGCCCGGGCCGGTGTGTCGTCGCCCGCCCTCTCAGAGCGGGGTCAGGCCTTGCCGCGAGGCGGCGGCCGGCTGGGCGTTCACCTCGGCCCAGGAGGTGGCCCGGTCGCGGCGCTCACGGTACGCCGGCTGCGCCGGGAATCGTCCGGCGTCCGCCGCGGCCCGCCAGCCGCGCTCCGCGTCCTGCTGGAATCGGTCATTCGGTTCGTGAGGCATGACCACTACCGTCCCAGAGAAACTTGTACATGTATGGAAATGGATGTGACGCAGGGTCGATGCCTTCGGTTCCGCGAAGCGCCGGAATCCTGCGGCCGGTGGCGGAAGCGGGAATCGGCACCCGTCGCTGGCGTGCCGACCCTCTACCCATCGACCGCGCGTCTCAACCCCGGTGCGATCGGCCGATTCCGCGGGCACGGGCGCGGCGGCACGGCGTACCATGATCACGTGCTCGACCGGCGGGTCTTCCTTCATCTGGCGACCTGGCTGGGGCAGTGGCCGGCGGGCCCCGGGCTGCACGTGGTCCGGTCCTACCGCCGCGCCCGTCCGGCCTGGGACGGGCGGCTGCGCCCGGCCGTCGCGGTGACGGCGGACGACAGCACAGTCCTCTCGGTCGCCGCGGACCGGGTGGAGGCGGTACGGGCGCTGGTGCGTGACCGGCCGCTCGGGGAGTGGCTGCCCGCCCTGCCGGGCGTGGTCGGCACACCCGAGTTCATCGCGCACACGTCGGTCCTGCGCTGGTGCACCGACCCGGCGCCGCTGCCCGAGGTGGGGGAGTGGGTGCCGCCCACGCTGCCCGGACTGCCGCCGTGGCTGCGGCTGTTCGACCGGGAGGTGCTCGTGGTCCGGGGTGCTGACGGCGCGTACCGGGCCGGCGTGGGGATCAAGCGGCACGACGCGTACGGGCACGAGCTGGCGGTGGGCGCGGCGCCGGCGGCGCGCGGGCGCGGCCTGGCCCGGCGGCTGGTCGCGCAGGCCGCGCGCCGGGTGCTGGACGAGGGTGCGATCCCCACCTACCTGCACGACCCGGGAAACGCCGCGTCCGCGCGGGTGGCCGAGGCGGCCGGATTCCCGGATCGGGGCTTCACCGCGTTCGGCGTCTTCCCCCGTTGAGCGGCTGCTCCCGCCGAGCCGGCGAATTCCGCTGACCGGTCCGGCGCGGACCGTGGATCCCGGGCCGGATCCACGGTCCGCAGCTTTCCTCCCAGGCCCCGGCACCGGTAACGCTATGTGCTAGAGCCGGTGGTGAACAAGGGGTGCGTCGCTGTCCGGTAATGGACTCTCACCTGCGGGATCGTCAGTCACTGGGTCAGTCGGGTCAGTGACGCAGCGTGCTTATCAGGGCGAGGGTCTGGCGGGTGACCGGGCGCAGCACGCGCAGCCGGGACAGCGCCACCAGCCGGTCCACGAGCGGCACCACGCCGTCGATGAGCTGCCGGGTCTTCACCTGCCCGTCCGAGCGGTCGTGCACCCAGTAGAGCACCACGCCCATGTAGCCGAGCCAGAGCAGCTCGGGCAGGGCCTCACGCAGCTCGGCGTCGAGCTTGGCGGTGGAACCGGTCAGCGCCTCACGGAACAGCGCTATCGACATGTCCCGGGGGGCCGACGACTCGGCGGAGAACGGGCTCAGCGGCGAGGTCGGCTCGGCCGCCGTCTTGAAGAAGGCGCCAGCGAACGCGTGGTACGGGCTCAGCACGTCGATGCCCGCGTGCAGCACCCCGGCCAGTCGCGGGCCGAAGTCCCGTTCCCGGGCGAGCACCGTGTCGGCCGCCGCCCGGTGCTCGCGCTGGGTGCCCGCGTAGAACTCCTGGACCAGGTGTTCCTTGGAGTCGAAGTAGTAGTAGGCGTTGCCCACCGCCACGCCCGCCTCCTGGGCGACCGCGCGCATCGTCGTGCGCGCGTATCCGCGCTCGCGGAACAGCCGCATCGCGGTGTCCAGGATCAGCTGGCGGGTCTGCTCACCCCGGGCCGTCGACCCGCTCGCAGCGGTCGTCGGCGCACTCTGCTCGGTCATCGTCGTCACCGTATCCCGGTTCCCGGATCCGCTCGCGGACCGCGGAGGCGGTCGCCACCATCCGCCGGGCCAGCGGCAGCAGGTGTGGGCGGGCCAGCCGTTCGGCCGTGCCGCGATGCTCGGCGAGCGCCCAGAGGCAGGCGAACCAGGCGCCGTCGCCGCGGTAGACCGCGCCGGTGTCGGCCACCACCGTCAGGTCGCGCAACGTGGCGTCGTGGTCCAGCCCGGGAAAGCGCCGCCGGGCCTCGGCGGACCCGGCCGGCACGAACTCCAGCGGTACGAGCTGGGCACGCGAGGCGAGCCACCGCTTGGCGGCCCGGCACATCGGGCAGCCCGCGTCGTACAGGACGGTGAACCAGCGGATCCCACCGGCCCCGTGCCCGGTGGGATCCTGCTGGTGCCCGCCCGCGGCGGACGTCACCGGGCCGGCGGGTTCGGCCCCGCCGGTACCGGTCCGCCCTGCGGCGGGAGCATTCTGACCGGCGGCAGCGGCGGGTGGGTGGCCTGCTGGCGCAGGCGGCCGCGCCGGTATCGGCCGAGTGCGAAGACGTTGAAGAAGTGCAGCGCACCCAGCACCAGCAGGACCAGCCCCACCTTCATGGAGAGCTGCTCCAGCGCCTGGCTGGTGTCGCCGACCGGGTCGGACTCCTTCATGGCCACCGTGACGTAGCCGAGGTTGAGCAGGTAGAACCCGACCACCAGCAGGCTGTTCACCGCCTCGGCCAGCCGGCTGTCGGCGAACACGTCCTGCAGGAACACCAACCCGTTGCGGGACAGCGCCCGCGCCACCCAGATGGTCAGACCGATGCTCACCGTCAGGTAAGCCAGGTACATCCAGACCTTCGCGTCCATCCCCCGTCGCCCCTCTTGAACGTGTTCAAATTCAGGGCCTGAGCGTACGACATATTTTGAATGCGTTCAATAGTGCGGCCCGCCGTTCGGGAAACAGCGGGCCGGGAGTGGGGAGTGGGTCAGGCCGTCAGGCGGAGCACCTCGGCGGCGGCCCGGCCGTTGGCGTGGCTGGCGCCGTGGGTGGCGACGAAGGCGCGCGCGCCCGCCGGCCGCCACGCACCAGGCCAGCCCATCTCGACCACCGTCACCTGATGCGTGGCGGCCAGCGCCTCGACCAGCTCGCGCGCGCCGGGCAGGCGGTGCAGGTGTCGTCCGACGAGCACGATCGGCCGGTCACCGGCGAGCCGCCGGACCTGCTCCGGGTCGGTCTCGCCCGCCACCGCGCGGGCCTGCTCGACCCCGGCGGCCAGGTGCGGGCCGAGCCCCCACGGCACCCGGCCCTCGGCGATGGTGGAGGTGGCGTGCACCTGCACCACGAGCGGCGCGGTGGCGCGGGTGAGGTCGCCCTCGACCCGTACCGCCCGCAGCGCGGCGGCGTAGCCGAGGCCCGCGACGGCGGGCGGCCGGGCGGCGGCGGGGCCGGTGGCGGCGGCGAGCGCCGCGGTCCGGCCGGCGGCCTCCTCGACCCGCTCACGCGCCAGCCGGCCGTCGCCGATCGCCGCGACGATCTCGGCGGCGACCGACTCGACCAGTTCGGCGTCCACCCGGGCGCCGACGCAGAGCAGATCCGCGCCGGCGGCCAGGGCCCGGACCGCGCCCGGACCGACCCCGCCGGCGGCGAGCACCGCGCCCTTCATCTCCAGCGCGTCGGTGATGACGGCGCCGGTGAAGCCGTACTCGACGCGCAGCAGGTCGTGCAGGACCGCGCGGCTGAACGTGGCCGGGCCGTCGCCGGTCAGCGCCGGCACCCGGATGTGCGCTGTCATCACCGCGCGGACGCCCGCGTCGACCACGGCGGCGAACGGCGGCAGGTCGCGTTGCCGAAGGACCGACGGCGGCACGTCGACTGTGGGCAGTTCGTGGTGCGAGTCGGCGACCGTGGCGCCGTGCCCGGGGAAGTGCTTGGCGCAGGCGGACACGCCCGTCGACTGGAGACCGGCGACGGCGGCGGCGGAGTGGACCGCCACCCGTTCCGGGTCCGCCCCGAACGAGCGGGTGCCGATCACCGGGTTCTCGTCGGCGGTGTTCACGTCGACAGTGGGTGCCAGGTCGACGGTGATGCCCAGAGCGGCCAGTTCCGCGCCGATCGCCGCGTACACCTGCCGGGTGAGGCCGGGGTCGTCCACCGCCCCGAGCGCGGCGTTGCCCGGGTACGGGCTGCCGGTGGCGTGCGCCAGCCGGGTGACGTCGCCGCCCTCCTCGTCGATCGCGAGGATCACGTCGGAGCGGCCGGCGCGCAGCGCCGCGGTGGACGCCGCCACCTGGGCCGGGTCGTGGATGTTGGTGCCGAACAGGGTGTGCCCGGCGAGCCCGTCGGCGAGCAGGTCGACCGCCCAGTCCGGCGGGACCGGTCCCGGGTACGCGGCCAGCAGCGTGCCCAGCGCGAGCCGGCGCAGTCCTGGATCCAGACCCACGAGTATCCCCTTTCCCTGCCGGGTCGTCCGACCGCTGCGGACGGGGGCGGCCGATACGCTAACGGGCACCCCTCGGCAGGCGTTTTGTGGTTAGAAAACTTTACTGAAAATTGAGGACGTTGGCATGAGTGCGACCCGGCTGCCCGGCACCCCCCGACTCCTGCGGGCGCTCAACGATCGTGCGGCGCTGGAGCTGCTGCTCGAACGCGGCCCGCTGACCCGGGCCCGGATCGGTGAGCTGACCGGGCTGTCCAAGGTCACCGCGTCCCAGCTCGTCGAGCGGCTGGAGGAGCGCGGCCTGGTCGCCCGGGTCGGCGAGCAGGCCGGCGGGCGGGGCCCGAACGCCCAGCTCTACGCCGTCCGGCCGGGCAGCGCGTATGTGGTGGGCGTGGACGTGGGCGCGGAGCGGGTGGTGGCGGCCTGCGCCGACATCACCGGCACCGTGGCCGGCCGGGTCGAGCAGTCCACCAAGGACACCGACGACCCGGTCGGCGTGGTGCACAACGCGGTCGTCCAGGCGGCCAGCAGCGCCGGGGCGGAGCTGTCCGCCGTCCGGCGCGTCGTGCTCGGCACCCCCGGCCTGGTCGACCCGCAGACCGGCGACATCACGTTCGCGTTCAACCTGCCGCGCTGGCACAGCGGCCTGCTCGCCGCGCTCCGCGAGGACCTGGACACCCCTGTCGTCTTCGAGAACGACGTGAACCTGGCGGCGGTGGCCGAGGCGCAGTCCGGCGCGGCCCGGGGCACAGCCGACTTCGTGCTCGTCTGGGTGGACGCGGGCGTCGGCCTGGCGATCATGCTGGGCGGGCGGCTGCACCACGGCAGCAGCGGCGCGGCGGGCGAGATCGGCTACCTGCCGGTGCCGGGCGCACCCATCCCGCGCGACGTGTCCAAGCGGGCCAAGCCGGCGTTCCAGCAGCTCGTCGGCGCCGACGCGGTACGCGCGGTGGCAGCCGAGCACGGTTTCGCCAGCCCGGACGCGGCGGAGCAGGGCGTCGCGGCGGCCCGGGCGGCCGAGGTGGTACGCGCGGCCATCGCCGCCGGCACCGCCGGTGGGCCGATGCTCGACGAGCTGGCCCGGCGGCTGGCGCTCGGTGTGGCGAGCACCTGCGTGGTGCTCGACCCGCCGCTCGTGGTGCTCGCCGGCGCGGTCGGACAGGCCGGCGGCGCGGCGCTTGCCGAGCGGGTGCAGCACGAGGTCGCCGCGATCACGCTGGTCCGGCCCCGGGTGGTGACCACCGGGCTGACCGAGGAGCCGATCCTGCGCGGCGCGCTGCGTACCGCGCTGGACGCGGTGCGTGACGAGGTGTTCGGCTCGACGGTCGGCTGACCGCGTCGTGCACCCTGGCGCCATGTGAAGGAATCCTTCATCATGGCGTCAGGGTTCGCAAGGAGTTGCCGGGTCGGGGCGCCGTCCGTCTGTCAGATCAGGTCGCGGCGGCGGAACACGGTGAACGCCGCCGTCACCAGCGCGCCGGTGAGCCCGAGCAGCACCACCAGCCCTGACGGCCAGGTCAGCGTGTAGGAACCGTCGCAGTAGCCGGAGATCCCGGGACCGCAGGAGTTGTTGTCCCAGAGCCGCACCTCACCGGACAGCCACGCCGTCAGATAGCTGGACAGCATGTACCGGTCCGGCCGGCCCACCTGAAGGATCTGGAACACCAGCCTCGCCCCCAGCTCCCACACCACCACGTACGCGGCCACCGTGCCGAGCGCCGCCGAGGTGTGCCGGCCCAGCGTGGCCACGGCGAACCCGAGCGCCGCGGCGAGCAGCACCAGCACCAGCCCGCGTACCCAGATCGCGGCGAGCGACGGCCAGAAGTCGCCGCTGGTACGCCCGACCAGCCCGGAGGCCTGGCCGATCAACCAGAACGCCCCGAGGTACGCCACCGACGCCAGCACCGACAGGCCGAGCAGGCCGCCCAGCAGCGTGCCGAGCTTTGTGGCGAGCACCGTCTGCCGCCGGGGCCGCCACAGCAGCAGGTTGACCACCCCGCCCGAGGTCAGGTCGGCCCCGATGTAGGAGGCGCCGACCAGGAACCCGAACAGGGTCAGGAACGCGATCAGGAAGTAGAGCAGCGGCTCGGCCTCCTTGGCGAAGACGAAGACGCCGCTGAGGTAGTCGGCCGCGCTCGGCAGCTCCTCGATCTGCGCCGGGTCGATCTGGGCGCAGTCGCGCGGCAGGTAGTCGTTCTCGCTCGGCGGGAGCGAGCCCTCCCGGATTCGCAGGCAGCGGTCGTACGTCATCTCCATCTGGCGGACGCTCTCCGCCGCCTGCGCCTGGGCCCGGCTCAGCTCCGCCGGGCTCGGCCGGTGCGAACCGGCGAGCGTGGTCACCACGGTCACCGCGAAGGCGACACCCAGCAGCACCACCATGAGCTGCACGAAACGCCGGGCGGCCAGCCGCTCCAGCTCGGCCCGGACCAGGTTCACGCGTCCACCTCCCGGATCTCCCGGACGTCGAGATCGATCACTCCGTCGCGCGGTGGCGCGCCGTCGACCTGCCGTGGCACCGCCACGTGTTCGTCGCCGCCGGTCAGCTCCAGGAAGACGCTCTCCAGGTCCGGCCGCAGCGGGACCAGCTCGCGTACCCACACGCCCTGCTCGCCGAGCGTCCGGCTGATCGTCTCCGGATCCACCACACCGGTCACCACCAGGTGGTCCGGCTCGACGGACACCGACAGGCCAGCCCGGCCCAGCACCTGCCCGGCCTGCTCCGGGGCGGCCACCCGTACCCGCCACTGGTGCTTGTCGAAGCCGGCCAGCACGTGCGCCACCGGCCCGTACGCGACCCGCCGTCCCCGGCTCACGATCGTCACGTGGTCGCAGATCAGCTGGATCTCGGCGAGGATGTGGCTGGACAGCAGCACCGTCACCCCGGCCTCGGCCAGCGACCGGGTCAGGTCGCGCATCTCCCGGATCCCGGCCGGGTCCAGCCCGTTCGCCGGTTCGTCAAGGATCAGCAGTTCCGGGCTCTTCAGCAGGGCCGACGCGACCGCCAGCCGCTGCTTCATGCCCAGCGAGTAGCCCTTGACCCGCTCGTCGCCCCGCTCGCGCAGCCCGACCTGCTCCAGCACCTCGTCCACCCGGATGGTCGGCACACCCCCGGCCAGCGCCAGCAGCCGCAGCGTCCGGCGCGCGGTGAAGTTGGCGAAGAACTGCGGGCTCTCCACGATCGCGCCGACCCGCCCGGACACGTCCGGCAGGCGCTCGGGTGACTCGGCGCCCAGCACGCGCATCCGCCCGGCGTCCGGCCGGACCAACCCCAGCAGCGCGCGCAGCGTGGTGGTCTTCCCGGACCCGTTCGGCCCCAGGAAGCCGTGCACCTGACCCGCCTCGACCAGCATGTCGAAGTCGTCGACGGCGATCCGGCGGCCCTGACGCAGCGTGTGGAACGTCTTGCGTAGACCGGCGATCTCGATGACCGGGCTCATCCGCGCTCCTCCCGGCAGCGGTCGGTCATGGGTGTCCTTCCGGAAGCGGTGACCAACGACACGGCGCCCCACCCTATGGCGGCGGCGCCGCCCGTGGGGGGCGCCGGGCCGGGTGCGTGATTGGATGGAGCGGTGACTGGTGACCTGATCCCCGGCGCCCCGGGCGCCCTCGCCCCCTCGACCGTGGACGCGGATCTGGTGGTCAGCCTCGACGGGGTCGGCGTCAAGCGTTCCGGCACGGCGCTGGTGCACGACGTCGACTGGCAGGTCGAGCTGGACGAACGGTGGGTGGTGCTCGGTCCGAACGGCGCGGGCAAGACGACGCTGCTCAATCTGGCCGCCGGGCGGCTGCACCCGACCAGCGGCGTCGCGCACGTGCTCGGCGAGCGCATCGGCCGTACCGACGTCAACGAGCTGCGTACCCGCGTCGGCCTGTCCACGGCGACGCTCGCCGAGCGGATCCCCGCCGAGGAGCGGGTCGTCGACGTGGTGGTGACCGCCGCCTGGTCGGTGGTCGGCCGCTGGCGGGAGAGCTACGACCGCACCGACGAGGCCCGCGCCGCCGCGTTGCTGCACCAGCTCGGCGTCGGCCACCTCACCGACCGCGTGTACGGCACGCTGTCCGAGGGCGAGCGCAAGCGGACGCAGATCGCCCGCGCGCTGATGACCGACCCGGAGCTGCTGCTGCTCGACGAGCCCGCCGCCGGGCTCGACCTGGGTGGGCGCGAGGACCTGGTGGCCCGGCTGGCCGAGCTGGCGTACGACCCGGACGCGCCGGCAATGGTGCTGGTCACCCACCACGTCGAGGAGATCCCGCCCGGCTTCACCCACGCGCTGCTGCTGCGCGAGGGCGGCGTGGTGGCGCAGGGCCTGCTCGCCGACGTGCTCACCGCCGACAACCTGTCGAAGACGTTCGGCCTGCCGCTGGTGGTCACGCGGTCCGGCGACCGCTGGGCCGCCCGCGCCGCCTGAGCGACGGGACGAAACAGTGCCGCAGACCCGGGTCGCCGTCGTCGGCAGCGCCAACATGGACCTCGTCGGCATCGGCGCCGCGCTGCCCCGGCCCGGCGAGACCGTGCTCGGCGACGACTTCGTCATGCTGCCCGGCGGCAAGGGCGCCAACCAGGCGGTCGCGGCGGTACGCGCCGGCGCGTCATGCGTCTTCCTCGGCGCGATCGGCTCGGACTCGTTCGGGGTGACGCTGCGGGCCCGGATGACAGCCGCCGGCGTGGACACCGGCCACCTGCGGGTGGTCTACGGCCCGTCCGGCGTCGCGCTGGTCATGGTCGGCGGCGCGGGGGAGAACGCCATCCTGGTCACCCCGGGGGCGAACGCCGCGTTCACGTCGCTGTCCGCCGACGAGCTGTCCGCCGTACGCGACGCCGACGTGCTTGTCGCGCAGCTGGAGGTGCCGGTCGAGACGGTGACCGAGGCGGCGCTGGCGGCCCGGTCGGCGGGCACCCGGGTGGTGCTGAACGCCGCGCCGGCCCGGCCGGTGCCGGCCGAGCTGCTGGCGGCCACCGACCTGCTCGTGGTGAACGAGCCGGAGGCGCAGGCGCTGACCGGCCGGGGCCGGGACGAGCCGGCGGCGCTGCTGGACCTGGTGCCCCGGGCGGTGCTGACGCTCGGCGGTGACGGCGCCTGGTACGTCGACCGGGACCGGCCGGCGACACACGTGCCGGCGGTGCCGGTGGACGTGGTCGACTCGACAGCCGCCGGGGACGCGTTCACCGCCGCGCTCGCGGTGGCCTGGGGCGAGGGGCGGGACCTGGCCGACGCGGTGCGCTGGGCGGCGGCCGCCGGTGCGGCGTGCGTACGCAAGCTCGGCGCCTCGGTGGCGCTGCCGCACCGCGCGGAGATCGACGAGCTGTTCGGCGAGTGTTAAGAAGGGTCCCTTCCTCTACCGGAGGCGTTAAGAAGGGGCCCTTCCTTACACCTCGTCGGTGCGGCGCTCGCCGCGACGGCGCAGCATGCCGAGCCCGGGGATGCCGGCGACCGCGAGCTTGAGGTCGCGTGTGACGTCCAGCAGGTCGTGCAGGTCCGGGCCGACCCGGTCGAGCGTGGCCAGGATCGGCAGCACGTCCGAGGTCAGGTGCTGCTTGAGCTTCGGCAGCTCGTCGACGAGCCGGATCGCGGCGGTGACCTCCTCCGGGCTGAGCTGCTCCACGAAACGCGCCGCCATCGGCGCGGCCCGGCGCAGCGTCGCCTCGTACGCGGACAGCAGCTCGTTCGCGACGCCGGTCGCCTTCTCGGCGGTGGCGAGGGTGCCCGCCGCCCGCGCGGTCACCGTCTCCGCCTCGGTCACCACACCGGCCGCGCTGCGGGCCACCCGGTCGGCCTCGCCGACCACTGTGGCCGCCGCCTCGGAGACCCGCTGCGCCTCGCCGACCACGACAGTCGCGGCGGCGGCCACCTCGGTCGCCGTGTCGATCGCCGCGGTGGCGGCGGCGCTGATCACCGCCACCTCGCGGACCGCCGTCTCGGCGTCGGTGAGCACCCGGTCGGTGCGGTCGAGCGTGCCCTCGATCCGGTCCACCACCCCGTTGATCCGCCGCAGCAGCGCCTCCACCTCGTCGAGCACGGCGAACGCGCGGGCGGGCACCGCCGCGAACGCGCCGGCCGAGCCGAGCGCCTGGTCCACTGCGGTACGGGTGAGGCCGAGCACGGCGCCGGGCCGGGGAAGAGGGATCGCCATGGCATCCAGTGTGCGGCGTCGGGGCCAGTGCCGCCCGGCGGCGGCGAGGCGGCGAAGGTCACGCCGGACCCTCGGCGGAGCGTAGGGTGCCGGCATGCCCACCCCCGGCCCGGCGTCGCGGCGACTGCTCGCCTGCGGCGTGGTCGCGCTGCTCGCCGTCCTCCTCGGCGCGCTGCTCCTGGCCCGCGCCGACGCCGGCCTGAGCACCGGGCGGGCGACGGTGGCCGGGGTGCCGCTGACCGAGGTCCGGGCGGACGGGGTGGGCGGTGACCGGCGGCCCGGGGTGGTGATCGCGCACGGCTTCGCCGGGTCCGCCCGGCTGATGCGGCCGATCGCCGACTCGGTGGCCCGCCAGGGCGGGATCGCGGTGCTGCTCGACTTCGCCGGCCACGGCGCCAGCCGATCCCGGCTGCCGGGCGCCGGGCGGGACGACGAACGCACCCGGGCGCTGCTGCGGCACGACCTGGACGTCGCCGTCGCGTGGCTGCGCGGGCGTCCCGGCGTCGACCCGGACCGGATCGTCCTGGTCGGGCACTCGATGGGCGCCGGTGCGGTCACCCGGTACGCGGTGGCGCATCCGGAGATCGACCGGACCGTGGCGATCTCGCTGCCCGACGGCGGCGACGTGCCGGCCGGGTGGCCGGGGAGGCTGACGCTCGTGGTGGGCGGGCTGGAGTTCGCCGGGTTCCGCCAGGCGGTCGACGTGGCGACGCGGGACGCGCCACCGGGCACCCGCACGCGGGTGGTGGCACCCGGCACCGAGCACGTGTCGGTGCTGTTCGCGCCGCGTACCCACGTCGCGGTGCTGGACGCGCTTCCGCGTCGTACCGGCGGTCCGTCGCCGGCCCCGACGACCCGGCCGGGTGCCGCAGCCCTGCTGCTGGCCGGGCTCGCGCTGGGCTTCGTGCCGCTGGCGGCGCTGCTGCCGCGCCGGACCGTGGCGGGTGCCGGCGGTCCGCGCGCCGGCGCGGGTGACGGCCCGGACACCGGCCGGTGGCTCGCCGCGACGGTGGCGGCGGCCGGGCTGGCCGCGGTGCTGGCCGCGCTCCTGCCGACCGCTCGGCTGCCGCTCGCCGTGGGCGGATACGTCGCGGTGTTCCTGCTGCTCACCGGCGTGCTGCTGGCCGGCGCGCGGCACCTCGTGCGCCCCGCACGGCCCGTCGCGCGGCCACCGGCGGACGCGAGCGCCGCAAGAATCGCCGTGGTCGCCGTCGTGCTCCTCGGGTACGCGGTGCTCGCGGTCGCGTTGCCGATTCACCTCGGTCTCACCTCGACCGTGCCGGTCGGGGCCCGGTGGTGGCTGCTGCCGCTGGTGACGCTCTGCTGCCTGGTCTTCCTGCTCGGTGCGCAGCGGCTCGTCGACGGCGACGGCGTCCGCTACGCGGCCACCTGCGGGATCGCCGTGCTGGTGCTGGCCGTCGCGGCGGTGCTCGGACTGGCGCCCGGGTTCGTGCTGCTGGTGGTGCCGCTGTTCGCGGCGCTGGTGGCCTGGCAGGCGGCCTGGGCCGCGGTGCTGCGCCGCCGGGCGGCGCCGTGGTGGCTGCCGCCGCTGGTCGGGGCGGTGGTGCTGGCCTGGCCGATGGCGACCACGCTGCCGCTGGCCTGACCGACGCCGTCTATCTGCTGTCGGTCTGCTGCTCCACGGCGCGTTGCACGGCCCGGTAGATCTGCCCGAACCGCAGCGCGTCCGGCGTACGGACCAGCATCGTCTCCCGGCCGTGGTGCTGCACCCAGAGTTCGTGCACCCGGTTGCCGCGTTCGTAGGAGCGGTCCAGCCAGCCGAGCGGCACTTCCAGGAACGGGGTGAGTGCCAGGCCCACCACCACGAACGCGGCCAGGATGATCAGGGCCAGTTTCCACTCGCCCCGGTCCTGCGCGGACCAGGCCAGCGAGAGCACGCAGACCACGGCGACCAGTGGTGGCAGCGACAGCAGCAGGACCAGCACGCCCCGGCCCAGCACCCGTCCCCGGACGGCGAGTGTGGTGGTGCCGCGCGCGTGCCAGACGTAGGTGACGTCGGCGAGCGCGACGACCTGCCCGCCCGCGTGGATCGCCTCCGAGGTGACCTGCACGGCGTCGTCCCGGTAATAGAGGACCATGAATCAGCCTAACCGCGCGTGTCGATGCCGGCGACGCGTGCGCCGTAGGCTGCTGGGCATGACGGACCGGAACGGGGCCGGAACCGGCGGCGACGAGCAGGCGCGCAACGTCGAGGTGGTCAAGCGCTACCTGCGCACCTTCGTCACGAAGGACCTCGCCGAACTGGCCGAGGTGGTCGACGAGGACGTGGAGATCTACGGATCCGGCACGGCGGTACGCGGCCGGCGCTATCCCGAGGCCGCCGTCTCCTCACCCGGCCTGACAGTGCTCGACCAGGAGATCCGGGAGATCTTCGCGGCCGGGGACCGGGTGGTGGTGTCGCTGGCGCAGACGTACCGGCGGGACGCGACAGGGGCGACCACGGTGCAGAGCGCCTGCAAGATGTACCGCCTGGCCGGTGGCCGGATCGTGCAGTTCTGGGGTGAGCAGGACACCTACGGCCTGCTGCGCGGGCTCGGCCTGCTGCCGGACGGACCGATCACGTTCTGACCGGAGGCGGGACGACCCGGCGCGGCGGGCAGGCTCTCCATGGCGCGCTGCACCGCCCGGTAGATCTGCCCGAAGCGCATCGCGTCGCGGGTGTGCAGCAGCCGCACCGTCTGACCCCGCCACTGGGCCCACATCTCCATCTCCCGGCTGCCCCGGGCGTAGGAGCGGTCCAGGTGCTCGAAGAGGAAGTCGGCGAGCGGCCCGACGGCGAGGCCGACCAGCACCGAGACGCCCACGATGGCGATGGTGACCACCGCCGAGCGTTGCAGCCACACGGCCAGCCCGATGCCCAGCACGGCGGTCACCAGCGGCCCGGCGAGCGCGGCGCCGATCGCGCCGCGGCCGGCGAGCACCCGCCAGGACCGGTCGCCCTGCCGGTGCCACACGGTGGCCAGCTCGGCCAGCGGGTAGCTGCGCCCGTCCACCCGTACCGCGGTGGAGGTGACCTGGACGGAACGGTCGTCGTAGTAGGTGATCATGGCCTCACTCCCGGTGGCGGGCCGGCGGCGACTGCGGCGCGGCGACCTGGGAGCCGCCGACACCACACTGTCTACCCCAACGAGGCGAGTCGTAAGGTTGGCACGCGACTTCGACGAGGAAGTGAGGGCAGCGTGGGCGAGTTCGTCAGGCTGGAAGTGAAGGACGGCATCGGCACCATCCGGCTGGAGCGGCCGCCGATGAACGCGCTCAACACCCAGGTGCAGGAGGAGTTGCGCGCCGCCGCCGCCGCGGCCACCGCCGACGCCGAGGTCCGCGCCGTCATCGTGTACGGCGGCGAGAAGGTCTTCGCGGCCGGTGCGGACATCAAGGAGATGGCCGCCATGTCCTACGTGGACATGGCGGAGCGCGCCGCCGACCTGTCCAGCGCGCTCGGCGCGATCTCCCGCATCCCCAAGCCGGTCGTCGCCGCGATCACCGGGTACGCGCTCGGCGGCGGCTGCGAGCTGGCGCTGGCCTGCGACTGGCGGATCGTCGCCGAGGACGCCAAGCTCGGCCAGCCGGAGATCAAGCTCGGCATCATTCCGGGCGCCGGCGGCACCCAGCGGCTGGCCCGCCTGGTCGGCCCGGCCCGCGCCAAGGACCTGATCATGACCGGGCGGATGGTCGACGCCGCCGAGGCACTGCGGATCGGCCTGGCCGACCGGGTGGTGCCCGCCGCCGAGGTCTACGACGCCGCGGTGGCGTACGTGAAGCCGTTCCTGACCGGGCCGGCGCAGGCGCTGCGCGCGGCGAAGGCGGCCGTGGACGCGGGTCTGGACATGGACCTCACCTCGGGCCTGGCCTGGGAGAGCCAGCTCTTCGCGGCGCTGTTCGCCACCGACGACCGGCGCGAGGGCATGGCCGCGTTCGTGGAGAAGCGCAAGCCGGGCTTCACCGGCCGCTGACGCGAGAGCTGTTCACATCCGCGCTACCGGCCAGTAGCGTGACCCCGGTCGGTCGATGAAGGGGAATGGCATGACGGAACGGGTCGAGGGCCACGGCGGCGATCTGGCGCTCGCGGCACTACGCGCGCACGGCGTACGGGAGATGTTCACGCTCTCCGGCGGGCACGTCTTCCCGCTCTACGACGCCGCGCACAAGGCGGGCTTCCCCCTCTACGACGTGCGGCACGAGCAGTCCGCCGTGTTCGCCGCCGAGGCGGTGGCAAAGCTCCAGCGCCGCCCCGGCCTGGCCGTGCTCACCGCCGGCCCCGGCGTCACGAACGGCGTCTCCGGCCTGACGAGCGCGTTCTTCAACGCCTCGCCGGTGCTGGTGCTCGGCGGCCGGGCCCCGCAGTTCCGCTGGGGCTCGGGCAGCCTCCAGGAGATGGACCACCTGCCGCTGGTCGCGCCGGTCACCAAGCACGCCGAGACGGTGTTCAGCGCCGACGACATCCCGCGCGCGGTCTCGGCGGCACTGACCACCGCGCTCACCCCGCACCGCGGCCCGGTGTTCCTGGACTTTCCGCTGGAGGCGGTCTTCTCCGTCGGCGACGCCGACCTGCCGGCGGTCACGCCGCCGGCGCCGATCGAGCCGGACCCGGACGAGGTGGCGAAGGCGGCCCGTCTGATCGCCGGCGCGTCCCGGCCGGTGATCATCGCCGGCTCCGACGTGTACGCGGGCGACGCGGTCGAGGCGCTTCGTGCCGCCGCCGAGTCGCTGCGGGTGCCGGTGTTCACGAACGGCATGGGCCGGGGCGCGCTGCCGCCGGAGCACCCGCTCGCCTTCGCCAAGGCCCGCCGGGTCGCGCTCAAGGGCGCCGACGTGGTCGTGGTGATCGGCACCCCGCTGGACTTCCGGCTCTCCTTCGGCGACTTCGGCGACGCCCAGGTCGTGCACGTCGTGGACGCGCCCAGCCAGCGGGCCGGGCACGTCCAGCCGGCCGCCGCGCCGGCCGGTGACCTGCGGCTGGTCCTCGGCGCGTTCGCCGACCACGCCGGTGACCGGGCCGACCACGCCGACTGGATCGCCGAGCTGCGGACCGCCGAGGACGCGGCGAAGGCCCGCGACGCTGAGGAGATGGCGGCCGAGACCGACCCGATCCGGCCGGCCCGGATCTACGGCGAGCTGCGCAAGGCGCTCGCGCCCGATGCCATCACCATCGGGGACGGCGGCGACTTCGTGTCGTACGCCGGGAGGTACCTGGAGCCGGCCCAGCCCGGCACCTGGCTCGACCCCGGCCCGTACGGGTGCCTCGGCACCGGCATGGGCTACGCCATGGGCGCCCGGGTCAGCCACCCGGACCGGCAGATCTGCGTGCTGATGGGCGACGGCGCGGCCGGCTTCTCGCTGATGGACGTGGAGTCGCTGGCCCGGCAGAAGCTGCCGGTGGTGATCGTGGTCGGCAACAACGGCATCTGGGGGCTGGAGAAGCACCCGATGCGGGCGATGTACGGCTACGACGTGGCCGCCGACCTCCAGCCGGGGCTGCGCTACGACAAGGTGGTCGAGGCGCTCGGCGGCGCGGGCGAGACGGTGGAGAAGGCCACCGACCTCGGGCCCGCGTTGGGGCGCGCGTTCGACTCGGGCGTGCCGTACCTGGTGAACGTGCTGACCGACCCGGCAGACGCGTACCCCCGCTCGTCGAACCTGGCCTGAACACGACGCGTGCGGGCCGTCGGCCGGGTGACCGGCGGGCGGCCCGCGGCGCGTGTCAGACCTCGGGGCGGTCCCTGTCGTCCGGGCGGCCGCGCAGCTCCTCCTCGCGGCGGCGCAGGTCCTTCTCCCACAGCCGCAGCCGTTCCTCGTCCTCGCGGCGGGACCGCTCGGCGAGCGAGGCGAGGAACTCCGGGTCGTCGTCGGGGGCGAGCGGGCGGCGAGCCGGAGCGGGGGTGCCGGCCGTGCCGGCGACGCCCGCGATCCCGGCCGGGCGTTCGCGGCCCACCAGGAACCAGGCGATCGAGCCGACCAGCGGGAAGAAGAGAATGATCAGCACCCAGATCATCCGGGGCAGCGCCTTGACCTTCTCCTCGTCGGCGGAGAGGCAGCTGATCAGCGCGACGACGGCAAGGACGACCTGAGCCAGGAACAGCAGCACGAAGAGGCGGGGCATGCCCCATGATGGCTCACCCGGACACGTCAGTGCACCCCGCCGAGCACATGCGCCACGCCGAGCACCGCGAGTCCGGCCGCGCCGAGCGCGGTCAGCGGCACCGACCAGCTGTCGAGCCGGCGTGGCCCGGTGCCGGTGGCCCGGTGCCACGTCACCACCAGCACGGCGAGCCAGATCACCACCGCGACCCCGGTCAGTGCCGCGTCCACGGCCCGGCCGTGGAAAGCCGGCCGGAGCTGGAGCAGCAGCACCGCGGTGAGCGTGAGCAGTGTCCGCCGCCAGGCCAGCCGGGTGCGTTCGGGTTGCAGGCCGGGGTCGCGGGTCACCCCGCGCCGCCCAGCAGCACGGCCGCCACCAGCACCAGCGCGCCGACCGCGACGACGAGCGCCAGGACGGCCGGGAAGCGGGACGCGGGCAGCTCCTCGTTCAGCCGCATGGCGCGTTCGGTGCGTGCCCAGTGGTCGACCGCCCGGATCGAGACGGTCGCGCCGAGCAGCAGCAGCGCGACGGCGAGCGCCTCGCGCAGGTGGGCCAGGCGCAGCGGCGGGAGGAACTGCGCGGCGGCCAGCCCGCCCGCCACCAGCGCGAGACCCGTCCGCAGCCAGGCCAGGAACGTCCGTTCGTTCGCCAGCGAGAAGCGGTAGTCCGGCGGGGTGCCGACCGAACGCAGCTCACCCTGGTCGAACCAGCTCTTGATCGACTCCCACACGCTGCCGATTATCCGCTTTACCCCGCGCCTAGCCTGGGTGGATGACCGATCTTGACGCGCGCGGGCTGCGCGACGCCTACGACGCCCAGATCCGACCGGAGCTGCCGGACCCGCTGCCGGACGGTGTGACGGTGGAGCGGGACGGCCCGCTGTTCCGCGTGCTCGGCCTGGACCACCGTGGCTTCCTCACCTACCGGACGCTCGACGGCCTGGCCGGTGCCGAGCTGGACGCGCTGATCGCCCGGCAGGTCGAGTTCTTCCGGGCCCGGGGCGAGTCGGTCGAGTGGAAGCTCGCCGGTCACGACGAGCCGGCCGACCTGGGCGACCGGCTGCGCGCGGCCGGCTTCGTGCCGGAGGGCCAGGAGACGGTGGTGGTCGGCCCGGTCGCGCCGCTCGCCGCCGCCGTCCCGGTGCTCCCCGAGGGGGTACGCCTGCGCGAGGTCACCGGCCGGGCCGACCTGGAGCGGATCGCCGCCATGGAGGAGGAGGTCTGGCAGTCCGACCGCAGTCACCTGGTGTACGGGCTGGCCCGGGAGATCGAGGCCGACCCGCAGTCGATCACGATCGTGGTGGCGGAGGCGGGCGGGACGGTGGTCAGCGCCGGCTGGGTCCGCTACCAGCGCGGCACCGGCTTCGCCAGCCTCTGGGGCGGCTCGACGCTGCCGCGGTGGCGTCGGAAGGGCGTCTACCGGGCGCTGGTGGCGTACCGGGCGCGGCTGGCGCAGCAGCGTGGCAAGACGCTCCTGCAGGTGGACTGCTCCCCGGACAGCCGGCCCATCCTGGAGCGGCTCGGACTCGTTGCGGTCACCACC
Organism: Micromonospora sp. NPDC048887; assembly: GCF_040649715.1. Classification (NCBI taxonomy): domain Bacteria; kingdom Bacillati; phylum Actinomycetota; class Actinomycetes; order Micromonosporales; family Micromonosporaceae; genus Micromonospora; species Micromonospora sp. NPDC048887. The sequence continues at coordinate 478,732 of NZ_JBEZGA010000001.1, read as the reverse complement.
TCCACGCCGTACGTCTACACTCCGTGATCATGGAACGGTTGACGGCGGACGAGCGGCTCACCCTGAAGACCGGTGCGTTCGGGGCCGTGTTCCTGGTCTCCAACGCCGTACCCGGCGTGCTGGCCATGGTGCGGGAGAGCTTCGCCGCCTCGGGCGCGCTCGCCGAGGTGGGGGGCGTGGTCAAGGAGGCGCTGACCACCGGTCCGCTGCCGCAGATCCCCCGCGACTCGGCCCTGGAGGTCGAGTCGGTGGTGCTGCCCGCGCTCGGCCGGTCGGTGGAGATCCTGCGCACCAAGTCGCCGGGCGACGTCGAGACGTACCGCTCGGTGGTGCTGGCCGCGGCGGAGCGGGTGGCACTGGCGCACCGGGGGATCGAGCCGGCCGAGGCGGCGGCGATCGAGAAGATCCGGCAGGCGCTGAGCGAGGCGGCCTGACGGTCGTGAGTTGCGTCACTCCGGGCCGCCGGGGTGGGCATGCTACTTGCGGGTAACATTGCCTCGTGGGGAAGTGCACAGCAACCCGCGGTTGACCCACGTTGCGTCACGCGGGAGGCTGCGCCCGTGACCGGGCGAGTGATCGCTACACCAAACAGGAGGGTCGTCGAAGCGCGATGAACATCGTCGTACTCGTCAAGCAGGTGCCCGATTCGGGCGCGGACCGCAACCTGCGTTCTGACGACAACACCGTCGACCGCGGTTCGGCGAACAACGTCATCAACGAGATGGACGAGTACGCCATCGAGGAGGCGTTGAAGATCAAGGAGGCGCACGGCGGCGAGGTCACCATCCTGACCATGGGTCCGGACCGGGCGACCGAGTCGATCCGCAAGGCGCTCTCCATGGGCCCGGACAAGGCCGTCCACGTCGTCGACGACGCCCTGCACGGCTCCTGCGCGGTGGCCACCTCGAAGGTGCTGGCCGCCGCCCTCGGGCAGCTCAACGCCGACCTGGTCATCTGCGGCGCCGAGTCGACCGACGGCCGGGTCCAGGTCATGCCGCACATGATCGCCGAGCGGCTGGGCGTCGCCGCCCTGACCGGCGCGCGCAAGCTCACCGTCGACGGGGCGAACCTGACCGTCGAGCGGCAGACCGAGGAGGGCTACGAGGTGGTCACCGCCTCGACCCCGGCCGTGGTCTCCGTCTGGGACACCATCAACGAGCCGCGCTACCCGTCGTTCAAGGGCATCATGGCGGCCAAGAAGAAGCCGGTGCAGACGCTCTCCCTGGGCGACCTGGGCGTGGCCCCGGCCGAGGTGGGCTTCGACGGCGCCACCAGCGCCGTGGTCGAGCACTCCAAGCGCCCGCCGCGCTCCGGCGGCGAGAAGATCACCGACGAGGGCGAGGGCGGCGTGAAGCTGGTCGAGTTCCTCGCCACCGAGAAGTTCGTGTGAGAGGTCTGGGACATGTCTGAGGTTCTCGTCGTCGTCGAAGCCACGAAGGAATTCGGCGTCAAGAAGGTCACCCTGGAGATGCTCACCCTCGCCCGCGAGCTGGGCACCCCGAGCGCCGTCGTACTCGGTGGCGCCGGCGCCGCCGAGGCGCTGAGCGCCAAGCTGGGCGAGTACGGCGCGGAGAAGATCTACGCCGCCGAGGGTGAGGAGATCGACGGCTACCTGGTGGCCCCCAAGGCCACAGTGGTCGCCGAGCTGGTCAAGCGCGTCCAGCCGGCCGCCGTGCTGCTCGCCTCCTCGCAGGAGGGCAAGGAGATCGCCGCCCGCCTCGCGGTCAAGCTGGACAACGGCATCCTGACCGACGTGGTCGGCCTGGCCGCCGACGGCACCGCCACCCAGGTGGCGTTCGCCGGCTCCACCATCGTCAAGTCCAAGGTCACCAAGGGCCTGCCGCTGGTCACCGTCCGGCCGAACTCGCTCAACCCGGCCCCGGCCGCGGCCACCCCGGCGGTCGAGCAGCTCACCGTGTCGGTCACCGACGCGGACAAGCTCGCCAAGGTCGTCGAGCGGGTCGCCGAGCAGAAGGGCTCCCGCCCCGAGCTGACCGAGGCGTCGGTCGTCGTCTCCGGCGGTCGCGGTGTCGGCAACGCCGACAACTTCAAGCTGGTCGAGGAGATGGCCGACCTGCTCGGTGGCGCGGTCGGCGCGTCCCGCGCCGCGGTCGACTCCGGCTACTACCCGCACCAGTTCCAGGTCGGCCAGACCGGCAAGACGGTCTCCCCGCAGCTCTACGTCGCGCTGGGCATCTCCGGCGCGATCCAGCACCGGGCCGGCATGCAGACCTCGAAGACCATCGTCGCGGTGAACAAGGACGCCGAGGCGCCGATCTTCGAGCTGGCCGACTACGGCGTGGTCGGCGACCTGTTCAAGGTCGTCCCGCAGGCCGCCGAGGAGATCCGCAAGCGCAAGTGAGCGTCGCGTGCGAGAAGGCCGCCGCCCGGATCACCGGGCGGCGGCCTTTCCTCGTGGGGAGCTGATCGGCGGGCCGGGGAGCTGAGCCGGCCCGCCGATCAGCCCGTCAGGGTGCCCCTCAGCAGGCTGTCGCCGGAGTGACGGGCGTTGTTGTCGTACTGCTCCGCGCTGATGTCGACGACGGTGTAGGTGCGCAGGTCGATGTTGCCGGGGATCGGCAGGAGAGCGTCCCCCGAACCGTTGCTCAGCGTACCCACGGAGAGCATCTCCATCGTCTTCGGATCGATCAGCCAGACCTCGTAGTACCCCGGAACGCTCGGGAGATTCGCGACGTGCAGATGCAACCGGTTGTCGCCGAGCACCCGGGCGTCGCCGGAGGCGTCCTTCGGCGTCGACCCGAACGCCGCGAGCGGCGCGCTCGCCACCACCTGCGGCTGGGGATCGGCCTGCTCGCCGCCGCCGCCGAGCACCGCTGCGGTGCCGGCGACGCCGATCACCGCGGCGGCGGTGGCGGTGACCGCTGTGGTCGCCCAGGCGGGCCAGCGCCGGCTGCGGCGCGAACGACCTGCGACGGCGGGTACGGCGGCCCGCTCCACCGGGTCGGCCGGGCGCGGCAGGCGCCTGTCGGTCAGCGCCGGCAGTTCCTCGGCGGCCCGGATCTCGGCGACGATGCCCTGCCAGATGTGCTCCGGCGGGTCGGGCAGGTCGGCCAGGCCCTGGGTGCCCGCGCCGAGCCCGGCGACGTGCTGGAGCGTCTCCATCTCGCCCCGGCAGTGGTCGCAGGTGTCCAGATGGGTGGCCTCACCGTCAGCCGCCTCGCTCTCACCGAGCGCCAGAAAGACCAGCCGGTCGTGGTCCAGGTGCTGCACCGTCCACCTCCCATCTGCGTTTCAGGCTCTGCATGCCGCGTCTGATGTGACTCTTCACCGTGCCGAGCGGCACTCCGGTCACGGCCGCGATCTGCTGGTGTGTCAGGTCGTCGTAGAACGCCAGCTCCAGCATCCGGCGCTGGTCGTCGGGGAGCCGGGCCAGCTCGTCGGCGACCACCAGCCGGTCGACCACGGTGTCCGGGTCGGGGCCGGTGGAGACCGGCTCGGGCAGTTGCTTCACCGTCTCGACCACCCGGGTCTCCCGGGCCGCGGCCCGGATCCGGTCGACCACCTTGCGCCGCCCGATCCCGAGCAGCCAGCCGACCAGTGAGCCCTTCGCCGGGTCGAACGTCTCCCGGCCCAGCCAGGCGGCGACGAACGTCGCCTGGGTCACGTCCTCGGCGTCGCTGCGGTTCACGAGCGTCGTGGTGGCCAGGTGCAGCACCGCTCGGCCGAACCTGTCGTACGCCTCTCGCAGGGCGGCCTCGTCGCCGTCGCGGAACCGGACGGCGAGGTCGTCCTCGCCCGGCGGTTCGGGGCCCTGCCTCGCCGCCGTCACCGGGCGGCTCGCCTTCCGTGGGGCATGCCCGACTGTAACTCCCACAGCCCCCGCCCCACTCTCCCGGTGTGTCGGTCACGACCCTCGTCACCTCTCCTTCGTCGCCGGAGGGTCCGGCGGATGCGCCCGGAGACGGGAAAAAGAAATCCGATCCGGGCGCATCCGGGTGCGACGGAGCCGGCGTAACCCGTTCTGCAAGCCAGGCCTGACGAATCAGCATCAACCACCAGGAGGCAGACAATGCAGTACGCGATGTTCCGTCGGGTCGCCGCGGGCGGCGCGGTGGCCGCCCTCACCTTCGCCGGCGTCGGCGCGGCCACCATGAGCCCGGCCTACGCCGCCTCGTCGAAGGTCTCCGTGGTCCACGGCATCCCGGACACCCCTGTCGACGTGTACGTCAACGGCGAGAAGACGCTTGACAACTTCAAGCCCGGCGACGTCGCGGGCCCGCTCACCCTGCCCGAGGGGGAGTACGACATCGCCCTGACCAAGCCGGGTGAGGCGATCGACAAGGCGATCCTGAAGGTGGACGACGCCGAGGTGCCGGGCGGGGCGAACATCAGCCTCGCCGCGCACCTGAGCGCCGACGGCAAGCCGCGGATCACCCCGTTCGTCAACGACGTGTCCAAGGTGGGCGCCGGCAAGGCCCGGCTGATCGTCCGGCACACCGCCGCCGCCCCGGCCGTCGACGTGCGGGCCGGCGGCACGCCGGTCTTCGAGGACCTGACCAACCCGAAGGAGGCCAAGGCGGACGTGGCCGCCGGCTCGGTCAAGGCGGACGTGGTGCTCGCCGGCACCGACACCGTCGCCATCGGCCCGGCCGACCTGAACCTGAAGGAGGGCACCGCCACCATCGTCTACGCGATCGGCTCGGCCGAGGCAAAGAACCTGAGCGTGGTCGCCCAGACCATCAACGGCCTGCACTCGGCGCCGGGCGGCGTGCCCAGCGGCACCGGCGGTCAGGCCGGCACCGGCGTGGACACCTGGTGGTACGTGCTGGCCGGGGCCGGCGTCCTGCTCCTGGTCGGCGGCTCGGCGCGGGTGGCGGCAACCGCCCGGGCCGGTCGCCGGTGACGGTGCGCAACCGCGGGGCGCTGGCGGCGATGGCCGCCGGCGCCGCCGCGCTCACCCTGGCGGGTGTGGTGGCGTGCGGGTCCGGCAGCGCCGAGGACGTCGGTGGCGACGAGGTGACAGCGTTGTCCGGCGCCACGCCCACACCCACACCGGCCGCTGCGGCGAGCGGCGGCGGATCGGTCCCGGTGAACCCGGGCACGCTGCCCGCCGACAACGAGATCGTGCCGCCGGTGAAGCTGAGCATCCCGCCGATCCGGGTCACCGCCACTGTCAACCCGGTGGGCGTCAACGAGCGCACCGACGAGTTCGAGGTGCCGCCCAGCGTGGACCGGGTCGGCTGGTACCGCTACGGCCCGGGCCTGGAGGCCGGCGCCGGGTCGGTGGTGATCGCCGGGCACGTGGACAGCGCCGAGCAGGGCAAGGGGGCGTTCTTCCGGCTGCGTGAGCTGGACCAGGGGGACAAGCTCACCGCCACCGGCTCGGACGGCCGCGAGCGCGCCTACCGGGTGGTCGCCCGCGAGGAGTACCGGAAGTCGAAGATCCCGCTGGAGCGGTACTTCGCCCGCGACGGCAAGCCCCGCCTCACGCTCATCACCTGCGGCGGGCCGTTCGACGCGAAGACCCGCAGCTACCGGGACAACATCGTGGTCACGGCCGTTCCCGCGTGATCGTGGCCGTTCCCGCGTGAGCGGGCCGGACCGCCCCGGGTGGGACGGGGCGGTCCGGCCCCCGGCTCCGGGTGCGCAGGCCGTTAGGCTGAACCGTGATGGCATACCTTGATCACGCGGCGACGACCCCGATGCTGGACGAGGCACTCGAGGCGTACGTCGCCGTCGCCCGCGAGGTCGGCAACGCGTCGTCGCTGCACGCGGCGGGACGCCGGGCCCGGCGCCGGGTGGAGGAGTCCCGTGAGCGGGTGGCGGCCGTGCTGGGCGCCCGCCCCTCCGAGGTGATCTTCACCGGCGGCGGTACGGAGAGCGACAACCTCGCCGTGAAGGGCATCTTCTGGGCCCGTCGCGCCGACCGGGCCGAGCGGGTCCGGGTGGTCTCCAGCGCGGTCGAGCACCACGCCGTACTGGACGCGGTGGACTGGCTGGTCGAGCACGAGGGCGCGCGGGCCGGCCGGCTTCCGGTCGACGCCGCTGGGCGGCTCGATCCGGAACGGCTGCGCGCCGAGCTGGCCGAGCACGGCGAGCGCGTCGCTGTGGTCACCGCCATGTGGGCGAACAACGAGGTGGGCACCGTCCAGCCGGTGGCCGCGCTGGCCGCCGTCGCCGCCGAGCACGGTGTGCCGTTCCACACCGACGCCATCCAGGCGGTCGGGCAGGTGCCTGTCGACTTCGCCGCCAGCGGTGTGTCGGCGCTCACCGTGACCGGGCACAAGCTCGGCGGGCCGACCGGCGTGGGCGCGCTGCTGCTGGCCCGCGACGTGGCGGCCACCCCGCTGCTGCACGGCGGCGGCCAGGAGCGCGACGTGCGCTCCGGCACGCTCGACACGGCCGGCATCGTCGCGTTCGCTGTCGCCGTCGAGGCCGCGGTGAAAGGCCAGCAGGAGTACGCCGCACGCGTCGCCGCGCTCCGCGACGAGCTGGTCGAGCGGGTGCGGCAGGCGGTCCCCGAGGTGATCTTCAACGGTGACCCGGCCGACCGGCTCCCCGGCAACGCGCACTTCTCCTTCCCCGGCTGCGAGGGCGACGCGCTGCTGCTGCTGCTGGACGCCCAGGGCATCGCCTGCTCGACCGGCTCGGCCTGCTCGGCCGGCGTGGCCCAGCCCTCGCACGTGCTGCTGGCGATGGGCGCCGACGACGACCGGGCCCGGTCCTCGCTGCGCTTCACGCTCGGGCACACCAGCACCGGCGCGGACGTGGACGCGCTGATCGCCGCGCTGCCCGCCGCGGTGGAACGGGCCCGCCGCGCGGCCGCTCTGCGTACGCCCCGCTGACCCGGATACGCTCGGTGAGGACGAGGGGAGTGGGCCGGTGAGGGTTCTGGCGGCGATGTCGGGCGGGGTGGACTCCGCCGTCGCGGCGGCACGGGCGGTGGAGGCCGGGCACGACGTGACGGGCGTGCACCTGGCGCTGGCCCGCAACCCGCAGACGTACCGCACCGGCGCCCGGGGCTGTTGCACGCTTGAGGACTCCCGGGACGCCCGGCGGGCCGCCGACGTGCTCGGCATCCCGTTCTACGTCTGGGACATGGCCGACCGGTTCCACGAGGACGTGGTGGACGACTTCGTGGCCGAGTACGCCGCCGGGCGTACCCCGAATCCCTGCCTGCGCTGCAACGAGAAGATCAAGTTCGCGGCGGTGCTGGACCGGGCGGTCGCCCTGGGCTTCGACGCGGTGGTGACCGGCCACCACGCCCGGCTCGGCCCGGACGGCCTGCTGCGGCGCAGCGTCGACCTCGCCAAGGACCAGTCGTACGTGCTGGCGGTGCTGACCCGCGCGCAGCTCGACCGGTCGATCTTCCCGCTCGGCGACTCGACGAAGGCCGACGTGCGCGCGGAGGCCGCCCGGCGCGGCCTCGCCGTGGCCGGCAAGCCCGACTCGCACGACATCTGCTTCATCGCCGACGGCGACACCCGAGGCTTCCTCGCCGAGCGCCTCGGCGAGGCCCCGGGGCAGGTGGTGGACGCGCTCACCGGCGCGGTGGTGGGCAGCCACAGCGGCGCCTACCAGTACACCGTCGGGCAGCGGCGCGGGCTGCACCTGGACCGCCCGGCGCCGGACGGCCGGCCGCGCTACGTCCTGTCGATCACCCCGACCACGAACACGGTGACGGTCGGCCCGGCCGAGGCGCTGGAGGTCTCCGACGTGCGCGCCGTCCGCCCGGTGTGGACCGGCGGGCCGCGCCCGGAGGGGCCGGTCGAGTGCGAGGTGCAGCTGCGGGCCCACGGCGACGTGGTGCCGGCCGCCGTCGAGGTGGACGCCGACGGCCTGCGCGCGTCGCTGCGCCGCCCGGTCCGGGGTGTCGCCGCCGGTCAGGCGATCGTGGCCTACCGGCCGGACCCGGCCGGCGACGTGGTGCTCGGCTCCGCCACCATCACCGCTGCCTGACCGGCGACGGGCAGCGGATAGGCTGCGGCGGTGACTGAGCAGGCGTGGCCCTGGCCCACCGGTGCGGCGACGGGGATCGGGTCGCTGCCCGGCACCGACATCGCCGAGGCGCAGCGCATCGTGCTCGGCGAGCTGCCCGCCCTCCCGCACCTGCCCGAGCTGCCCGCCCGGGGGCCGGGCGCGGACCTCGTCGGCCGCACCGCCGGCCTGCTGGTCGAACTGCCTGTCGAGTTGTACGCGGCCCGCTGGCGGATCGCCCCGCGCCCGGGCCGGGATCTGCGCCGCGCCCGTGACCTGATGGAACGCGATCTCGACCAGCTCGCCGAGCAGGCCGAGGAGTACGCCGGCCCGGTGAAGGTCCAGGCCGCCGGCCCGTTCACCCTGGCCGCCGCGCTGGAGCTGCCGATCGGCGGCCGGATGCTGCGCGACCCGGGCGCGGTACGCGACCTCGCGGGCTCACTCGGTGAAGGGCTGCGCGGGCACGTCGAGGCGGTGACCCGGCGGCTGCCCCGCGCCTCGGTGCTGCTCCAGCTCGACGAGCCGTCCCTGCCGTCGGTGCTGGCCGGCCGGGTGCCCACCGAGAGCGGCTTCGGCACCCACCGCCCGGTCGAGACGGAGGTGGCTCGGGCGCTGCTGCGTGACGTGATCGAGGCGGCCGGCGTACCCGCGCTCGTGCACTGCTGCGCGCCGGACGTGCCGTTGGAGCTGATCCGCTCCGCCGGGGCGGTGGGCGTCGCCCTCGACCTGTCGCTGGTCACCCAGATCGACCCGCTCGGCGAGGCGATCGACGCCGGGCTCGGGCTGCTGGCCGGCGCCGCGCCGACGCTGCCGCCGCCGTCCGGCCGGGCGCCGACGTCGGCCGAGGTCGCCGACCGGGTCCGCCGGGTCTGGGACCAGCTCGGCTTCCCCCGCCGCCGGCTGGCCGAGCAGGTGGTGGTCACCCCCGCGTGCGGCCTGGCCGGTGCCACCCCGGGGTACGCCCGCGCGGTGCTGACCGCCTGCCGCGACGCGGGCCGGCGTCTCGCCGAGGACTGACGTTTTTCCGTCGTACCCGCCGGGCACGATGACCGGCATGATTGGACGACTGCGTTCCACAGTGATCGACTGCCCCGATCCGCGTGCGCTCGCCGCCTTCTACGCCGAGCTGCTCGGCCTGCCCGTGGTGGAGGAGAACTCCGACGGCGACGAGTGGGTGGTGCTCGGCGGCCCGCCCGGGCACCAGCCGCGGGTGGCCTTCCAGAAGGCGCCCGGCCTGCGCGCCCCCGACTGGCCCGACCCGGCCCGGCCGCAGCAGCTCCACCTGGACGTGACTGTCGACGACATCGAGGCGGCCGAGAAGGCGGCGCTGGCGCTGGGCGCGCGGCGGCTGCCCGGCGAGGGGGAGGGCTTCCGGGTCTACGCCGACCCGGCCGGCCACCCGTTCTGCCTCTGCTGGGACTGATCTTCCGCGACTTGCGCGGCGGAGGCATGATCACCGGCGTGACCGCCTCCACCGCCACCGGCCGCGCCGCCGGTTCGCTGTTCGGCCTGGCCTACGGCGACGCCCTGGGCAAGCCCACCGAGTTCCTCACCGTCACCGAGATCGTCCGGCGCTACGGTCCGGCCGGTCCGCGCGAGCTGACCGGCGATCCGGCCCTGGTCACCGACGACACCCAGATGGCGCTGGCCGTGGCGTGGGCGCTGCACGACGCGCCCGCGTACACGGCCGGGGCGGTGGAGCCGCTGCTGCGGCAGCGCTTCGTCGACTGGTCGGTCAGCCCGGAGAACAACCGTGCCCCCGGCATGACCTGCCTGCGGGCCTGCGCCGAACTGGCCCGGGGCACCCGCTGGCAGGAGGCCACCGTGGCGGGCTCGAAGGGCTGCGGTGCGAACATGCGTGTCACCCCGGTCGGGCTGCTCGACGTCGACCTGGACACCATGGCCGGGCTGGCCCAGCTCCAGGCCGGTCTCACCCACGGCCACCCGACCGGGCTGGCGGCCAGCGAGCTGACCGCGTACGCGGTCCGGCTGCTGCGCGACGGCGCGGCGCTGCCGGAGCTGCCGGGCCTGCTCACCGAGCGGGCCCGGGAGCAGCGCACCGTCTACCGGGACGACTGGCTCGGTGACCTGTGGCAGCGGTCCGGCGAGAGCAGCGCGGCCGGGTTCGTCGCCCAGGGCTGGGACGACTGCCTGCACGTGCTGGGCCGGCTGGAGGCGGCGCTGGCCCGCCCGGACGACGGCGGCGACCCGTGCCGGTTCACCGGCGAGGGCTGGATCGCCGAGGAGGCGCTGGCCACCGCGCTGCTCTGCGCGCTGCGCCACAGCGACGACCCGGTCGGCGCGCTGGCCCGGGGCGCCACCACCGCCGGTGACTCGGACTCCATCGCCGCGCTGGCCGGCGCGTTCGTCGGGGCCGCGTACGGCACGGCCGCCTGGCCTGCCGGATGGGCCGGCCGGATCGAGTACGCGGGCCAGCTCACCGCGCTCGCCGCCGCGTTCGAGGGGGATACGCCCGGCGCGGGGTGACACGGCGGCGATCGGGGGGATCGCCCGCGTGGCGCGCAACCGGTCCGGGTTCCGGCAGTCGTCGACCGACACGGCGGTTTGCCCGGGTTCGTCGCGGGTGCGGCCGGGCCGGGGGCGGCTCGCTCAGCCGGTGAGGTGGCTCAGCCGGCGCACACCCCGCCACAGGTCCGGGTCGCAGGTGCCGGCCCGGTCGGCGAACGCGTCGAGCGGCACCGGGATCGGCTCGCTGACGTCGAGGAAGCTGTCGTGGTCGGCGTCCGGATCCCAGTCCCGGGTCGGGATCGGCAGGTGGTCGTCCCGATCCGACTTGTCCTGGCTGGTGATCTTCAATACCTCGGCGTCCCCGCCGTCGACCCGCAGCACCAGGCAGGGGCGCACCTTCGAGCCGGTCCCGTCGGCGTAGGGCACGTCGGCCCACCAGATCTCCCCGGGCCGGGGCTCGTCCCGGTCCGCCCGCCCGGCCGCACGTGGCCGCGGCGGCGCCGCGGTGCGGTCACCACGTGACCCGGCGCCGGCCCGGTCGCCGCGACGCGCGCCGCCGGGCCGTCCACCACCGGGCCGGTCGGTGCCGGTCCGACCGCCGCCCGGTCCGCCGGTCCGGCTGCCACGACCGGTGCCCGGCCGCCGCCCGTCGGACCGGCCACGTGTCCCGGCGGCGCGTTCGGCCGCCCGGCGGCGCCACTCGTTCCACAACCAGCCCGCCGCGACACAGGCCACGATCACCAGCGCCCAGATCACCCCGTCGCGCATCCGCCGCCCGCCTCCCGACCGTTGCCGCCCAGTGCCGCCGACGCGATCGTCGCACGCCGGGGGCCGCCCCGCCCGGGTGGCGCGACGCGTGCCGGTCCGCCCTGCTCGGCGCGGGTGGCCGGACGACTGTCAGTCCCGACCGCTACGGTTCTCGGGTAGCACCGACACGGGAGGTCGACAGCGGTGTCCGAAGGCGGCGGCGTGTCCGAAGAAGTGGTTCCCACAGCGGCCGACGCGGCCCAGGAGGCGGCGGCGGGGGCCGAGCCGACCCCGGCCGCGCGGGAGCGGCACGCCACGCTCAGCCAGGAGCTGACCGAGCACCAATACCGCTACTACGTGCTGGACGCGCCGACCATCACCGATGCGGAGTTCGACAGGCAGCTGCGGGAGCTGGAGGCGCTGGAGGCGGAATACCCGGCGCTGCGCACCCCCGACTCGCCCACCCAGCGGGTCGGCGGCACCTTCTCCACCGACTTCACCCCGGTCGCGCACGCCGAGCGGATGCTCTCGCTCGACAACGCCTTCGCCGACGAGGAGCTGGCCGCCTGGGCCGACCGGGTCGAGCGCGACGCGGGCGGCCCGGTGCCCTACCTGTGTGAGCTGAAGGTCGACGGGCTCGCCATCAACCTGACCTACGAGAAGGGCCGGCTGGTCCGCGCCGCCACCCGGGGCGACGGCCGCACCGGCGAGGACGTCACCGCCAACGTGCGCAGCATCAAGGGCGTGCCGGCCCGGCTGACCCCGGCCGACGGCTTCCCCGACGTGCCGGAGTTCCTGGAGGTGCGCGGCGAGATCTACTTCCCGGTGGCCGCGTTCGCCGACCTGAACGCGAGCCTGGTCGAGCAGGGCAAGGCGCCGTTCGCCAACCCGCGCAACGCCGCCGCCGGCAGCCTGCGGCAGAAGGACCCACGGGTGACCGCCTCCCGCCCGCTGCGCCTGGTGGTGCACGGCATCGGCGCCCGCACCGGCTACCGCCCGGCCGCGCAGTCCGAGTCGTACGCGGCGCTCAAGGCGTGGGGACTGCCCACCAGTGACAGGTGGAAGGTGGTGGACGACCTGGCCGGAGTGGCGGAATACATCGCCTACTACGGCAAGCACCGGCACGACGTCGAGCACGAGATCGACGGCGTGGTGGTCAAGGTCGACCCGGTCTCCATCCAGGGCCGTCTCGGCTCGACCAGCCGGGCGCCCCGCTGGGCGATCGCCTTCAAATACCCGCCCGAGGAGGTCAACACCAAGCTGCTCGACATCGACGTCAACGTCGGGCGCACCGGCCGGGTCACCCCGTTCGCCGTCCTCGAACCGGTCCGGGTGGCCGGTTCCACTGTCGCGCTGGCGACCCTGCACAACGCCCGTGAGGTCGAGCGCAAGGGCGTGCTCATCGGCGACACGGTGGTGCTGCGCAAGGCCGGCGACGTGATCCCCGAGGTGCTCGGCCCGGTGGTCGAGCTGCGTCCGGCCGACGCCCGCCCGTTCGTCATGCCGACCACCTGCCCGGCCTGCGGCACACCGCTCGCGCCGGCCAAGGAGAGCGACGTCGACATCCGCTGCCCCAACGGGCGGGCCTGCCCCGGCCAGATTCGCGAGCGGGTCTTCTACCTGGCCAGCCGCAAGGTGCTCGACATCGAGGTGCTCGGCGAGAAGGGCGCGGCGGCGCTGCTGGACGCCGAGATCATTACCAACGAGGGCGACCTGTTCCAGCTCGACGCCGAGCAGTTGAGCCGGTCGCCGTTCTTCGTCAACAAGGACGGCAGCCTCGGCAGCAACGCCACCAAACTGCTCGACAACCTCGCCGAGGCCAAGGAACGCGACCTGTGGCGGGTGCTGGTGGCGCTCTCCATCCGGCACGTCGGCCCGACCGCCGCGCAGGCGCTCGCCCGGCACTTCCGCTCCATCGCGGCGATCGAGACCGCGGGCGAGGAGGAACTGTCCTCGGTGGACGGCGTCGGCCCGACGATCGCGGCCAGCCTGAAGGAGTGGTTCGCCGTCGACTGGCACCGCGAGGTGGTGCGCAAGTGGGCCGAGGCGGGCGTACGGATGGCCGAGGAGGCCGCCGACGAGGGTCCGCGACCGCTCGACGGCGTCACAGTGGTGGTCACCGGCACGTTGAGTGGGTTCAGTCGCGACCAGGCGGCCGAGGCGATCCAGGCCCGGGGCGGCAAGGTGACCGGCTCGGTCTCCAAGAAGACCGGTTTCGTGGTGGTCGGCGACAATCCCGGCTCCAAGGCAGACAAGGCCGCCACCCTGAAACTGCCGATCCTCGACGAGGACGGCTTCCGCGTTCTGCTCGACTCCGGCCCCGACGCCGCCCGCGAGGTGGCCCGGGTGGAGGGCTGACGGGCTGGTCACGGCGAACGCCGGCGGATACCAAGTTAATTACGACTACGACCGATTCGTGACTGTCGTGTCGGGGAAACCGCCTCGGAGGGCGTTTCATTGGCGTACGACGCGTGACGGCGCGCGCCAGGACGTTCCCCCGGGAGGTGCGATGGAGACCGGCGATCCGCGTAACTCCGTCCCGCCCGGGCGGAGCGGGCCGTTCTTCGGCTTCGTCGGCGCGATCGGCGCGGTCGCCCTACTGGTGTCGGCCGTGCCGCTCGTCAGGCTCGCCGACCGCCTGACCGAGCTGCCGGCGGCCTTCTGGACCATGGCGGCGCTCGCCGTCGCCTGCGACGCGCGCCCGTTCGTCCCGCCCGGCCGGCGGCAGACCTCGGCGGTGTTCCCGTCGACCTGCTTCACCTTCGCGATCCTGCTCGGCTGGGGCCTCGGTCCGGCCGTCGCGGTGCAGGCCGTGGCGGTCGCGGTCAGCGGCTGGCGGCTCGGGTACGCCCCCTGGCGCACCGGCTTCAACGCCGCCCAGTACGCGTGCGCGCTCGCCGCCGCGTACGCAGTCACCCGGCTCGGCCCGGGCGAGCTGTTCGACGACGGCGGGCTGCGCTGGACCGACGTGGCGGCGGTGGGTGGCGCGACGGTGGCCTGGTTCGTGGTCAACTACGGGCTGGTCAGCTCCGCGGTCCGGTTGCGCTTCGGGGACCGGTGGTGGCCGAGCTTCCGCAGCGGCCTTGCCTACGAGCTGCTGGCCACCGGTTCGCTGCTGCTGCTGGCCCCGGTCCTGGTGGCCGCCGCCCGGGCCAGCGCGGCGTTGATCCCGCTGGTGCTGGTGCCGCTGTTCGCGGTCTACCGGATGGCCCGGCTCTCCGACGAACGGGAACATCTCGCCGACGTGGACCCGCTCACCGGGCTGCCCAACCGCAAGGCGCTGCTGACCGAGGTGGCCGAGCAGGTGCACCTGCACGGCGAGCGGGCCGCCCGGGGCGCGCCGGACGCGCACCTGGCGCTGCTGCTGCTCGACCTCGACCGGTTCAAGCACGTGAACGACGCGCTCGGGCACGCGGTGGGAGACCGCCTCCTGGTCGAGGTGAGCGCCCGGCTGATGGGCGCGGTCGGCGGCGGCGACATGGTGGCGCGGCTCGGCGGCGACGAGTTCGCCATCGTGGTGCCCCGGCTCACCGACATCGACCAGGCGCGCGAGCGGGCCGACCGGGTGGTCGCCGCGCTCGCCGAGCCGGTGCCGCTGGACGGGCTGCCGCTGGACGTCGGCGGTGCCATCGGCATCGCGCTCTACCCCGACCACGGCGAGGACTTCGCGACCCTGATGCGCCACGCCGACGTGGCCATGTACGACGCGAAGCACCGCAACGACACGGTGGCGGTCTACGCGCCGGAGTCCGACCACAACTCGGCCGAGCGGCTGAGCCTGCTGGCCGACCTGCGGCGGGTGCTGGAGTCCGGCCCGTCCGCGTCGGCCGGGGAGACGGTGGGCGTACGCGGGGGTGACGGAGCGGCGCTGGAGCCGGCGCTGCCGGGCGCGCGACCGGCCCGGGCCGAGCGGCCGTCGCGCAACCAGCGCCCGGCGCGCGACGGAGGCCGGGGCGGCGGACGGGCGGGCGGGGGACGGTCCGGCGACGGGTCGAACCGGTGGCTGCGGCGCCGCCGGGACCGCGCGCAGGAGCGGCACGAGGACGACCTGATCGAGCGCATCCTCACCGGCGCCGACCCGATCCGCCGCCGGGCCGCTCCCGGTGGCGCCGCCGCCGGGCCGGTGGTCACGCCGTTCGTGGTCGGTGGCGGGGAAGCCACGCCGGACCGTGCCGACGGGACCGACGCCGCGCACGACGCGCAGGTGGCCGTCAGCACCGGTGCGCCGGGCGTCATCGGGCCGACCGCGGACGGGAGCGCCGCCGGCGGGCCGGAGGAGCAGGCCGGGCACCCGGGCGAGATCACCATGTACTACCAGCCACAGATCGCCATCGCCACCGGCGAGGTGGTGGGCGTCGAGGCGCTGCTGCGCTGGCGGCACCCGCGCCGGGGCATGGTCGACCCGGGCGAGCTGATCCAGGTCGCCGAGCAGAGCGCGGTGATGCGGCTGCTGACCCGCCGCGTGGTGGACGACGTGGTGGAGCAGCTCGCCAAGTGGTCGGCGGCCGGGCTCACGTTGCGTGCCGCGCTCAACGTCAGCGTCCGCGACCTGCACACCGGCGAGATCGCCGACCAGATCGCCGACCGGCTGACCCGGTACGGCGTGCCGCCGCAGCGGCTCCAGGTGGAGATCACCGAGGGCGCGCTGATGGCCGACCCACGGCGGGTGCTCGCCAGCATCACCCAGTTGCACCGGATCGGCGTCGGCATCGCGCTCGACGACTTCGGCACCGGCTACTCGTCGCTGCAACACCTGCGCCGGCTCCCGCTGTCCGAGGTGAAGGTGGACCGGTCGTTCGTCCTCGGAATGGCCGAGGACCCGGACGACGCGGCGATCGTCCGCTCGATGATCGAGCTGGCCGGGGCGCTCGGGCTGCGCGTGGTGGCCGAGGGCGTGGAGGACGAGCGCACCTGGCGGCTGCTGCACGCCGCCGGCTGCGACGTGGCGCAGGGCTGGTTCCACGCCCGGCCGATGCCGGCCGAGGACCTGGTGGCCTGGCTGTCCCGCTACCGTCCGGTGCGCCCGGCCGAGGCGGGCAGCCGTGGAGCTCCGGCGCCGGAGGGGGAGTCGAAGGCGTCGTCGTGACGGCGGGACAATAGACTCGCTCCGGTCACCGCGCGTCATCGAGCACGCCCGTACGCGCGGCCGGCCCACCGCCAGACGTCTCAGGACAGCCACGAAGGGGGCACCGATGGCCGCCATCTCCCGCGAGGAGGTCGCGCACCTCGCGCGACTGTCGCGGCTCGCCGTCACCGAGGAGGAGTTGGACACCTTCGCCGGCCAGCTGGATGTGATCCTCCAGTCGGTCGCGCAGGTCGGCGAGGTAGCCGCGGCGGACATCCCGCCGACGTCCCACTCCGTGCCGCTGACAAACGTGCTCCGCGAGGACGTGGTGCGGCCGGGCCTGACCCCGCAGGAGGCGCTGTCGGGCGCCCCCGACGCCGAGGAGCAGCGGTTCCGCGTCCCGCGGATCCTGGACGAGGATGTGGCCTCATGAGCGAGCGCAGCGGGAGTGCCGGCATGACCGACCTGACGAAGTTGAGCGCCGTCGAGATCGCCGGGCTGGTGGCGAGCGGCGAGACCTCCGCCGTCGAGGTCACCCGGGCGCACCTGGACCGGATCGGCGCCGTCGACGACCGGGTGCACGCGTTCCTGCACGTCGACACCGAGGGTGCGCTCGCCGCCGCGCGGTCGGTGGACGAGCGTCGCGCCGCCGGTGAGGAGCTGGGCCCGCTGGCCGGTGTGCCGGTCGCGGTGAAGGACGTGCTCACCACCAAGGGCGTGCCGACCACCGTCGGGTCGAAGATCCTGGAGGGCTGGCGCCCGCCGTACGACTCGACGATCGTCGAGCGGCTGCGCGCCGCCGGCACGGTGATGCTCGGCAAGACGAACATGGACGAGTTCGCGATGGGCTCCTCCACCGAATACTCGGCGTACGGGCCGACCCGTAACCCGTGGGACCTGGAGCGGATCCCGGGCGGCTCGGGCGGTGGCAGCGCGGCGGCGCTGGCCGCGTACGAGGCGCCGCTGTCGATCGGCTCGGACACCGGCGGCTCGATCCGCCAGCCCGGCGCGGTCACCGGCACCGTCGGCGCGAAGCCCACCTACGGCGGCACCTCCCGCTACGGCCTTGTGGCGTTTTCCTCGTCGCTGGACACCCCCGGCCCGTGCGCGCGTACCGTGCTCGACGCCGCGTTGCTGCACCAGGTGATCGGCGGTCACGACCCGCGCGACTCCACCTCGATCCCGGCACCGGTGCCGGACGTGGTGGCCGCGGCGCGGCTCGGCGCCACCGGCGACCTGACCGGCGTGAAGCTCGGCGTGGTCACCGAGTTCACCGGCGAGGGCGCGGAGCCGGGCGTGATGGCCGCGTTCCGCGAGTCGGTCGAGGCGCTGGCGAAGCTGGGCGCCGAGATCGTCGAGATCTCCTGCCCGCACTTCAAGTACGCGCTGCCGGCGTACTACCTGATCGCGCCGAGCGAGTGCTCCTCCAACCTGGCCCGGTTCGACGGCGTCCGGTTCGGCCTGCGGGTCGGCGACGACGGCAACCGGTCGCTGGAGGAGGTCATGTCGCTGACACGCGAGGCCGGTTTCGGCCCCGAGGTCAAGCGCCGCATCATGATCGGCACGTACGCGCTCTCGTCGGGCTACTACGACGCCTACTACGGCCAGGCGCAGAAGGTCCGCACCCTGATCACGCGGGACTTCACCAGCGCGTTCGAGCAGGTCGACGCGCTGATCTCGCCGACCACGCCGTTCGTGGCGTTCCCGATCGGGTCGCGCACCGCCGACCCGTACCAGATGTACCTGGCCGACCTGTTCACCATCCCGACGAACCTGTACGGCGGTCCGGCCATCTCGGTGCCGTGCGGCCTGTCCGACGGGCTCCCGGTCGGCTTCCAGATCATGGCGCCGACCATGGCCGACGACCGGATGTACCGGGTCGCCGCCGCGCTGGAGAACGCCGTCGGCACGCTCACCCCGCCGACGCTCTAGAAACCGGGGGTACGGAGGCGGGCCACCCGCCTCCGTACCGACACGGTGATCACCGAACAGCGGATTGCCACCTGTCACTGGCACTGGTCGAATAGGATTCGAGGCTGCTGGATCGACTGGACTACGGTCCGCTGGCGGATGCGAGCGGCTCCGATCGAGACCTGGATGTGCGATGGGGACACTTCGCCCGGTCATGGCCCTGACGATGGCCGTCGCGCTGCTGCTGGGTGTCGCCCAGCCGGCCACCGCGCAACCGGTCACCGCCGCCACCGAGACCGTCACCATCACCTCGGGTAAGCCCCGGTCGGTCATGGTCATCGGGCAGGTCTACGCGATCCACACGGTCGAGGCGACAGGCGGGACCGCGCCGTACCGGTTGTCGGTGGTCTCGGGCAGCCTGCCGCCGGGGATGCTGGTGGTGGGTACGTCGCTCGGTGGCGCGCCGACCACAGTCGGCACGTACACGTTCACGCTGCGGATGACCGATCAGAACGACCTCTTCGACGAGCAGACGGCGACGATCGAGGTACGCCAGCCGAAGGTCGTCATCACGTCCGGCAAGCCCCGGTCTCCCATGTACCTCGGCCGGGTGTACGCGATCCACACGGTCGAGGCGACAGGCGGCGCCGCGCCGTACGGGTTGTCGGTGGTCTCGGGCAGCCTGCCGCCGGGGATGCTGGTGGTGGGTACGTCGCTCGGCGGTGCGCCGACCACAGCCGGCACATACACGTTCACGCTGCGGATGACCGACAAGAACGGCCTCTTCGACGAGCAGGACGCCACCGTCGTCGTCGCCGTGGCGGCGACCGCCTTCACCTCCGGCGAACCGCCCGCCGCCACAGTCGGTAAGCACTACTCCTTCCGGTTCACCGCCGACGGCGACTCGGACATCGTGTTCGCCCTGGCCGCCGGGGCCCTGCCGGACGGCCTCACCCTCGACGAGAAGGGCCGGCTCAGCGGCACACCGGGCAGCGCCGGCACGTTCACCTTCACCGTCGCGGCGAAGGGGCACAGCACCAGCGCCACGAAGCAGGTGTCGCTGACCGTCGCCGCCCGGACCCCGGGCACCCCGACGGCGACCCCGACCGGCTGGACGCCCGCTCCGACCGACCCGACGGCCACGCCGACCGCGAGCGATCCGGCCGCCACGCCGTCGGAGGGCAGCCCGGCGACGCCCCAGCCGACGCCGTCACCGTCGAAGGCCAGTGGCACGTGGCTGCCGGCCACCGGGCCGGGTTCGCCGCTCGTGCTGCTGCTGTTGAGCGTCGTGGCCTTCTCCGTCGGCGGCATCCTGCTCGTGCTGGCGTACAACCGTCGTCGGACCTTCACCCCACCCGAGTGACGCCCGGGCCGGGCCGGGGCGTCGGGGCGGTCCACGCGGTGATCTCGAAGCCCGGCAGCGGGGTGGCCGGGCCAGCCGATTAGGCTGGAACGGTTCTGTCCGGATCGCGCCTGGAGCTCAGATGACGACGACACTGCCCGCGTACGACGAGGTCGTCGCGCGCTTCGAACCGGTGATCGGCCTGGAGACCCACGTCGAGCTGGGCACGAACACCAAGATGTGGTGCGGCTGCCCGACCGACTTCGGCGGCGAGCCGAACACCCGGGTCTGCCCGGTCTGCCTGGGCCTGCCCGGCTCGCTGCCGGTGGCGAACAAGGCCGCCATCGAGGCGACCATCCGGATCGGGCTGGCGCTGAACTGCTCCATCGCCGAGTGGTGCCGGTTCGCCCGGAAGAACTACTTCTACCCGGACATGCCGAAGAACTTCCAGATCAGCCAGTACGACGAGCCGCTGTGCTCCGACGGCTACCTGGACGTCGAGGTGAACGGCGAGCTGGTCCGCATCGGCATCGAGCGGGTGCACCTGGAGGAGGACACCGGCAAGACGCTGCACGTCGGCGGCGCCACCGGTCGCATCCACGGCGCCACCGAGTCGCTCGTCGACTACAACCGGGCCGGCATCCCGCTGGTGGAGATCGTCACCAAGCCGATTCCCGGCACCGGCGCGCTCGCGCCCGAGGTCGCCCGCGCGTACGTCGCCGAGCTGCGCGACGTGATCCGCTCGCTCGGCGTCTCCGACGTGCGGATGGAGGAGGGCTCGCTGCGCTGCGACGTCAACACGTCGCTGAACCGCCCGGGCGAGGAGTGGGGCACCCGCACCGAGACGAAGAACGTCAACTCGCTGCGCTCGGTCGAGCGGGCGGTGCGCTCGGAGATGCTGCGCCAGGCGTCGGTGCTGGAGGCCGGCGGCCGGATCACGCAGGAGACCCGGCACTTCCACGAGGACACCGGCGACACCACGTCGGGCCGGTCCAAGGAGACCGCCACCGACTACCGGTACTTCCCGGAGCCGGACCTGGTGCCACTCGCCCCCGACACCGCGTGGGTGGCCGAGCTGAAGGCCGCCCTGCCGGAGCTGCCGCGCCTGCGCCGCAAGCGGATCCAGCAGGACTGGGGCCTGTCCGACCTCGACATGCAGTCCGTGGTGAACGCGGGCGCGGTCGAGCTGATCGAGGCGACTGTGGCTGCCGGCGCGACCCCTGCGGCGGCCCGTAAGTGGTGGCTGGGTGAGCTGTCCCGCCGCGCCAACGAGACCGGCGTGGAGCTGGCCGACGTGGGCGCCACCCCGGCTCAGGTCGCCGAGCTTCAGGGCCTTGTCGACGCGGGCAAGCTCAACGACAAGCTGGCCCGTACCGTGCTGGAGGGCGTGGTGGCCGGCGAGGGCTCGCCGACCGAGATCATGACCAACCGCAACCTGGAGGTCGTCTCGGACACCGGCGCGCTCACCGCCGCCGTGGACGAGGCGATCGCGGCCAACCCGGCCATCGCCGACAAGATCCGCAGCGGCAAGGTCGCGGCGGCCGGCGCGCTGGTCGGCGCGGTCATGAAGACCACGCGCGGCCAGGCGGACGCGAAGACCGTCCGCGAGCTGATCCTGGCGCGCCTCGGCGCCTGACGTGCAAGGAAGGGCCCCTTCTTAACGCCTGGTGCATGGGAAGGGGCCCTTCCTAACGCCTCACCCCACTCACGGGGCGTCAACGGCGACGCCCGGATGGAGTCACCGTGAACCAGCACGACCTCGACGTCCTCGACGAGATCCAGCGCCGGGTGCTCTGGCTCGCCACCCGCATCGTCGACGCGGCCAACCACGACCGCGACACCGGTGACGGGGTGAAGGTCGGTGGCCACCAGGCGTCGAGCGCCTCGCTGGTGACCGCGATGACCGCGCTCTGGTTCCAGCACCTGGACGCCGAGGACCGGGTCGCGGTGAAGCCGCACGCCTCGCCGGTGTTCCACGCCATCCAGTACCTGCTGGGCAACCTCGACCGGTCGTACCTGCCGAAGCTGCGGGCACGCGGCGGGCTCCAGTCGTACCCGTCGCGGACCAAGGACCCGGACGAGGTGGACTTCTCCACCGGCTCGGTCGGCCTGGGCGCCGCCGCGCCGCTGTTCGCCGCCGTCACCCGCCGCTACGTCGACGCGCACTTCGGCCCGCGCCCGCACTCCCGGTTCGTCGCCCTCATCGGCGACGCCGAGCTGGACGAGGGCAACATCTGGGAGGCGGTCGCCGACCCGGCCACCACCGGGCTCGGCAACGTGATGTGGCTCGTCGACTTCAACCGCCAGTCGCTGGACCGGGTCGTCCCCGGCATCCGGATCAACCAGTGGCGCGGCCAGTTCGAGGCGGCCGGCTGGCACGTCGTGGAGGTCAAGTACGGCCGTCGGCTCGCCGAGGCGTACGCCCGGCCGGGTGGCGCGGCGCTGCGCGACTGGATCGACCGGATGCCCAACGAGCAGTACCAGTCGCTGTTCGGGCTGGCCGGGCCCGCGCTGCGCAAGCAGTTCCTGGACGGCGCCCCGGCCGAGGTGGCCGCGTTCGTCGCCGACATCGGCGACGACGAGCTGGGCCCGCTCGTCACCGACCTGGGCGGGCACGACGCGCAGGCCATGCTCGACGCGTACGCCCAGTGCGACGCGGTGACCGACCGGCCCAGCGTCGTGTTCGCGTACACGGTCAAGGGCTGGGGCCTGCCCATCGCCGGCAACCCGCGCAACCACTCGGCGCTGCTCACCACCGAGCAGGTCGACGCGCTGCGCGCCGCGCACGGCCTGACGCCGGAGACCGAGTGGGACCGCCTCGACCCGGCGTCCCCGGCCGGTATCCGGGCCGGCGAGCGCCGGGAGGCGCTGTCCCGCCCGCCGCGCGAGCGTGCGCTGGGCGTCACCGTTCCGGAGACCACGAGGGTACGCGCGAACAAGCCCGTCTCCACCCAGGAGGCCTTCGGCCGGGTGCTTGTCGACCTGGCCCGCGATCCGCAGGTCGCGCCCTACCTGGTGACCACCGCGCCGGACGTGGCCACCTCGACCAACCTGGCCGGGTTCATCAACAAGACGGGCGTGTTCGCCCCGACGGAGCAGCGTTCCTGGACCGAGGACCGGATGCTGCGCTGGACCGAGAGCCCCGCCGGGCAGCACATCGAGCTGGGCATCTCGGAGATGAACCTGTTCCTGCTGCTGGGCCAGCTCGGCCTGTCCTGGGACCTGTCCGGTCAGCCGCTGCTGCCGGTGGGCACCGTCTACGACCCGTTCGTGCTGCGCGGTCTGGACGCGTTCCTCTACGGGACGTACTCCGGTTCCCGGTTCGTGGTGGCCGGCACCCCGTCGGGCATCACGCTCGCCCCGGAGGGCGGGGCGCACCAGTCCACCATCACCGCGTCGGTCGGCCTGGAGCTGCCGGGGGTGACGTTCCTGGAGCCCGCGTACGCCGGCAGCCTCGACTGGCTGCTCTGCGACGCGCTCGGGCAGATCGCCGGTGGTGCCGCACCGGCCGCCACAGCCGCGCCGGCCGAGGACGGGGCGTACTACTTCCGGCTCAGCACCCGGCCGGTCGACCAGGCGCCGTTCGAGGCGGCCCGGGCGCGGCTCGGGGACGCGGTGCTGCGGCGGCAGGTGGTGGCCGGCGCGTACCGGCTCGTCGACGCGCACCAGGCGTACCCCGATCTGGCTGATGCCCCGGTCGTGCAGCTCGCCGCCTCCGGCGCGGTGCTGCCGGAGGTCCTGGCCGCCGCCGCGGAGCTGGCGGAGGAGGGCGTGGCCGCGCACGTGGTCGACGTGACCAGCCTGGACCGGCTCTACCGGGCGTGGCAGCGGACGCTGCGCCAGGGTGTGCGGACCGCTACCGTGCCGAGCGTCCCGGGCGCGCTGCGGTCGGCGTTCGCCGACCGGGTGCCGGTGGTCACCGTGCACGACGCGGCCTCGCACGCGATGGCCTGGCTCGGCTCGGCGGTCGGCGCCCCGGCGGTGCCGCTCGGCGTGGACGAGTTCGGCCAGTCCGGCAGCGTCCGGGAGCTGTACGAGCTGCACGACCTGCTGCCCGGCAGCATCGTCAACGCCGCGCTGGCCGCGATCGCGCTGCGCTGACGGCTCGCGCCCGGTCGGTCGGCTCGCTGGCTCGCCAGCGCGCCGGCTCGCGCCCAGTCTGTCGGCTGCGCGGCTGCGCCGGCTCGCGACGACGGCGGGTCGCTGCCGGCCGGTCCGGGTGGCACGACAGCCCGCTGCCGTAACGGAAGGTCATAAGCGATTTCGGTTGCGGAAAGTGACTGCCTCTGCGGTCGGAGGTATGGCCTCGTGCCGCCTTTGCTCTGCAGCCAAATCCGCAGCACCACCCTGAGCTGGGGCGGAATGGATCGCTCGCTGCTCTGCACCCATCCGCGCGGTGACTCTCGGTGCCTGCCGCGCCGATGGGTGCAGAGCAAAGGCGGCGGTGGGGCATCCCGGTGCCGGACGGCTTCATGACGCGCAGTGACCGGGTGTCACGCGGCAGGGCGCCCGGCGTGGCCGCGAGGAAGGCGAGGATCCGGGACGGTCAGCTCGTGGGGGTGGGGCTCAGGGTGGTCGTACCCGGCGACGGCGACTCGGAGGGGCCGCGGGTGGGGGTCGGGGTGACCGGCACCTGGTCACCCTTTGCCGGGTCGCGGATGACGTGCCGCTCCAGGTTGACCTGCGACTGCCCGGTGCCGCCGACTGTGATGTCGTCGTACGCCTGGAGCAGCTTCTGCTGGTCGAAGTAGAGCACCGTCATGGTCAGCGGAGTCGGCTTCTCGCCCTCCAGGCCGCGCAGCCCGGCCCCGCCGGTCGAGCCCTGCACCATCAGCGTGGTCGGCTGCTTGCCCTCCACCTGCGGCAGCTTCGACACCTGCCGGGAGTGGGTGTGCCCGGAGAGCACGAGCGGGCAGGTGCCGGAGAGCGGGCCGGCCGAGGCGGGATCGTGGATGAGCGCGATGTCCACCTTGCGCGGCGACTTCTCGATCGTGGCGGCGAGCTGTTCGCCGGCGCCGATCACCTGGTCGGCCACGGCCGAGGTGAGGCCGCTCCCGGCCGGTGAGGTCTCCTTGTCCGGGGTGAAGCGGGGGTCGCCGAGGCCGGCGATGGTCAGCCCGCCGACTGTGGTGACGGAGTTGTTCAACACGATCGCGTTCGGCTGCTGCGCCACCGCGGCGGCGGTACGCGGCGAGTCGTGGTTGCCGCGGATGAACACGTACGGCTTCTTGAGCAGGCCGATCGAGCCGACGAACGACGCCTCCGGCTCGCTGCCCCAGTCGGTCATGTCGCCGGTGTCGACCACCACGTCGATGCCGAACTGTTCGACCACGGTACGGATCAACTGCCAGCCGGTCGGGTTGAGGTGGATGTCCGACACGTGCAGCACCCGGGTGGTGCCGGGCGACGGCTGCACCACCGGCAGCGCCGAGACGGTCGTGTAGAGCTTGCTGACGTTGCCGACCAGCCGCTGGAGCTGCTCGGCGTACTTGGTGTAGTCGTTCGCGATCCGCCGAGCGTCACCGACGATCGCGGGCGCGTTGACGAGCAGGCCCTCGTACCGGGGCTCCTCGATGGCCTGCGGGCGCAGGGTGCTCGCCGCCGTCCCGAGGCTGCCCGCCGTGATGACGAGCGCCATACCGCCGGCCCACGCGGTACGCCGGACGTCCCGGAAGACGAGCGCCGCCAGGATCAGCGTGGCCAGCACCACCGAGGCGAGCGTACGCAGCCCGAGCCGCATCACGCCGTCGCGGACGTCCTGCACCGCCGACTGGCTGGCCCGGCTGATGCTGGCCGGGTCGTCGAGGAGCGCCTCGGTGCGCCCCTGGTCCAGCGAGCCCACCTCGACGGTGAGGTACGCCGGGCCGTCGTGGCTGTCCAGCAGCAGCGCGCCCAGGGGAGGGATGTCGACGGTGGTGCCGCCGCTCAGTGACGGGCTGAGCTTCAGCTCGGCGCGGAACGGGCCGATGTCGGTGCCGACGTGGCCGCCCGCGTACGTGCCGATCACGATGCCGCCGAGTGTGACAGCGAGCAGAGCCAGCACGACACCCAGCCGGCGCAGCCGGTTACCGGGCCGCCACGCCGTCACGCGGCGGGCACGCCCGCGCTCCGGAGACGTCTCGTCCCCGGTGCGGTGCTGTTCGTTCTCGTGGCCGTCCATGCTGAGATCCTGACCTGCCCCTTGCGCGATCTTGACAAACCCGCCCGGCCCGGATCAGCTCCGGCCGGCGCCCCCGTCGGCGAACACGAGTCGCAGGATGCGGTCGTCCTCGGCGGTGGGGGTGCCCCTGCCGTCCCGGTTCGAGGTGCTCACCCACAGCGAGCCGTCCGGCGCCGCCGCGACGGCCCGTAGCCGACCGTACCGGCCGGTGAGCAGGTCGCGTGGCTGACCGAGGACGGTGCCGTTGCCGGCCAGCTCCACCAGCCAGAGCCGCTGGCCGCGCAGGCAGGCGGCGACGAGCACGCGGTCCGCCGCCGCCAGGCCGGAGCAGGACGCGTCACCGGTGGGCCACTGCGTGATCGGGTTCACGTAGCGCTTGTCGTCGCCACGCCCCTCGACCCGGGGCCATCCGTAGTTGCCGCCCTTGTTGATCTGATTGATCTCGTCCCAGGTGTTCTGGCCGAACTCCACCGCGTACATCTTCTTGTCCGGCGTCCAGGCGAAGCCCTGGACGTTGCGGTGGCCGGTCGACCAGACCGGCGACCCGGCGGTGGGGTTGCCCGGCGCCGGCTTGCCGTCCGGGGTGATCCGGAGGATCTTGCCGCCGAGGCTCTTGGCGTCCTGGGCGTTCTCGGTGCGCCCGGCGTCCCCGGTGCTCGCGTAGAGGTGGCCGTCCGGGCCGAAGCCCAGCCCGCCGCCGTTGTGCGTGCCGGACTTCGGGATGCCGGTCAGGATCGGCTTCGGCGCCTGCCCGAGCTGCATCTTCGCGATCCGGTTGTCGTTCTCGGCGGTGTAGTAGACGAAGACCGTGCGGTCCCGCTCGTACGCCGGGGAGACCGCGATGCCGAGCAGGCCGCCCTCGCCGCCGGCGGCGACGTCCGGCACGGTCTGCACCGGCCGCACCGCCAGGCCCTCCGGGCCGGACTCCGGGCCGACCTGGAGGATCCGCCCCTTGTCCCGCTCGGTCACCAGCGCGCCGCCGTCGGGCAGGAACGCGATGCCCCACGGCACCTCCAGCCCCTTGGCCAGCACCGTGGCGACCGCCTGCTGGCCGGCCCCGCCGGGACTCGCGGTGCTCGACGGTGTGGGCAGGTTGGGCGGGGCGCCGGCCGGATCCGGCTCGGGCTCGCCGAGGGCACAGCCGGCGGCGCCCAGGAGCAGCGCCGCGCAGGACGCCGCCAGCGCCGTCCGGAGGCGGCTGACACGGGGGTACGCAAGACGCGGGCTCACCCGCCCCAGCCTAGCCGTGTGGACCGGCGAACCGGGCGCGTCGCGCGGACGGCGGCCCGTACCCGGCCCGTTCGGGGGAGTGCTGTTCAGCCGGCCCGCAGCGCGAGCAGGGCGACGTCGTCCTCCCGCTGGTGTGCGGCGGCGAGCAGCCGGTCGCAGAGCAGGTCCAGCGAAACGCCCGGCCCGGCGGTGCCGAGATGGGCGAGCAGCTCGGCCTGCCCCTCGTCGATCGGCTGGTCCCGGCGCTCGATCAGCCCGTCGGTGTGCAGCAGCAGCGTGTCGCCGGGAGCCAGGGTCAGCGTCCGGCCGGTGCGCCGGGGCGGGCGGGCCAGGCCGAGCAGCGGCCCGCGACCGTCCGCCACCGCTACCGAACCGTCGGCGCGGACCAGCAGCGGCGGCGGGTGTCCCGCGTTGCACCAGGAGACCACCAGCCCGCCGGCGGCCGGGCGGACCCGGGCCAGCACGGCGGTGGCGACGGTGGGCACCCGCAGCCCGCCCATGGCCCGGTCGAGGTGGGTCACCAGGTCCTCCACCGGATCGTCCCGCCCGTACGCGTTGCCCCGCACCAGGTTGCGCAGCTGGCCCATGGTGGCCGCCGCCTCGATGTCGTGCCCGGCGACGTCACCGATCGCGGCGACCACCTCGCCGTCGGGCTGGACGAAGGCGTCGTACCAGTCGCCGCCCACCTCGACCCGGTCGGCGGCCGGCAGGTAGCGGGCGGCCAGTTCCATCCCGGGCACGGCCGGCAGGCTCGGCAGCATGCTGTGCTGGAGCACCTCGGCGACGTGGCGCTGCTCCCCGTAGAGGCGGCTGTTGCCGACCGCCTGTCCGGCGCGTACCCCGATGTCCTGCGCGGTGCGCAGGTCGCTGGCGTCGAAACCGCGCCGTCCGGGCCGGTTGACCAGCGTGACCGCCCCGATCACCCGGTCCCCGACGGCGGTGATCGGCACGGTCAGGTGGGAACCGATGCCGAGCCGGTCGGCGAGCGGCACCAGCTCCGGGCGTGTGGTGCCGCGCGCCACGTCGTCCAGGTCGGCCGTGGCCCGCACCGCCGGCCGCCCGGTACGCAGCACCGACCGGATCTGCGACTCCGCGCTGAGCCCGGTGGTCAGCAGCCCGGCGAAACGGGTCACGTCGGCCGCGCGCTCGGCGTCCCGGTGCAGGCCGGTGACCGTGCGTGGCCGGCCGGCCGGGTCGACGAGCGTGATCAGGCACCAGTCGGCGAGCAGCGGCACCATCGCGCGCCCGAGCCGGTCGACGGCGGTGGCCACGTCGAGCGTGCCGCCGAGCATCTCGCTCATACCGGCCAGCATGGCGAGCCGGTCGTGCGCCTCCTCGGCGCGGCGGCGCGCCTCCTCGGCACCCCGGACCGCGATGCGCAGCCGCAGCTCGGAGGAGCACGCGGCGGCCAGGTCGGCGAGCGTACGCAACTGTTCCCCGGTCCAGGCCCGGGGCTTGCTGTCGATCGCGCAGAGCGAGCCGAGCACCCGCCCGTCCAGGTCGGTCAGGGGCATGCCCGCGTACGCCACCACGCCCAGGTCCTCGACGGCCAGGTTGAGGCGTACCTGGGGGGAGAGGCGGGCGTCGGGCAGCACCAGCGGCATCTCGACGTCGACGACGTGCTGGCAGAACGAGTGGGTCAGCGGCGTCTCCCGGCGGGCCGCCCACGGCTCCGGCAGCCCGGTCGCGCCGGGGAAGAACTGACGGTCGGCGTCCACCAGGGAGACGAGCGCGACGGGCACGTCCAGCAGGTCGCCGACCAGCCGGGCGAACCTGTCGAACGCCTCGTCCGGTACGGCGTCGAGCCGGGTCTCGTCGAGTGAGCGCAATCGGTCGGGATCGGCGAGCGCCGGAATCGGCACGGACACCCGTCCCCGGCCGTCCTCGCTCATCGCCACCGCCCTCGGCAAGCGGAACACCCGAGCGGCATCCCGCTCTCGGTTATACCCCGCTGGGCCGCCACTCCATTCCCGGCGCGGTGTTCGTCACGGGTCACGCCGCGCCGGCCGGCCCGGGGCCGATATCGTCGGCGGTCGTGAAGGCATGGATCCCGCACCCCGAGGGCCGCAGACTGCTCGGCGAGCTGCCGCCCGGCGTCACCGTGGAGGTGCTGGACGACCCCCGGCGGCTTCCGTCCTCCCCGGCCGGGATGCGGTTCTGGGTTCCGCCGTTCCTGTCCGGCCCGGACGCCGGCGCGCTCCTGGCCGAGCTGCCCGACGTCGAGGTGGTGCAACTGCTCTCCGCCGGCGCGGACGCCTGGGCGGGACGGATGCCCGACGGCGTGACGCTCTGCGATGCCCGGGGCGTGCACGACTCGCCCACCGCCGAATGGGTGGTCGCCGCGATCCTCGCCTCGCTACGCGGGTTCGCGCCGCTGGCCCGCGCGCAGGCGCGGCGCGAGTGGGCGTACGACGAGGTGGCGCCCACCGACGAGCTGGCCGGCAAGCGGGTGCTGATCGTCGGCGCGGGCTCGATCGGCACCGCGGTACGCGATCGGCTCGCCCCGTTCGAGGTGAGCTTCACGCTGGTGGCCCGTACGCCGCGCCCCGGCCAGGGCGTGCACGGCGTCGACGAGCTGCCGGCGCTGCTGCCCGAGGCGGACGTGGTGGTGCTGCTGGTGCCGCTGACCGAGCAGACCCGGGGCATGGTCGACGAGCGTTTCCTCGCCGCGATGCCGGACGGCGCGCTGCTCGTCAACGCCGCCCGCGGTCCGGTGGCCCGCACGTCGGCGCTGGTCGCCGAGCTGGCCTCGGGTCGCCTGCGCGCGGCGATGGACGTCACCGACCCGGAACCGCTGCCCGCCGACCATCCCCTGTGGGAGCTGCCGAACGTGCTGCTCACCCCGCACGTCGGCGGCTCCGTACGCGGACTGCTGCCGCGCGCGTACCGGCTGGTGGGGGAGCAACTGCGCCGGTACGTGGCCGGGGCGGAGCTGACGAACCGGGTGGTCGACGGCTACTGATCCCTGCTCACCGATCGGCTTCGGCGTCCGGTAGCTCCTGCCCGGTGACGGCGATCAGCCGGGGCAGTTCGGTGGCGCGTACCGCCGGCAGCACCACCACCTCGCCGTCGTCGAGGCGGGCGACGGCCCGTCCCTTGCGATCACCTGCGAGTTCGGCGACCCGGTTCCACGGCACCCGGCGCTGCCCGGCGAGCGCCCGCAGTCGCAGCTCCCGGGCGTCGGCGTCGGTGCCGGCGCGCCACGCCCAGACCACGACGGCGAGCGGCACGAGCAACACCCAGAGCAGCCACCAGCGGGCACTGGCCACTGGAAGCGCGCCGATGGTGGCGACGATCGCGGCGACCAGGATGGCCTGGTTGTGACGGAAACGTACGGTATCGGCGCGGCTCACCCCCCGATGATCCCACCCGCCCAGCCCACCCCACCCCGCGGGCGTCCCCACCCCCGTCCGAGCCACCCCCCGTCCGAGCCACCCTCCGTCCGAGCCACCCTCCGTCCGAGTCCCCCGCCGTGCGAGCCACCCCGTCCGAACCGCTCGCCGCACCGCGTAGCCGGTGCCCACCGACGATCTTGGTACGGCTCCGCCCCTCCCGGGGCGGTCCGATACCAAGATCTGCGCGGGTCGGAGATCTTGGAAGCGTTGGGCCTCTTGGGGGGCCGTTTGCTTCCAAGGTCTGGTGGGCCGGGGGGATCGGCGGGAGTGAGCGGCTTGCAGGCGATCGTGAGCCGGCACTGCGGAGGGGCGGTGTGACGGATGTCACTGGCTGGGTGACGTTGCTGGGCGCTTCCGGGATCGTTTCTAGGCGTGGCCGCAGTGGTCCCCGCCGATGCGCCCCGCCAGCCCGCACGTCGTACCGCGTACCGCAACCGCACCGCCCCCGTGCCCCCTCACGAAGGCGACCGCCGTGCCCGTCCCCCCTCCCGTCGCCCCCCGTCGGCGATCAGCCCTGCACGATGTCGCCGTGTCGCTCATCGGCGCGGCCTTCCTCCTGGCGGGCGTCGCCGGTGCCCTGCCCGGCCCGGCCGCCGCCGCGCTCGCCGTCGCCGGAGGCTTCGCGCTCGCCTGCGTCCGGCTCGCCTGGCTGGCCGGAGCCGCCGCGCCGGCCGACCATCCCGCACCTGCCGACGGTCCCGCAGTGACCGGCCGTTCCGCGCCGAACGGCTTGCCTGCGCCGACCGGCCGTTCCGCGCCGAACGGCTTGCCTGCGCCGACCGGCCGCCCCGCGTCGAACAACCTGCCCGCGTCGAACGACCAGCATGCGCCGACGGATCGGCCCGTGACCGGGCGGCGGGCTCGCCGGGCCGCGCTGTCGCGCCGGGTCGCCGCGTTCCTGGACGCCGCCGTCCTGGCCGCCGGGCTCACCGTGGCGGTGCTGCCGCTGAGCGCCCCCGCGCACCGGTTGCCGATCGCACTGGCCGGGCTGTCCCTCACCGGTCCGCTGCACGTGGCGGCCCTGCTGCGCCTGCCCGGCCGGTCGCGGCTGTCCGGTCCGGAGCTGGTGCGCCGTACCGTCGACGTGCTCGCGCTCGGCGTCAGCCTGGTCTTCGCGGGCTGGATGCTGTTGCCGGGCGGCCCGGTCCCGGCCGTCGCCGCGACCGCTGCGACGGGCGGCGCGGTGGTGCTCGCCGTGCTCACTGTGGTGGCGGTCGCCGAACGCCGCCGCCGGCCGGGTGCCGCGCGCTGCCACGCCGGGGCCGCGCTGACAATCGGCGGGTTGACGCTACTTGTGGTGCTGCTGGCGTACGACGCGCCGGACCGGGCGTTGCCGGTCGTCGCGGCGCCGCTGGTGGCCGGGGCGCTGCTCACAGTCGCCGGTGTCCGGCGCACCTCGGGCGGGGAACGGCCGGATCGGGACGTGGCGTCTGCCGCGTGGCCGCGCCTCACGGCGCCGGCCGGGATCGCCGGGCTCGCCGCCGGGATCCACCTGGGCGCGGCCGGGGAGTTCAGCACCGGCGCGATGGCACTGGGGCTGGCCGTCATACCGCCGATCATGGTGGGTGAACTGCTCGCCGCCGCCGACCAGCGCCGCCGGGTGCAGCGGCTCGCCGCCCGCGAGGCGTGGTTGCGGCGCCGGCTCGGACCGGCCGCCGGGACGGCCGGGCCCGTGCTGCTGACGCGCGCCGATCTGGTCCGGGTGATGGCGCACCGCAGCGGCGGCGCGCTGCTCGTCGTCGACCTGCACGGTACGGGCGGCGCCGTGCCGGACGGGCCGGTGCTCATCGAGGCGGCGCGTCGCCTGCGGGCGGGCTCCGAGACGCACGATCTGGTCGCCCGGCTCGGCGACACCGAGCACGCGGTCCTCACCGACCTCGGTCCGGTGCTCGCGTACGCGCTCGGTCTGCGGCTGCTGGCGGCGCTGGCCGAGCCGTACCCCCGGCCCGGCGGGGTCGTCCGGCTGGGGGTGAGCGTCGGGCTGGCCGAGACCAGCGGCGGCGATCCGGAGGACGTGCTGCGCCAGGCGGACCTGGCCCGCCGCCGGGCGGCGCAGCTCGGCCGGGACCGGGTCGAGTGGTACGACGCCTACCTGGAGGAGCAACTGGTCCGCCGCCTGGACCTGGAGCGGGAACTGCCCGGTGCGGTGGCGCGCGGTGAGCTGGACCTGGTCTACCAGCCGGTGGTGGCGCTCGCGGACCGGATGCCGGTGGGCACCGAGGCGTTTCTGCGCTGGCGCAGCCCGGCGCTGGGCACGGTGCTGCCGGCCGAGCTGCTGCCGGTGGCGGCCGATCTCGACCTGACCGGTGAGATCGGGCGGTGGGTGCTGGATCGAGCTTGCCGCCAGCTCGCGGCGTGGTCGGACGGCGGTCGCGAGCTGTGGATGGCGGTGAACGTGACGCCGCGGGAGCTGGCCGCGCCGGACTTCGTGGCGCGTACCGCCACCGCGCTGGCCGCTTACGACGTGGTGCCGGACCGGCTGGTGGTGGAGGTGTCCGAGCCGGTGGTGGGCGCCGAGCTGTCCACTGTGGTGCCCCGGCTGGCCGGTCTGCGGTCGATCGGCGTGCGGATCGCGCTCGACGACTTCCGGGCCGAGCACGCCTCGCTCGCGCAGCTGCGCCGGTTGCCGATCGACCTGATCAAGGTGGGCCCGCACCTGGTCGGCGCGGGCGGGGACGGGCAGCGCCCGCTGATCGACGTGGTGGCGAACCTGGCCGACCGGCTCGGGGTGGAGCTGGTGGTCGAGGAGCTGGAGTCGGAGGGGCAGGTGGCAGGTGCGCGCCGGGCGGGCTGCCGGTACGGCCAAGGGTTCGCGCTGGCCCGCCCGGCGACCGCCGAGCGGGTCGAGGCGTGGTTCGAGGAGTACCCGTCCACCACGCGCTGAGCTGAACCGGTTCAGCGAGCGCTCGTACGCGGTGGGGCGGTGCTGCCGCGCGGCGTGAGGTGCGCCGTCTCGTCCTGCACGGCGGCGGCCGGCTCGCCCGCGATGACCGCGAGGAGCCGGCGGGCGGCGTGCGCGCCGTACGCCGGGATGTCCCGGCCCAGCGCGGTGAGCGGCGGGTGCACCAGCCGGCAGAGCGGCGAGTCGTCCCAGGCCACGATGGACAGGTCGCCGGGCACGCTCAGGCCCATCTCCTGCGCCACGGAGAGCCCGGCGATCGCCATCACGTCGTTGTCGTAGATCACCGCGGTCGGCCGGCCGGGGGAGCTGAGCAGCCGCCGGGTGGCCCGCGCGCCCTCCTCCCCGGTGTAGTCGGACGAGACGGTGGCCGCCTCGTCCAGCCCGAGCCGGCGGCACACGGCCGTGAACGCCTCGGTGCGGATCTCGGTGTGCAGCAGCGAGGGCAGCCCGCCGACCCGGGCGACGCGCCGGTGGCCGAGCGCGACCAGGTACTCCACGGTCTCGACGAGGGCCGCAGCGTCGTCGGCCCAGACGCTCGCCAGGCCGCCGGTGTGCCCGGGCCCGCCGATCACCACCGCCGGCAGTTGCAGTTCCTCCAGCGCCGGCACCCGCCGGTCGTCGGTGCGCAGGTCGCAGACGAGCACGCCGTCCACCCGGCGCTCGGCCCACCACCGCCGGTAGACGGCGATCTCGGCGTCCTGGTCGCTGACCACCTGGAGCGTGAGCGCGTACGAGCGGGCCGACAGTTCGGCCTCGACGCCGCTGATGAGTTCCATGAAGAACGGCTCGATGCCGAGTATCCGGGCGGGGCGGCACAGCGCCAGCCCGACCGCCTTGGCGGTGGCGCCGGACAGCGCGCGGGCGGCGCTGCTGGGACGGAACCCGATCTCGGCGGCGATGGCGAGGATCCGCTGCCGGGTCGCCTCGGAGACCCCGGGCTGGCCGTTGAGCGCGTACGACACCGCGCCCTTGGAGACCCCGGCACGCCGGGCGACGTCGGCGATGGTCGGCCGCTTCACCGAAGCGTTCCTCCACTGTGTCCGGCCCTCGCGGGCACTTGCGGTCGCCGGATCACCGGCGTCTGGTGACGCTACTGCACGCCGCGCCGGGCCGGGGTGCCACCGGTGGTGGCGGCGGGCGGCCTACGGCGCTCGCCGCTTGCGCGGTTCAGCCTAGAGGGCCGATCGCCGGCCGCCCTGCCGTGAACGGCCGAACCACCGTGGTGAGCGGCGGTGAGATTGCCGGACGAGAACATCGGTAACCGCCCGTTGACAGTCATGAATGAGGACCGTACGGTGGCGTCACTTATCCGGTTCAGTCAACGTTCCTCGATGTCGGGAGCGTTCCCATTTGGCGCGGAGGATGAGATGAGACGGTCCTGGACGCACCTGGCGCGGGTGGCCGCCGTCGGTGCCGTCAGCCTGGTCATGGTCGCCGCCTGCAGCGGCAGGAGCACCACCGGCGGCTCGGACTCGGCCGGTGGTCAGGTGACGCTGAAAATCAACTTCTGGGGCGACTTCGGGCTCCAGGACCTGAAGGCCAAGTACGAGGCCGAGCACCCGAACGTCAAGATCCAGCTCAACTCGGGCGAGTACAACGCCCAGCACGAGGACCTGCAGAAGAAGCTCGTGGCGGGCAACGGCGCGCCGGACATCGCGGCGATCGACGAGGGCTTCATGGTCCAGTTCCGGAGCCAGTCGGACAAGTTCGTCAACCTGCTCGACAAGGGTGCCGGCTCCTACGAGAGCAAGTACCTGCCCTGGAAGTGGAGGCAGTCGCTGTCGGCCGACGGCAAGACGCAGATCGGCCTCGGCACCGACGTCGGCGGCCTGGCCATGTGCTACCGCACCGACCTGTTCAAGGCCGCCGGCCTGCCCACCGAACGCGACAAGGTGTCAGCGCTCTGGCCCACCTGGGACAGGTTCATCGAGGTCGGCCAGCAGTACACAGCCACGACGAAGAAGAAGTTCATCGACGCCGGCACCAACCTGTTCAACCCGATCCTCGGCCAGCAGCCGGTCGGCTTCTACGACGAGCAGGACCAGCTCCGGATGGAGCAGGGCCCGAAGGTCGCGTTCGACTACACGGTCAAGGCCGTGGGCGCCGGGCTGTCGGCCAACCTGGTCAGCTTCCAGGCCGACTGGGACAAGGGCTTCACCAGCGGCGCGTTCGCGGTGCTCGCCTGCCCGGCGTGGATGCTCGGCCACATCAAGGACACCGCGCCCGGCACCCAGGGCAAGTGGGACATCGCCGCGGTACCCGGTGGCGGCGGCAACTGGGGTGGCTCCTTCCTGACCCTGCCGAAGCAGGGCAAGAACGTCGACGAGGCGTACAAGCTGCTGACCTGGCTGGTCGCGCCGGAGCAGCAGATCGAGATTTTCAAGAAGGTGGGGAACCTGCCGTCGCAGCCGGCGCTCTACACCGATCCGGCCATCGCCGACTTCACGAACCCGTTCTTCAACGACGCCCCGGTGGGCCAGATCTTCCCGAAGATGGCGCAGGGCCTCACCCCGCAGTACCTGGGCCGCAAGAACGGCCCGACCCGGGTGGCTGTGGAGAACGTGATCCGGCGGGTGGAGAACAAGTCGCTCAAGTCCGACGCCGCCTGGTCCGAGGCGGTCAAGGAGGCCGAGAAGGCCGCCAAGTCCTGACGTGTCAGCGGTGGCGGGGCGGCCCGGTCCGCCCCGTCGCCGTCCGATCTCCCGGCCCTGGAGTGAACAGATGTCCAGCACCCGTGCCGCGCCCGCGCCGCCCGGCCGCCCACCCGCGCGCAAGCCCGGCCGTACCGGCGCCGGCGACCGGCGGATGAGCTGGCGGGACCGGCTGTACCGCTTCGACATGCGCTACATGCCGTACCTGATGATCGCGCCGTTCTTCCTGCTCTTCGTCGTGTTCGGGCTGTTCCCGCTGCTGTTCAACGCGGTCGTGTCGCTGCGCAACTACCGGCTGGACGACCCGACGCTGCCG
Organism: Micromonospora sp. NPDC048887; assembly: GCF_040649715.1. Taxonomy (NCBI): domain Bacteria; kingdom Bacillati; phylum Actinomycetota; class Actinomycetes; order Micromonosporales; family Micromonosporaceae; genus Micromonospora; species Micromonospora sp. NPDC048887. Next base: position 442,606 of record NZ_JBEZGA010000001.1, on the reverse strand, counting down.
TACTGGGCCGGCACCGAGAACTTCAGCCGCCTGTTCGCCGACGAGGACTTCTGGAACGCCCTGGTCAACACGTTCGGCATCTTCCTGCTCTCCACGGTCCCGCAACTGCTGCTCGCGCTGCTCGTCGCGTCGCTGCTCAACCGCAAGCTGCGGGCGCAGACCTGGTGGCGGGTGGGCGTGCTCCTGCCGTACGTGACACCGATCGTGGCCTCGACGATGGTGTTCAGCGTCTTCTTCTCCCGCGACTTCGGCATGGCGAACTGGGCGCTCGGCCTGCTCGGCGTCGGCGGCCCGGACGACCCGATCGACTGGCGGGCGGACAAGCTGCACGCCTGGATCGCCATCGCCACCATGGTCAACTGGAAGTGGATCGGCTACAACGCGCTGCTCTACCTGGCCGCCATGCAGTCCATCCCGCGCGACGTCTACGAGGCGGCGGCGATCGACGGCGCCGGGCAGTGGAAGCAGCTCTGGCGCATCACCGTGCCGATGATCCAGCCGGTGGTCCTGTTCACCGTCATCCTCTCCACCATCGGCGGGTTGCAGTTGTTCACCGAGCCGATGCTGTTCGACCCGAACGCCCAGGCCGCGACCGGCGGGCCGGACGGCGAGTGGCAGACCATCGCGCAGCTCATCTACAAGGTCGGCTGGAAGGACCTCAACCTCGGCTACGCCGCCGCGATGTCCTGGGCGTTGTTCCTGATCATCCTGGTCGTCGCCGGTCTCAACTACCTGCTGACGAACCGACTCTCCGGAGGCCGCCGGTGACGACGCGACGCGTGGTGGCCCGCGCGCCACAGGACACCCCGGCCGGGCTCTGGACCTACCTGCTGCTCGCGGTGAGCATGCTGTTCGCCGCGTTCCCGCTCTACTGGATGTTCGTCATCGCCACGAGTGACGACGAGGCGCTGGCGAAGCTGCCACCGGCGGTGATCCCCGGCGACCGGTTCCTCACGAACGTCGACGAGGTCTTCTCCCTCCAGGACGTCTACTTCGCCGCGTCGCTCGTCAACAGCGTGATCGTCTCGGCGGCGGTGACCGCCTCGGTGCTGTTCTTCTGCTCGCTGGCCGGCTTCGCCTTCGCCAAGCTGCGTTTCCGGGGCAGCCGTGCGTTGATGCTGTTCGTGGTGCTCACGCTCACAGTGCCCAACCAGCTCGGCATCGTCGCGCTCTACATCGTGATGGGCAAACTCGGCTGGAACGGCACGCTGCTCGCGGTCATCGCGCCCGGCCTGGTCACCGCGTTCGGCGTGTTCTACATGCGGCAGTTCATCGTGAACACCGTCCCGGACGAGCTGATCGAGTCGGCCCGGGTCGACGGTGCCACGACCATGCGGGTGTACGCGACGATAGTGCTGCCCGCGATCCGCCCGGCGCTGGCGGTGCTCGGCCTGCTCACGTTCGTGGCCACCTGGAACGACTTCCAGTGGCCGCTGATCACGCTGAGCGGCACCGACTACCCGACGTCGATGGTGGCGGTCTCCGACCTGGCCAGCGGCAACTACGTGATCTACCGGCGGGTGCTCGCGGGCGCGTTCATCGCCACCGTCCCCCTGCTGGTCATGCTGTTCGTCGGTGGACGTCAGATCGTCCGCGGAATCATGGAAGGCGCGGTGAAGTCGTGAGCCGTCGAACGCTGCTGCACGAGGGGTGGACGCTGCGGGCCGAGCGCGGCCCGGCGGTGCCGCCGGAGATCGCCGGGGCAGCGGTGCCGGCCACGGTGCCCGGCTGTGTGCACACCGACCTGCTGGCGGCCGGGCTCATCCCCGACCCGTACCTGGACGACAACGAGAACCGCCTCGCCTGGATCGGCCGCACCGACTGGGCCTACGAGACCACGTTCGCCTGGCAGCCCGGTGACGAGGACCGGGTCGACCTGGTCTGCGCCGGTCTGGACACGGTCGCCACAGTGACGCTCAACGGCGTCGAGGTCGGCCGCACCGAGAACCAGCACCGCTCGTACCGCTTCGACGTCCGCGCGCTGCTGCGCCCGGACGGCAACACCCTGGCCGTACGCTTCGACTCCCCGTACCGGTACGCCGAGGCGCACCGGTACCGGCTCGGCGACCGGCCGAACGCGTACCCGGAGCCGTTCCACTTCATCCGCAAGACCGCCTGCAACTTCGGCTGGGACTGGGGACCGACCCTCGTCACCGCCGGCATCTGGCGCGACATCGGCCTACACGCCTGGTCCACCGCCCGGCTCGCGTCGGTGCGGCCGCTCGTGACGGTGGCCGGCGGAGTCGGCCGGGTCGAGCTGTGCGCCGAGGTCGAGCGGACGTCGGACGAGCCGCTGACCGTCCGCGCCGCCGTCGCCGGGGTCACCGCCGAGGTCGCCGTACCGGCGGGGGAGCGGACCGCCGTCGTGACGCTCACCGTCGCGGACCCCGCGCTGTGGTGGCCCATCGGGTACGGCGACCAGCCGCGCTACGACCTCGACGTGAGCCTGCTCGGCGCCGACGGCCGGGAGCTGGACACCGCGTCCCGGCGGATCGGGTTCCGCTCGGTACGGCTGGACACCACGCCCGACGCCCACGGCACCCCGTTCGCCCTGCACGTCAACGACGTCCCGATGTTCGTCAGGGGCGTCAACTGGATCCCCGACGACGCGTTCCCCAACCGGGTCACCCGCGACCGCCTGGCGCGGCGGTTCGCGCAGGCGGCCGGCGCGAACGTCAACCTGCTGCGTGTCTGGGGCGGCGGCCGGTACGAGTCGGACGACTTCTACGACCTCGCCGACGCCCTCGGTCTGCTGGTGCAGCAGGACTTCCTGTTCGCCTGCGCGGCGTACCCGGAGGAGGAACCGTTCCGCACCGAGGTCGAGGCGGAGGCGCGCGAACAGGTGACCCGGCTGGCCGGGCACCCGTCGCTGGTGCTGTGGACCGGCAACAACGAGAACATCTGGGGCTGGCACGACTGGGACTGGCAGGAGCCCCTTGCCGGGCGCACCTGGGGACGCGGCTACTACCTGGACCTGCTCCCGGCGATCGTCGGCGAGCTGGACCCGACCGTCCCCTACTGGCCGGGTAGCCCGTGGTCCGGCAGCGAGGAGCTCCACCCCAACGACCCGGCGCACGGCACCACGCACATCTGGGACGTGTGGAACACCGACGACTACACCCGCTACCGGGACTACGTGCCCCGGTTCGTGGCCGAGTTCGGCTACCAGGCGCCGCCCGCGTACGCGACGCTGCGCCGGGCCCTCTCGGACGATCCGCTCGCGCCCGACTCGCCCGGCATGGCTCATCACCAGAAGGCGGCAGACGGGGACCGCAAGCTCCGGCGCGGGCTCGACGCGCACCTGCCACCGCCAGCCGACTTCGACGACTGGCACTACCTCACCCAGCTCAACCAGGCCCGCGCCATCCAGCTCGGCGTCGAGCACTTCCGCTCGCACCGGCCGGTCTGCGCCGGCACCGTCGTGTGGCAGCTGAACGACTGCTGGCCGGTCACCTCCTGGTCGGCGATCGACGGCGACGGCCGCCGCAAACCCCTGTGGTACGCGCTGCGCCGCGCCTACGCCGACCGGCTGCTGACGGTGCAGCCGCGCGACGGCGGGCCGGCGCTGGTGGCGGTGAACGAGACAGCCGACGCGTGGACCGGGCCGGCCACCGTCACCCGGCTGACCCTCACCGGGGAGCCGAGGGCGAAGACCTCGGTCGACCTCGACGTCCCGGCGTACTCATCGGTGGTGCTGGCGCTGCCGGCGGAGGTGGCACGGCCGGACGACGGCCGGGCCGAACTGCTCGTCGCGGACGCCGGGGACGGCGCGGAGCGGGCGCTGTGGTTCTTCGCCGAGGACCGCGACGTGCGGTGGCCGAGGGCGGAGTGGGACGCGAGCGTCGAGCCGGTCGACGGCGGATGGCGGGTGCGGGTGACCGCGCGGACGGTGCTGCGCGACCTGACGCTGTTCCCTGATCGCCTGGACCCGGCCGCGCGGGTGGACCGGGCCCTGGTGACGCTGCTGCCGGGGGAGAGCGCGACGTTCGTCGTGCACGCGCCCGGCCCGCTGGACGCCGACGCGCTCACCCGTCGCCCGGTGCTGCGCTGCGTCAACGACCTGGCCTGAGACGGCCATCCCCCCATCTCCATCGATTTGAAGATTTCTGCAAGTGTTAAAGTCTTCAGAGTCGTCGGAGGTGTGTCATGTCGGTGCCGCTGTACCAGGCCAAGGCGGAGTTGTTCCGGACCCTCGGGCACCCGGTCCGCATCCGGGTGCTCGAACTGCTCCAGGACGGGCCGTTGCCGGTACGCGACCTGCTCGCCGCCATCGACGTGGAGGCGTCGAACCTCTCGCAGCAGCTCGCCGTGCTGCGCCGGGCCGGCATGGTCACCTCGTACCGGGACGGTCCGCTGGTGATGTACGCGCTCAGCACCCCCGACGTGGCCGACCTGCTCGCCGCCGGGCGGCGCATCCTCGGCGCGGTCCTCACCGACCGGGACGCCCTGCTCGACGAGCTGCGGGCCTCCGGGACGGACCGGTGAGCGCGGCGGCGGTCCTCCGCGCGAGAGACGTCCTCCGGCAGGCGGGCCAGCTGTTCCGTGGGCTGCTGCCCGGCCGGGCCGACTGGGCCGCCGTGCGCCGCTCACCCCGGCGCGACCTGCTCGCCGGGCTCACCGTCGCCGTGGTGGCGCTGCCCCTGGCGCTCGCCTTCGGCGTCACCTCCGGGCTCGGCGCGCAGGCCGGCCTGGTCACCGCGGTCGTCGCCGGAGCGGTCGCGGCCGTCTTCGGCGGCTCCAACCTTCAGGTCTCCGGCCCCACCGGGGCGATGACAGTCGTGCTCGTGCCGGTGGTGCAGCAGTTCGGCGCCGGTGGCGTGCTGATGGTCGGCGCGCTGGCCGGGCTGATCCTGATCGCGCTCGCGCTGGCCCGCCTCGGCCGGTACGTCCGCTACCTGCCCGCCCCGGTGATCGAGGGCTTCACCGCCGGCATCGCCGTGGTGATCGCGCTGCAACAGGTGCCCGCCGCCCTCGGCGTCGCCGGGGCACACGGCGAGAAGGTGTGGGCGGTGGCCGCCGACGCGGTCGCCCGGTTCGCCGCGCAGCCCCGGCCCGCCGCGATCGTCGTGGCGCTCGGCGTGGCCGCGCTGATGCTGCTCGGCGGCCGGTGGCGGCCCGCCGTGCCGTTCTCCCTGGTCGGGGTGGCCGCCGCGACGATCCTCGCCGAACTGGCCCCGATCGACCTGGCCCGGATCGGCGAGCTGCCACAGGGGCTGCCCGCGCCGTCGCTGGACTTCGTCGACCTCGGCGCGCTGGGCGTGCTGCTGCCGAGCGCCCTGGCAGTGGCCGCGCTCGCCGCCCTGGAGAGCCTGCTCTCCGCGACGGTGGCGGACGGCATGACCGTCGGCGAGCGGCACGACCCGGACCGGGAACTGTTCGGCCAGGGCCTGGCCAACCTCGCCTCCCCGGTCTTCGGCGGCATCCCGGCGACCGCCGCCATCGCCCGTACCGCTGTCAACGTGCGCGCCGGGGCGTCCTCGAAGCTCGCCGCGCTCACCCACGCGGTCGCCCTCGCCGCGATCGTGCTCGCCGCCGCCCCGCTCGTGGGCCGCATCCCGCTGGCCGCGCTGGCCGGGGTGCTGCTCGCCACCACCATCCGGATGGTGGAGGCGGCCTCCCTGCTGGCGCTGATGCGGGCCACCCGGGCCGACGCGGTGGTGCTGGTGCTGACGTTCGCCGTCACTGTCATCTGGGACCTGGTGACGGCTGTGGTCGTCGGTCTCGCCGTCGCGGTCGTGCTGGCGCTGCGCGCGGTGGCCCGCAGCGCCAAGCTGGAACAGGTGCCGCTGGACACCGGCGAGCACAGCGACGAGGAGCACGCGCTGCTCGCCGAGCACATCGTCGCGTACCGGCTGGACGGGCCGCTCTTCTTCGCCGCCGCGCACACCTTCCTGCTGGAGCTGGCCGAGGTGGCCGACGTGCGGGTGGTGATCCTGCGGATGTCCCGCGTCTCCACCATCGACGCCACGGGCGCCCAGGTGCTCGGCGACGCCGTCGCCCGGCTGCGCGCCCGGGGGATCACCGTGCTGCTCTCCGGCATCACCCCGGGCCACGACCAGGTGCTCAGCACGCTCGGCGTCGCCAACGAGCTGCGCCGCGAGGGCCTGGTGTTCGCGGACACCCCGGCCGCCATCCGGTACGCCCGGGGTGTCGCCCTCGCCGCGAGCCCGGCCTAGGCTGCGGTCGCGCCGGCGCCCGCCTCCGCCCGCGCCTGCGCGCCTGCGCCTGCCTGCTTCCGCGCGCCTGCGCCTGCCCCGGCCTGCTTCCGCACGCCGAAGGCGATCAGGTAGCCGAGGATCCAGACCTCGCCCACGGTGGCGGGCACCACCAGCAGGTCGCCGGCGATGCCGGCGCCGGGGGCGAGGTACGCGACGAACGTCATGAGCACGTAGCCGACGCCACCGGCGACGAGGATCCAGCCCAGCGGCCGGGGCAGCCAGCCCGACCGGAGCACGCACCAGCCCATCGGCACCAGCCAGAGGCCGAAGAAGAGGCCGCCCACCTCCCACAGGTTCCCGCTGACCAGGTAGAGCAGCTGGACGGTGTCGGCGTCGCCCGGCCCGCCGGTCGCGACCCGCAGGGCCGTCCCGAGCACGGCGGCACTGCCGAGGATCGCGACGGCGTTCACCAGCCCGAAGGCGGCGATGCTGCCCGCGGCGGTGCTGTCGACAGTACGGAACAGGCGGTAAAACCAGACGGCGGTGAGCGCCTGGGTGAGGACGACCAGCAGTTCGAGGGCGATGCCGGCACGGGCCAGCGACTCGTGGGCCACCAGGTTGGCCAGTGTCGCGCCCGCGTCGTCGGCGTCGAAGAGCATCGGCCGGACGGTGAGGAACCCCAGCGCGCCGGTGACGGCGAGCCCGAGGTAGAACAGCCCGGTCACCCGGGCGGTACGGATCAGCTGTGGCATGGCGGCTCCTTGGGGGTGATCGACGGTCCGTGACTTGTTGCCTTACGTCGTAAGGCCAACCATACGTTGTAAGGTCAAGGGAGATGGAGAGCCGGATGGGAGCGCGGAAACCTCGGGAACCGCTCAGCCGTGAGCGGGCACTGGCCAGCGCGATCGCCCTGGTCGACGCCGAGGGGATGGCGGCGCTCACCATGCGCCGGCTCGCCGCCGAACTCGGCGTCGAGGCGATGTCGCTCTACCACCACCTACCCGGCAAGGCCGGACTGCTCGACGGCCTCGTGGACGCGGTCGCCGCCGAGATCACCTCAGCCGCCGAACGGGCCGAGGCGGACGCGCCCGGTGGCGACTGGCGTACCCGGCTGCGGCTGCGCTTCCTCGCCGCGCGCGCGGTCATGCTGCGGCACCCGTGGGCCCCCGCGCTGCTCAGCTCCCGCCCCACAGTCCCCGCCGGGGTGTACGCCTACTACGACGCCATCCTCGCCACGCTCGTCGACGGCGGTTTCTCGTACCGGATCGCCCACCGGGCGCTGCACGCGTTCGGCAGTATGGCGCTCGGCTTCGCACAGGAGGTGTTCCGGCCGGACGCGGGCGGGGAGGCCGACACGGCGGAGGCCGAGATGACGGCGCTGGCCGAGCAGTTGCCGCACCTGGCCGCCATGGTCGCCGCCGAGACGCACGACGCGGCGGATCCGACGCTGGGCTGGTGCGACAGCCAGACCGAGTTCGAGTTCACCCTCGACCTGCTCTTCGACGGCCTGGAGCGGCACCTGCCGCGCTGACGCCCGGGCGGGTTCGGACGGCGTCGCGCGGGTACCAGGACGGCATGACTGACCCGGTTGAGCTGTCCGAACTGCACGCCGGAGGCGCCGACCCCGACGACGTCACCCCGGACGAGCCGCACGCGGACCTGGACGGCACCGACGAGAACTCGCCTGCCGAGTTCGGCCTGCCCATCGACGGCACCGCCCCGGCCCAGGAAGATCCGCCCCGTCCTTGACGCGCCCGCCGCCGTCAGCGGTGTGCGCGTCGGTGGAACGTCATGGGTGTCTGCGGGCGCGTGTGACACCCATGACGTTCCACCGGCCGGCGCTAGTTCGGCAGGGCGGCGAGGCCGGCCAGCAGCTCCCACCGCTCGGCCTCGGTGAGGATCGCGTACGCGGGCTCGTCGCGGCGGTCGGTGTCCGCCTCGATCGCCGCGCGTTGCGGCCCGTCCGTCATCGCCCGGATCTCGTCGGCGGTCAGCCCGGCGGCCCGCCACGCGGCCCGGTGCGCGTCCGCGCGGTGGTGCCGCAACGAGCCCAGCCGGGTGACGAGCAGCAGCGCCGGGGAGGCGTCCTCCGGCTCGTACGGCGGGGACATCGCCCGGAACACCGGCCCGCCGGTGGCCTGCGCATGCGCCAGCACCCGGCCGACCAGCTCGGCGAGCCGGGGCACGATGCCCAGGCCGGGCAGCACCCCGGGCAGCATGGCCCACAGTTCCTCGGCGGCCTCGCCGGTGGCCCGCTGCGCGAACAGCGTCAGCTCCCGGCCCAGGTCGGTGAGGTGCCACGCGCCCTCGTCGTCCCGGACGACGACGCCCCGCTCCAGTTCCTCGTCCATGCTGCCGGAGGTGTAGATCAGGCCGTCGGTCAGCGCCTCGGCGGGCATCGGGCGGGCCAGCACTCCGGAGAAGAAGCTGTTCTCCGCGCCGAGTGTGCAGCCCCGCTCCGCGTAGAACGCCTCCATCCGGGCACGGGCTGCCCAGCGGGTGCCCACGTACACCCGGTCGATCGCCGGCCGGACCAGTCGCGCGTAGCTCACCGTCGTCTCCACGCCGCCGGACGTTACCGGCGCGCGGGCGTTAAGAAGGGCCCCCTCCTCTACCGGAGGCGTTAATAGGGGGCCCTTCCTTACGTCACTCGGGGACGCGGCGGTAGGCGCCGTCGCTGGCCGAGGTCGCCATCGACGCGTACGCGCGCAGCGCCGCCGACACCGGGCGCTGCCTGTCGAGCGGGGTGTACGGGCGGTCCCGCTTCTCCTCGGCCACCCGGCGTGCCTCCAGCTCGTCGGCGGGCACGTTCAGCTCGATCGACCGGCCCGGGATGTCGATGACGATCTCGTCGCCGTCGCGCACCAGCGCGATCAGCCCACCGGAGGCCGCCTCCGGGGAGACGTGCCCGATGGACAGGCCGGAGGTGCCGCCGGAGAACCGGCCGTCGGTCAGCAGCGCGCAGGACCGGCCCAGACCACGGCCCTTGAGGAACGAGGTGGGGTAGAGCATCTCCTGCATGCCGGGGCCGCCCTTCGGGCCCTCGTACCGGATCACCACCACGTCCCCGGCGACGATCTCCTTGGCGAGGATCGCGGTGACCGCGTCGTCCTGCGACTCGTAGACCTTGGCCGGGCCGCGGAACGTCAGGCACTCCTCGGGCACACCGGCGGTCTTCACCACACAGCCGGCCGGTGCGAGGTTGCCGTGCAGGATGGCCAGGCCGCCGTCCGCGCTGTAGGCGTGCTCCCCGTCGCGGATGCAGCCGCCGGCCGCGTCGGTGTCCAGCGACGACCAGCGGTTGGTGGTGGAGAACGGCTCGGTGGTGCGCACGCCGCCCGGGGCGGCGTGGAACAGCTCGATCGCCTCCGGCCGGGCCGCGCCGCCGCGCACGTCCCAGTCGGCCAGCCACTTGTCGAGGCTGGGGGAGTGCACCGACCGCACGTCGCGGTGCAGCAGCCCGGCGCGGTCCAGTTCGCCGAGGATGGCCGGGATGCCGCCGGCCCGGTGCACGTCCTCCATGTGGTAGTTCGGCGAGTTCGGGGCGACCTTGGCCAGGCACGGCACCCGGCGGGAGATCGCGTCGATGTCGGCCACGCCGAAGTCCAGCTCCGCCTCGCGGGCGGCGGCGAGCAGGTGCAGCACGGTGTTCGTCGAGCCGCCCATGGCCACGTCGAGGGCGATCGCGTTCTCGAACGCCTCCCGGCCGGCGATCGAGCGCGGCAGCACCGAGGCGTCGTCGTTCTCGTACCACTGCTTGGCGATCTCCACGATCGTGCGCCCGGCCTCGACGAACAGCGACCGCCGCGCGGCGTGGGTGGCCAGCGTCGAGCCGTTGCCGGGCAGCGCCAGGCCGATCGCCTCGGTGAGGCAGTTCATCGAGTTGGCGGTGAACATGCCGGAGCAGGAGCCGCAGGTCGGGCACGCGGAGCGCTCGATCTCGCCGAGCTGGTCGTCGGTGACCGCCTCGTTCGAGGAGGCGATCATGGCGTCGATCAGGTCGATCTTGGAGTGGACGACGCCCTCGATCGCCACCGTCTTGCCGGCCTCCATCGGGCCGCCGGAGACGAAGACGGTCGGGATGTTGAGGCGCAGCGCGGCCAGGAGCATGCCCGGGGTGATCTTGTCGCAGTTGGAGATGCAGACCAGGGCGTCCGCGCAGTGCGCGTTGACCATGTACTCCACCGCGTCGGCGATCAGCTCCCGGCTGGGCAGCGAGTAGAGCATGCCGCCGTGGCCCATGGCGATGCCGTCGTCCACGGCGATGGTGTTGAACTCCCGGCCGACGCCGCCGGCCTCGGCCACCGCGTCGGCGACCAGGCCGCCGAGGTCCTTGAGGTGGACGTGACCGGGTACGAACTGGGTGAAACTGTTCGCGATGGCGACGATCGGCTTGCCGAAGTCGTCGTCGGTCATCCCGGTGGCCCGCCAGAGGGCCCGGGCGCCGGCCATCGTCCGACCGTGGGTGGAGGTCCTCGACCGCAGCTCAGGCATGAGGACAAGTCTGACACCATCCGCGCGGCGATCCGGCGGCGCGCGCCCTGTGTCCCAACAGTTGCACACCCGGTGCCCCACAAGAGGCGCTCATCCGGCAGAGTTGACCCGTGCAGTCGTCCCCGGGGATGGTCACCGTCGCGGCGCTGAGCGGGGTCGCCGCGACCGCCGCCACGGTGCTGCTCGCCGTGTCCGCGCGGCGCCGCACCGGCCCTCGCGGGCCGGCCCACCTGCTGCTGGCGTGCGCCGCCGGGGCGGCCCTGCTCAGCCTGCTGATCGGCCTCGGCGGCCTGCTGGCCGCCGGTGACCACTGGGCGCACCGGCAGGGCCAGCGGACCGCGTGGGCGGTCCTCGTCGCCGTCGGCACGACGCTCGCCGCGCTCGGTCTCGGCGCCGCCGTGCTGCGGCTGCCCGGCGCCACCGCGACCCGGGCCGCCACCGCCCGGCTGCTGCTCGACGGCCTGATCATGGGTAGCGCGCTCTGGTTCGTCGGCTGGGTGGCGGTCAGCGAGCCGACCCGGCTGCTCGGTGACGCCACCCCGGTCGCCTGCCTGCCGATCGTGCTGGCCACTGTGAGCGCGGCGCTCACCATCGGGCTCACCGTGATCGTCGTGCTGCGGGTCGCGCCGCGGCGCGGGTGGCTGACGCTGCTCGCCGCCGGGGCGACAGCGGTGGCGGCCGGTGGGCTGGCGGTGGCCGCCGGGCTCTGCCAGGCCGGCCCGGGCACGGTGCTCACCGGCGCCGTGCTGACCGCCGCCGGCCTGCTGGCCACCGCCGTCGCCGGGCGCCGTGCCGACCTGACGCAGCTCGACGTCGACTTCATCCGCCGCGACGGCGAGTACGCCTTCGTGCCGATGTTCGCCATGGCCGCCTCCGCGATGTACCACCTGGTGCAGGGCGGCGGATTCGACGGGTACGCCATCGTGGCCGGCACCGTCGAGGGCTTCGCCCTGGTGACCCGGCAGTATCTCGCTCTCGGCGACGTACGCGGCTACGCCATCCGGCTGGCCGAGCGGGAGGCGCACTTCCGCGAGCTGGCGCACACCGACCCGCTCACCGGGCTGGCGAACCGGCGCGGGCTGCTGCGTGCCCTGCACCGCTGCGCCGAGTCGGGCCGCCCGTGCGTGCTGCTCGGGCTCGACCTGGACGGCTTCAAGAACGTCAACGACATGCGCGGGCACGACGTGGGCGACGCGGTGCTGATCGAGGTGGGGCGGCGGCTGCGGGGCAACCTGCGCCCGGGTGACCTGGCCGCCCGGCTCGGTGGCGACGAGTTCGCGGTGCTGATGCCCGGGCCGGCCGATCCGGGCCCGGTCGCCGACCGCCTGCTCGGGGTGCTCGGCCGTCCGTACGAGCAGGGGGACGGGCCGGTCTTCCTCTCGGTGAGCATCGGGGTGGCCGCCGGCCAGGGGGAGCAGGACGTCGAGCTGCTGCTGCGCAACGCCGACCTGGCGCTGCGCTACGCCAAGCAGCGGGGCAAGAACCGGATCGAGCGCTACGACGCCACGTACGACCAGTTGCTGAGCCGGCGTACCCGGATGGAGCACGAGCTGCGCGGCGCGATCGAGCGCGACGAGCTGCGGCTGGTCTTCCAGCCGGTGGCCTCGCTGCCGTCGGTGCGGCCGGTCGGCGCGGAGGCGCTGCTGCGCTGGCGGCACCCCGAGCTGGGCAACGTGCGGCCGGACGAGTTCATCCCGCTCGCCGAGGAGTGCGGGATGATCGCCAAGCTCGGCGCGTGGGTGCTGCACCAGGCCTGCTACCAGCTCTCCCGCTGGCTGGCCGACGGGCACGACGTCTGGGTGTCGGTGAACGTCTCACCGCGCGAGCTGCACGCCCCGGAGTACGTGGTCCAGGTCGCCGACGCGCTGCGCGCGCACCACGTACCGCCGCAACGGCTGGTGCTGGAGGTGACCGAGCATGCCGTCGCCACCGACGTGGACGAGCTGATCCGGCGGCTCACCGCGCTGCGGCTGACCGGCGTGCGGATCGCGCTGGACGACTTCGGCGCCGGTTACTCGTCGCTCGGCCAGCTCCGGCGGCTGCCGATCGACATCCTCAAGATCGATCACAGTCTGGTGGCCGAGCACGAGCCGGTCCGGCCGGTCGGCCGGGACGGCCCGGCGTTCGCCCCGATGGTCGACATCGTCATGCGCCTGGGCCACCAGCTCGGGCTGGAGGTGATCGCCGAGGGCGTCACCAACCCGGCCGAGCTGGCCGCGGTCGTGGCCGCCGGCTGCCGGTTCGGTCAGGGCGCGCTGTTCGGCTGGGGCGTACCGGCCGAGCACCTGGAGGCGATGCTGGAGGCGGCGACGGCGCCCGGTAACCGGCACACGGCGATGCCGCCGGCGCCGCCCGCCCCGCCGGCGCGCACCCCGTCTCCGCTGTTACCCCGGCTGCGCGACAACCCACCCGCCCCGCGTCCCCCGATGGGGGGATCTTCGCAGGTGGCACCGGGCGCGGAGGGGGTGCCGGCGGGCGACACGCCCACGTCCGTGAACCAGAATGTGGGATCAGTTGACTCATCGCGTGAGATGCGTCAGGCTTAGCCGCATGTCGTCGAACCGGTCGCCGCGAGTACTTACCTGAGCGCACTCTCCCACCGAGAGTGCGCTGGCCCCGTGCAACCTGCACGAGGGCTTTTTTGTTGCCGTCGGACCACCGAGGGACCTCCGCGTCCCATCCTGAGAAGCGCGTCACCCACTCACTTCCGAAGGCTTTGAACCGCCATGACGAGACCCACGCCAGAGACCCTCGCCCACTCCGCCCGCCGGGCCCGCTCCGGCACCGGCGCGGCCGGTGACTCCGACCCCGCCGCCCGCCCCGGCCGTGCCGTTCCGGCGGCCGCGCACGCCGAGACGCCCGTACGGGAGACCGCCACCGCGCAGGTCTCGGGCGCCGGTTCGCTCGTGCGGTCGCTCGAGGCGCTCGGCGTCGACGTGGTCTTCGGCATTCCGGGTGGCGCGATCCTGCCCGCCTACGACCCGCTCTACGACTCCACGGTCCGGCACATCCTGGTCCGCCACGAGCAGGGCGCCGGGCACGCCGCCACCGGGTACGCGCAGGCCACCGGCCGGGTCGGTGTGTGCATCGCCACCTCCGGACCGGGCGCGACGAACCTGGTCACCCCGATCGCCGACGCGTACATGGACTCGGTGCCGATGGTGGCGATCACCGGGCAGGTGGCCCGGCCGTCGATCGGCACCGACGCCTTCCAGGAGGCGGACATCCAGGGCATCACGCTGCCGGTCACCAAGCACAACTTCCTGGTGCAGACCGCTGACGAGATCCCCCGGGTGCTGGCCGAGGCGTTCCACCTGGCCGCGACCGGCCGCCCCGGCCCGGTCCTCGTCGACATCCCCAAGGACGTGCTCCAGGCGCCGGCGACCTTCTCCTGGCCGCCCACGCTCGACCTGCCCGGCTACCGGCCCACGCTGCACCCGCACGGCAAGCAGATCCGCGAGGCGGCCCGGCTGATGACCGGCGCCCGCCGTCCGGTCCTCTACGTCGGCGGCGGTGTACTCAAGGCCGACGCCACCGAAGGGCTGCGCAAGCTGGCCGAGCAGACCGGCATCCCGGTGGTCACCACCCTGATGGCGCTGGGCGCGTTCCCCGACTCGCACCGCCAGCACCTGGGCATGCCCGGCATGCACGGCACCGTCGCCGCTGTGTACGGCCTGCAGAAGGCCGACCTGATCGTGGCGCTGGGCGCCCGCTTCGACGACCGGGTGACCGGCAGGCTGGACTCGTTCGCGCCGGACGCGACGGTGGTCCACGCCGACATCGACCCGGCCGAGATCGGCAAGAACCGGCACGCCGACGTCCCGATCGTGGGTGACGCGCGGCACGTGATCGACGAGCTGATCGCGGCGGTCACCGCCGAGCAGGCCGCCCACCCGTCGGTGGACCTGACCGACTGGTGGGCCCAGCTCGACGACCTGCGCGAGCGGTACCCGCTGGGCTTCGAGGAGCCGGCCGACGGCACCCTCTCCCCGCAGCACGTGATCAAGCGGCTGGGCGAGATCGCCGGCCCGGACGCGATCTACGTGGCGGGCGTCGGCCAGCACCAGATGTGGGCCAGCCAGTTCATCTCGTACGAGAAGCCGCACACCTGGCTCAACTCCGGCGGCCTGGGCACCATGGGCTACGCCGTCCCGGCCGCGATGGGCGCGAAGGTCGGCAAGCCGGAAACCACAGTGTGGGCGGTCGACGGTGACGGCTGCTTCCAGATGACCAACCAGGAGCTGGCCACCTGCGCGCTGGAGGGCATCCCGATCAAGGTCGCCGTGATCAACAACGGCAACCTGGGCATGGTGCGGCAGTGGCAGACCCTGTTCTACGGGGAGCGCTACTCCAACACCGAGCTGGGCACGCACAAGCACCGCATCCCGGACTTCGTCAAGCTCGCCGAGGCGCTCGGCTGCGTCGGGCTGCGCTGCGAGAACGCCGCCGACGTGGACAAGACCATCGAGGCGGCCATGGCGATCAACGACGCGCCGGTGGTCATCGACTTCGTGGTCGGCAAGGACGCGATGGTGTGGCCGATGGTCGCCGCCGGCACCAGCAACGACGAGATCATGTTCGCCAGGGGTGTGCGCCCCGCGTTCGACGAGGACGAACTCTAAATGACTATGCACACGCTGTCCGTGCTGGTGGAGAACAAGCCGGGTGTCCTGGCCCGGGTCTCCGGGCTGTTCTCCCGGCGTGGGTTCAACATCGACAGCCTCGCCGTGGGCGAGACCGAGAACCCGGACGTCTCCCGCATCACCATCGTGGTCAACGCCGAGTCCTCGCCGCTGGAGCAGGTGACCAAGCAGCTCAACAAGCTGGTCAACGTACTCAAGATCGTGGAACTGGACCCGCAGGTGTCGGTGGCGCGCGAGCTGCTGCTGGTCAAGGTCCGCGCGGACCGCGCGGCCCGCGCCCAGGTGCTGGAGACGGTCGGCCTGTTCCGTGCGCGGGTGGTCGACGTCGCGCCGGACACGCTGACCATCGAGGCCACCGGCACACCGGACAAGCTCGACGCGCTGCTGCGCGACCTGGAGCCGTTCGGCATCAAGGAGATGGTCCAGTCCGGCACCGTGGCGATCGGGCGGGGTTCGCGGGCCATCACCGCCGGACCGTCCCTGCGCGCCGCCTGATCCGTACCCACAAGTTTTTCGACGGGCCGACGGGCACCGCCGTACGAAAGGGAAGTCAATGAGCGTTGAGGTGTTCTACGACGACGACGCCGACCTGGGCCTGATCCAGGGCCGCAAGGTCGCCGTGATCGGGTACGGCAGCCAGGGCCACGCGCACGCGCTGTCGCTGCGCGACTCCGGCGTCGACGTGGTGATCGGCCTGCCCGCCGGGTCGAAGAGCCGGCCGAAGGCCGAGGAGCAGGGCCTGCGGGTGCTCACGCCCGCCGAGGCGGCGGCCGAGGCCGACGTGATCATGATCCTGGCGCCGGACACCGCCCAGCGTGGCCTGTACGCCGAGGCCATCGCGCCGAACCTGGCCGCCGGCAAGGCGCTGTTCTTCGGGCACGGCTTCAACATCCGGTACGGCCTGATCACGCCCCCGGCCGACGTGGACGTGGCGATGGTCGCCCCGAAGGGCCCCGGTCACCTGGTCCGCCGCCAGTACGTCGACGGCAAGGGCGTGCCGTGCCTGGTCGCGGTCGAGCAGGACGCCAGCGGCAACGCCTTCGGTCTGGCCCTGGCGTACGCCAAGGCGATCGGCGGCACCCGGGCCGGCGCGATCCGGACCACGTTCACCGAGGAGACCGAGACCGACCTGTTCGGCGAGCAGGCGGTGCTGTGCGGTGGCGCGGCGGCGCTGGTGCAGACCGGGTTCGAGGTGCTCACCGAGGCCGGCTACGCGCCCGAGGTGGCCTACTTCGAGTGCCTGCACGAGCTGAAGCTGATCGTCGACCTGATGTACGAGGGCGGCATCGCCCGGATGCGCTACAGCATCTCCGACACCGCCGAGTACGGCGACCTGTCCCGGGGCCCGCGCGTCATCGACTCGCGGGTCAAGGACGAGATGCGCAAGATCCTCGGGGAGATCCAGTCCGGCGAGTTCGCCCGCGAGTGGGTGGCCGAGGACGAGGCCGGCCGGCCGAACTTCGCCAAGTGGCGGGCCGAGGGCGCGGCGCACCCGATCGAGGAGACCGGGCAGAAGCTGCGCGGCATGATGAGCTGGGTCGACCGGCCGATCACCGAGACCGCCTGATTTTCTCCCCCGTGCGGCCCGTGGCCCGACGCTCTCCCCGGCGTCGGACCGCGGGCCGCATCCGTTCACGTGCTGGGACACGGTGAGTAACACCTCGTGCCGTGCCGTCCCCGGTGAACGGGGGATGACAGGCGTGCGACGGGCCTGTGTGAGGGCCCTCACCCCGCAGTCCGGGACACGCCGGGCGGGCGGCCACCTACCATCCTTGGTGTGGTGCCCGAGCGCACCCGACGGCCGTGGCACGGATCGGCGCAGGGCGCAGTGCGGCGCCCCGGCGTCCCAGGCCGAACCATTACCGAGCGTCTACGAGGACCGATGAATCCTGTCGTACTGATCGCCGAAGAACTCGCCCCCGCCGCCATCGAGGTGCTCGCGTACGACTTCGACGTGCGCCACGTGGACGGCACCGACCGCCCCGCCCTGCTCTCCGCCCTCTCCGAGGCGGACGCGGTGATCGTACGCAGCGCCACCCAGATCGACGCCGAGGCGATCGCCGCCGCGCCGCGGCTGAAGGTGGTCGCGCGGGCCGGCGTCGGCCTGGACAACGTCGAGGTGCCGGCCGCCACCGCGCGGGGCGTCATGGTCGTCAACGCGCCCACCTCGAACATCGTCTCCGCCGCCGAGCAGGCGGTCGCGCTGCTGCTGGCAGTGGCCCGCAACACCGCCAGCGCCAGCGCCGCGCTCAAGGCGGGGGAGTGGAAGCGGTCCAAGTACACCGGCGTCGAGATCCAGGGCAAGACCGTGGGCGTGGTCGGCCTCGGCCGCATCGGCGTGCTGTTCGCGCAGCGCATCGCCGCGTTCGGCACCCGGCTGATCGCGTACGACCCGTACATCCAGCCGGCCCGCGCCGCCCAGCTCGGCGTCCGCCTGGTCGGGCTGGAGGAGCTGCTGCGGGAGAGCGACTTCATCTCGATCCACCTGCCCAAGACGCCGGAGACGGTGGGCCTGATCGGCGAGAAGGAGCTGGCGATCGTCAAGCCGGGCGTCCGGATCGTCAACGCCGCCCGGGGCGGTCTGGTCGACGAGCAGGCGCTCGCCGACGCGATCGCCGAGGGCCGGGTCGCCGGTGCCGGCGTCGACGTGTACGCCAAGGAGCCGTGCACCTCCTCGCCGCTGTTCGCCTTCGACAACGTGGTGGCCACCCCGCACCTGGGCGCCTCCACGAACGAGGCGCAGGACAAGGCCGGTCTCGCGGTGGCAAAGAGCGTCAAGCTGGCGCTGCAGGGCGAGTTCGTCCCGGACGCGGTGAACGTGCAGGCCGGCGGCGTGGTCGCCGAGGACGTCCGTCCGCTGCTGCCGCTGGCCGAGCGGCTGGGCCGGGCGTTCACCGCCCTGGCCGGCGGGGTGGCCGCCAGCGTCACCGTCGAGGTGCGCGGTGAGATCGCCGCCCACGACGTGTCGGTGCTCAAGCTCGCCGCGACCAAGGGGCTGTTCAGCTCCGTGGTGGAGGAGCAGGTCACCTACGTCAACGCGCCGCACCTGGCCGCCGAGCGGGGCGTCGAGGTCACGCTCGCCACGCCGGGCGAGACCGTGGACCACCCGAACCTGGTGACCGTGCGCGGGGCGCTGCCGGACGGGCGTACCGTCCGCGTCTCCGGCACTGTGGCGCACACCGGGACCCGCGACGTGTTCAAGCTGACCGAGGTGGACGGTTTCGACGTGGAGATCGGCGCGGAGGGCATCCTGGTCTTCCTGCGCTACGCCGACCGGCCCGGCGTGGTCGGCACCGTCGGCACGCTGCTCGGCGAGGCCGGCGTCAACATCGCCGCCATGCAGGTGGCCCGCCGCGAGGCCGGTGGCGAGACGCTGATGACGCTCACCGTCGACCAGGCGCTCGGCGCCGACCTGCTCACCTCCGCCGCCGACTCGATCGGGGCGGTCGCGGCCAGCGCGGCCGACCTGCGCGACGTGTAGTCCGGACAGGACAGATCGGGGCCCGGCCGGATCGGCCGGGCCCTTCGTCGTCCCCGTGGGTCAGGAACGGACGCGGGCCGGTGGCGGGTAGACCGAACCGTCCTGGGCGTCGAAGAGCATCAGGTCGTGCTCGCCGGCCAGCCGCTCGATGTCCAGCAGGACCTGATCGGGGCAGGCCGGGTTCAGGTTCATCTCGATGTGGTCGGCGGCCGTGTGCAGCGGCGCCTCCCACGGCGTGCCCGGCCGGGCCGGACCGTCGGGGTAGCTCGCCGTGATCTCCCGGTAGAACGCGACCAACCTCGGGTCGGGTTGCTGCCTGCCGTGCCAGCCCTCGCGGCACTGCTGCGCCGCCGCCCGCACCTGCTCCGGTGTCGCCCCGTTCGACAGGGCCCACACGCTCAGATCGAAACTCACGGCGGACAGCGTGCCATCCCGGGCCCGCGCCCGTCACCTCTGCCCCACCGTGCGTTCACCGCTGATCCGCGACTTCGTTCACCCGGCGTCCGCTGTGGAGACTCTTGCGTCGAGTTGCGTCGATTCGCTAGCGTACCGGTGCGGTTACCGCTGAGTCGATTCCCGGCCCGTCTTCGGGTGGCGCGGCCGGGCACCCGGCCCCTCGGCCCGCACCCCTCGATTGCGCGAGCCACGCGCACTCGTCGCTGACCGGCCCTCACGGTCGTTGCCGAGACCGTGGGGGCCGATCGCGCTCCCCGCCGGTGTCGTGCGGGCAGGCAGCAGATCAGCGCCGGTGGTGCGCGAACAGCGGCCGGTATTCGCAGTCGTGGCGGAACCAGGCCAGCCCGGCCGGTCCGGCGGCGTACAGGGCGGTGGCGTAGGCGTCGGCGACGGCCAGGTCCGGACCGATCACGGTGGCGGCCGACAGGCGATCGGTCGGCTCGCCGGTGTGCGGGTCGACGACGTGCCCCCGCCGCCCGGTGACACCGGAGGTGCCCACCGCGCCCGACGTCATCTCCAGCACGACCGGCGTACGCCTGGTGTCGGTGGGGTGGTGCACCGCGACGCGCCACGGCCCGCCGTGCGCCGCGCGCCCGCGTACCGTCAGGTCGGCGCCGCTGAGCACGGCGTAGTCGTCGATGCCGGCGGTGCGCAACCGCGCCGCGGCCCGCTCCACCGCCCAGCCGCCGAGCAGGCCGCCCGGGTCGAAGCCGCCGGGCACGGCCCAGGCGTCGAACCAGCCGTCGGTCGCGGCGCGCATGGCGGCGCAGAGGTCGACCAGGTCGGCCAGCGGGGGGTACGAGTCGGGGCTGATCTCGTCGCGGCGCAGCCGGGAGACCAGGCTCTCCGGCCGGTTCGGGCCGTAGGTCAGGTCGATGGCGCGCAGCTCGGCGACGGCGTCGCGCAGCGCCTCGCCGACCACCCGGTGCCCCAGCCACTCGGGCGCGTTGAGCAGCAACGTGTAGTCGGCGGTCGAGGTGCTGACCGTGTGCCGGACGCTGATCCGGCCGGACGCGCCGGCACCGGGCCGCTCGACGCGGTGGCTGCTGGCGCCCAGGTGCAGGTCGGGGCGGACCGGGCGGAAGGCGGACTGGTCGACCCAGCGGGTGCGTGGCTGTTGGTCCGCCCAGTGGGCCCGCCGGTGCTCGATCCGCATGACACCTGCCCCCTCGTGGTCGCCGCCGTGTCACGGCGGTGGCCGGTCCCGGGCTTCGTCGACCCGGTGAACCCGACCCTAAGCAGTGGAGATGACCACACCATGAGTGCCGGCTGGGAGCATCCTGTGATTGAGGATTCCCGAATGGTGGACGATTCGTACCGGGAGCCGGGACGACGGCTACCGTGGCGCCTAACGACGAGACGAGGAGCGTCAGGTGGCACACATCGCGGTGGTGGCCGGCGACGGCATCGGACCCGAGGTGGTCGCGCAGGCCCGCAAGGTCCTCGACGCGGTGGTGCCCGGGATCGAGGCCACCGAGTACGACCTGGGCGCGGCGCGCTATCACCGCACCGGCGAGGTGCTGCCCGACTCCGTCCTCGACGAGCTGGCCGGTCACGACGCCATCCTGCTCGGCGCGGTGGGCGACCCGACCGTGCCGCCGGGCGTGCTGGAGCGCGGTCTGCTGCTCAAACTGCGGTTCGCCTTCGACCAGTACGTCAACCTGCGCCCGTCCCGGCTCTGGCCCGGCGTGGCCGGTCCGCTCGCCGCGGTCAAGCCCGGCGAGGTCGACCTCGTGGTGGTCCGCGAGGGCACCGAAGGGCTGTACGCGGGCGCCGGCGGCGCGCTGCACCGGGACACCCCGGCCGAGGTGGCCACCGAGGAGAGCCTGAACACCCGGCACGGCGTCGAGCGGGTGATCCGCGACGCGTTCGCCCGCGCCGGCCGCCGGGAGCGCCGCAAGGTCACGCTCGTGCACAAGACGAACGTGCTCACCCACGCCGGGTCGCTCTGGGCGCGCGCCTTCGCCGCGGTGGCCGCCGAGCACCCGGATGTGACCACGGAATACCAGCACATCGACGCCGCCGCGATGTTCCTGGTGACCAACCCGTCCCGCTACGACGTGGTGGTCACCGACAACCTCTTCGGCGACATCCTCACCGACATCGCCGCCGCCGTGACCGGTGGCATCGGGCTGGCGGCCAGCGGCTGCATCAACCCCGAGGGGCGCTACCCGTCGATGTTCGAGCCGGTGCACGGCTCGGCGCCGGACATCGCCGGCCAGGGCGTCGCCGACCCGGTCGCCGCGGTGCTGTCCGCCGCGCTGCTGCTGGACCAGCTCGGCCACGCCGACGCCGCCGCCCGGGTCACCGCCGCGGTCGGCACCGAGCTGGCGGGGCGTACGCCGGGGGCATCGCTGCGCACCGAGGAGGTCGGCGACCGGCTCGCCGCGTACGCCGTAGCCTGACCGGGCCGACCCTCCTGGCGGCCCGGTACCGGGCCGCCAGACCCGTCACCGGACCCACCCCGACCGTCCGGCGCGTCGCGTCCGCCGGGGCGGCGCTATCCGCTGAACGACCGTTCGGGGTAAGTTTCTGGCACCAGTGACGTCGGCGTGCGATCCCGCACGCCGGGAACCCGCAGGGAGGTCAGCGCGATGAGCGGTGGTGACATGCTCGATTTTGAGATCCGTCCGAATCCCGCGCCGGTATCCGCCGCCGACCGGGCCGCCCTGCTGGCGAACCCGGGCTTCGGCCGGGTCTTCACCGATCACATGGTCACGATCCGCTACGCCGAGGGCAAGGGCTGGTACGACGCCCGCCTGGAGGCGCGCGCGCCGATCCCGATGGACCCGGCCGCGGCGGTGCTGCACTACGCGCAGGAGATCTTCGAAGGGCTGAAGGCGTACCGCACCGGTGACGCGGTGACGATGTTCCGCCCGGAGGCCAACGCGGCCCGGTTCGTCGCGTCGGCCCGCCGGCTGGCCATGCCGGAGCTGCCGGAGGCGGCGTTCGTGGATTCGCTGCGCCGCCTGGTCGAGATCGACCAGGCGTGGATCCCGGAGCACGAGGACGCCAGCCTCTACCTGCGTCCGTTCATGTTCGCCAGCGAGGTGTTCCTCGGCGTCCGCCCGGCGAACGAATACCTCTACTGCGTGATCGCCTCGCCGGCCGGCGCGTACTTCGCCGGCGGCGTGAAGCCGGTGACGGTGTGGGTCTCGCCGGACTACACCCGGGCCGCGCCCGGCGGCACCGGCGCGGCCAAGTGCGGCGGCAACTACGCCGCCTCGCTGGCGGCGCAGGCCGAGGCGATCGAGGCGGGCTGCGACCAGGTGGTGTTCCTGGACGCGGTGCAGCGGCGGTACGTCGACGAGCTGGGCGGCATGAACGTCTTCTTCGTCTACGACGACGGCAGCATCGTCACCCCGCCGCTGGGCGGCACGATCCTGCCGGGCATCACCCGCGACGCGATCCTCACCCTGGCCGCCGAGGCCGGGCACGAGGTGCGGGAGGCGCCGGTCAGCTTCGACGACTGGCAGGCGGACGCCGCGAGCGGGCGGCTGCGTGAGGTGTTCGCCTGCGGCACCGCCGCCGTGATCACCCCGATCGGCGGCGTGCGCTTCCCGGACGGCGAGTTCCTCATCGGCGGCGGCGAGCCGGGCCGGGCCACCACGGCGTTGCGGCAGAAGCTGGTGGACATCCAGCGCGGCCGCGCCGAGGACCGGCACGGCTGGGTCACCCGCGTCCTCTGACTGTCCTCCCGCGGTGATCAAGGAGTTTGCGTCCGGTTCCGGCGCGGACGAGGACACCAACTCCTTGATCACCGCTGGGCAGGGTCGGGGCGGCGCGGCGGTCAGCCCAGGAGGTGGGTGCGGAGGGACTCCACCTGCGTCTCGGTGACGCCGGCGTGGGCCAGGTAGCCCTCGACGGAGCCGTAGCCGGTGCGCAACTCGGCGAGGAACAGCTCCATCGTCTCGGCCGGTGACTCCAGGAACGGCGGCGGTGGTTCCTCCGCGTCCGGCAGTGTGGCGCGGACCCATTCGGTGAAGCGCCGCGACGCGGCGGTGCTGAGCGCGTAGTCGGCCACCACGTCCTCGTCGGGCACCCCGAGCACGGAGAGCGTGAGCGCGCAGACGATGCCGGTGCGGTCCTTCCCGGCGACGCAGTGCACCACCACCGGCGCGTTGGCGCTGTCGGCGATCAGCCCGACCGCCTCGGCGAGCCCCGCCGTGCCGGTGCGTGCCAGGTCGGCGTACCGGTCGGCCAGGTAGCGGGCCAGGCTGACGCCGGAGTCACCGAACCGCTTCGCGCCCCAGTCGGCGTGCTCGGGGTGGATGTGCCGGTAGGCCAGCCCGTCGTAGGCGGGCACCCGGCCGTCGCGTTCCACCTCTGACGGCCGGCGCAGGTCGATCACCGTGCGGATGCCGAGCGCGGTGAACGCGCTCCGGTCGGTCTCGTCGATGCGGTGCAGCGAGTCGGAGCGGTAGAGGCGGCCGCGACGCACGGTGCGCCCGTCGCGAGCGGCGTACCCACCGACGTCGCGGAAGTTGAACAGGGTGGGGAAGGGGCTCTGCGGGGCGTCCACATCCGACACGGTAACGGCCGGCGGGCGTCAGCACGTCCCCGCCGGCCGTCGCCGAGCTGTCAGATGCGCGGCGGTACGTCCGGCGGCAGCGCCGAGTGGCTCTCGCCGTAGTAGCCGCCGAGCCGGTCCCGGTAGCCCGGATCGGCGTGGCTGGACTCGTCGTACTCCGGGGCGGCCTTGATTTGGTCCTTCTCCCGGTCGACGTGCACGGTGCGGGCGTCGTGGTCGACGTGGTTCACGGTGCCGGCCGGGAGCATCACCTTCTTGCCGAAGATCCACGGCCCGGTGTCCACGACCAGGTAGCTGTCGTCCACCTCGTGGCTCGCCCGGTCGATCTTGCCGATGGCGCCGTCGGTGGCCTCGACCTTGTAGCCGGTCAGGTCGGCGCTCGCGACGCCCGCCTCGTCGCGGTAGCGCCACGGGTCGAAGGCGCCCGCCGGAGCGCCCCCGGCGACCGCGCCCCGGCCGTCGTCGAGGATCGGCTCGGTGCCGCCGTGCGTGCTGCGTGGGTCCAGTCCGTCCATGTGCCGCCTCCCGTCCCCAGGGCCGCGGCCGTCGCGGCGCCGTCGTCAGTCGGGACGGTTACCCACCCTGTCCGGGCGCCAACCCGCCGGCGGCCGACCCGCCGACGCCGAGGGGCCGGCGCCACGGTGGTGACGCCGGCCCCTCGGGCCGTCAGCCGCGCGGTGACCGGTCGGGCCGCGCGGGCCGGTGGGTCAGGCCAGGGCGGCCTCCGCGTCCAGGGTCACCGCGGCGGCGTGTACGACGGCGGCGATCCGCAGCCCCTCGTGCACCTGCTCACGGCTGAACCCGGCGGCGCGCAGCGTCTTCTCGTGCGACTCCAGGCAGACGCCGCAGCCGGTGATCGCCGAGACGGCGAGGCACCACAGCTCGAAGTCGGTCTTCTCCACGTCGGGCCGGGCGATGATCTGCATCCGCAGCCGGGCCGGCAGCGACGCGTACTGCTCGTCGCCGATCAGGTGCTTGGCCCGGTAGTAGACGTTGTTCATCGCCATCACCGCGGCCGCGCCCTTGGC
The DNA here is from genome assembly GCF_040649715.1 of Micromonospora sp. NPDC048887. Classification (NCBI taxonomy): domain Bacteria; kingdom Bacillati; phylum Actinomycetota; class Actinomycetes; order Micromonosporales; family Micromonosporaceae; genus Micromonospora; species Micromonospora sp. NPDC048887. The sequence continues at coordinate 417,815 of NZ_JBEZGA010000001.1, read as the reverse complement.
CGCCGTGACCGCCTCGGGCGTGAGGTGACCGGCCGCCTCGGCGGCGATCTCCCGCAGCACCACCGGGTTGCGGGCCGCCACCGCGCAGGCCAGGGCGGTGCCCCAGGCCTGCTCCGGCTTCAGCGTCGAGGTGGTGATGGTGGAGCCGAGGTTGAGCCGGATGTCCTTGGCGTACTCCGGCAGGCCCGCCTTGATCGCGTCCAGACCCATGGTCAGGCCCCGGCGCCGGCGAGGAGCGCGTTGGCGTCGAGCGTCGCGCCACCCTTGTTCCAGTTGCACGGGCACAGCTCGTCGGTCTGGAGCGCGTCGAGCACCCGCAGCACCTCGGAGACGTTGCGGCCGACCGAACCGGCGGTCACCATGACGAACTGGATCTCGTTGTTCGGGTCCACGATGAAGGTGGCCCGCTGGGCGACACCGTCGGCGCCGAGCACGCCGCAGGCGGAGGTCAGCTCACGCTTGATGTCGCTGAGCATCGGGAAGGGCAGCTCGCGCAGGTCCGGGTGGTCCTTGCGCCAGGCGTAGTGGACGAACTCGTTGTCGACGGAGACGCCGAGCACCTGGGCGTCGCGGTCGGCGAACTCGCCGTTGAGGCGGCCGAACTCGGCGATCTCGGTCGGGCAGACGAAGGTGAAGTCCTTCGGCCAGAAGAACACGACTCGCCACTGGCCCTCGTGGGACTTGTGGTTGATCGTCTCGAACGCCTTGTCGGCGTCGAGCGACACGCAGGCGGTGAGTTCGTACTCGGGGAAGTGGTCACCGACAGTGAGCACGGGTCCTCCTTGAGCGTGGCCCGGCGATACCGCCGGGCCAGTAACTGGATCAGTTCAAGATTCTTCCGGAGCCCGGTTCGTGCTCGTGGCGGGCGTCGCCGTGTGTGAAGGTGATCACCGGCCGGGTCGTCGTCCCGAAATATGGGTTAGACCTCCCAAAAACCGGGGTGGGGTGGCAGAGTACGTGTCGTGACCAGCTTCGTCCTGATCATTAGCAGCTAGCGCGCCGGCTCTCCCTCGCCGAGCGCGCAGACCTCCCGCATCCCGCGGGGGGTCTTTTTGTTTGCTCCCCAGGGCACGAGAAGAGGACTCCGATGACGTTCCAGGTGTACGACACGACGCTGCGTGACGGCGCGCAGCGCGAAGGGCTCACGTACTCGGTGGTCGACAAGCTGGCGGTCGCCCGCCTGCTGGACGACCTCGGAGTCGGCTTCATCGAGGGCGGCTGGCCGGGCGCGGTGCCGAAGGACACCGAGTTTTTCCGCCGCGCCCGCACCGAACTGACGCTGCGGCACGCGATCCTGGTCGCCTTCGGCGCCACCCGCAAGGCCGGCCTCGCCGTCGAGGACGACCCGCAGGTGCGCGGCCTGCTCGACGCGCAGACCCCGGCCGTCGCCCTGGTCGCCAAGGCGGACCTGCGGCACGTGGAGCGCGCCCTGCGCACCACCGCCGAGGAGAACCTCGCCATGATCCGCGACACCGTGTCGCACCTGGTGGCGCAGGGGCGGCGCGTCTTCGTCGACGGGGAGCACTGCTTCGACGGGTTCCGGTTCGATCCCGGCTACACCACAGCGGTGGCGGAGACCGCGCTGGCCGCCGGCGCCGAGCGGTTCGTGCTCTGCGACACCAACGGCGGCATGCTGCCGTCGCAGGTCACCGCCGTGATCGAGGGACTGGTGGCGCGGACCGGGATCGCGCCGGAACTGCTCGGCATGCACGCGCAGAACGACACCGCCTGCGCGGTCGCCAACACGATCGCCGCAGTCGAGGCGGGCGTCCGGCACGTGCAGGGCACCGCCAACGGGTACGGCGAGCGCCCCGGCAACGCCGACATCTTCGCGATCGTCGCCAACCTCCAGCTCAAGCTGGGCATGCCCGTCCTACCGGAGGGCTGCCTGGAACAGATGGTGCGGGTCTCGCACGCCATCGCCGAGATCGCCAACATCGCCCCCGACACCCACCAGGCCTACGTCGGGGCCGCCGCCTTCGCTCACAAGGCGGGGCTGCACGCGAGCGCGATCAAGGTCGACCCGTTGCTCTACAACCACGTGGAACCCGCTGTGGTGGGCAACGACATGCGGATCCTGGTGACCGAGATGGCCGGCCGGGCCAGCATCGAGCTCAAGAGCCGCGAGCTCGGTCTGGACCTGGCCGGCCATCCGGACGCCCTGTCCCAGGTCACCCGGCGGGTCAAGGAGCTGGAGGCCGACGGCTGGTCGTTCGAGGCCGCCGACGCCTCGTTCGAGCTGCTGGTCCGCTCCGAGCTGCCCGATGCCGCGCCGGCCCGGCCGTTCGCGCTGGAGTCGTACCGGGTGATCGTCGAGCACCGCGAGGACGGCGCGGTGGTCTCCGAGGCGACGGTGAAGATCCGGGTACGCGGCGAGCGGGTGATCGCCACCGCCGAGGGCAACGGCCCGGTGAACGCGCTGGACGAGGCGCTGCGCGTCGGCCTGGCCCGGCACTACCCGGAGCTGCGCGAGTTCGAGCTGGCCGACTACAAGGTGCGCATCCTGGAGGGCACCCACGGCACCGGCGCGGTCACCCGGGTGCTCGTGGAGACCGCCGGCGTCGGCCGGGACTGGACCACAGTCGGCGTGCACCCGAACGTGGTGGAGGCGAGCTGGCACGCGCTCGTCGACGCGCTCACCTACGGCCTGGACCGGTCCCGGGTGGCGGGCGGTACGGCCGCCTGACTCAGCCGGCCGGCAGGCGCAGCTCGGCCAGCAGCGCGCGGTGGTCACTGCCCGGCACCGGAAAGGTGCCGGCGGCGACCACCGCGACGCGCCGGTCCACCAGTACGTGGTCGATGGTGATCGGCGGGATCGGGTCGCCGTCGTACGGGCCCCAGGTGCCGCCGAACCCGGCTCCGGCCGCGTCCGCCGCGTCGGTGTAGCCGGTGGTGATCAGGTCCCGCAGCGCCGCGTGGTCGAGCGTGGCGTTGAAGTCCCCGGCCAGCACGCTCAGCCCGCCGTCGGGGGTGGCCGGTGGCTGGGCGCGCTGGTCGGTCCACCAGTCCGGGACCACGTCGAGGGCGTACGGCGCGGCCGGGTGCGCGGACTCCACGCGAAGCGGCGGCGCACCGGGCACCGCCACTGTCGCGTACGCCTGGGTGAAGAAGAAGCCCTGGTTGCGGCGGTGACCGCCGTCGCGCAGCGGGTGGCGGGCGTAGACGCCCGAGCCGGTCGAGCCGACCTCCGGGTTCGACGACCGGTGCGGCAGCAGCGTGGCCAGGCCGAGCCGGTCCAGCTCGGCGGCCAGCGGCGGGGTGAGTTCCTGCACCGTGAGCACGTCCACCCGCCGCGTGCGGACCAGGTCCACCAGCGCGGCCGGATCGGCCGAGCCGAGGCGCAGGTTGGCGGTGAGCAGGCGTACCGTCGGCCCGTCTGCGGCGGGCCGGTCGCCGGGTATCGCGCGGGGCGCCACCGCGCCGATCAGCGCCAGCGCGGCCAGCACCGCTACCGCCGCCGGGCCACGTCGCCGCAGGGCGAGCGCCGCCAGCGCCACCACCGGGGCCGTGGCGGCCACGTACGGCGTGAAGGCGATCGCCTGGACCAGCGGACCGCGTTCCAGCCCGGTCAGGCGGATCAGCGCCCACGCGGCGACCGGCGCGACAGCGAGCCAGCACGCGGCAGTGGCCGGGCGTCCGCCCCGGGGCGGCCCCGACATGGTGATCATGGCGGTCAGACTACCCGGGGCGACGCCGGCGCGACGCCCTCCGAAACAATTTCGCGAATTGTTCCTCGCAATTTTGAGCATCTTTCCCGTGGCTCGGACACGCAATGACGCTATTGACCCCCCGCATTTTCCGGTGCTAGGTTCCACCTGATTGAGATGTCGCGACTCTCTGTAGTAAGGCCAGCTCACGAGCGGTGCGCTCCCGGCGGAATCCCGATGATCCGCAATTCGACGCGCGCAGTCGCCGTATCACCACGGCCTACCAAGGGAGAACTCATGGCCACATTCTTCAAGCGAAAGGCGACGGTGGTGGCGCTCGCCGCGCTGTCGCTCAGCCTGGCCGGTGGCGGGATCGCCGCGGCCGCCCAGCCGGAGGCGAAGCCGCAGCCGCAGCCCGGCGTCCGGCACGCCACGGCGCAGCCGCCGGTGACCGCCGTCGAGCGGCAGGCCGCCCGCACCGCCATGCGGGCCACCCTGGCCCCGCCCGCCGCCGGGCAGGTCGCCTGGGCCGTCGTGGCGGCCAACGGGACGCTGCTGCAGCACTCCGGCAACGTGGTGTCCGCGTTCCGGTTCGCCCCGGGCACCGGGGTGTCCCCCGGGCAGTACCAGGTGCTGCTGGACTACAACGTGTCCGCCAAGGCGTACGTGGCGACCATCGGCACCAACGACACGGCGAACGTGCCGCCGGCCGGTGAGGTGTCGGTCGCGCCCCGCACGCTGACCCCGAACGCGGTCTTCGTGCAGACGCGCAACTCCACCGGCGGTGCCGCGGACCGGCCGTTCCACCTGGTCATCGCCAACTGACAGGCCCCACCCCGCACCGGCCCCCGCTCCGGCGGGGGCCGGTGTGTTCCGTGCCGGTCCGGCCGGTGCCGCGCCGGTTCGTGCCGTTGCGCCCCGGCTGGGGAGATGCTGCCGGTCCGGCCCGGCGACCACCGCCCAGGGGCCGATAATCCGACGTTTGTCGCCGGTCCGGCACGGGAAGCAAGCACCGTGACGGACATCTCGGACACCCGCGCCAGCGTGCCCAGCCCGGTCGATGCCGACGCGAGCGGCGTCGAGCTGGAACAGACCCTCGCCGAGGTCAAACGCGTGATCGTCGGGCAGGATCGGCTCGTCGACCGCCTGCTCACCGCCCTGATCGCCGACGGGCACTGCCTGCTGGAGGGCGTACCGGGGGTGGCGAAGACGCTGGCGGCGCAGACGCTCGCCACAGTGGTCGGTGGCACGTTCTCCCGCATCCAGTTCACCCCCGACCTGGTTCCCTCCGACATCGTCGGCACGCGCATCTACCGCGCCTCCACCGAACAGTTCGACGTGGAGCTGGGGCCGATCATGGCGAACCTGGTGCTCGCCGACGAGATCAACAGGGCCCCGGCCAAGGTGCAGTCGGCGCTGCTCGAGGCGATGGCCGAACGGCAGGTCTCCATCGCCGGCCGGAGCTGGCCGGTGCCGGACCCGTTCCTGGTCCTGGCCACCCAGAACCCGATCGAGTCCGAGGGCGTCTACCAGCTCCCCGAGGCACAGCGCGACCGCTTCCTGATGAAGGTCGTGGTCGACTACCCGAGCGACGCCGACGAGCTGGCCATCCTCTACCGGATGAGCACCGCGCGACCCACCGCGCGTACCGTGCTCGATCCGGTCCGGCTGCGCGACCTCCAGCGCCGCGCCACCGACGTCTTCGTCCACCACGCGCTCGCCGAGTACGTGGTCCGCCTCATCCTCGCCACCCGCGACCCGCAGCGCTTCGACCTGGCCGACGTCGTGCCCCTGCTGGCGTACGGGGCCAGCCCCCGGGCCACGCTCGGCCTGGTCGCCGCCGCCCGCGCCCAGGCGCTCATCCACGGCCGGGACTACGTGCTCCCCGAGGACATCAGGGAACTGGCTGTGGACGTGCTGGCGCACCGGCTCGTGCTCTCCTTCGACGCCATCGCCGACGGGATCTCCGGCGAGGACGTGGTGCGCCGGGTGATCGAGGCGGTGCCGCCGCCCCGGCTGGTGAACGGGCCCACGGAGACGGTGTCCGACCTGGCGGCGGCATGACCGGCGCGGCCGAGCCCGGGCTCGCCGATCTCGCCCCGGACCAGCGGCTGCGCCGGCTGGAGCTGACTGTGACCCGGCGGCTCGACGGCCTGCTGCACGGCCGTTATCGCGGCCTGCTGCCCGGTCCCGGCAGTGAGGCGGCCGGCAGCCGCGAGTACCGGCCCGGTGAGGACGAGGTACGCCGGATGGACTGGGCGGTCACCGCCCGGACCACGGTTCCGCACGTACGGGAGGTCGACGCGGACCGGGAACTGACCACCTGGCTGCTCGTCGACGCCAGCCCCAGCATGGAGTACGGGACGTCCACGCTGGACAAACGGGAACTCGCGGTGGCCGCCGTGGCGGCGATCGGCTTCCTCACCGCCGGAGTCGGCAACCGGCTCGGCGCCCAGGTGCTCACCCCGGACGGGCTGCGCCGGTTCCCGGCCCGCAGCGGGCGTACCCATCTGCTCGGGCTGCTCCGCGCGCTGCTCGGCGCCCCGCGTACCGGCGAGTTGCCGGACTCCGACGGCGTCGGCGCGGCCGGCGCGGGCCGGACGGACGCGGCGCCGGGCCTGGTCGACGGGCTGGACGGCCTCCAGCGCGTGGCCACCCGGCGCGGTCTCGTGGTGATCGTCTCCGACTTCCTCGACGAGCTGCCCGACGACCCGGACGCCGCGCCGCCGCCCTGGGCCGCGGCGCTGCGCCGCCTCGCGGTCCGGCACCAGGTGCTCGCGGTCGAGGTGACCGACCCGCGTGAGCTGGAGCTGCCGGACGTCGGCCTGGTCACGCTGGTCGACCCGGAGAGCGGCCGGCACCGCGAGGTGTGGACCGGCGACCCGGCCCTGCGCGAGCGGTACGCGCACGCCGCCGCCGAGCAGCGCGACCAGGTACGCCGCACGCTGCGCCGGGCCGGCGCCACCCACCTGGCGCTGCGCACCGACCGGGACTGGTGCGCGGACGTCGTCCGGTACGTGCACGAGCAGCGCCGGCTGGCCACCGTGCCGGCCGCGGCCCGCGGAGGTGTCGCATGACCTGGCAGTCACCCGCCCGCCTCTGGCTGTTGCTCGCCGTCGTCGCCCTGGTCGCCGGCTACCTGGTGCTGCAACGGCGGCAGAGCCGGTACGCGGTGCGCTTCACCAACCTGCGCCTGCTCGACCGGGTCGCACCGCGCCGCCCGGCCTGGCGGCGGCACGTCCCGGCGGGCCTGTTCCTCGCCATGCTGGCGCTGCTCGTGGTCGGGTTCGCCCGGCCCGAGGCGGAGGTGCGGGTGCCCCGGGAGCGGGCCACGGTGATGGTCGCGGTGGACGTCTCCACCTCGATGCTCGCCGGTGACGTGGACCCGGACCGGTTGACGGCGGCCAAGGAGGCGGGCCGGCGGTTCGTCGACGGGCTGCCCGACGAGTTCAACGTCGGCCTCGTCGCGTTCGCCGGCAGCGCGGCGGTGCTGGTGCCGCCGAGCACCGACCGGGAGGCGCTGCACGACGGCATCGGGCGGCTGGCCGAGGGCATCACCGGCGTGCAGGGCACCGCCATCGGCGAGGCGATCAGCACCTCGCTCGGCGCGGTCAAGAGCCTGGACGCCACCGCCGCCAAGGACCCGCCGCCGGCCCGGATCATCATCCTCTCCGACGGCGCGAACACCTCCGGCATGGACCCGATGGAGGCCGCCGACCAGGCGGTCGCCGCGAAGGTGCCGGTGCACACCATCTCCTTCGGCACGCCCGGCGGCTCGGTCGACAGGGGAGGCCGGGCGATCCAGGTGCCGGTGGACGGCCAGACGCTGCGGGCGGTCGCCGAGGCGACAGGCGGCGGCTTCCACGAGGCGTCCACCAGCGCCGAGCTGAAGGACGTCTACGAGGACATCGGCACCTCGGTGGGCTACCGCACCGAGCGGCAGGACGTCTCGGCCCGCTTCATCGGCCTCGGACTGGTCCTGGCGATGGGCGCCGCGGCCGGCTCGCTGCGGTGGTTCTCCCGGCTGCCCTGACCCGCACACCACTACCGCACGACACGTGAGGAGCCAGGCATGGCAGTGCAGACCGGACTCGGCGAGCCACGCGGCCCGTGGTTCGTCTCGCCGGAGCTGGACCCGGACGGGCGCGGCTACCGGGACGTACCCGGGGGCGGGCCGGAGGCCGGGCGGCGGAGCCTCCGGCACCGGTTGCTGAGCGTGGCGGCGGTGGTGGCGCTCTCCACCGTCTCCGGCGCGGCGGCCGGCACCTGGGCGGCCGACCGGGGCGCGCCGGGACCGGCGGCGGCGTCCGCCGCGCCGGTGCCGGCCGAACTGGTCACCGCCGCCGGCAAGACGGTGCCCGGGGTGGTCTCGGTGATGGTGGGGGGCCGCTCCGGCGCGTCCGCGTCCGGCTCCGGGTTCGCCATCGACAACGAGCAGCACATCGTCACCAACGACCACATCCTGGCCCGGGGCGGCGCCGGCGCGGTGACTGTGGAGACCTCGGACGGGCGGCGCTTCCCGGCCGAGGTGGTGGGCCGGGAGCCGGGCAGCGACCTCGCGGTGCTGAAGGTGCCCGCGTCGGCCGGGCTGCCGCCGTTGCCGCTCGCGAAGGCGAACTCGACGAGGGTCGGGGAGCCGGTGCTGGCGGTCGGGTCGCCGCTCGGGCTGGCCGGGACCGTCACCGCGGGCATCGTCAGTGCCCTGGACCGGCAGGTGCGGATCGGCAACGGCCGGCACACGGCGGTGCAGACCGACGCCTCGATCAACCCGGGCAACTCCGGTGGGCCGCTGGTGAACGCGCGCGGTGAGGTGGTCGGCGTGAACACGGCGATCGCGACCATCGACGGCAGCGGCTCGATCGGCATCGGTTTCGCCATCCCGATCGACCAGGTCCAGCAGACCGCCGACACCATCATCGGCCGGGGTGGCTGAGCCGCCCGCGCGGGCGGCCCGCCGCCCCGCGCAGGGCGCTGACCTGCACAAGCAGTGCAAGATCGGTGCGAAGTGTCGGATATCCGGCGCGAAATCATCCGAGCATAGAAATATTACGCTGAGTATGGATACTGGCGGAGGTGGAGCAAGCTGTCATCGCGGCCCTCCTCCTGGTGGGCCTGATCATCGGCGCCGGAGTCGGCGCGTCCTACGCGCGTGCGAAGCGTGGCTGGACGGACTACCGGACGGCCCGGACCACCGTCCCCACCGCCCGGCGCAACGCCTGGCTGGCGATCCGGGGCGTGGCAGTCAAGCTCGCCGTGATCGCCCTGCTGCTCTTCGGCGCGGCCGCGTACGCGGCGGCCGGCGGCGGCGAGGAGCGGGCCGGTCCCACGCCGAGCGCCACCCCCACCCCGAGTCACCGCGCCGGGCGCTAGCCTCGGGGCGTGGACGACGGACTGCGGGTGACCGACCGGCTCGTGCTGCCCGCAGCCGAACTGCGGGAACGGTTCTCCCGGTCATCCGGGCCCGGCGGGCAGGGAGTCAACACCACCGACTCGCGGGTGGAGCTGAGCTTCGACCTGGGCGGCTCGCCGAGCGTGCCGGAGGCGCTGCGGGAACGGGCGCTGGCCCGGCTGGCCGGCCGCCTGGTCGGCGGTGTGCTGACGGTGACAGCCAGCGAACACCGCGCGCAACTGGCCAACCGGGAGGCGGCCCGCGAGCGGATGGCCGCGCTGCTGCGCGACGCGGTCGCCCCGCCGCCGAAGGCGCGCCGGCCGACCCGCCCGTCGCGCGGCGCCAAGGAACGCCGCCTGGCCGAGAAGAAACGTCAGTCCCAGCGCAAACGCGACCGCCGGGTGGACGGCGACTGACCGAAATCCGGTTGAGCCGTCGCGCACGCCGCCCGGAGAATTCCGCTCCGTGATCGACTTCTCCGTCAAGCCCACGCTCACCGGCGAGCGCGTGGTGCTGCGCCCGTTCCACGACGACGACCTGCCGGCGCTCGCCGAGATCCTGGCCGACCCGGAGGTGGCCCGGCTGACCGGCAGCCCGGCCGGCGAGACGTTCGAGCCGTCCCGGCTGCGCGCCTGGTACGGCACCCGCAACAGCCAGGGCGACCGGCTCGACCTCGCGGTGGTGGACCGGGTCAGCGGCACCTGCGTCGGAGAGGTGGTGCTCAACGAGTGGGACCGGGCCAACGCCAGCTGCAACTTCCGCACGCTGATCGGGCCCGGCGGCCGCGACCGCGGCCTCGGCACCGAGGCGGTCCGGCTCGTCGTCGGGTACGGCTTCGAACAGCTCGGCCTGCACCGCATCGGCCTGGAGGTGTTCGCGTTCAACCCGCGCGCCCGGCGTGCCTACGAGAAGGTGGGTTTCGTCGCCGAGGGGGCGCTGCGGCAGGTGCTGCGCGACGGCGACGACTGGGTGGACGCGACGGTCATGTCGATTCTCGCCCCGGAGTGGAACGAGCACCGGGGCAACCCGGAGGGTTGAGCCGAAGGCGTCGAAGCGCTTCAATGCGTATGGGAGCTTCAGGGCCGTCACCGACCACCACGTCACAGTGACAGGAGTCCCTTCCGCATGTCCCGAAACCCCCTGCGCGCCGCGCTGACCGCACTCGCCGCGCTGCTGCCGGTCCTCGCCCTCGGCCTCGCTCTCACCGCCACCCCGCCCCCGGCCGCCGCGGCGGCCACCCCGATCCGCGTCATGCCGCTCGGCGACTCCATCACCGGGTCGCCCGGCTGCTGGCGGGCGCTGCTCTGGAACCGCCTCCAGTCCACCGGCCACACCGACGTCGACTTCGTCGGCACACTCGGGCCGCAGGGCTGCGGCGTGCCCTACGACGGCGACAACGAGGGCCACGGCGGCTACCTCGCGACGAACGTGGCGAACCAGAACCTGCTGCCCGGCTGGCTGGCCGCCACCCGCCCGGACGTCGTGCTCATGCACTTCGGCACCAACGACGTGTGGAGCAACATCGCGCCCGCCACGATCCTGGCCGCGTACTCGAAACTGGTGGACCAGATGCGCGCCGCCAACCCGGCCACGACAGTGCTGGTCGCGAAGATCATCCCGATGAACCCGGCGAGCTGCCCCGAGTGCGGCCAGCGGACCGCGGCCCTCAACGCGCTGATCGACGGCTGGGCGGCCGGGAAGACCACAGCCGCCTCACCGATCGTGGTCGTCGACCAGTGGACCGGGTTCAGCACCGCCACCGACACCTACGACGGAGTGCACCCCAACGCGGCCGGGGACCAGAAGATGTCCGACAGGTGGTACCCCGCGCTGGTCGCCGCGCTCGGCCGCACCACGCCCGGCCCGACAACGAGCCCCACGCCGTTGCCGACCGTCAGCCTCAGCCTCAGCCCGTCGCCCACCGTGGGCCCGACGTCGACGCCCGGCGGCTGCACCGCCACCTGGCGCCTCGCCGGCCAGTGGCCGGGCGGATTCCAGGGGGAGGTGACCGTGCGCAACGACGGCACCGCGCCGATCGCCGGCTGGACCGTGCGCTTCCCGCTCGCCGGCGGCCAGCGGATCAGCCAGGCGTGGAGCGCCGACGTGACGCAGACCGGAACCACTGTGACCGCCCGGAACGCGAGCTGGAACGGCGCCCTGGCCCCGGCCGCCCAGACCACGTTCGGGTTCCTGGCCGACGGTGCCGCCCCGAACCCGGCGCCGACGGTGACCTGCGCCGCGAACTGACCGGCCGCGCCGGCCGGCCCCGCGCTCAGCGGTGGTCGGCCGGCGTCGCGCGGTCCAGCGCGGCCAGCAGCCGGGCCCGCAACCCGGCGGCCCGCTCGGCGAATTCGCGCTGGGCGGCGGCGTACTCGGCCCGGCCCTCCGGCGTCTCCACCCGCACCGGCGGGTAGCCCAGATCGGCCAAGTCGTACGGGCTGGCCCGCATGTCCAGCGCCCGGATCTCCCGGGCCAGCGCGAAACAGTCAGCCACCAGCTCCGACGGGACCAGCGGCGACAGCTTGTAGGCCCACTTGTAGAGATCCATGTTGGCGTGCAGACAGCCCGGCTGCTCCAGCGCGTGCTGACCCTCCCGGGTCGGCTGGAGCACGTTCAGCGGCCGGGCCGGCGCGGTGAAGAAGCGGAACGCGTCGAAGTGGCTGCACCGCACGCCGCGCTCGGAGACCACAGCCGCCGTCGCCGCCGGGCTCAGCCGGAGCGGCCAGGCGTTGTGCCGCACCTGCTCCTGAGTCTGCCGGTAGACCATCGCCCACTCGTGCATGCCGAAACAGCCGAAGTGCGCCGGGCGTGCGGCGGTCGCCGCGAGCAGCGTACGGATCCAGGCGATCGACTCGGCGCGGCGCGCGCGTACCCGGTCGGTGTCCAGGGTGAGCCCGGCGGCGCCCGCTGTGTAGTCCGGGCCGAAGGCGGCCGGTTCGGCGTCGCGCAGCACCACGCCCGCACCCGGGTGCCAGCGGCGCAACTGCGCCGGGCGGTGCGAGTAGTAGGTGAACAGGAAGTCCTCCACCGGGTGCTTCACCCCGGTGCGACGGCGGGCCAGGTGCGGCGTCAGCCAGGCGTCCACCCGCGCCTCGTGGGCCTGCCGGCGGGCCTGCCAGTCGGCCCGGTCGAGTGCGGGGGCGAGGGCGGCGGTCACACACCCCAGGGTACGACCGCCGCCCGTGCCCGGATCACGTCACGTCCACCCGCACGCCCGCGGAGAAGACGCCGCTGCGCAGCTCCAGCCGCTTCGGCGGCTCGTCCCCACGCATGGTGAACACCAGCGGCAGCAGCACCCGCCGCCCGGCTGCCACCGGCTGGGTGAAGACGTCCCGGCCCAGGTTCGCCACCCGGGTCGCGTCCTCGTCGGCGGCCACCCAGTTCCCGCTCGGCAGGTACGCGCGCTGCAACTGCCCGTGCCACGTCTGGTCCTCGGACGTGAGGTTGCGCACCCCGATCGTGGCCAGGCACGGCCGGCCGCCACCGGGCGCCGGAGGCAGCACGTCGGCGCCGCAGCTCAGCCGGTAGACGGTGAACTCGAACGCGTTCTCGCGCAGTGGCTGGCCCAGCGCGCCGGTGACGCTGGTGCCCACCCACGCGCCGCTCGTCGGCTGCTTGGTGGTGTCCATCGCGGCCACCCGCTGCGTGGCCGACCAGGCCGCCGCGCCGACCACACCCGCGAGCACGGCCGCGGCCACGCCGACCACGAGCCAGACCGGCGGCCTCCGACGGCGGCTCGCGGGCGACGGTACGGACGTCCGCGGATAGACGGTGCCCCGCTCGACCGGCCCTCGACCCGGACCGCCTCGGGCCGGCATGCCCTGACCCGGTCCGCCCTGACCCGGCATGCCCTGACCCGGCATGCCCTGACCCGGCATGCCCTGACCCGGCATGCCTTGGGTCGGTCCGCCTTGGGTCGGTCCGCCCTGACCCGGCATGCCTTGACCCGGTCCGCCTTGGGCCGATCCGGCCTGGCCCGGCCCGCTTTCGCCGGGTATGCCGAGGCCGGGCACGACGCCGGTGTGGCGGGCACCGCCTCCGGGGGCGCCGGTGGGTGTCGCGCCGCCTCCGGGCGTACCCCCGGCAGGTGTCGTCCCGCCGCGGACCATGACGCCGGGCGCGGCGCTTCCCGCCGCCGCGCGCCGGCGGCGCCGCACGGCCCACCACAGCACGCCGGCGGTGACCACCAGCAGCGCGGTGAACGCGGCGAGCAGCACGGGCGGCCGCCGCCAGGCCGGGGCGGCGGTGATCTGGGCCGCCGGAGCCGTCGCGGCCCCCACCCAGGTCGCCGTGGCGCAGTCGAACGGGCGGGTGCCGTCCGTGCCGTAGACGCAGGTGGGCGCGGTCACCGACCGGCCCTGGCCGGGAACCGACAGCGCGGTGTGCAAGGTGGTGGTGCTCTTGGCCGGCAGCCGCAGCCGCCAGGTCACCTCACCGGCGCTCGCCCCGGCGGGCCGGCTGGCCCGGCCACCGCCTGTCACAGCGGTGGCCCGCGACCCGTTCGGCAACTCCTGCCGGACCATCGTGTCGACGGGTGCCGTGCCGGCGTTGCGGACCTCGATCCGGTACCCCGGCGCCGGGGTACCCGACGCGCCCACCGCCACGCTTACCGGGGGCATCGTCGGCCGGACCTGCGCCGGGCCGGTGGTCGGCACCGCCGGGGGCACCGCCGGCACGCCGGTCGGGATCGGGGTGGCCGCGGCACCGGGGATGACCGCCGCGGGCGGGGCCGGATGGGCGGGGGCGGCGGCCGCGCGGGGCGTCGCCGGGGACAGCGCCGGTACGGCGGCGATGACGCCGAGGCAGTTCACGAACACTGCCAGGGCCCTGTGGTGTCGTCTCGATGCAGGCATACCAACGAACCTCCGGACCCGAAGCTATGGGCCGGGGACCGCCGGGCGGGTACGAAGCCGCCATTCCCGCCCCGTCCGGCGCGATCGCGCGTACCCTGCCGCGACGTCGCCGTGTGGAGGCCGGCGGCTGCCGGTGCGGGTGGGCCGCGCGGCGGCCGGGCACGCCGCCTGCCGGTGTCCGCCGGGCTGCGGCCGGGCGGGGATAGATTGGCCGGGTGCGTATCGCTCGTTTCGCTCATGCCAAGGGAATGTCGTTCGGGGTCGTCGAGGGCGAGCCGGAGGCCGGGCCGCAGGGCCTGACCATCGCCGAGATCGAGGGCCACCCGTTCGGACAGATCCAGTTCTCCGGCGCCCGCTGGGCGCTCTCCGACGTCCGGCTGCTGTCGCCGATCCTGCCCAGCAAGGTGGTGTGTGTCGGCCGCAACTACGCCGAACACGCCGCCGAACACGGCAGCGAGGTGCCGAAGGAGCCGCTGCTCTTCCTCAAGCCGTCCACCTCGGTGATCGGCCCACGCGACGCCATCCGTCTGCCGATCTTCTCCAAGCAGGTCGAGCACGAGGCGGAACTCGCCGTGGTGATCGGCGCCCCGGGCGCCCGCCGGGCCGACCGGGCCGCCGCCGAACGGGCCATCTTCGGCTACACCTGCGCCAACGACGTCACCGCGCGGGACCTCCAGCGTTCCGACGGGCAGTGGACCCGCGCCAAGGGCTTCGACTCGTTCTGCCCGATCGGGCCGTGGATCACCACCGGGCTCGACGTCAGCGATCTGGAGATCCGCTGTGAGGTGGGCCGCAACCCGGAGGAGATGGAGGTACGCCAGATCGGCCGGACCAAGGACATGGTGTTCGACGTACCGGGGCTGGTGTCGTACATCTCGCACGTGATGACGCTGCTGCCCGGCGACGTGGTCCTGACCGGCACGCCGGCGGGGGTTAGCCCGCTCACCGAGGGGGATACGGTCACCGTGCGGATCCAGGGGATCGGGGAGCTCAGCAACCCTGTCGTCCCGGTCGCCTGATTCGGTCCGATGCCTCGTTTCCGCTGGTCAGATGGGGTTCGAGGGGTTGGATTTGGCCTGTCGGCACCGGGAGGGTAAAGTTCATTCCCGGCGCCGCAAGGGGCCAATGGGGTATGGGGTAATTGGCAGCCCGACTGATTCTGGTTCAGTTAGTCTAGGTTCGAGTCCTGGTACCCCAGCGCAACCGAGGGTTCGCAAGAACCCTCGGACGCTGGATTCCGGCAGCTCACCGCTGGCGGAGTGCAATGAAGGTTCTGGCCCCGTCGTCTAGCGGCCCAGGACGCCGCCCTCTCAAGGCGGTAGCGCCGGTTCGAATCCGGTCGGGGCTACAGCACCGACTGCCCGTCCCGTTGTCCGGGGCGGGCTTTCTGCTGTCCGGCCCCCGTGCGCAAGGGGGTGACCCCCTCCGCGTGACGCCGGACGGATGCCGCTAGACTACTGCCACGCCGCCCGGCAGGGCGGTGAAGCACGAAAAGTGCCTGGCCCCGTCGTCTAGCGGCCCAGGACGCCGCCCTCTCAAGGCGGTAGCGCCGGTTCGAATCCGGTCGGGGCTACGTCATCGAACGGCCCGTCTCGCGTCGAGCGAGGCGGGCCGTTCCGCATTCCCACCCCCGCCCGCCCCGGCCCCGCCCCGTGCCCACCCCGCCCCGCCCCGGCCCTCCCCCCGGTGATCAAGGAGTTTGGGTCACCCTTGCCGCCCCGATACGCCGCAAACTCCTTGATCAGGGGCGGGGGGAGGGGTGGGCGTGTCGCCGTTCCGGGCAAGCGAAGATCTTGGTACGAAACGGCCCCTGGAGGGACTGAACAGTCCCTCCAGGGGCCGTTTCGTACCAAGATCTCGCAGCCGGGCAGCCGGGCAGCCGGGCAGCCGGGGTTAGAGGCCGGAGAGGCGCTGGCCGGCCCGGACGACGGCCATGGCGTGGCGTTCGCCGGGGCGGCGGCCGAGGCGCTCGATCGGGCCGGAGATGCTGATCGCGGCGATCACCCGGCCGGTGCGGTCGCGGATCGGCGCTGAGACGCTCGCCACACCCGCCTCCCGCTCGGCGACGCTCTGGGCCCAGCCACGCCGCCGCACCTCGGCCAGCGTGCGGCCGGTGAACTTGGAGCGGGGGAGCAGCGGCATGACCGCCTCCGGGGGCTCCCAGGCCAGCAGGATCTGCGCCGCCGAACCGGCTGTCATCGGCAGCACCGAGCCGACCGGGACGGTGTCCCGCAGGCCGCTGGCGCGCTCGGCGGCGGCCACGCAGATCCGCTCGTCGGCGCGGCGCAGGTAGAGCTGGGCGCTTTCGCCGGTGGCGTCCCGTAGCGCGGCGAGCAGCGGCTCGGCGGCGGTCAGCAGCACGTCCGGGGCCGCGTTCGCCAACTCGCCCAGGCGTGGACCCGGGCGCCAGCGCCCCTGGGTGTCCCGGACGAGCATCCGGTGGATCTCCAGCGCCTGTGCCAGCCGGTGCGCGGTGGCCCGGGGCAGCTTGGTGCGTTCAACGAGTTCGGCCAGGCTGGCGCCGTCGACGCAGGCGGCCAGGATGACCACCGCCTTGTCGAGAACGCCGACACCGCTCATACTGTGTCCCACAAGCCGAAATTTACCTCCCAGAATTTAGGATGTCCAGATGGTGGGAGTCACTCAACCGAGGACCCTGGCCGAGAAGGTCTGGGACGCACACGTGGTCCGCTCCGCCGACGGCGAGCCGGACCTGCTCTTCATCGACCTGCACCTGCTGCACGAGGTGACCAGCCCGCAGGCGTTCGACGGGCTGCGTCTGGCCGGGCGCGGGGTCCGCCGTACCGACCTGACGATCGCGACCGAGGACCACAACACCCCGACCGGGTACGACGACCCGGCGTTCCGCTCCCGGCGCGGCGACCTGCTCACGATCGCGGACCCCACCTCCCGCACCCAGATCGAGACGCTGCGCCGCAACTGCGCCGAGTTCGGCATCCGCCTGCACCCGCTGGGCGACGAGAACCAGGGCATCGTGCACGTCATCGGCCCGCAGCTGGGCCTCACCCAGCCCGGCATGACGATCGTCTGCGGCGACTCGCACACCGCCACCCACGGCGCGTTCGGGGCGCTGGCGTTCGGCATCGGCACCAGTGAGGTCGAACACGTCCTGGCCACGCAGACGCTGCCCCAGGCCCGCCCGAAGACCATGGCCGTGAACGTCGTCGGCGAGCTGGCGCCCGGCGTCACCGCCAAGGACCTGGTGCTCGCGCTGATCGCGCAGGTCGGCACCGGCGGCGGGCGCGGACACATCGTCGAGTACCGGGGCGAGGCGATCCGCGACCTCTCGATGGAGGGGCGGATGACGATCGCGAACATGTCCATCGAGTGGGGTGCCAAGGCCGGCATGATCGCGCCGGACGAGACCACGTTCGCGTACCTGAAGGGGCGGCCCAACGCTCCCCAGGGCGACGACTGGGACGCGGCGCTGGAGTACTGGCGGACGCTGCCCACCGACGAGGGCGCGACCTTCGACACCGAGGTCACGCTGGACGCGAGCCGGATCACGCCGTTCGTCACCTGGGGCACCAACCCCGGGCAGGGCGTGCCGCTGGGCGCCGCCGTGCCGAGCCCGGAGGACTTCGTCACGGAGCCGGAGCAGGTAGCCGCCCGGCGGGCCCTGGAGTACATGGACCTCACCCCGGGCACGCCGCTGCGCGACCTCGCGGTGGACGTGGTGTTCGTCGGCTCCTGCACCAACGGCCGCCTGGAGGACCTGCGGGCCGCCGCCGAGGTGCTGCGCGGGCGGCGGGTCGCCGAGGGCGTACGCATGCTCGTGGTCCCCGGCTCCGCCGCGGTCCGGGAGGCGGCCGAGATCGAGGGGCTGGACAAGGTCTTCACCGACGCCGGCGCCGAGTGGCGCTTCGCCGGATGCTCGATGTGCCTGGGCATGAACCCGGACACCCTGAAGCCGGGCCAGCGCTCCGCCTCGACCTCCAACCGCAACTTCGAGGGACGGCAGGGCCGGGGCGGGCGTACGCACCTGGTGTCCCCGCCGGTCGCCGCCGCCACCGCGGTGGTCGGCCGCCTGGCCGCTCCCGCCGACCTGTAGAAGGGCAGCCGAGAGATGGACAAGTTCACCACCCACACCGGCACGGCCGTGCCGCTGCGCCGATCCAACGTGGACACCGACCAGATCATCCCGGCGGTGTACCTCAAGCGGGTGACCCGGACCGGTTTCGCCGACGGGCTGTTCAGCGCGTGGCGGGAGGACCCGGCATTCGTGCTCAACGATCCGGCTCATTCGGGCGCGTCGATTCTGATCGCCGGTCCCGAGTTCGGCACCGGATCCTCCCGGGAGCATGCCGTCTGGGCGCTGCGGGACTGGGGCTTCCGGGCCGTCATCTCGCCTCGCTTCGGCGACATCTTCCGGGGCAACGCGCTCAAGGAAGGACTCCTTCCGGTAGAGCTGGAATTGAAAGCCGTCGAGGAACTGTGGGGCCTCGTGGAATCGGAGCCGAGCACTCCGATCACTGTCGACCTCGCCGCCCGCCAGGTCCGCGCCGGGGACGCCACCTGGGCCTTCCCGCTGGACGACCACAGCCGCTGGCGGTTGATGGAGGGCTTGGATGACATTGGACTCACCCTCCGGCACCAGGCCGAGATCAGTGCCTTCGAGGCGTCCCGGCCGTCGTTCCTGCCGTCGGTAGCCTGACCGCAGACGGCTTCTCGCCCCCACCGGTGTATCCGGTGGGGGCGAATCCGTTGCGACACAAGGGCTTTTTTCCACCGAATGTTTGTGTCCAGGCAGCACAGGGCATACCGTGCGCGCAGAATGGCTCGCGTCGAGTCAGTTGCACAATCGGGAGGAAGTCGTGAACAAGGCCGAGCTCATCGAGGCGCTCGCCGTTCGCCTGGGGGACCGGAAGACGGCGACGGCCGCGCTCGACGCGGTTCTCGCTGAGGTCCAGGCGGCGGTCACCAAGGGCGAGAAGGTGGCGATCACCGGTTTCGGAGCGTTCGAGAAGCGCGTCCGGGGAGCCCGAACAGCGCGCAATCCGCGAACCGGCGAGGCGGTGAAGGTCAAGAAGACCTCCGTCCCGACGTTCCGGGCCGGCGCGGGCTTCAAGGAGATGGTGGCCAGCGGCAAGGTGCCGAAGGACACCGCCGCCGCGAAGAAGACCACCGGGGCCGCCAAGGCGACGGCGGCGAAGACCACCGGCGCCGCGAAGAAGACCACGGCGGCGAAGGCCACCAAGACCACCGCGACCAAGAAGGCCGCGCCGGCGAAGAAGGCCGCCGCGACCAAGACCACGGCGGCGAAGAAGACCACGGCGGCGAAGTCCACCGCGGCGAAGAAGACCACCGCGGCGAAGAAGACCACCGCCGCCAAGAAGACGACCGCGGCGAAGTCCGCCACGGCCAAGAAGACGACGGCGGCGAAGAAGGCCCCCGCGAAGAAGGCGCCGGCCAAGAAGGCCGCCACCCGGCGCTGACCGGACGACCCGGCAGAGGGCGCCCACCGTTCGCGGTGGGCGCCCTTTCGCACGGGTACGCGTTGACCACCCGCCGTCGCGCGCCGCAGAATCGCCGTGCCGAAAACCCCCGTCGGTCACGAGAAGAGGCGCCCGTGCGGCACCGTCACCTCTCCACCCTCACGCTCGCGCTCGGTATCGCGGTTCTGCTGGACGTGCTGCGAGTCTGGCTGCCGTCGGTCATCACCCTGTTCGGGCGGGCCGCCGAGACGCCCGCCGAGCTGCTCGGCGCGTTCGCGCTCGGCTGGTTCCTGCTGGCCCTCGCCGCGCCCACGCTCGTACGCCGCGTCGGCGCCGGCCCGGTCGGACTCGTCGCCGCGGGTGTGCTGGCGGCGGCCCGGCTGGCGCTCACCGCGCAACCGGGCGGCCCGGCCCAACTCTGGCTGGCCTGCGCCGGACTGCTCGCCGGCCTGGTCTGGCTCGCCGCTGTCGCCGCGTCGGCAGCGCGACCGGTTGCCGGGCTGGCGCTCGGTCTGGCCGGCAACGCCGTCGGCCACGCCCTGCTGGGCACCGAGGATCTGGTGTGGCGCGGCGGGACGCTCGGCTGGAGCCTGAGCGTCCTGCTGGTGTCGGCGTTCCTGGCCGCGTCCACTGCGGCGCGGCGCGAGCGGACGGCCGCGCCGGCGGACGTGAGGGACGGGGAGCGGACGGCCGCGCCGGCGGACGTGAGGGACGGGGAGCGGACGGCCGCGCCGGCGGATGTGAGCGACGGGGAGCGGACGGCCGCCCCGGCGGCGGATGTGGTGGACGGCGACGCCGGGCCGCGCGCGCCCACCCCGGGCCGCCGGGCCTGGCTGCTGTGCGGGCCGGCGCTGTTGCTGGCCGGCCAGGTGGCGCTCGTCCCGGCGCTGTGGAGCGCCGCCGCCGGTGGCGGATCGCCCGACTTCCCCGGCCTGGCCCGCCCCGGCAACGGCGCCCTGCCGGGCGCGCTCGCGGTGCTGCTGTTCCTGGCGACGGCGTTGTTCCGGGCACCGATGCGCCTGGCCCGGGTGGTGTGGCCGCTGGCGCTGCTCGCCGGTTCGGTGCTGTTCGTGGCCGGGCGTCTCGTCCCGGCGTACCTGCTCACCGCCGCCGGCCTCGGCGGCTGCCTGGCGCTCACCGACTCGGCCGCCGACGACGACCGGGCCGCCGACGACGGGCGGGCGGGGGCGCGGCGCGGGCGGGCGGCGGCGCTCGGGATGCTGGTGTTCGCGGTGGCCACGGTGGCCTACTACGCCGCCTACGACCTGGGGTACCCCAACGGGTGGGCACCGGTCGCCACGGCCGTCCTGGTGGCTCTGGTGGCGGTCGGCGCGTCCCTCCGGCCCGGCGTGACGTCATCCGCCCCGGCGCTGCCCACCACGGCCCGGGTGGCGGCCCTGGGCGGCCTGACGGCGCTGGCCGGGCTCGCCGCCACGCTGCACGTGCCGCCCACCACCGCCCGGGCCGCCACCACCCCGGCGGCGGTGCGGGTCGCCGCGTACAACATCCGGATGGGATTCGGCCTGGACGGCCGGCTGGACCTGGACGCGGTGGCCCGGGAACTGCGCGGCGCGGACGTGATCCTGCTCAGCGAGGTCGACCGGGGCTGGTGGCTCAACGGCGGCCACGACACGCTGGCGTCGCTGGCCGGGCGGCTGGGGATGCCGTACGTCTTCGCGCCCGCCGCCGACCCGGTCTGGGGCGACGCGGTGCTCAGCCGCTTCCCGGCGCGCTCCGGGCAGACCCGGCGGCTGACCGCGCACGGTGCGCCGACCGGTGCGCAGGCGCTCGGCGTCACGCTCGACCTCGGCGGCCGGGAACTGGCAGTGGTGGCCACGCACCTGCAACCGCCGCCCGGCCGGGATCCGGTCGAGCAGGCGGGCGAGGTGGCCGCGTTCGCCGGCCGGTACGCGAACGGCCGTCCACTGGTGCTCGGCGGCGACCTGAACACCGAGCCGGACGACCCGGCGTTCGCCGAGTTCACCCGCGCGGGTCTGGTGGACGCGCTGGGGCCGGCCCGGCCGTTGCGGACCAGCCCGGCCGACGATCCGCGCACCCAGATCGACCACGTCTTCGTCTCGCCGGGCCTGACCGCCACCGAGGTACGCGCACCGCGCACCGAGGCCAGCGACCACCTCCCGGTGACGCTCACCGTCACGCTGCCCTGAGGGCCGCCACCACCGGCGCCGGCCGCGGCAGGTCTCACAACCGGTCGGGGAGGACCAGCCGGTCACCGGCGAACGGCAGCAGCCAGCCGCCGCCCTTGGCGGTGGTGAAGTCGTCGTCCACGCGGCCGGTGAGCCGTTCCAGCGCGCCCGGGATCACCTTGCCCTGGCTGCACACCGCCACCGTCCCGGCGGCCTGCGCCAGCGCGGTCAGCCGCGCCGCGGCCGCCAGCGCGCACTCCTCGGCCTGCTGGCCCGGCACCGGCTCGTCGAAGTCGCCGCAGACCTCGATCGGCAGGTCCAGCCGGGCCGCCGCCGGGTCCAGCGTCTGCACGCAACGCCGGGCCGAGGCGGAGAACAGGTGCGCCGGGCGGACCAGCGCGACCAGCGGGACCAGCGCCCGCGCCTGCGCCCAGCCCTGCTCGTCCAGCGGGCGGCCGTGGTCCGGGCCGGTCCAGGTGCCGCGCTTGCCGGCGTGCGCGTGCCGGACCAGCAGCACCGTCGCGGTGACCGGCGGCAGCGGCGCGAACGCGGCGATCACCTCGGCGTCGTGCGGGTAGCTGACGCGGCGTACCGCGTCGTCGACCGGGAACCAGGCCACGTCGTCGACCTCGGTGCCGGGCTGGAAACCGCCGGTGCCGACGGCCCGCATGGACCAGTAGTCGACCGCCTTGGCGTGGCCCTCGCTGCGGTAGCGGACCGTGGGCAGGCGTACCTGCGGCACGGCGCGTACGTCGGTCTCCTCGGCCACCTCCCGGACGGCGGCCACGAGCGGGTGCTCGCCGCGGTCCAGCTTGCCCTTCGGCAGCGACCAGTCGCCGTACCGGGGGCGGTGCACCAGGCACACCTCGACGCCGGCCGGACCCGGGCGCCACACCACGCCGCCCGCGGCCCGGATCCGTACCGGTTCGCCGTCGCTCACCCGCTCACCGTATGCCCGCCCGCCACGCGCCACGGCCCGCTCAGTCCGCCCGTCCGCCGACCCGGCGCAGCAACAGATCCTGCAGGTGGGTGAGCGGTGTGTGGCCGTCCCCGGTACGGCGGTGCCAGGTGCCGTCCGGGGCCAGCTCGAACGCGTCCACGTCGGGATCGAACGCGGCGGTGAGGACGTGGTCCAGTTCGGCCCGGGCCACCGGGTCGCTCACCTGCACCAGCGCCTCCACCCGGCGGTCCAGGTTGCGGTGCATCAGGTCGGCCGAGCCCATCCAGAACTCGGCGTCGCCGTTGTTGCCGAACCGGAAGATCCGGGAGTGTTCCAGGAACCGGCCGAGGATCGAACGGACCCGGATGTTCTCCGACAGCCCCGGCACACCCGGCCGCAGCGTGCACATGCCCCGGATCAGCAGGTCCACGTGCACGCCGGCCCGCGACGCGCGGTAGAGCGCGTCAGTGATCTCCTCGTCCACCAGGGAGTTCACCTTGAACTGCACCAGCCCGGGCATGCCCAGCCGGACGTGTTCGATCTCCCTGTCGATGCGTTCGATCAGGCCGCTGCGGATGCCCTGCGGCGCCACCAGCAGCCGCCGGAACGCGGTCTGCCGGCTGTAGCCGGTGAGCACGTTGAACAGGTCGGTCAGGTCGGCGCCGATCTCCGGGTCGGCGGTGAGCATGCCGAAGTCCTCGTAGAGCCGGGCCGTCTTCGGGTGGTAGTTGCCGGTGCCGATGTGGCAGTAGCGGCGGATCTGGTTGCCCTCCTGGCGTACCACCAGTGCGGTCTTGCAGTGCGTCTTGAGCCCCACCAGGCCGTACACCACATGGCAGCCGGCCCGTTCCAGCGTGCGCGCCCAGCCGATGTTCGCCACCTCGTCGAAGCGCGCCTTCAGCTCCACCAGCACCACCACCTGCTTGCCGGCGGCGGCGGCGTCGACGAGCGCGTCCACGATCGGGGAGTCGCCGCTGGTGCGGTAGAGCGTCTGCTTGATGGCGAGCACGTTCGGGTCGGCCGCCGCCTGCTCGACGAAGCGCTGCACGCTGGTGGCGAACGAGTGGTACGGGTGGTGCACCAGCACGTCGCCGTCGCGCAGTGTGGCGAAGACGCTGCGCGGCACCTCGCCCTCGGCCAGCCGCGGATGGGTGGCCGGCACGAACGGCGGGTCCTTCAGGTCGGGCCGGTCGGCCTCGCCGTAGAGCTGCCAGAGCGCGGAGAGGTCGAGCAGGCCCCGCACCCGCAGCACGTCGTGGCCGTCCATGTCCAGCTCGCGGACCAGCAGCTCCAGCATGTGGTCGGAGATGGAGGCGGCCACCTCCAGGCGTACCGGCGGGCCGAACCGGCGCCGGGCCAGTTCCCGTTCCAGCGCCTGGAGCAGGTCCTCGTCGCGGTCCTCGTCCACCTCCACCTCGGCGTTGCGGGTCACCCGGAACAGGTGGCACTCGACCACCTGCATGCCGGAGAACAACTGGCCCAGGTGCACCGAGATCAGGTCCTCGACCGGCAGGAACCGCACGCCCGGCTGGTCGCGGTGCACCCGGACGAACCGGGGCACGTTGTTCGGCACCTTGACCCGGGCGAACAGCTCCGAGCCGCCGTCCGGGTCGCGTACCGACACGGCCAGGTTCAGCGACCGGCCGGAGATGTACGGGAACGGGTGCGCCGGGTCGACGGCCAGCGGGGTGAGCACCGGGAAGATGTGCTCCCGGAACCAGGTGCGCAGCCGCTCCCGCTCGGCGTCGTCCAGGTCGCTCCAGCGCAGGATGCGGATGTCCTCGGCGGCGAGCTTCGGCAGCACGTCGTCGACCAGGCAGGCGGCGTGCCGGGCGACCAGCCCGGCCGCCTTCTCGGTGATCAGTTCGAGCTGGGTGCGCAGCGGCAGCCGGTCACCGCCGCGTACGGGCAGGCCGGCGGAGAGCCGCCGCTTCAACCCGGCCACCCGGACCATGTAGAACTCGTCCAGGTTGCTGGCGAAGATGGCCAGGAACTTCGCCCGTTCCAGCAGCGGGGTGCGCGGGTCCTCGGCGAGCGCCAGCACCCGGGCGTTGAAGTCGAGCCAGGACAGCTCCCGGTTGAGGAAGCGGTCCTCCGGCAGCGGCGGCACGGCCGGCGGGGCGGCGTCGGCGGCGGACTCGTCGGCCGGGCCCTCGACCGGGTCGAGCGGCTCGTCCAGCCCGGTCGCGCCGGCCGCGTCCGGGTCGGCGCCGAGGCGCTCCTCCGGGGGCCGGGTCTGGCGGAACCGCCCGTCCGGGCCCCGGGTGGGGTGGCCGTTGCGGGGCGTGCCGGGGTCGAGGATCGGCGGCGGACCGTCGGGGTGCTCGCGAGGGGTGCTCACCACCTCATGATTCCCCGAAGAGGGTGAACGGAAAATGAACTCGGGCCAGGTTGTTCACGCCATCGTCGGCAAGGTCACCCGGATCACCTCGCCGTCGGCGTCCCGCTCGATCCGGACACGCTGCCCCAATCGGAGCAGCCGCAACCCGGAGGCGTCGAACGCGCGGGCCGGGAACGCCAGTTCGGTGCCGTCGTCGAGCAGCAGCACACCGCTGCGGGTCGACGCGTCGTAGGTCGCCACCGTGCCCTGCATGCCAGCACCGTACCGGAACGCTCCGGCGACCCGGTCCAGCAGCGCCGCGGTGCGCGGCCCCACGCCCAGCCCGGCGGCGTCGGCCAGGTCGGCCGGGGTGTCCACGTCCCGGCGCAGGCTGGGCCAGTCACCGGCCAGCGGCAGCGCCCCGCTCGCCGCGTGCGCGGCGGCCGAGCCCGGCCCGAACTCCGGCGCCAGCGGCACCCCGGCCGGCGCGGCGAGCAGCACCGTGCCCGTGCCGGGGGCGTCCGCCACGAACCCGCGTACCCCCTGGGTGGCCCGCAGCGCGGCGGCCAGGTCGGCCGGTCGCAGCGCCGGCAGGTCGGCGGTCAGGCCGGCCACGGCGGCGCGCGGCCCGGCCACTGCCGCGCCATGCCGCAACGCCGCGTTCAGCCCGCCGCCGGGGTCGCCGACGACGCGGGCGCCGGCCGCGCCCGCCACCGCGCCCACCGACGGGTCGTCGGTGACCACGAGCACCCCGGCGACCGCCGGGCACGCCCGCACCGCGCGCAGCGTGTCGGCCGCCAGGGCCAGGGCCAGCTCCTCATGGGGTACGCCGGGCAGCGCGCCCCGCAGCCGGCTCTTCGCCGCTGCCAGGCGCTTCACCGGCGTCACCACGGTCCAGCGGGCCTCAGACACGCCGACCATCCTGCCAGCGGAGAGCGCTGGTACCCGCACTGGCCGCAGCGGGGGCGAACAGGCATGATTCTGTGCCGGGGCGCGTGGGCGGATCGAGGAGGCACAGTGGCACGGCGGAGGCTGGGGTTCTGGCGACGACTCGCCGTGGTGCTGGTGAAACCGCTGATGACGGTCTGGACCCGGCGCACCTGGCGGGGCATGGAGCACCTGCGCCACGACGGCGGCGTGATCCTCGTGCCCAACCACATCTCGCACGCCGACCCGCTGGTGGTCGCGCACTACATCTACGACGCCGGGCGCTGGCCGCGCTTCCTCGGCAAGGCGAGCGTGTTCCGGGTGCCGGTGGTCGGCGGGATCCTGCACCGGTGCCAGCAGATCCCGGTCGAGCGCGGCACCGTCGAGGCGGTCAAGTCGCTGGACAAGCTGGTCGCCGCGCTGGCCGAGGGGGGCGCGGTGGTGATCTACCCGGAGGGCACCACCACCCGCGAGCCGGACCTGTGGCCGATGAAGGGCAAGACCGGCGCGGCCCGGCTGGCGCTGGCCACCGGCGCCCCGGTGGTCCCGATCGCCATGGTCGGCCCGGAACGGATGTTCGACCCGCGTACGGCCCGGTTCGGGCTGCGTCCGCGTACCCCGGTGACGGTGATCGCCGGACCGCCGGTGGACCTGAGCCCCTGGGCCGGCGCCACGCCGACCCGGCCGATCCTGGAGGAGATGACGGACACCATCATGCTGCGCATCCGGGATCTGGTCGCGGAGATCCGCGGCGGCACGCCACCGCCGCTCTGGCAGCGGCCCGCCCGCACCGGCACCCGGGAGGTCACCGAATGAGCGGGCACGTCGCCGTGCTGGGCGCCGGTTCCTGGGGGACCGCGTTCGCCAAGATCCTCGCCGACGCCGGGCGGGACGTCACGGTCCTGGCCCGCCGGGCCGCGGTGGCCGAGGCGATCCGGACCGGGCGGCACAACCCGGAGTACCTGCCGGGGATCCGCCTGCCCGAGCGGGTGACCGCCACCGGCGACGCCGCCGAGGCGATCGAGGGGGCCGAGGTGGTGGTGCTCTCGGTGCCCTCGCAGACGCTGCGCGGCAACCTCGCCGACTGGACGCCGTACCTGGCGCCGGACGCCACGCTAGTGTCGCTGATGAAGGGCATCGAGCTGGGCACCACCAAGCGGATGAGCCAGGTGATCACGGAGACCGCCGGGGTGCCCGCCGACCGGGTGGTGGTCGTCTCCGGGCCCAACCTGGCACCGGAGATCGCCGCCGAGCAGCCGGCCGCCACTGTGGTCGCGGGCACCGACAGCCGCCGCACCGCGCTGGTACAGGCGTCCATCCGTACGCCGTACTTCCGCCCGTACACGAACGACGACGTGATCGGCTGCGAGCTGGGCGGCGCGGTGAAGAACGTGATCGCGCTGGCGTACGGCATCGCCACCGCGATGGGCTTCGGCGACAACACCCGGGCCATGCTGATGACCCGCGGCCTGGCCGAGACCGCCCGGCTGGGCGTGGCGCTCGGCGCCGACCCGATCACGTTCGCCGGGCTGGCCGGCATGGGTGACCTGGTCGCCTCCTGCTCGTCGCCGATGGCCCGCAACCGCACCTTCGGCGAGCACCTGGGCCGGGGGGAGACGCTGGAGCAGGCCCAGGCGGCCACCCGGCAGACCGCCGAGGGCGTCAAGAGCTGCCTGGCCATCCGCGACCTGGCCCGGGCGCACGGGGTGGAGATGCCGATCACCGAGCAGATCGAGCGGATCTGTCACGAGGGGATGGATCCGCGCCTGGCGGTGGACGCGCTGATGAGCCGTACCGCCAAGCCCGAGTCGTACGAGTGAGCGGAGCCGGGATGAGCAGCGAGCACTGGGGTGACGGGACGCGCAGCGTGCACGCCGGCCTGCCGGACGCCGTACCGGGGCAGCCGTTCCTGCCCGGCCCGGTCTTCGCCGCGCCGTACCACCTGGACCCGCAGCGCGGCCCGTCGGCGGCGGCGGACGGGTACGGCCGGCCGGACAACCCGACCCGGCGGCTGCTGGAGACGGCGATCGGCGAGCTGGAGGGCGGCGACTGCCGCGTCTTCGCCAGCGGCCAGGCCGCCATCACCGGGCTGCTGCTGACAGTGCTGCGTCCCGGTGACACCGTGCTCCTGCCCGCCGACGGCTACTACGCGGTGCGCTCGTTCGCCTCGGACACCCTGGAACGGCTCGGCGTACGCGTGGTGCTCGTGCCGACCGCCGGGCCGTACCCGTCGTTCGAGGGTGTGCGGCTGGTGCTGCTGGAGACCCCGGCGAACCCCGGCCTGGACGTCGTCGACGTCGCGGCGGTGGCCGGGGCCGCGCACGCCGCCGGCGCGCTGGTGGCGGTGGACAACACCACCGCCACGCCGCTCGGGCAGCGCCCGCTGGACCTCGGCGCGGACGTGGTGGTCGCCTCCGGCACCAAGGCGCTGACCGGCCACTCGGACCTGCTGCTGGGCTACCTGGCCACCCGGGACGCCGGGCTGCGGGACGCGGCGACAACCTGGCGCAACGCCACCGGCGCAGTGCCGGGTGCGTTCGACTGCTGGCTGGCCCACCGGTCACTGGCCACGCTGGACCTGCGGCTGGCCCGGCAGACCGCGAACGCGGGGGCGCTGGCCGACCTGCTCGCGGCCCGCCCGGACGTCACCGGCGTGCGGTGGCCCGGCCGGCCGGACGACCCGGCGTACCCGGTCGCGTCGGCACAGATGCGCCGCGTGCCGGGCGTGCTCTCGTTCGACCTGGGCGACGAGGGCCGGGTGGCCCGCTTCCTCGGCGCCTCGCGGCTGGTGGCCGCCGCGACCTCGTTCGGCGGGCTGCACACCACTGCCGACCGGCGGGCCCAGTGGGGCGACGCCACGACGCCGGGCTTCGTGCGGTTCTCCTGCGGCGTCGAGGACACCGCCGACCTGCTCGCCGACGTGGCCGCCGCGCTCGACGCGGCGGGCTGACGGCGTACCGGCCGCTGGGCTATCGTGACGGGCAGCCACGGCCCGTGCGGCCCCGACCCGAGGAGGTGAGTCCGATCCACAAGCAGAGGACCGGCGCTCCCTCCGAGTCCGCGTCGCCTCGGGGCTGAGGCGACGCCGGGGGCGCCGACGAGCGCTTCCCGAAAGGCTTGCCATGGCATCCACCGTGTTCACCCCCGATCGTCCGGCCCTCGTCCGGCGGCTGCGCGCCGCCGGCTGCGTCTTCGCCGAGGACGAGGCGGACCTGCTGATCGCCGCCGCCGACTCGGCGCAGGCGTTGACCCGGCTGGTCGACCGTCGCGTCGCCGGCCTGCCGCTGGAGCACCTGCTCGGCTGGGCCGAGTTCTGCGGCCGGCGGATCGCCGTACACCCGGGGGTCTTCGTGCCGCGGGGTCGTACCGCGCTGCTGGTCGACGCGGCGGCGGCGCTGGCCGGGCCGGCGCCGGCGGTGCTCGACCTGTGCTGCGGCTCCGGTGCCGCCGCGGTGGTGCTGCACGAGCGGCTCGCGCCCCGCTGGCTGGCCGCCGCCGACATCGACCCGGTGGCGGTGGCCTGCGCCCGGCGCAACCTCGAACCACTCGGTGTCCCGGTCTACCAGGGCGACCTGTTCGACGCGCTGCCGGCCGGCCGGCGTGGGCGGCTGGACCTGGTGGTGGCGAACGCGCCGTATGTGCCGACCGCCGCGGTGTCCTCGCTGCCGGCCGAGGCACGCCTGTACGAGGCGCCGGTGGCCCTGGACGGCGGCGCGGACGGCCTGGCCGTGTTGCGCCGGGTCGCCTCCGGCGCGGCCGAATGGCTCGCCCCGGGCGGGCACGTCGTGGTCGAGACGAGCGTCGCGCAGGCCCCGGAACTGTGCGCCGTGTTCACCGCCGCCGGGCTCGACCCGGACGTGGTACGCGACGAGGAGTGGGAGGCCACGGCGGTCACCGCCCGCCGTGCCGGCTGACCGCCACGGGGAGTCCGCGCGGGGGCGTGGCGGGTGGCCCGGGCGGGAACTAGCCTCGGGTCAGGCGCGGCGGGAGGCGGTGGCGGTGGGCAGCGCAGGGGTGCCGGTGGTGGTGGGGCTGGACAACGGGGGCACGAGTGACAACGCCACGGTGCTGACCGTCGACGGCCGGTTCCTGGTGGACGGGCTGCTGGAGATCCCGAGCGAGGTCGGCGCCGGCCCGGAGGCGGCGGTGGAGGCGCTGGCGCGGGCGTTCGACGGCGTGCTGGCGCACACCGGTGTGCCGCGTGACCTGGTCCGCGCGGTCGGGCTGGACACGCCCGGCCCGGCCAGCGCCACCGGCGTCATCTCCTCGCGCGGCTCGACGAACTTCTCCCAGCCCGCCTGGCGGGGCTTCGACGTGCGCAGCGCGCTGGAGCGGCGGCTCGGCCTGCCGGTGGTGTACGCGAACGACGGCAACGCCGCCGCGCTCTACGCCCACCACGTGCACTTCGGCGCCGAGGCGATGGCCCGGTCGTCGGTGTCGGCGATCGTCGGCACCGGGCTGGGCGGCGGCGTGGTGGAGTCCGGCCGGGTGGTCGGCGGCGCGGCCGGCATGGCCGGCGAGTTCGGGCACGTGCACATCCCGCTGGACGGCCTGGTCGAGCCGGACCAGGCGGCGCCGGTCTGCGCCTGCGGCTTCACCGGGGACGCGGAGAGCGTCGCCTCGCTCACCGCGATCCGGCGTAACCTGCTGCCGTACTGGCTGGCCCGGCACCCGGAGCATCCGCTCGCGGCGGAGGAGCCGGACCGGGCGGCGAAGCTGCTGCGCGGCTACGGCGAGCGGGGCGACCCGCTGGCCCGCCTGGTGTTCACCCAGCAGGCCAAGGCGCTGGGCCGGCTGTTCACCATCGCGGCCAACTTCACCGATCCGCACGCGTACTTCGTCGGCGGCGGTGTGGTGGAGGCGGCGCCGGAGTTCCGGGACTGGTTCCTCGCCACGGTCGCCGAGCACACGGTGCTCCGGGAGGAGCAGCGGGCGGTGGCCACCTTCGCGCTGGTGCCGGACCGGGACATGGCCGGGGCGCGCGGGGTGGCCATCGCGGCGCTGGAGGCGGTACGCGGCACCCTCAACGCCGCCGCCCCGCTCGGCTGAGGCCGGGCCGCTCAGGCGCGCGGCGGCGCGGCGGTGAACGCGGCCCAGGCGTGCGGCGGGAACACCAGCACCGGGCCGGCCGGATCCTTCGAGTCGCGGACCGCCACCGCGCCGGTCAGCGGGGCCATCTCCACACAGGCGCCCTCGTCGCCGCTGTGGCTGCTCTTGCGCCAGCCGGCCGGCGCCGGTGCGGCGCGGTTCGTGCCGTTCATCTGGTCACCTCTCGTTCCAGGCGGAGGAGCTGGTCCCGGCTGGCCGCCGGGCTCAGCGCCACGGTCCGCAGATGCTCCATGATCTTGACGCAGGTACGCAGGTCACCCGGCCGGTCCAGGATCATCTGCCCGGCGACGGTCTCCACCGAGGCGATGATCGGATCCGCCGGGTCGGCGAACTCCAGGATGTGCAGTGATCCCCGGGTGCCCCGGTGGTAGCCGGCGGCCAGCGGGATCACCTGCACCGTCACGTTCGGCAGCTCGGTCGTCTTGAGCAGATGCCGCAGCTGGCCGGACATGACCGAGCGGTCACCGACCGGGCGCAGCAGCGCGGCCTCGTCGATGATGGCGTCGAGGATCGGCGGCTCGGCGCCGGAGAGCCGCTGCTGGCGGTCCAGCCGTAGCCGGACCCGCTGCTCCACCTGCTCGTCGCTGAGCGTGTGCGGCCCGCCGCGCATCACGCCGCGGATGTAGTCGGCGGTCTGGAGCAGGCCGGGCACCACCGACGGCTCGAAGTTCGCGATGCCGGTGGCCTCCGCCTCCAGCGCGATGAAGTCGATGGTCCGGCGGTCCAGCAGGTACGAGTAGGACACCCACCAGCCGGGCTTGCGGGCGTCCTTGGCGAGCTCCACTGCCGCGGCGATCTCGTCCGGGCCCACGCCGTAGCTGGTCAGCAGCGCGCGCACGGTGGCGGGACTGATCAGCGTCTGCGCGTTCTCGTAGCGGGACAGCGTGCTCCGGGTGCTGTTGATCTCGTCGGCCGCGGCCTCCAGGGTGAGGCCGGCGGCCTCCCTGTGGGTCCGCAGGGCGATGCCGAGCCGTCGGGCCCGGGCGGTTTTCGGCGCCATGCATCGATGATCGCACATCTCTTGGGAATGCGGGCGTGAGAGAAAGTCGATGAGAGTTGCATTCATGCTCATAAACATGTCAATGTGTGACGGCGTCCTCACCGCCGGTTGTCGTGGCGACGGTGGTGGTGAGCGACCGGAGGGGATGGGGCGCGCGGCGGTCGGATTCTTACTCCCCCACGATCCGGCCGTCGCGTGCCCTGCCGGTCCACGAGACGGGGAGGGGTGCCGCGATGACCAGGTTCCTCGTGGTCCTCACCGACGTGCGCCAAGGCATGTGGCGCGACGAACGGACCAGCCCCGAGCGCCGCCGTCAGGTGGTCGGCGCGAGCAGCCGGGAGGCGGCCGACCGGATCGCCGGCGCGTTCATGGCGCTGGGCATGGTGCGGGCCGGACGGCAGCGGGTGAAGGTCATCGCGGTCGGCCGCCGGCCCCGGCATCCGGCCTGCTGAGCACCACCGTTCCGTTACTCCCCGTATATGTCACCCTGACCGTTTGCCACGCGACTCCGTGTCTCCCCGGGTAACGACCACCGCTTGCGGCAACGCACAGTAAGGTCAGTCGGGTGAGCGCCACCGGCGAGCACGGCCAGCCGCAGTCGCGAACGATGAGGTGACAATGACCACCCCAGGTAAGACCCGCGTGGCGATCGTCTTCGGCGGCCGCAGCCCCGAACACGGCATCTCCTGCGTCAGCGCGGGCAGCGTGCTGGCCGCCCTCGACCCGGACGAGTTCGAGGTGGTCCCGGTCGGCATCACCCGGCAGGGCCAGTGGGTGCTCGCCAGCGGCGACCCGAGCCGGCTCGCCATCGCCGACCGCAAACTGCCCGAGATCACCGCCGGCTCCGGCGCCGAACTGGTGCTGCGAGCCGACCCCGCCGTCGGCGGCCTGATGGTGCTCGACCCCGCCCAGGGGCCGGTGGCACTGGCCGACGTGGACGTGGTGTTCCCGGTGCTGCACGGCGCGTACGGCGAGGACGGCACGATCCAGGGGATGCTGGAGATGGCCGACATCCCCTACGTCGGCGCGAACGTCTTCGCCTCCGCCGCCGCCATGGACAAGGAGTTCACCAAGAAGCTCTGTGCCGCCGAGGGCATCCCGGTCGGCCCGTACGCGGTGCTGCGCGCCGGCATGTCGCTCAGCGAGGAGGACAAGGAGCGCCTGGGGCTGCCCGTCTTCGTCAAGCCGTCCCGGGCCGGCTCCTCGTTCGGCATCACCAAGGTCGACGACTGGGCCGACCTGGACGCCGCGCTCGTCACCGCCCGCGAGATCGACAGCAAGGTGCTCGTCGAGGGCGCCGTGGTGGGCCGCGAGATCGAGTGCGGCGTGCTGGAGGGCGAAGCCGGTGGCGCCCCCGAGGCGTCGGTGCTCGCCGAGGTGCGGATGATCGGCGACCGCGACTGGTACGACTTCGAGGCCAAGTACATCTTCGCCGACGAGGTCTGCGAGTACGACGTACCGGCCGACCTGCCCGAGCCGGTGGCCCGGCAGGTGCGCGACTACGCCACCCGGGCCTTCACCGCCCTGGACTGCTCCGGCCTGGCCCGAGTCGACTTCTTCGTCACCCCGCAGATGGACGTCTACCTCAACGAGATCAACACGATGCCGGGCTTCACCCCGACGTCGATGTTCCCGAGGATGTGGTCGGCCAGCGGGCTGGAGTACCCGAAGCTGGTGAACCGGCTGATTCGTACCGCCCTGCACCGCCACACCGGCCGCTGACCGCCTGTCCCGCCACGCCGGCCGCCGGCCGGCGGGCGTCAGGCGGAGCAGCCCGAGGGGGCCTGTTTCGCCGAGGGGACCGAGCTGACGATCGTGTCGGAGATCGAGGTCACCCACTGCAGCGGCGGCTCGTACGACTTCGGTACCCGGACCCGGATCGGGGTCTCCCGGTCGACGGTGGTCAGCACCGTGGCGTCGGCCTCCTCGGCCGCGTGCCAGCAGACCTTGTTGACAGTCCACACCTCGTCGGTGGGCGGGAACTGCGCCGGGCTGCCGCCGCACGCAATGGTCAGCGCCGGATCGCCGTACGCGGCGTTCTGCTCCGGGCCCGCGGTGACGGGGCGCTGCGGCAGGTCACGCACGCGGTCCGGAAGCTGCGACATCAGGGCCCGGCAGAGCACTGTCGGGCGCTCGGCCAGCGCCGGAGCGGGCATCTCGACCGGCGCGCTGGACTGCGCCCGAGGGCTCGCCGACGCGCTCGGCTCGGCCTCCGGCGACTCCGGGGCCAGCTTGGCGAACGTGAACGCGGCCACCGCCACGGTCACCGGCACCGCGACGAGTGTGGCCCAGAGTGCGGCACGGCGGGTGCCGCCGTCCCGGCGGGGAGAGGAGGTGTCCTTCTCGTCCACTTACAGCCGCACCACCGAACACGTGAGCGTGCGGGTGATGCCGGGCACCATCTGCACGTTGCTGACGATGAGTTTGCCGAGCTCGTCGACGGTGTTCGCCTCGGTGAGCACCACCACGTCGTACGGCCCGGTGACGGCGTCGACCCGTACCACGCCGGCCAGATCCGCGATCAGACCGGCCACGTCACGCGCCCGGCCGACCTCGGTCTGGATGAGGATGTACGCCTGTACCACGACTCGACCTCCGTCCGTCGCCTCCGGGCGACCCGAAGGGTGAAACTACCGTACTGAGCGGCTGTGATCCCTATCGGTTGCCGGTCGGACGCGGTGAGCGAGCACACGCCGGTACGGGTAGGGGTGGAACGTGCGGAACGACGCAGCGGAGCGAGGGGACGGAATGACTGTCACTGATGTCGGCGAGTTCGGCCTGATCGGCCGGGTGACCGCCCGGCTGGCGCAGGGACGGAACTGCCTGCTCGGCCCCGGCGACGACGGCGCGGTGGTGGCCGCGCCGGACCGGCGGGTGGTCGCCTCGACCGACGTGCTGGTGGAGGGGCGGCACTTCCGCCGGGACTGGTCGTCGGCGCGGGACGTGGGGCACCGGGCGGCGGCGGCCAACCTCGCCGACATCGCCGCCATGGGCGCCACCCCGACCGCGCTGCTCGTCGCGCTCTGCATGCCGGCCGAGCTGGACCCGGCCTGGGCCGAGGAACTGGCCGACGGGCTGGGCGCGGAGGCGGCACTGGTCGGCGCGAGCGTGGTCGGCGGGGACATGTCCGGCAGCCCGACGCTCACCATCGCGGTGACGGCGCTCGGCGACCTGGCCGGCCGCGACCCGGTGGTCCGCTCCGGCGCCCGCCCCGGCGACGTGGTGGCGCTGGCCGGGCGCACCGGCTGGGCGGCGGCCGGCTACACGGTGCTGTCCCGGGGTTTCCGCACGCCCCGGCTGCTGGTCGAGGCGTTCCGCCGCCCCGAGGTGCCGTACGCCGCCGGACCGGCTGCCGCAGCGGCGGGGGCCACCGCCATGATCGACGTGTCGGACGGGTTGCTGGCCGACCTCGGGCACGTGGCGACCGCCAGCGGCGTGGCGATCGACCTGAACCGCGACGCGTTCGAGGTGCCCCGGCAGATGCGGGACGCGGCGCAGGCGCTCGGCGTCGACCCGTACACCTGGATCCTGGCCGGCGGCGAGGACCACGCGCTGGCGGCGACCTTCCCGGCGGACGCCGCGTTGCCCGACGGCTGGCGGCCGGTCGGGCGGGTGGCGGACGGCGCCGGGGTCACCGTCGACGGCGGCGCCTACAGCGGCCCGCGCGGCTGGGACCACTTCCGCCGGACGGCGGACTAGCTGGTACGGCCGCCGGACGGCGGACCAGCTGGTACGGCCGCCGGACGGCGGATCAGCGGGTCGCGCGGCGGACCAGCGGGCCGGAGTGATCTGCGTCCGACCCCGGGCCGGCCGCCCGAAGCCGGGCCGGTGGCGGTCGTAACCTGGCACGGTGAGCGAGATCGAGATCCGGGAGCGGCGCTTCGACGCGCCCGAGTCGCGGGCGCTGATCCGGGCGGCGCTGGCCGACCTCGGCGCCCGGTACGGCGGCAGCGGCGACGAGACCCCCGTCGACGCGGCCGAGTTCACCCCGCCGGACGGCGTGTTCCTCGTCGCCTACCTGGACGGGCGGCCGGTGGGCTGCGGCGGCTGGCGCAGCCACGGCGAGGACGGCGACACGGCCGAGCTGAAGCGGATGTACACCGACCCGGCGGCCCGGGGCCGGGGCGTGGCCCGCTCGGTGCTCGCCGCGGTCGAGCGGTCCGCCCGCGACCACGGCCGCAAGCGGATCGTGCTGGAGTGCGGCGACAAGCAGCCCGAGGCGATCGCCATGTACACCTCGGCCGGCTACGAGCGGATCCCGAACTTCGGCTTCTACAAGGACGCCCCGGGCTGCCTGTCGTACGGCCGTACCCTCTAGTCCACCGAGATGCGGATCGTCCCGGCGGCGCGGCGGGCGGCGTCCGCCGCCTCGTCCGGTGTCGCGCCCCAGGCCATCAGGTGCCCGCTGCGGTGCGCCGAGGAGAGCAGCTCCGGCACTGTCTGACCGACCTTCGTCTCCACCCGCACGTCGAGCACGCCCGGCACGCGCAGCGCGTCGCGCCGGCCGTCCACGGCGGTGACCCGGCCGGGCGGCGCGATCAGGAACTCGATCGCCGCCGCACCGCTGGCCCGCGCCGGCAGCGCCGGCCGTTCACCGCGCAGGATCCGCAGGTACGCCTCGATGACGTCCCGCTCGTAGGCGATCGAGATGAGCGCGGTGATCATGTCGCCGGGCATCCGGGCCGCGCACTCCACGAGCGTCGGGACGCCGTCGACCAGGATCCACTCGCTGTGCAGCATGCCGCTGCGGAAGTCGGCCGCCTCGGCGAGGCGTACCGCGGCGGCGCGCAGCGCGTCGTGCGCGGCGGCGGGCAGCGCGGACGGCACGGTGTGGCCGGTCTCGACCGGGTACCGGCCACCGGCGATCCGCTTGTCGGTGACGTTTGCGAAGACCACGTCGCCCTCGGCCACCAGCAGCTCCACGCTGTGCTCGGAGCCGACCAGCAGTTCCTCGACCAGCACGCCGGTGGGCAGGCCGCGCTCGGTCGCCTCGGCCGGGTCGGGCGGGGTGGCGCTTGCCGCCCAGCGGGCCGGCACCTCGGCCGGGTCGGTGATCAGCTGCACGCCCAGGCTGCCGGAGCGGCGGGTGGGCTTGAGCACGCACCGGCCGCCGTGCGCCCGCGCGAACTCCACCGCCCGCGCCGGGTCGTCGACCAGCTCGTACGCCGGGTTCGCGAGCCCGATCCGGTCGGCGAGCAGCCGCATCCGGTGCTTGTCGGAGAAGACGTCGGCGGCCTCGACCCCGGCGCCGGGGAGGCCGAGCCGCTCGGCGAGCCGGGCGGTGGCGCCGACCGCGTACTCCAGGCCGGGCAGGACCAGCCGGGCGTCGGCGAGGCCGGGCTCGCGGGCGAGCAGGGCGTCGGGGTCGAAGCCGGTCTGGTACTCGGCGGCGACGAGGCGCCCGATCATCGGCAGCCGCTCGGCGAACCGGGCCAGGTCGCGGCGGGCGATCACGTCCGGCTCCTCGACCAGCACCACGCTGCCCGACGGCAGCTCCTGGTCGAACCAGCTCAGCGAGCCGAACGACGCGCCCACCACCACCAGTTGCTCGCGACCCAGATCGAGGTCCACCGGTCACCCTCCCCACGGCTCGCGCCGGAACCGGACGGCCGGCGCAGCAGCACCCTAACCGGCCGGATCGAGGCGGTCGCCGTACGGTCGGTCAGGGGTGCGGGGGCGGGTCGGCCGATACCGGGCCGGTGGGCACGGCGGTCGCCGGACACGACAGAAGCCGGCGGACCCCGAAGGGATCCGCCGGCGACCGACGATGTTCCGGTGGCGCTACCGCGTCAGGCGCGGGTGACCTTGCCGGCCTTGATGCACGAGGTGCAGACCTGCAACTTCTTGGTGGTGCCGCCACCGGCCGGGGTACGCACCGACTGGATGTTCGGGTTCCAGCGGCGGTTGGTCCGCCGGTGCGAGTGGGACACGTTGTGGCCGAAGCCCGGCCCCTTGCCACAGACGTCGCACACGCTAGCCACGGGATACTCCTGGGATTGAAACGTTCATGAGGTCGCCGCCAGGCGCTGCCCGGGCAACCTGGTCAGGTTACCCGATGACAGTCGGTACGCCCAACCGGCCCTTTCGCGAGCCCACCCAGCGTACCGGCGTCCCGGCCGGGCCGTCCGCCGGGGCGGACACGCGGTGGACGACCCCGGCGCGTGTCGGTGCGCGCCAGTAGGCTTCCCGACGTGCTGGAGACCCTCGACGCCGCAGCGGTACGCCGCTGGTGCGCGAGCGGGCTGGCCGCCCTCCGCACCCACCAGGGCGAGATCGACGACCTGAACGTCTACCCGGTGCCCGACGGCGACACCGGCACCAACCTGGTGCTCACGCTCACCTCGGCCCAGCAGGCCCTGGCCATGGACCTCGGCACGCTTCCCGACGACGGGCACACCCCGCACGGCCACGCGCTGCGGCTGATGGCCCGGGGCGCGCTGCTCGGGGCGCGCGGCAACTCCGGGGTGATCCTCTCGCAGATCCTGCGTGGCCTCGCCGACACGCTCGCCGCCGTGCCCGCGGTGCGCGGGCGACAGCTCGCCGACGCCCTGTCCGACGCCACCACCGCCGCCTACGCCGCCGTCGCCCGGCCGGTCGAGGGCACGCTGCTGAGCGTGGTCTCCGCCGCGGCGCACGCCGCCCGCCGGGCGGACACCGACGACCTGCGCGCCGTGGCCCGGGCCGCCGCCGAGGCGGCGGCGCACGCGCTGGCGCGTACCCCCGAGCAGTTGCCGGAGCTGGCCCGCGCGGGCGTGGTCGACGCCGGCGGGCGCGGCCTGTGCCTGCTGCTGGACGCGCTGGTCGAGGTGATCACCGGGGAGAGCCTGGCGCAGCCGGCGTCCGAGCCGCCCACCCGCCGCGCGCCGGCCACCGCCGTGCGGGAGAGCGGCTCCGACGCGTACGCCTACGAGGTGCAGTATCTGCTCGACGCCACCGACGAGGCGGTGGCCCGGCTGCGCGCCGAGCTGGACGCGCTCGGTGACTCACTCGCGATCGTCGGCGACGGCGCCGGCACCTGGAACGTCCACGTGCACGTCAACGACATCGGGGCGGCGGTCGAGGCGGGCGTGGTCGCCGGCCGCCCGCACCGGATCAACGTGACCCGCTTCGCCGACCAGGCCGCCCCGGCGCCCGGACCGCGGGCGCCGCTGCCCGAGGGGCGGGCCGCCGTGGTGGTGGCCACGGGCGCGGGCATCGCGGAGCTGTTCGCGGCCGAGGGCGCCGTGGTGGTGCCCGCCAACCCGTCCACCGGCGAGCTGCTCGACGCGATCCGGGCCACCGGCGCCGCCCGGGTGGTGGTGCTCCCGAACGACCCGAACACCCAGTCGGTGGCGAGCGCGGCGGCCAGGGAGGCGCACGGCCTCGGCGTGAAGGTGAGCGTGGTGCCGACCCGCTCGCCGGTGCAGGCGCTCGCGGCGCTGGCCGTGCGCGATCCGAAGCGGCGGTTCGAGGACGACGTGATCGCGATGGCCGAGGCGGCCGGCGCCTGCCGGTACGCCGAGGTCTGCCACGCCGCCCGGGAGGCGCTCACCGTCGCCGGCCCGGCCCGCCCGGGCGACGTGCTGGCCCTGGTCGAGGGCGAGGTGCACCTGATCGGGCAGGATCTGGTCGACACCTGCACCGCAGTGGTGGACCGGATGCTCGGCGGCGGCGGTGAGCTGGTCACGCTGCTCTGCGGCGCTGACGCTCCGGCCGGGCTGGCCGACCGGGTCCGCGCGCACGTCGAGGGGGCGTGGCCGTTCGTCGAGGTGCAGGCGTACGAGGGCGGTCAGCCGCACTATCCGCTCCTGGTGGGGGTCGAATGACTGGTGAAGCGGCCACTGTCGACACGCCGCTGAAGAAGCTGGTCGGCGAGCGCACCGCGAAGGCGCTGGCCGGGCACCTCGACCTGCACACCGCGGGCGACCTGATCTACCACTTCCCGCGCCGGTACGACGAGCGCGGCGAGCACACCGACATCCGCTCGCTCGACGTGGGGGAGCAGGTCACAGTGCTCGCCCAGGTGCAGCGCACCGCCGTGCGCCCGATGCGCCAGCGGCGCGGCAACCTGCTGGAGGTGACCGTCGGCGACGGCTCCGGCGGCGTGCTCACCTGCACGTTCTTCGGCAACCAGGCGTGGCGGGAGCGGGAGCTGCGGCCCGGCCGGTGGGGGCTGTTCGCCGGCAAGGTGACCGAGTTCCGGGGCAAGCGGCAGCTCAACGGCCCGGAGTACGTCCTGCTCGGCGAGGGTGGCGAGGGCGAGGCGGCCGCAAACGAGGAGGTCGAGGAGTTCGCCGGGGCAATGATCCCGGTCTATCCGGCTGCGGCGGCGGTGCCGACCTGGGTGATCGCCCGCTGCGTCCGCGTCGTGCTCGACACGTTCACCCCGCCGGAGGACCCGTTGCCGGCCACCGTGCGGGCCACCCGCAACCTCGCCGACATCGGCACCGCGCTGCGCGAGATCCACCGCCCGACCAGCAAGGAGGCGCTCTACCGGGCCCGCCGCCGGCTGAAGTGGGACGAGGCGTTCGCCGTGCAGCTCACGCTGGTGCAGCGCAAGCACCGGGCGGCGGCGTCGCCGGGACGGGCCCGCCCGGCGAAGGCCGGCGGCCTGCTCGACGCGTTCGACGCCCGGCTGCCGTACGAGCTGACCTCCGGCCAGCAGGTCGTCGGGCGGGAGATCGCCGCCGACCTGACCCGGGCACACCCGATGCACCGGCTGCTCCAGGGCGAGGTGGGCTCCGGCAAGACGGTGGTGGCGCTGCGCGCCATGCTCCAGGTGGTCGACGCCGGTGGGCAGGCCGCGCTGCTCGCGCCGACCGAGGTGCTCGCCGCCCAGCACCACAGGGGCATCCTCGACCTGCTCGGGCCGCTCGGCCGGGCCGGTGAGCTGGGCGCCGCCGACGACGCCACACGGGTGGAGCTGGTCACCGGCTCGCTCGGCGCGGCGGCCCGACGCCGGGCGTTGGCCGAGGTGGCCGAGGGCCGCGCCGGCATCGTGCTCGGCACGCACGCCCTGCTCTACGAGGGCGTCGACTTCCACGACCTCGGCCTGGTGGTGGTGGACGAGCAGCACCGCTTCGGTGTCGAGCAACGCGACGCGCTGCGCGCCAAGGCCGAGCAGCCGCCGCACGTGCTGGTGATGACCGCGACCCCGATCCCGCGCACCGTCGCCATGACCGTCTACGGCGATCTGGAGACCTCCACGCTGTCCCAGCTTCCGCAGGGCCGCTCGCCGATCGCCTCGCACGTGGTCCCGGCGGCCGAGAAGCCGGCGTTCCTCGACCGGGCCTGGCGCCGGTTGCGCGAGGAGGTCACCAAGGGCCACCAGGCGTACGTGGTGTGCCCGCGCATCGGAGAAGGGCCGGTGTCGGACGAGGAGGCGCCGCGAGAGGACGACAACGGCCGGCGCCCGCCGCTGGCGGTGACCGAGGTGGCCCCGCTGCTGGCCGAGGGTCCGCTGCACGGGCTGCGGATCGGGGTGCTGCACGGCCGGCTGCCGGCGGACGAGAAGGACGCGGTGATGCGCGCGTTCGCCGACGGCAAGCTGGACGTGCTGGTGGCGACCACTGTGGTCGAGGTCGGCGTGAACGTGCCGAACGCGACGGTGATGATCGTGCTGGACGCCGACCGGTTCGGTGTCTCCCAGCTGCACCAGTTGCGCGGCCGGGTCGGCCGGGGCTCGGCCGCCGGTCTGTGCCTGCTGGTCACCGAGGCGGTCGAGGGTTCGTCGGCGCGGGAGCGGCTGGACGCGGTCGCCTCCACCACCGACGGCTTCAAGCTGGCCGAACTCGATCTGGAACAGCGCCGGGAGGGTGACGTGCTGGGCGCGACCCAGTCCGGCCGCCGCTCGCACCTGCGGCTGCTGTCGCTGAGACGCGACGCCGAGCTGATCCGCGACGCGCGGGCCGAGGCGATCGAACTGGTCGAGGACGATCCGGATCTGTCCCGGCACCCGGCGCTGGCGGCGTCGGTCGCCGCGCTCGTCGACGAGGAACGCGCCGAATACCTGGAGAAGGGCTGACGGCGGGCCGGCGCCGTCGCGGGGCAGCGGCACGCGCGTGGCGTGCCCAGGCTCGCGCCGGCCGGGTGGTCGACGCGCCCTCGGTGCGGGTCAGGCGGTGAAGCGGATCCGGCGGCGACGGGCCACCACGACGCGCCGGGTACGTCGTGCCCGCCTCGCGGCGTCGCGTAGCGTCGGGGCATGCGCAGGGAGCGACGGTGACCCGGATCGTGGCCGGCACGCTCGGCGGCCGGCGGATCGCCGCGCCACCGGGTGCCGGCACCCGGCCCACCTCCGACCGTGTGCGGGAGGCGCTGTTCAGCGCCGTGGACTCGCACGTCGACCTGGACGGGACACGCTTCGCCGACCTGTACGCCGGTTCCGGCGCGGTCGGCCTGGAGGCGCTGTCCCGGGGCGCGGCCCACGTGCTGCTCGTCGAGTCCGACGCGCGGGCCGCCCGGGTGATCCGGGAGAACATCGCCGCGCTCCGCGCCGCGCCGGCCGCGCGCCTGGTCACCGGCAAGGTCGCCACCGTGCTGGCGGCCGGCCCGGACGGGGAGCCGTACGACGTGGTCTTCGCCGATCCGCCGTACGCGGTGCCGGACTCCGAGATCACCGCGAATCTGGCCGCGCTCGTCGACGGCGGCTGGCTCGCCCCGGACGCCCTGGTGATCGTCGAGCGGTCCAGCCGTACCGGACCGGTCACGTGGGTGGAAGGTGTCACTCCGGAGCGCAGCAGGCGTTACGGCGAGACCACTCTTTGGTACGGTCGCCGATCATGAGACGTGCGGTCTGCCCGGGCTCGTTCGACCCGGTCACCAACGGACACCTCGACATCATCGGCCGGGCCAGCCGGCTCTTCGACGAGGTGATCGTCGGAGTGCTGGTCAACCAGTCCAAGCAGGGCCTGTTCACGGTCGAGGAGCGGATCACCATGCTCCAGGAGGTCACCGCCTCGTACGA
Source organism: Micromonospora sp. NPDC048887 (assembly GCF_040649715.1). Taxonomy (NCBI): domain Bacteria; kingdom Bacillati; phylum Actinomycetota; class Actinomycetes; order Micromonosporales; family Micromonosporaceae; genus Micromonospora; species Micromonospora sp. NPDC048887. The sequence continues at coordinate 375,082 of NZ_JBEZGA010000001.1, read as the reverse complement.
CAACGTGCGGGTGGAGTCGTTCCGCGGCCTGCTTGTCGACTTCTGCCGCGCGCAGCAGGCGAGTGTGCTGATCAAGGGCCTGCGTGCGGTGAGCGACTTCGACTACGAGCTGCAGATGGCCCAGATGAACATCGGCCTGGCCGGCGTGGAGACCCTGTTCATGCCGACCAACCCGCTCTACTCGTTCATCTCGTCCAGCCTGATCAAGGACGTGGCGAAGTGGGGCGGCGACATCTCCGCACACGTCCCCGACCTGGTCCGCGAGCAGCTCTCCGCCCGCCTCCGCCCCTGACCCCACCCACCCCTACCCCCCGCCCACGCGATCTTGCACTTTCGGCCCGGACATTCCTCCCGTAAGGGGCGAGCGCCGGGCCGAAAGTGCAAGATCGACGGGGGGAGGGCGACGGGGGCGGGCGACGGGGGCGAGGGCGATGGGCGGGGAGGACGACGCGCCGGGTGGGGCGGGTGGGGTGCTTGTGGCTCGGGCGCGACATGATGTGTGGCAGCGCCGAGACCGGGCGCAGGCCGCATGATGGAGGGCGGCCGACGAAGACAGGAGTGAGGTACCGGTGGACCCGCTCGATCGCATCGACGAACTGATCGCCATGGTGGAGCAGGCCCGCTCCGTCCCGATGTCGCGCAACAACTGCATGGTCGACCGGGGCGAGATGATCGCCGTGCTCGACGAGTTGCGCGCGGAGCTCCCCGCCGACCTGCGGCGCGCCGCCGCGCTGCTGGAGGAGCGGGACAAGATCATGGAGGCCGGCAAGCGCGAGGCCGACCGGATCATCAGCGAGGGTGAGGCGGAACACGCCCGGCTGGTCTCGGTGAACGAGATCACCGTCTCGGCCGAGCACGAGGGCGCGCGGATCATCGCCGAGGCGCGGGCCGAGGCGCAGCGCCTCCGCGAGGAGGTGGACGACTACGTCGACACCGCGCTGGCCAACTTCGAGCAGTTCCTCACCCGGGCGCTGGCCTCGATAGAGCGCGGCCGGGACAAGATGCACGCGCTGCGCGAGATCGGCACCTTCGGCGGGGACGAGGCGGACCGCCCGCTACCCTTCTGAGCGGCGCGCGGGCCGGTCGCCGACAGCCGGCTGCCGTCGGGCCGGAGGTGAACCCCCGGTTCGACGGTTCGCCCGTCTGGCAGGTAACCTTCTTTGTCGGCCTCTCGACGGCCGGAGTCTGACTATGCCCAAACACTCGCCAAGCACACTCGACCCCAGGTCGCCGCTGGTCCTCGACACGAGGGAACTGCCGCGCCGACCTGGTGCGTTGCGTACGCACAAGCGGGTCGTGCCGGCACCGGCGGACCTCGGCGTGGAGTTGATCGGCGTGCCGGAGGGCGCGGACCTCGACCTCGACCTGAGGTTGGAGTCGGTGTCCGAGGGCGTGCTCGTCTCCGGGACCGTCACCGGTCCCGTCAAGGGCGAGTGCGGGCGCTGCCTGCGCGAGATCGACGACTCGTTGGCCGTGACGATCCAGGAGCTGTACGCGTACGAGAACAGCGCCACGGACGACACGACCGACACCGACGAGGTGGGCCGGATGCAGGGCGATCTGATCGACCTGGAGCCGGCGTTGCGGGACGCGGTGGTGCTGGCACTGCCGACCAACCCGCTCTGCCGGGAGGACTGCCCAGGGCTGTGCCCCGAGTGTGGGGTGCACTGGGACGATCTGCCGGCCGACCACAGCCATCAGCAGGTCGACCCGCGTTGGGCGAGCCTGACGCAACTGACCCGTACAGAGGAGTAAGAACCGTGGCCGTCCCCAAGCGCAAGATGTCGCGCAGCAACACCCGCGCCCGCCGGGCGAACTGGAAGGCCTCGGTGGTGGCGACCGTGGCCTGCCCGCAGTGCAAGTCGGCCAAGCTGCCGCACGCCGCCTGCTCCGTCTGCGGCACCTACAACGGTCGTCAGGTCCTCGAGGTCTGACGCGGCTGCCGAGTGACGTCCCCGACCACCGGTCGGGTGACGCGCGCACCAAGGCTCTCGCCCGGTGCCCCGGCTCCCTGCGCCGCCGACCGGCTTCCGGCCGGCGGACCGTCGGAGCCGGGCACCGCGCGGATCGCCGTCGACCTCCTCGGCGGGGACGATGCTCCCGCCGTCGTGGTTGACGGCGCTCTGCGAGCGGTACGCACGGACCCCGCCCTGCACCTGATGCTCGTCGGCCCGATCGAGGTGGCCGACGAGCTGATCGGCGCGCTCGAACCGGCCCAGCGCGCCCGGGTCACGGTCCGCCCGGTGCGGACCGCCGTCGGCATGGCCGACCACCCCACCGCCGCCCGTGGCGAGAGCACGGTGCGCACCGCTGTGCAGGCCGTCCGCGACGGGCTCGCCGACGCGGTCGTCTCGGCCGGCTCGACCGGCGCCACTGTCACCGCCGCCGCGCTCGGCCTGGGCCGCTGGACCGGGATCCGCCGCCCCGCGCTCGCCGCCACGCTGCCCGCCGTCGAGGGACCTGTGGTGCTGCTCGACGTCGGCGGCACGCTCGAACCCGGCCCCGCCACGCTGGCCCGGCACGCCCTCCTCGGCGCCGCCTACGCGTCGGTGGCACACGCCGTCACCGCACCCCGCGTCGGGTTGCTCTCCGTCGGCCACGAGACCGGCAAGGGCGACCGGCTGCGCCGGGTCGCCGCGCCCGCGCTCGCCGCCGCGCCGCTGCCCTGCGACGGCCGCTACGTCGGCCTGGTCGAGGGGTACGACATCTCGCTCGGCGCCCGCGCCGACGTCGTGGTGACCGACGGCTTCACCGGAAACGTCCTGCTCAAGGCCATCGAGGGCGCGTACGCCATGGCCGGCGGCCCGCCGTCGCGCGGTGGCGCCCCGCGTGCCGCGGCCCTGCTCGGGGTGGGCGGCACCGTGGTCGTGTGCCACGGCGCGGCCGGTTCCGAGGACGTCGCCTCCGGTATCGCGCTGGCCGCCCACCTGTGGCGCCGCGACGCCGCCGGGACGGTCCGCACGCTGCTCGCCGGCATCCCGCACGATCTCGCACCTGACCGACACGACACCGAGGTAGCACCATGACCAACGACAAGCGGCGGCGTGCTCCCGTCGGCCACCTGGAGGCGGCCTTCGGGGTGTCGCTCGACCCGGAACTGCTGGAACGCGCGCTGACCCACCGCTCGTACGCGTACGAGAACGGCGGCCTGCCCACCAACGAGCGGCTGGAGTTCCTGGGCGACTCGGTCCTCGGCGTGGTGATCACCACCGCGTTGTTCCACAACCACCCCGACCTGCCCGAGGGGCAGCTGGCGAAGCTGCGCGCCAGCGTGGTCAACATGCGGGCGCTCGCCGACGTGGCGCGTGGCCTGGGCCCGGACGGGCTGGGCGCGTACCTGCTGCTGGGCAAGGGCGAGGAGGCCACCGGCGGACGGGACAAGGCGAGCATCCTGGCCGACACGCTGGAGGCGCTGCTGGGCGCGATCTACCTCCAGTACGGCCTGGACACCGCGGCCATCGTCATCCACCGGCTGTTCGACCCGCTGATGGCCGAGTCGGCGGGCCGGGGCGCGGCGCTGGACTGGAAGACCAGCCTCCAGGAGCTGACCGCCGCGCTGGGGCTCGGCGTGCCCGAGTACCGGATCGAGGGCACCGGGCCGGATCACCTCAAGACGTTCACCGCCTGGGTGGTGGTCGCCGGGAACCGCTACGGCGGCGCGGAGGGACGCAGCAAGAAGGAGGCCGAGCAGCGCGCGGCCGAGTCGGCCTGGCGGACGCTGAACGAGCAGGCCGAGGCCGAGGCGGCGGCGCGGGCCGAGGCCGCGGCCCGGGACGAGGCGGCGGACGTCGAGGCGGGCGCCGGCCGTGCCTGAGCTGCCCGAGGTCGAGACCGTCCGGCAGGGGCTGGCGCAGTGGGTGATCGGCCGGCGGATCGCCGCCGTCGAGGTGCGCCACCCCCGGGCGGTTCGCCGGCACGCGCCCGGTGGCGCGCACTTCGCCGACGTGCTCGCCGGCCGGACGGTCACCGGCGTGCGGCGCCGGGGCAAGTACCTCTGGCTGCCGCTGGACAGCGGCGACGCGGTGATCGGCCACCTCGGCATGTCCGGCCAGCTGCTGTTGCAGCCGGTCGGCGCGGCCGACGAGCTGCACCTGCGGGTCCGGTTCCGGTTCGCCGACGACGGGCCGGAGCTGCGCTTCGTCGACCAGCGCACGTTCGGCGGGCTGTCCGTGTCCGCCGGTGGGGCGGAGCTGCCCGCCGAGATCGCCCACATCGCGCGCGATCCGATGGACCCGGAGTTCTCGGACGAGGCGTTCGTGGCGGCGTTGCGCCGCAGGCGTACGGAGATCAAACGCGCGTTGCTCGACCAGACGCTGATCTCCGGGGTGGGCAACATCTACGCCGACGAGGCACTGTGGCGGGCGAAGCTGCACGGCACCCGCCCGGCCGACGCGCTCACCCGTCCGGCCGCGCTGCGCCTGCTCGGGCACGTCCGGGACGTGCTCGCCGAGGCGATCAAGCAGGGCGGCACCAGCTTCGACGAGCTGTACGTCAACGTCAACGGCGAGAGCGGCTACTTCGACAGGTCGCTGAACGCGTACGGCCGGGAGGGGGAGCCCTGCCCGCGCTGCGGCGCGCCGATCCGGCGGGAGGCGTTCATGAACCGCTCCTCCTACAGCTGCCCGCGATGCCAGCCCCGGCCCAGGGGCACCCTCCGGGGATGACCCCGAGCCGGTTCGGGGTTGCACCGGTGTGCATCGCCGGACGGTCCCCGGAGACGCGCCGGAGCGTACCCGGAGATGCCCTTTTCCGCCCGGTCCGCGCGGCCGGTTCCGGCCGCTCGGACCGCTCCCGCCGGATCGGGGACGAGCGGGGGCCGTTCCCCGATGCCGGGGCCCCGCCTGCTGCCTAGCGTCATCTGGGGTCGGCACAGGGCCGGCATCAGGAGGGTGGAACCCGGGACATGGGCAGGCGACCGGTTACCGTGCGGCTGGCACGGTGGAGTGCGGAGCATCCGTGGCGCGCGATCGCGTTGTGGGTGGTCTTCGTGGCGGTGTGTTTCGTGGGCGGCAGCGCCGCCGGGCTGAACGAGGCGACCGACGAGGATCAGGCGATCGGCGAGTTCGGACAGGCACAGCTGATCGTCGACAGTGGCGGGTTCGACCGGCCGGCGACCGAGAACGTGCTGATCACCGCCCGCTCGGGCTCGCTCGACCAGGCCGCGGCGAAGGCCGCGGCGCAGGACGCGGCGGACCGGCTGCGGCAGGTCGACGGCGTGGCCTCGATCGGTACGCCGATGCCGTCGCGCGACGGCAGCGCGCTGCTGGTGCCGATCACCATGTCCGGCGACCCGGGCACCGCCGGCGACCGGGTGCAGCCGCTGCGGGACACCACCGCGAAGGTGCAGGACGCGCACCCGCGACTGCGGGTGGAGCAGGTCGGCGGCCCGTCCATCGACAAGGCGCTCGACGACACGCTCGGCAAGGACTTCAAGCGCGCCGAGCTGCTCAGCCTGCCGGTGACGCTGGCCATCCTGATCATCGCGTTCGGCGCGCTGATCGCCGCCGGGGTGCCGGTGCTGCTGGCGCTCTCCTCGGTGGCCGCGGCGATGGGTCTGTCCACACTCGCCTCGCACCTGGTGCCGGCCACCGACACCACGGCCAGCGTCATCCTGCTGATCGGCATGGCGGTCGGCGTGGACTACTCGCTGTTCTACGTGCGGCGGGAACGGGAGGAACGGGCGAAGGGCCGGTCCGGCCTGGACGCGGTGGAGATCGCGGCGGAGACCTCCGGGCACGCCGTGGTGGTCTCCGGCACCGCCGTGATCATCTCGATGGGCGGTCTGCTGCTCGCCCAGGACGCGATCTTCTCCTCGCTGGCGGTCGGCTCGATCCTGGTGGTGGCGGTCGCGGTGATCGGCTCGCTCACCGTGCTGCCGGCGCTGCTGGCGAAGCTGGGCCGCTGGGTGGACCGGCCGCGGGTGCCGCTGCTGTGGCGCCTCACCGCCCCGCGTGACGGGCGGGACGGGCAGCCGGCCCGGCCCCGGTTCTGGCCGGCGGTGCTCAAGCCGGCGCTGCGCGCGCCGGTGGCCACGCTGCTGATCTCGGTCGCGCTGCTGCTCGCGCTCGCCGCGCCCGCGCTCGGCATGAAGCTGAAGTTCCCCGGCGCGGAGGACGTGCCACGCACCACCGCCGCCATGCAGGCGTACGACCGGCTCACCGCCGCGTTCCCGAGCAACGGCACCAGCCACACGGTGGCCGTGCGGGCGCCCGCCGAGCAGGCCGACCGGGTGCGGGCCGCGCTCACCGACCTGGCCGGCCGTACCGTCGCCGACCCGCTCTTCGCGCCGGCCGAGGGGGACGGCCCGGAGATCCAGGTGTCGGCGGACCGGCGGGTGTCGGTGCTGGAGGTGGCCACGCCGCACGCCAGCCGCTCCGACGAGGCGTCCCGGTCGTTGCACGAGCTGCGCGAGGACCTGGTGCCCGCCACGCTCGGCGGCATCCCGGGCGTGGAGTACGCGGTCGGCGGCGGCGTGGCCGCCAGCGAGGACTACGCCGCACACATCTGGGCGAAGCTGCCGGTCGTCGCGGCGTTCGTGCTGGCGCTGACGTTCCTGGTGATGGCGTGGACGTTCCGGTCGGTGGTGGTGGCGCTGACCTCGATCGTGCTGAACCTGCTCTCCGCCGGCGCCGCGTACGGGCTGCTGGTGCTGGTCTTCCAGAGCACCTGGGCGGAGGGGCTGCTCGGCTTCACCTCGATGGACGCGATCGTCACCTGGCTGCCGCTGTTCCTGTTCGTGGTGCTGTTCGGACTGTCCATGGACTACCACGTCTTCGTGGTCAGCCGGATCCGCGAGGCGGTCGACCGGGGCATGCCCAACCGGGAGGCGGTGGCGCACGGCATCACCTCCTCGGCCGGTGTGGTGACCAGCGCGGCGGTGGTGATGGTGGCGGTGTTCTCCATCTTCGCCACGCTCAGCATGATCGACTTCAAGCAGCTCGGCATCGGCCTGGCGGCGGCGATCCTGCTGGACGCCACGATCATCCGCGCGGTCGTGCTGCCCTCGGTGATGACGCTGCTGGGCGACGCGAACTGGTGGGCGCCGCGCTTCATGCGCCGCCGTACCGCCGCCCCGGCGGTCGAGCCGCCGCCGGCCCCGGCACCGGAGCTGGTCGGCGCCGGCTGACCCGGCCGGCCGGGGTGGCTCGACACCCGGTCCGGCCCGTGCCGCCCGCCGAGACGGCATCCACATGTGGCGGGTATGCCTGGGAGTCATAATCATGACTCTCAGGCATACGGCTTCCGTACTTCTGCCCGGCCGGGAGGCTGCGTCGAGGCCGAGGGCAGGCCGCCGGAGGACCTGGCCACCCGCTGAGCGCGGAACACGCCGAGGCGTCACGGCAGCGCGCACGGCTCCCGCCAGGCGTCCAGTGTCCGATCCTTGCGGATCGAGGCGAAGCCGTAGCCGACCGAGGTGACGCAGAAGTCCGCCGGCTCGCCGGTGTACTCGACGTGGAAGACGGGCTTGCCGGCGTCGACGAACGGCAGCAGCTTCGCGCACTGGCGGCGGCGTACGCACTCCTGGTTGACCGCGAAGTCGAAGTCGGGGGCCAGCGCGGCCACCTGTGTCACGTCGTCGACCAGGCCGGGGGAGAGGCTCAGCTCGCGGGCCAGCCCGGCCAGCCGGCGGTTGAACAGCAGCTGGTCGTCGAAGTCCAGCGGGAAGCCGGTGCGGTGCCGGTAGCCGTCCGCGTCGGCCAGGGCCACCGCGCCGAAGCCCTTGCCGCGGCACAGCCGGAACCGGTCGGCCAGCACCGGCGCGAGCGCGTCCCAGCGCCGTACGTCCAGGAACCGGCTCCCCGGCCGCCCCGGCACCGCGGCGCCGCGCACGGCGGCGGGGAAGCGGGTGGCGTCCGGGTCATCGGCGGCGTACGTGCCGACCCGGACGTGGCAGACCAGCCGGCGGCCCCGCCCGCGCAGCGCGGCGGTCTCGGCCGAGGTGGCCGCCACCGGGTCGAGGAGGAAGACGTCGGCGTCGACAGCGACCTCCACCGGCGTGGTGAGCTGCCACTGCCACCGCCAGCTGTCGGCCTGCGCGGCCGGCCAGGGCGTCGGTGCGCCGGGCGGGGTGATCGGCCGGCGGCAGGCCGGCACCGGGACCAGCAGCAGGGCGGTCAGCGCGAGCGCCACGCCCCGGCGCGGACCACGTCGGCGGACGCGGGCCGGCCGGGGGCGCGGCACGGCCCACACCGGCCGGATCCGCATCGACAGCTCCCCGGACGCGGGCGGCCCGGCGCCGCCCCCGATGGGTCAACGAGCGTCGGGCCGGTCACGACGCGCGGTCAGCGCGGGGTGGCGAAGACCTGCGTCCAGTACGGCCCGTTGCTGCGCGCCACGCCCACCCCGATCTGGGTGTACGAGCAGTTGAGGATGTTCTTCCGGTGGCCCTCGGAGTTCATCCAGCCCTCCATGACCGCGGCCGGGGTCTGGTAGTTCCAGGCCACGTTCTCGCCCACCATGCTGTACGAGTAACCGGCGGCCTTGACCCGGTCCCAGGGCTGACTGCCGTCGCTGCCCGTGTGGTCCATCTTCTTGTGGTCGGCCTGGTCCTGGCTGTGCCGCTGGGCGGCCAGGTTCAGCTTGGCGTTCACGGTCAGTGCCTTGCAGCCGGCCTTGGCCCGCTCCTGGTTCACGATCGTGACGACCTGCTGGAGTTCGGCGCTGAGCCCGGTCGTGGCGGCGGCCTTGGTGCCGGTGCCCCCGGTGCCGCCGCTCGACGAGCCGCCGCCCGGGGCGCTGCTGCGCTCCTGCTGCCGTGACGGCGCGGTGCTGCGGCTCGGCTTCGGCGTGGCCTTCTTCGTCGGGCTCGGCGCGGCGGTGGTCGGTACGGCGGACGGGCTGGCCGGCTCCGGGGCGAGCACGTCGGCGGGCGCCTCCTCGGTGCCCTCGGGCCCCTGCGGCGCGGCGGCCACCGGCGCGTCGGCGGAGGTGCGCTTCGTGCCCTGGTCGCCGCCGGGCAGCAGGACGGCGCCCACGCCGAGGCTCACCACGAGCGTCGCCGCGGCGGCGGCCCCGCCGATCACGAGCGGCCGGGACAGGCGCCGCTTCGGGCGCCGCCGCTCGTCGGCCGGGGTGTCGGTGGCCGGCTGCCAGGTCGCGGTGGGCTGCTCCCAGCCGCCGGCCGGCTGCTCGTGACCGTGCCAGGCGGTGGGCTGTTCCTGGCCCTGCCACACCGCCGGCTGTTGCCGGCCCTGCCACGCGGGCTGCTCGCCCTGCCACGCGGCGGTGGGCTGCTCCTCGCCGTTCCAGCGGTCGCGGGGCGGCTGCTGTGCACCGTCGCCGAACAGGTACGACGACCGCGGCTCGGGCCGGTCGCTGAGCCACGCCGGACCCTCGTCGGTCGGCTGCTCGGGGCGTCGGGCGGTGCCCTCCGGGTCGATCGGGTCGTTCCAGCGGTACACGCCTGTCCCCTCCACGGGTCGGTTGCGGGCCGGGGTGACGCTACGGGCGCGTCCGGAGCTGCGGCAACGTGGCTAAGAAAGAGTTAAGGCGAAGCGGGCTCGGAGGGTGCGGCGTTCGCGCGTTCCGGGCGTACAGTAAAGGCGTCCGGACAGAGCGTGTCCGCGCCTTCTGGCAGCCCCCTGACGAGTGGACCGGCCGACGTGGAGATGATCTACGGCCTTGGTCAACTTGACGCCGGAGGGGTTTTCGGCTCAATATGTAGGTGTCGCCAGTCGCGCCCAGTCATGCCCCGATGCAACGGGAATGGCAGCCGCGAACATCATGGGCGCGCGTTGGCCGGCCTTTCCGGCAGCGCACATCAAGGAGTTCAGCATGGCGAAGGCCCTCTACGGCCACGTAAGTGCAGCGCCCGACCGGCGTCTGCTCGACGAGGTCACCCGTCTGCGTGCCAGGGTTCAGGCACTGGAGTTCGAGATCACGCGTCTGCGTGCCGACAACGATCGGCTCGCGGCGGCAGCGGCGGAGGCCGACGACCTCCTCCGTCTTGCCGAGCCCGCGCTGACCTGATCTCCAGTCGCCGGAAAACTGAATCGCACCACACCGAAAAGCGCGCCGACACTCAAGTGCCGGCGCGCAGCCATGTGCGTACCCCTTTTCGTGGTTCCCGCCGTAATTCTCGATCTTGCGAAACCGCCCGGAATTGCGCCCGGTAATTGTGATCATGCATTTCCGTTCCCTCCGCGACGGCCGGGCGGAAAACGGACACCGCGGGCGTCGGGTGGGTCGCGTCGCGGCGACGTCGCGGTCCCGGGTTAGTCTGCGGGTTCACCAGGTCCGCGCAGCCGGCGACGGTACGGCGGCCACCGGACGAGGATCGAGAAGGTGCATCTCAAGAGCCTGACGGTGAAGGGCTTCAAGTCCTTCGCCTCTGCCACGACGTTGAAGCTGGAGCCCGGGATCACCTGCGTGGTGGGCCCGAACGGCTCCGGCAAGTCCAACGTCGTCGACGCCATCGCCTGGGTGCTCGGCGAGCAGGGCGCGAAGGCGCTGCGTGGCGGCAAGATGGAGGACGTCATCTTCGCCGGCACCGCCGGGCGGGCGCCGCTGGGCCGGGCCGAGGTCACCCTCACCATCGACAACACCGACGGCGCGCTGCCGATCGAGTACACCGAGGTCTCCATCACCCGCCGGATGTTCCGGTCCGGCGAGAGCGAGTACGAGATCAACGGCGACTCCTGCCGCCTGCTGGACATCCAGGAGTTGCTGTCCGACTCCGGCATCGGCCGCGAGATGCACATCATCGTCGGGCAGGGCCGGCTCGACGGCATGCTGCACGCCAAGCCGGAGGACCGGCGGGCGTTCATCGAGGAGGCGGCGGGCGTCCTCAAGCACCGCAAGCGCAAGGAGAAGGCGCTGCGGAAGCTCGACGCGATGCAAGTGAATCTCAACCGCCTGACCGACCTCACCGCCGAGCTGCGCCGCCAGCTCAAGCCGCTGGGCCGGCAGGCCGAGGTGGCCCGCCGCGCCGCCGCGATCCAGGCCAACCTGCGCGACGCCCGGCTGCGGCTGCTCGCCGACGACCTGCACACGCTGCGGACCACGCTGGACAAGGAGATCGCCGACGAGACCGCGCTGCGCGAGCGGCGCGAGCTGATCGAGGCCGAGCACGGCGAGGTGCAGGGCCGCCTCGGCGAGCTGGAGGCGGCGCTGGCCGAGGACGCCCCGCTGCTCGCGGCGGCGCAGGACACCTGGTACCGCCTCTCCGCGCTCCAGGAGCGGTTCCGCTCGATCGAGCAGTTGGCCCGGGAGCGGCTGCGTCATCTCAGCGCCGCCGGCGACGACGAGCGCCCCGGGCGCGACCCGGAGCAGCTGGAGGCGGAGTCGCGGCGGATCCGCGAGCAGGAGGAGGAACTGCGCGCCGCGCTCACCGAGGACCAGATCCGCCTGGCCGAGGCGGTCGAGCACCGACAGGAGCTGGAACGCCAGCTCGCCGCCGCAGAGCGGGAGCTGGTCGCCGCCGCGAAGGCGATCGCCGACCGGCGCGAAGGGCTGGCCCGCCTCACCGGCCAGGTCAACTCCGCCCGCGCGCGGACCACGAGCGCCGGTGAGGAGATCGAACGGCTCGCCGCCGCGCACACCGACGCGCTGGGCCGCGCCGAGAAGGCGCAGGCCGACCTGGACGCGGTCGCCGAGCAGTCCACAGAGGCCGACCGGGACAACGCCGACCTGGACGCCCGGCACGACGAGGCGGTGGCCGTGCACGAGCGGGCCCAGGCGGCGGTGCGCAGCCTGACCGACGGGGAGCGCGCCGCCGAGAAGGACGCCGCCACCTGGAAGGCCCGCGAGGAGGCGCTCGCCATGGGCCTGCGCCGCAAGGACGGTGCCGGTGAGCTGCTGGCCCGCGCCGACCAGGTGCCCGGCCTGCTCGGCAGCCTCGCCGGGCTGCTCACCGTCGCCCCCGGCGACGAGGCGGCGCTCGCCGCCGCGCTGGGCGGCCTGGCCGACGCGGTGGCGGTCAGCGGCGTGGACGAGGCGGTCGAGGCGATGCGGCTGCTCAAGATCTCCGACGCCGGGCGGGCCGGGCTGCTCGTCGGCAGCCCCGCCGGACCGGGCATGGACGGCTCCGCCGACGCGCTGCGCCCGAAGCTGCCCGAGGGCACCCGCTGGGCCCCCGACCTGGTGGAGTGCTCGGCCGCGATCCGCCCCGCCGTGCACCGGGCGCTGCGCGACGTGGCGCTCGTCGACGACCTGGCCGCCGCGTCCGCGCTCGTCGCGGCGAACCCGGAGCTGCGCGCGGTCACCCCGGACGGCGACGTGGTCGGCGCGTACGCGGCTGCGGGCGGGTCGGCCAAGGCGCCCAGCTTCATCGAGGTGCAGGCCGCCGTCGAGGAGGCGCGGGCCAACCGGGCCACCGCCGAACGCACCGCCGCCGAGCTGCGGGAGCAACTGGCCGAGGCGCGCGCCGAGGTGGCCACCGCCAAGGAGGCCGTGCAGCACGCCGCCGCCGCCAAGCGGGAGGCGGAGAGCCACCGCAACGCCGCCGCGCGCCGCCTCGCCGAACTGGGCGCCGCCGCCCGCTCGGCCAAGGCGGAGACCGACCGGCTGGGCGAGTCCCGTTCCCGCGCCGAGGCGGCCCGGGAACGGGATCTCGCCGCGCTCGCCGAGCTGGAGGAACGGCTGCGGCTGGCCGAGGCGACCCCGATCGACGCCGAACCGTCCACCGAGGAACGCGACCAGCTCGCCGCCATGGTGCCGCAGGCGCGGCAGAACGAGATGGAGGTCCGGCTCGCCGTGCGTACCGCCGAGGAGCGGGTGGCCTCGATCGCCGGGCGGGCCGACTCGCTGGCCCGGCAGGCCACCGCCGAGCGGGCGGCGCGGGAGCGCGCCGCCGCCCGCCGCGCGGCCCGCACCCGCGGGGCCCAGATCGCCCGGGCCGTGGTCGGCGGCGCCCGGGAGGCGCTGAGCCGGCTCACCGTCTCGATCGCCCGGGCCGAGGAGCACCGCGACGCCGTCGCCCGCGAACGCGCCGCCCGCGAGGCCGAGCTGTCCGAGGTACGCGGCGCGGCCAAGCGCCTCGCCGCCGAGCTGGAACGGCTCACCAGCCAGGTGCACCGTGACGAGGTGGCCCGCGCCGAGCAGCGGATGCGCATCGAGCAGTTGGAGGCGAAGGCCGCCGAGGACTTCGGCCTCGACGTGGCCACGCTCGTCGCCGAGTACGGCCCGGACCGGCCGGTCCCGCCCACCGACGCGGACGTGGCGCTGGCCGAGAAAGACGGCCGTCCGGTGCCGGACCCGGTGCGCTACGAGCGCCCGGTGCAGGAGAAGCGGGCCGCGAAGGCGGAGCGGGAACTCGCCCTGCTGGGCAAGGTGAACCCGCTGGCGCTGGAGGAGTTCGCCGCGCTGGAGGAGCGCTTCAAGTTCCTCTCCGAGCAGCTGGAGGATCTCAAGGCGACCCGGCGCGACCTGCTCACCGTGGTCAAGGACGTGGACGACCGGATCCTCGAGGTCTTCGCCAGCGCGTTCGAGGACACGGCCCGGGAGTTCGAGCAGGTCTTCACGGTGCTGTTCCCCGGCGGCGAGGGCCGGCTGGTGCTCACCGACCCGGAGGACCTGCTCACCACCGGTGTCGAGGTCGAGGCCCGTCCGCCGGGCAAGAAGATCAAGCGGCTCTCGCTGCTCTCCGGCGGGGAGCGGTCGCTCACCGCGGTGGCGATGCTCGTGGCGATCTTCCGCGCTCGGCCCAGCCCGTTCTACATCATGGACGAGGTGGAGGCGGCGCTCGACGACGTGAACCTGGGCCGCCTGATCACGCTGCTGGCACAGTTGCGGGAGAAGAGCCAGCTGATCGTGATCACGCACCAGAAGCGGACCATGGAGATCGCCGACGCGCTCTACGGGGTGACCATGCGCGCCGGCGTGACCCAGGTGATCAGCCAGCGGCTCAACCGGGCCGACGACGAGGAACAGGTGACGAGCGAGTGAGTCGGGAACGCGCCACGGCGCTCCTGGTGGACTTCGACGGCGTGCTGCGCCGCTGGGATCCGGCGGTGGCCGCCGGCGTCGAGCGGGAGTACGGGCTGACCGAGGGGGTCCTCGGTGAGATCGCGATGTCCTGGGGGCTGCTCCAGCCGGTGCTGACCGGCCAGGTCAGCCACGCCCAGTGGATGGTGAGCGTGGCCGACGCGCTGACCCCCGTGGTCGGCGCGGACCGGGCCCGCGCCGCGGTCCAGGAGTGGCAGAGCTACCGCGGCGAGGTCGACCCGGACGTGCTGGCGTTCATCCGCGAGGTGCGGGCGGGCGGCATCCGGGTCGGGCTGGGCACGAACGCCACCGACCTGCTCGACGCCGACCTGGCCGCGCTGGACCTGACCGGCGAGCTGGACGTGATCGTGAACTCCTCGGTCGTCGGGGTGCACAAGCCGGCCAAGGAGTACTTCCAGGCCGCCTGCGAGGCGCTGGGGACGCCGCCGGGGCGGGTGCTGTTCGTCGACGACGAGGACCGCGCGGTGGCGGGCGCCCGGGTGGCCGGCCTGTCCGCGCACCGGTGGAGCGGCCCGGCCGACCTGCGCTACCTGCGGGCGGCCCTGGCGTACTGAGCCGGGTCAGGCGCCGGTGACGCCGTCGATGCGTTCCCGGATCAGGTCGGCGTGGCCGTTGTGCCGGGCGTACTCCTCGATCATGTGGACGTACACCCAGCGGAGGCTGATCTCGTGCGTGGCGTCGCCCCGGCGGTGGTGGAAGGTGTGCTCCAGCGGCAGGCCGGCCACTGCCGCCCGGGCCGCCTCGATCTCGGCGCGCAGCGTGGCGAACGCCTCGGCCGGGTCGGCGTCGGCGACATGGTTGAGGTCCGCGTCCGGGTCGGCGTCGTAGTCGTAGAGGTCGGGCAGCTCCTGGCCGGTGGCGCGGACGCGGAACCACCAGCGCTCCACGTCGGCCATGTGCCGGACGAGGCCGAGCAGCGTCAGCCCGGAGGGCTCCACGCTTCGGGTACGCAGTTGCTCGGCGGTCAGCCCGGCACATTTGTGCACCAGGGTGTCGCGATGGTGGTCGAGCCAGCCTTCGAGCATGGTGCGCTCGTCGGCGACGTAGGGCTCGTGGCGGCGGTCGATCTCAGGAACGGTCCAGGTCATGGGCGCAGATGTTAAGAGGGGCCCCCTGTACAACGCGAGGCGTTAACGGGGGGCCCTTCCTTACACCCTCAGGGCACCACGATGACGGGCCAGCGGCCGGTACGCACCAGCCGGGTGGCGACCGAGCCGACCAGCTTGTGCCCGGCCTGCTCGGACGAGCCGACCACCACCATGTCGGCCCGGTGCTCGTCGGCGGCCCGGCACAGCTCGGTGTAGGCGTCGCCGCGCCGGCACAGGAACGTCACCGGCAGGTCCAGTTCCTCGGCCCCGCGCCGGCACTCGGCGCGCAGCTCGTCGGCCAGCTCGTCGTGGGTCTGCTGGACCGCCCCGGCCACCACGCCGGAGAGCATCGCGCTGTAGGTGGCCGGCGAGCTGACGAACACCGCCACGAGCGTGGCGCCCTGCCGCCGGGCCAGTCCGGCGGCGTACGCGGCGGCACGCATCGAGGTGCGGCTGCCGTCCACGCCGACGAGCACCACCCGTGGCCCGTCCGTACCCCGTTCGTAGGGCAGCGGACGGGTCCGCGGGCCGTACCGTTCGCGTTCCGCGGCGTCCATCGTCAGTCCTTCGTTCCGGCCGGGACGGCCTCGGCCGTCTCCCGCACGGCGGGGACCGGCTCGGCGTTGCTGCGGCGCAGCGGCACCTCCCGGATGAGGACCACGGCGATCAGGGCGAGCAGCCCGAACGGGGCGGCGGCCAGGAAGATGTCACCGGCGGCGTGCCCGTACGCGGCCTCGACCACAGTGCGGACCGGGCCGGGGAGCGTGTGCACGTCCGGCAGCCCGCCGCCACCGGACCCGGAGGCCGGGACGCCGAGGCGGCTCAGGCCGTCGGCCAGGTAGCCGGTGACCCGGTGTCCGAGCACCGCGCCGAGCGCGCTCACGCCGATCGCGCCGCCGAGGCTGCGGAAGAACGCCACCACCGAGCTGGCGGCGCCCAGCTCGTCCGGGCGGACCGTGTTCTGCACGGCGAGCACCAGGTTCTGCATGCTCATGCCGACGCCGAGGCCGATCAGCGCCATGAACACGGCGAGACGCCAGTACGGGGTGTCCGCGCGCATGGTGCCCATCAGCGCGAAGCCGGCGGTGAGCAGCACCGAGCCGATGACCAGCCAGCTCTTCCAGCGGCCGGTGCTGGTGATGATCCGGCCGACCACCGTCGAGGAGACCAGCAGGCCGCCGATCATGGGCAGCGTCATCAGGCCGGACATGGTCGGGCTGGCGCCGCGGCTGATCTGGAAGTACTGCCCGAGGAACACCGAGGCGCCGAACATGCCGACGCCGACCGCGATGCTGGCGATCACGGCGAGCGTGATGGTGCGGTTGCGGAACAGGTGCGGCGGGATCATCGGCTCCGCGGCACGCGTCTCGACCCGGGCGGCGAGCACGCCGAGCACCGCCGCACCGGCCACCATCGCGCCGCTGGTCCAGGAGATCCAGTCGTACCGGTCACCGGCCAGGGTGATCCAGACCAGCAGCAGCGAGACGGCTGCGGTGATGAGCGTGGCGCCCCACCAGTCGATCTTCACCTCGCGCTTGACCACCGGCAGGCGCAGCGTCCGCTGGAGCACGATCAGTGCGAGCACGGCGAACGGCACGCCGACGTAGAAGCACCAGCGCCAGCCGAGCCAGGAGGTGTCCACGATCACGCCGCCGATCAGCGGGCCGCCGATGGTGCCGACTGCCATCACCGCGCCGAGGTAGCCGCTGTACCGGCCGCGCTCGCGCGGGGCGATCATCGTCGCCATGATCACCTGGGCGAGGGCGGTGAGGCCGCCCGCGCCGACGCCCTGCACCACCCGGCAGGCGATCAGCTCGCCTGTGGTCTGTGCCTGCCCGGCGAGCACCGAGCCCAGCACGAACACCACCAGGGAGATCTGGACCAGCAGCTTCTTGCTGAACAGGTCGGACAGCTTGCCCCAGATGGGCGTGGTCGCGGTGGTCGCGAGCAGCGTCGAGGTGACCACCCAGGTGTACGCGGACTGGCCGCCGCGCAGGTCGGTGATGATCCGTGGCAGCGCGTTGGAGACGACGGTGGAGGAGAGGATCGCGACGAACATGCCCAGCAGCAGGCCGGAGAGTGCCTCCAGGATCTGCCGGTGGGACATGTCGACGGCGGTCGCCCGCACGGGCGCGGTCGCCTGGGTCATCGTGGGTTGCCTCCGTGTGGGGAGAAGGTTGCCTCGGGCAACCGAAGTCGTTGCCTTGAGCAACAACCAGGGCCGGGCCGGGATTGTTCCCTCCCGCCGAGGGCTAGAACGACTCGTTGAAGCGGTGCATCAGCCGGGCGAAGGCCGCCACGTCCTCTTGCGGCCAGCTTTCCAGCGAACGTCGTATCTGTCCGAGTCGGGCCGCCCGGGCCGCGTCGAACCGCCGGGTGCCCTCGTCGGTCAGGCTGAGCTGGGCCGCCCGCCGGTCGGTCGGGTCCGGGTCGCGGCGGACCAGGCCCAGCGCCTCCAGACCGCCGATCTGGCGGCTGAGCGTGCCCTTGCCGATGCCCAGCTTCGCGGCCAGGTCGGTGAGCCGGATCGAGCCGGAGCGGCGCAGCCAGAGCAGCAGGCCGTACGCGTTGGGCTCCAGATTCGGGTGGACCTCGCGGGCGATCTCCCAGGACAACGCCCGGCCCCTGCGCAGCAACGCGGTCAACTCGTGCTCCACGGCGCGCAGCGTCTCGTCCACGCTCAGAGGGTACTCAGTCCCCGTCGCTGAGTTGCTGGTGCGCCACCGGCCGCAGCTCGCCGTCGCTGGTCGTGCCCTCGATCACCACGGCCGCCTTGCGCCCCTGGTGGGTCAGCGTGGCCACCGCGTTGCCGAAATAGGGCCCGGCCAGCTTCCGCCAGCGCACCGGCGGGCGGCGTACCCCGGCCGAACGCGCCAGCGCCCGGGTTGCCCCGGCCGGCCCCGGATTCCAGCCCAGCGTCATCAGCGGTCGCATGCCGGCGGGCACCTGGTTGTGGATCGGCGAACAGGTGAGCTGGTGCACGGGCGTGCGGACGTCGCGGTCGGCGAAGCGGGCCCGCGCCACGTACGAGTGGTGCACGTCGCCGGAGAGCACGCTGATCGACGCCGGTCGCGCGTACGCCGGCCCGGCGCCCACCCGCGCCCCGGTGCGCGGCGCGGTGCCGCTGCCCAGCCGCGCGAACAGCTCGCCCAGCGCCTCGAACGAGCGCCGGAACGCCGCCCAGTGCTCCAGGTCCAGGGCCCGGCGGATCTGCTCGGAGAGCCGGGCCACCCACTGACGGCTGGAGTCGGCCAGGCGCTCGTTCCACGCCTCGACGTGGTGGATACCCGGCGGCAGCAGCCACGGCAGCGAGCTGCCCACCACCAGGTGGTCGTACTCGCCGTGCGCCTGGTCGAGGAACCACGACCACTCGCCCGGCGGCAGCATCGCCCGGCTGCCGGGCAGCAGCACCCGGCTGGACCGGTTGTCCAGCATGACCAGGCGGGTGCGGCCCAGGTCCAGCGCGTAGCTCCACTGGTACTGCACGGCCCGCCAGCGCTCGGTGTCGTGCGCCAGGTCGGCCTCCTTGTCGACCCGCTCGCCGAACTCGTGCAGCACACCGGTGGCGTCCTCGGCGGCGATCACCTTCGCGTACACCGGGTCGGCGGCGATCTCGTCCGGGCTCAGGTTGCCCAGGTGCTGGTAGACCCAGTAGGAGGCGAGGCCGCTGCGGATCCGCTCGGCCCACCACGGCTGCTCGCGCATGTCCGCGCGCCACGACTGCGAGGTGTTCCAGTCGTCGATCACCTCGTGGTCATCGAAGATCATCACGCTCGGCACGGTGGAGAGCAGCCAGCGGATCTCCGGGTCGCGCCACGACTCCAGATAGAGCTTCGTGTACTCGTCGAAGCTGACCACCTGCGTCGCCGGGGCGTCCTTCGGCCGCTTCCGGCGCCGCTTGAGCAGCCGCCGCACGGTGGGCGAGGTCTCGTCCGCGTACACCTGGTCGCCGAGCAGCACCAGCAGGTCGGGCAGCACGGCCTGCTCGGGCGCGGCCATCACCCGCCGGGCGTACGCGTCCAGCGCGTCCGGCGGCAGCTTGCGCGCGGTGGAGTGCTGGGTGGTCTCCCGGCAGGAGCCGAACAGCAGGCGCACCGGCTGGTCGGCGTCGTCGAGCGCGCGGGTCCGGATCACGCTGGGCGGGAACGACGAGTCCGGCAGCGGCCACGCCACCTCGTCGTCGATCAGCACCTCGTACGTCGTGGCGCTGTCCGGGGTGAGCCCGGTCACCACGACGATCGCGTAGTGGTGGTCGTACGCGGAGAAGGTGGGCGCGCTGCCGGTGGCGCCGTCGGCCGTGCGGACGGTGACCACGGCGGGCGAGCTGGTCTCCACCCAGACGGTCGCCCGCGTGTCGACGACCCGGCGCAGCAACGGGCCGATGAGCAGGCGGGAACCGGGCACGACATCCACCTCCGACAAGATCGTTTCGGCTGTTCCCTACCCGGCCGGCGGTTGCGGTACGCCTTCCGGTGCGAGCGTACCCGCAGGTTGTTCGCGTGCCGAGGCGGTGAGTGGGACGCCGTCGCCGCCATCTGACAGGATTTCGGGCATGACGGAATACCTCCTCGTCGCTCTCGCCCTGCTCGGCGTGCTGATCATCGGCGGCCTGAGCCTCGTGGTGCCCCGGCTGCGCCGGCGCCCGCAGCCGCCGCTGCCGCGCACGGAGGTCGACACCCGGACGGAGGAGGACCTGGCCGGCCCGCCGGTCGAGGCCCCGGAGGCGGAACTCACCACCGGCGTGGTGGTCGAGGCGCCGCCCGCCCCTCCGGTCGAGGCGCCCCCGGTCGAGGTGCCGGAGCCGACCGCCGGCCGGCTGGTCCGGCTGCGGTCGCGGCTGTCCCGCTCGCAGAACGTCTTCGGCAAGGGCCTGCTCGGCCTGCTCAGCCGCGACCGGCTGGACGAGGACACCTGGGAGGAGATCGAGGACAGCCTGATCACCGCCGACGTCGGCATCGACGCCACCCGGGAGATCGTCGACCGGCTGCGCGAGCGGACCCGGGTGCTCGGCACCCGTACCGGTGACGAACTGCGGGCGCTGCTCGCCGCCGAGCTGGTGAACGCGCTCGACCCGACGCTGGACCGCTCGCTGCGCACCGCGCCGAAGGAGGGCGTCCCGGCGGTGGTGCTCGTGGTCGGCGTCAACGGCGCCGGCAAGACCACCACCTGCGGCAAGATCGCGCGGGTGCTCGTCGCGGACGGCCGCAGCGTGCTGCTCGGCGCGGCCGACACGTTCCGGGCCGCCGCCGCCGACCAGCTGGAGACCTGGGGCGGCCGGGTGGGCGCCGAGACGGTCCGCGGGCCCGAGGCCGCCGACCCGGCGAGCGTCGCGTTCGACGCGGTCAAGCGCGGCATCGACACCGGCGTGGACACGGTGCTCATCGACACCGCCGGCCGGCTGCAGAACAAGGTCGGCCTGATGGACGAGCTGGGCAAGGTCAAGCGGGTGGTGGAGAAGCACGGCCCGATCGACGAGACACTGCTGATCCTCGACGCCACCACCGGCCAGAACGGGCTGGAGCAGGCGCGGGTCTTCACCGAGGCGGTGAACGTCACCGGCGTGGTGCTGACCAAGCTCGACGGCACGGCGAAGGGCGGCATCGTGATCGCCGTGCAGCGCAAGCTCGGCATCCCGGTCAAGCTCGTCGGCCTCGGCGAGGGCAAGGACGACCTCGCCCCGTTCGACCCGGCACAGTTCGTCGACGCGCTGCTCGGCACCGAGCCGCTCGCCCGGGACGCGTAGCCTCTCCCGTGACGACTGACGATCGCGCCTACGCGGGGTGGCGCGACCCCAGCCACCCGTCGCCACGCCTCGGGAGACCGTACGTGACTTCGCAGGAGATCCCGCTGCACGGCGGGAACGTGAGCACCGTGGTCCGTGTGGGAGACACGGTCCGGCGCAACGCCGGCCCGTGGACGCCCTCCGTGCACGCGCTGCTGCGCCACCTGGAGTACGTCGGCTTCACCGGCGCTCCCCGGGCGCTCGGCATGGACGAGCGCAACCGGGAGGTCCTGTCGTACCTGGAGGGGGAGTGCGGGGAGTACCCGCTGGCCCCGCACTGGGTGACCGACGAGGCCCTGGTCACGGTGGCCACCATGCTGCGGATGTTCCACGACGCGCAGTACGGCTTCACTCCGCCGCCCGGCGCGGTCTGGCGCTCGTTCGGGCCGCCCCCGCCGGACACCGAGGTCATCTGCCATCACGACGCCGCGCCGCACAACGTGATCTGGCGGCCGGACGGCACGCTGGGTCTGATCGACTTCGACCTCGCCTCGCCGGGTGCCCGCATCTACGACGTGGCGTACGCGGCCTGGACCTGGGTGCCGATCTTCTCCGACCGCGACTCGATAACGCTCGGCTGGAAGCACCCGGACCGGGCGCGCCGGCTGCGGCTGTTCGCCGACGCGTACGGGCTGATCCCGCGCGACCGGCACCGCCTCATCCGGACCATCCGCAAGCGCATCGTCGACCACGTCGAGGGCATCCGGCGGATGGCCGCGGCCGGTGAGCCGGCGTTCGTCCGGATCGTCCACAAGGGTCACCTGCGTCGTCCCATGCGCGACCTGCGGCTGCTCGACTACGAGCGGCACCAGCTGGAGGCCGCGCTCCGCTGAGCAAGATCGGCGTTCTTCACACGCCGGAAACAACCCGTCACGCGTCGGAAATCGCGCGGTGTCGCTGAAGGAAACAGCCGGCGACAAAGCTTCCGCGCAACCGGCTGACGGGCGATGCTGCCAGGTCTTCAGTCGGAGGGAGGAATACGACAACGAGAGGAGGCAGCGTGGAGATCGACACCGGGAACACTGCCTGGTTGCTTGTCTCGACTGCCCTCGTGCTGCTCATGACCCCCGGTCTCGCGCTGTTCTACGGCGGCCTGAACCGGTCCAAGGGCGTTCTGAACATGATGATGATGAGCTTCTCGTCCATCGGGCTCGTCAGCATCCTGTGGCTTTTCTACGGCTTCACCGTCGCCTTCGGCGAGGGCGGCAAGTTCTGGGGTGACCTGGGTCAGTACCTGGGCACCAAGACCTTCGTCGGCGAGAACGACCTGTGGGGCGAGACGGGCATCCCGATCTACGTCTTCATCGCCTTCCAGATGATGTTCGCGATCATCACCGTGGCGCTGATCAGCGGCGCGCTGTCCGACCGGGCGAAGTTCGCCGGCTGGCTGCTGTTCGCGTTCGGCTGGGCCACCCTGGTCTACTTCCCGGTCGCCCACATGGTCTGGGGCGGCGGGCTGATCGGCGGCGACATCGGCGCGCTCGACTTCGCCGGTGGTACCGCCGTGCACATCAACGCCGGTGCCGCGGCCCTCGCGCTGGTGCTGGTGCTCGGCAAGCGGGTCGGCTGGCCGCGCGAGAGCATGAAGCCGCACAACGTCCCGATGGTCGCCCTCGGCGCCGCGCTGCTGTGGTTCGGCTGGTTCGGCTTCAACGCCGGCTCCGAGCTGACCGCCGACGGGGTCACCGCGCTGGCGTTCATCAACACCCAGGTCGCCACCGCCGCGGCGCTGCTCGGCTGGATCGTGGTGGAGTGGGTGCGCGACGGCAGGCCGACCCTGGTCGGTGCCTCCTCCGGCGCCATCGCCGGTCTGGTCGCCATCACCCCGGCCTGTGCGTTCATCACCCCGGCCGCAGCGGTGCTGCTGGGTGTGGTGGCCGGCGCGGTCTGCGCCCTCGCGGTCGGCCTGAAGTACCGCCTCGGCTACGACGACTCGCTCGACGTGGTCGGCGTGCACTTCGTCGGCGGCTGGATCGGCTGCCTCTGGATCGGCCTGTTCGGCACCGCGTCGGTCAGCTCGCTGGTGGAGACCGACGGCCTGTTCGTCGGCGGCGACGCCACGCTGCTCGGCAAGCAGGCGATCAGCGCGCTGATCGTGACCGTCTACTCCTTCGTGGTCGCCTTCGTCCTGGGCTTCGTGATCGACAAGACGATCGGCTTCCGGGTCTCCGCCGAGGCCGAGGTCGACGGCATCGACATCGCCGAGCACGCCGAGAGCGGCTACGACCTGTCGCCCACCACGGGCAGCAGCGGTGGCGCGTTCGCGATGGCCGGGATCGGCGCCGGCAAGCCGGCTTCGGAGCCCGCCGTCGAGGCCGACGAGTCCGCGCCGGTAAGCGAGAAGGTCGCCGGTTAACGTTCCTGGGATGGAGGGGTTGGACATGAAGCTGGTGACCGCGGTCATCAAGCCGTACCAGCTGGACGCGGTGAAGGAGGCCCTGCACGCGCTCGGCGTGGCCGGGCTGACGGTCAGCGAGGTCCAGGGCTACGGCCGGCAGAAGGGGCACACCGAGGTCTACCGGGGTGCCGAGTACACGGTCGAGTTCCTGCCCAAGATCCGGGTCGAGGTGCTCACCGACGAGATCGACGTCGACAAGATCGTGGACGCGATCGTCGGCGCCGCCCGGACCGGCAAGATCGGCGACGGCAAGGTCTGGGTGACCGGCGTCGAGGAGGTCGTCCGGGTACGCACCGGCGAGCGCGGGCTCGACGCCCTCTGACGGCCGAACCCGCTGACATGACCTCGTTGACCACGGCCGCCGCCCCCACCGGGGACGACGTGCCCGTGGTCAACGAGGTCGTCGGCGTACCCGGCGGCATCGGTGAGCCGGCCCGGATCGCGCGGGCCGAGGCGCTCGAGGCCTGGCTGCGCCGGACCTTCCCGGCCCGGGACGGAGTCGCGCTGGTGGCGGTGGGCGGGCTGGGCCGCCGGCAGTGCGCCCCCTACGGCGACCTCGACCTGGTGCTGCTGCACGCCGGGGTACCCGGCATCGACGAGCTGGCCGCGTCGCTCTGGTATCCGATCTGGGACGCCGGGCTGCGGCTGGACCACTCGGTGCGTACCGTCGCCGAGGCGCTGTCGGTGGCCCAGGACGACGTCAAGGTCGCCCTCGGCCTGCTCGACGCCCGGCACGTGGCCGGCGACCCGGCCCTGACCGACCAGCTCGCCCGGACCGCCACCGACCACTGGCGGCGGACCGCGATCCGCCAGCTCCCCGGCCTGCGCGAGATCACCGCCGCCCGGTGGGAGGCGCACGGCGAGCTGGCGTTCCTGCTCGAAGGGGACCTCAAGGAGGCGGCCGGCGGGCTGCGGGACGTGGGCATCCTGCGGGCCATCGCCACCGCCGGGGTCACCGACGCGCTCCGCCCGGCCGTGTACGCCGCGCACCGGCGGCTGCTGGACACCCGCGACGCGCTGCACCAGCAGGTGGGCCGGCGGGTCGACCGCCTGGTGGCGCAGGAGCGCGACGGCGTGGCGCGGCTGCTCGGCGCCGAGGACGGCGACGCGCTCCTGCGGCTGGTGGCCGGCGACGCCCGCACCGTCAGCCACGCCCTGGACGACGCCTGGCGCGCCGCCGACCGGCTCCGTTCCGGCCGGCACCGCGCCGCCCCGGGCCGCCCGCTGCGCCGCCCGGTCGCCCGGGACGTGGTGGAGCAGGACGGCGAACTGGTGCTCGCCCGTACCGCCATCGGGGCCCGCCCCGACCCGAGCCTGTCACTGCGGGTGGCCGCCGCTGCCGCCACCACCCGGCTGCCCATCGCGCGCGCCACCTGCGAGTGGCTGGCCGCGTACTGCCCACCGCTGCCCGCGCCGTGGCCACCGGCGGCCCGGGCCGCGCTGATCACCCTGCTCGGGGCCGGTCCCGGCCTGGTGCCCGCCTGGGAGACCTGCGACAGGTACGGGCTGATCGACCGCTGGCTGCCCGAGTGGACCCGGATGCGCAGCCTGCCCCAGCACAACCCGGTGCACCGGTTCACGCTCGACCGGCACCTCGTGCAGACCGCGTACGAGGCCAGCCGGCACACCCGCGACGTGGAACGCCCCGACCTGCTGCTGCTCGGCGCGTTCCTGCACGACATCGGCAAGGGGCTGGAAGGCGACCACTCCGTGGTCGGTGCGCCGCTGGCCGAGGCGGTCGCCACCCGGATCGGGCTGCCGCCGGACGAGGCGGCGCTCATCGGGACGCTGGTCCGGCTGCACCTGCTGCTGCCCGACGTGGCGACCCGGCGCGACCTGTCCGACCCGAAGACCGTCGCCGGGGTCGCCGAGCGCGTCGGTGACACCGGCACGCTGGAACTGCTGCACGCCCTGGTTCGCGCCGACGCCGCCGCCACCGGCCCGGCCGCCTGGTCCGGCTGGAAGGGCCGGCTGATCGCCGAGTTGGTGAGCCGGGTGCGGACCACGCTGGACACCGGCGTGGTGCCCGCCCCGCCGGCCCCGGACCCGGTGCTCGTGGCCGGGCCGCTGCCTGTCGTACACCTGCGGGAGGATCGGGTGTCGGTCGCCGCCGCCGATCGGCGCGGGCTGCTCGCGACGGTGGCCGGGTGCCTGGCGCTGCACCGCCTGGAGGTGATCTCCGCGGACGCCGCCACAGTCGACGGCCGGGCCCTTGTCGAGTGCCGGGTGCAGCCGCGCTACGGGCTGGCCCCGGACCCGATCGCGCTCAGCGCCGACCTGCGCCGCGCGGTCGGCGGCGACGTCTCGGTCATCCAGCGGCTGCGTGGCCGGGCGCTGGCCGCCCGCAGCCAGGGCGCCGCACCCCGGGTGGTGTGGCACCGGGAGGCGGCCACCGACGCGGTCCTGCTGGAGTTGCGGGCCGCCGACGCGGCCGGGCTGCTGTACCGGGTGACCTGCGCGCTGGACGAGGCCGGCGCCCAGGTGCGGGCGGCCCGGATCTCGACGCTCGGCGGCGACGTGGTGGACGCGTTCTACCTGGTCGGCGGCTGGCCCCCGGACGAGGAACGGGCGCGGATCGAGGCCGCCGTGCTGGGCTCCGTGTAAGGAAGGGCCCCCTGTTAACGCCTCCGGTAGAGGAAGGGGCCCCTGTTAACACCCCGCCGACGAGCGGTGCGGGCCCGTGGACGGCCGGGCCGGAGCGGGGGTGCGGGCGGCGGGCTACCCTAACGGTGGGCTGGACCACCGGCCCGGCAGCATGTGCCCGCCGAAAACGACAAACGGGATGTTCGCGTGTTTGACACCTTGAGTGACCGCCTGTCCGGGATCTTCACCAAGCTACGCGGCAAGGGCCGGCTCACCGACGCCGACATCGACGCCACCGCGCGCGAGATCCGGATGGCGTTGCTGGAGGCCGACGTCGCCCTGCCGGTGGTCAAGGGCTTCATCGCGAACGTCAAGGAGCGGGCGCGCGGCGCCGAGGTCTCCCAGGCGCTCAACCCGGCTCAGCAGATCGTCAAGATCGTCAACGAGGAGCTGATCAAGGTCCTCGGCGGCGAGGGACGGCGGCTCCAGTTCGCCAAGCACCCGCCGACCGTGATCATGCTGGCCGGCCTCCAGGGTTCCGGTAAGACCACGCTCGCCGGCAAGCTGGCCCGCTGGCTCAAGGGCCAGGGCCACCAGCCGCTGCTCGTCGCCGCCGACCTCCAGCGTCCCAACGCCGTCGGGCAGCTCCAGGTGCTCGGTGGCCGGGCCGGGGTCGAGGTGTACGCCCCGGCGCCCGGCAACGGCGTCGGTGACCCGGTGCAGGTGGCCCGCGACTCGATCGAGCACGCCCGCCGCGCCGCCCGGGACATCGTCATCGTCGACACCGCCGGCCGGCTCGGTATCGACACCGAGATGATGCAGCAGGCCGCGAACATCCGCGACGCGGTCCAGCCCGACGAGGTCATCTTCGTCATCGACGCGATGGTCGGCCAGGACGCGGTGCGCACCGCCGAGGCGTTCCGCGACGGCGTCGGCATCACCGGCGTGGTGCTGTCCAAGCTCGACGGCGACGCCCGCGGTGGCGCCGCGCTCTCCGTCCGCGAGGTGACCGGCCAGCCGATCCTCTTCGCCTCCACCGGCGAGAAGCTGGAGGACTTCGACGTCTTCCACCCGGACCGGATGGCCAGCCGGATCCTCGGCATGGGCGACGTCCTCACCCTGATCGAGCAGGCCGAGGCGGCCTTCGACTCCGATCAGAAGGAGAAGATGACCGCCAAGCTGATGGGCGGGGAGACCTTCACGCTGGAGGACTTCCTCGATCAGCTCATCGCGGTCCGGCGGATGGGCCCGATCGCCAACGTGCTGGCCATGATGCCGGGCATGGGGCAGATGAAGGACCAGCTCGCCGAGCTGGACGACAAGCACTTCGACCGGGTCACCGCGATCATCAGGTCGATGACCCCGGCCGAGCGCACCAACCCGAAGATCATCAACGGCTCCCGCCGGGCCCGGATCGCGAACGGCTCCGGCGTCACCGTCATGGACGTCAACCAGCTGCTCAACCGCTTCACCGACGCGCAGAAGATGATGAAGCAGATGGGCGGCATGATGGGCCTGCCCGGCGGTGGCCGGCGCAAGGCGACCAAGTCGCCGAAGAACAAGCGTAAGGGCACCAAGGGCGGCGGACGGCCGCGTACCGGCGCCGGGATGCCGGGCGGCTTCCCGGGCGGGATGCCGCAGCTGCCGCCGGGCCTGGACCCGGGCGACCTGGCCGGTGGGCAGGGCCTGCCGCCGGGCTTCAAGCTCCCGAAGATCGACTTCAACAAGCTCGGCAAGGGCGGCGACAAGGGCCCTCGCTAGCGTGTCGGTGACGGTGGGCGACATCGCTGTCTCTTAAAGTGATGTCGCCCCCTGGAAGGAGATGTCAATGACCGCGGCCCCGATCCTGCCGGAGCGGCACGAGTGGACGGTCGACGACCTGGGCGAGCTGCCCAAGGACCTTCCGTACGAACTGATCAACGGAAGGTTGATCGTGCCGTCGCCCACTCTGCTGCACCAGGACATGTGCGTCGAGTTGCTGCTCGCGCTCCGCGTGAACTGCCCGAAGGAGTACCAGGTCGGGATCGATCTGTCGATGCGGGTCGACCGCCGTAACGAGCCTCGGCCGGACGTCGTCGCGGTCGTGCGGGGTAACGCCAACCGGAGCCCGCTGCCGGTCGAGGACGCTGTGCTCGCCGTCGAGGTCATCTCGCCGACCTCCACCTTCCGCGACATGTACGACAAGGCCAGGGTCTACGCGCACGCCGGTGTCCGCTCCTACTGGGTGCTCGACCCGGTCAAGGAGAAGATCACGCTGACCGAGTACGTGCTCGGCGCCAATCGCGAGTACAAGCAGGTCAGTCAGGCCGAGGACCTGTTCGTCACCGAGCGGCCCTGGAAGGTCTCGGTCGACCTGCCGGCGCTGACCGCGCGCCGCGACGACCTGCTCGCCGGCGAGGAGGACTGATCGGGTAGGACTGTGCACATGGCTGCTCTGCACGTGCGCGGTGTGTTCCTTCCCGACGACGAGGTCCGGGACGTCTGGCTGGTCGGCGACCGGGTCACATTCGAACCGGTGCCCGGCGCCGAGACGGTGGCCGACGGCGGCTTCGTGCTGCCCGGCCTGACCGACGCGCACTGCCACATCGGCATCGCCCGCGGCGGCAGCCCGATCACCTCCCTCGACCAGGCGCGAGAGCTGGCCCGGACCGACCGGGACGCGGGCGTGCTGGCGATCCGGGACGCCGGGTCGCCGTACCCGTACCCCGAACTGGAGGACGAGCCGGACCTGCCGCGACTGGCCCGCGCGGGCCGCCACGTCGCCCCGCCGAAGCGCTACCTGCGCGACATCGGCGTGGAGGTCGGCGCGGCGGAGGTCGCCGCGGCGGTGGCCGCGCAGGCCGCGGCCGGCAACGGCTGGGTCAAGCTGGTCGGCGACTGGATCGACAGGGGAGTGGGCGACCTGGCGCCGGCCTGGGACGCCGACACCATGACCGCGGCGGTCGCCGCCGCACACGCCGCCGGGGTACGCGCGGCGGTGCACACGTTCTCCGAGTCGGCCGTGGAGATCATGGTGCGGGCCGGGGTGGACTCGGTGGAGCACGGCACCGGGCTGAGCCTCGACCTGATCGACCTGATGGCCCGGCAGGGCACCGCGCTGGTCCCCACGATGATCAACATTCGGACGTTCGGTCACATCGCGGAGCAGGCCCGGCCCAAGTTCCCCGGGTACGCCGACCACATGCTCGCGCTACGCGACCGCTTCCCCGAGGTGGTGCGCGCCGCGCACGAGGCGGGCGTGCCGATCTACGTCGGGACCGACGCGGGCGGCGGCATCGACCACGGGCTCGCGGCCGAGGAGATGATGCTGCTGCACGAGCAGGCCGGCATGTCCGCCCCGGACGTGCTCGCCGCCGCCTCCTGGCGGGCCCGGGAGTGGCTCGGCTTCCCCGGGCTGGTCGAGGGCGGCCTCGCCGACCTGGTGGTCTACCCCGAGGATCCGCGCCGCGACCTGCGCGTGGTCCGGGCACCCAGCCGGATCGTGCTGCGCGGCCGCGTCGTCCGCTGACGGGCCGGCCGTCCGCTGGCCGATTGCCGCCGTCGGCCGGCCTAGCGGGTCGTGGCCGCCGTCAGGAACAGGCGGACCGCCAGGCCGGCCAGCCGGTCGGCGGTCTCGTCGACCGGGCCGCCGGGCAGCACGATGTGGCTCACCACCAGGCGTACGACGCTGTCCGCCGCGAACGCCAGGGCCGCCGGGTCGGCGTCGGGCAGGCGTTCACCGGTCCACTCCAGCAGCGCCCTCGCGGCCTCGGCGAGCACCAGCTCGGACCGGGTGGTCAGATAGGGCAACAGCTCCTCCGAGCCGCCCGGCGTGCTGGTCAGGACCGCCCTCACCAGCGGGTTCTCGGCGGCCGAGGCGAGGGTGCGGTGGATCGCCGCGTACGCGGCCGCACGCACGTCGGAGTCGTGCTCGTCCAGCGCGGACCGGACCTGGCCGACGAACCGGTCCACCTCGTGCCGGGCCAGCGCCTCGCCCAGGCCCGCCTTGGTGCCGAACTCGTTGTAGACCGTCTGCCGGCTCACCCCGGCCGCGCTCGCGACCGCACCCATCCGGACCCCGGCCCAACCCGTCGTGACGGTCAGCGACCGTGCGGCGTCGACGATCGTGCCACGCACCGGCGTGACGTTCCTCGGCTTAGGCATGATGATCGAAGTCTACGGTCGCCGCTCAGCGCACCACGAGTTCGTACTCCGCCTCGACCCGGAACGGCCCGCCGTCGTGGCCGCCGAAGGTCAGGTGGTGCGTCCCCGGCGCGGGCGGCGGCACCAGGCCCCACAGGCCCCAGCAGGAGACGTGTACCGGCCACGGCCACGCGGTGACGACGTTGTTGAAGAACCCCCGCACCGGGAACGAGGCGGGTGAGCCCGCCGGGTGCACCGGCACCGCGACCCCGTCCAGCTCGGCGTGCCCTTCGGCATGGGGCATCGGCGGGACCGGGTCGTCCCGGCGGCCGACCCGCCAGCAGCAGATCGCCGGGAAGAACAGGGGGCGGCCCGCCGGCACCACGCAACGCCGGGCGACCCCGCCGCCCTGCGTGCCCGCGAGGAACCACACGTCGTCGGGCTGGTGACGCCCGCCGTGCCGGCCGGTGGTGTCCTTGAGCGGGTTGACCGGCTGGCGGTGGGCGGCCACCCAGGCCACCCAGCGGGCGGCGAGCGGGGCCAGGACCGGCGCCGGGTCGGGGGTGGGGAGGAGCATGACGGCAGATGGTAGTGGGGGGCGCGCCCGGCTGCGCCGGCCCGTCACGGGACGCATAGGATGTGCGGTCATGGCACGCGTGCTCACTCCCCGTGCGGAGGACTTTCCCCGCTGGTACCAGGACCTGATCGCCAAGGCGAAGCTGGCCGACAACGGCCCGGTCCGGGGGACCATGGTGATCCGACCGGCCGGCTACGCCATCTGGGAGCGGATGCAGGCCGAGATGGACGCCCGGATCAAGGCGGCGGGCGCGGAGAACGCGTACTTCCCGCTGTTCATCCCGGAGAGCTACCTCAAGCGGGAGGCCGAGCACGTCGAGGGCTTCTCGCCGGAGCTGGCGGTGGTCACGCACGGTGGCGGCAAGCAGCTCGCCGAGCCGGTGGTGGTGCGCCCCACGAGCGAGACGGTCATCGGCGAGTTCATGGCCAAGTGGATCGACTCGTACCGCGACCTGCCGCTGCTGCTCAACCAGTGGGCCAACGTGGTCCGGTGGGAGCTGCGCCCGCGGATCTTCCTGCGTACCAGCGAGTTCCTCTGGCAGGAGGGGCACACCGCGCACGCCACCCGCGAGGACGCGCGCGCCTACGCGCGGCGGATCCTGCACGAGGCGTACGAGGACCTGATGGTCAACGTGCTCGGCATCCCGGTGGTGGTCGGCCTGAAGACCGCCCGGGAGCGCTTCGCCGGCGCCACCGCCACGTACACGTGCGAGGGCATGATGGGCGACGGCAAGGCGCTGCAGCTGGGCACCAGCCACGAGCTGGGCCAGAACTTCGCCAAGGCGTTCGACATCAGCTACTCCTCGGCCGAGGGTGGCCGGGAACACGCGTGGACGACCTCCTGGGGCACGTCCACCCGGATGCTCGGCGGCCTGATCATGTGCCACGGCGACGACAACGGGCTGCGGGTGCCGCCGAAGCTGGCGCCGGTCCAGGCGTACGTGATGGTCGTCAAGGACGGCGAGGGCCCGGGCGGCCCTGCCGAGGCGGCCCGGAAGCTCCACGACGCGCTGCGTGACGCCGGGGTGCGGGTGGCGCTGGACGACCGCACCGACACCGCGTTCGGCCGCCGCGCCGTCGACGCCGAGCTGCGCGGCTACCCGGTCCGCGTCGAGGTCGGCCCGCGTGACCTGGCCGCCGGCAACGCGGTCGTGGTCCGGCGTACGGACGGCTCGAAGGCCCCGACGCCGGTCGCCGACTTGGTCGGCGCGGTGGTGGCCGCGCTGGAGGCCGACCAACGGGCGCTGCACGACCAGGCGCTGGAGTTCCGCCGGTCCCGCACCGTCGAGGTGTCGACGCTGGCCGAGGCGATCGAGGCGTCCGCCACCGGCTGGGCGCGGGTGCCGTGGTCGGCGGTCGGCGTCGAGGGTGAGGCCGAGGCGAACGGCCAGGGCGTGACGGTCCGCTGCCTGGTGCGCGCCGACGGCTCGGTGCCGGACTCGGAGGACGAGCCCGACCTGGTGGCGATCCTCGCCCGCGCGTACTGAGGTGTAAGGAAGGGCCCCCTCTTAACGCATTCTGCATAGGCGGGGGCCCTTGTTAACACGACGGCGGGGGTGAGTGTGCGGTTCGAGCCGGGGCGGCTGATCATGCACCGGAACGTCCGGCACGGCCGGATCGGCTGGGTCCGGTCGGCCCGCGTGGTCTCCGACGACGAGCGCGGGCTGCTGCTCTGGGTGCCCCGGGGCACGCCCGTCGCGTACGAGGTGACAGCGGCCGGCCTGGGCATGCGCGCCGTGCCGTTCGCCGAGTGGGTGACGTCGTCCTACCGGCTCTCCCGGGGGCGGTGGAACGGCCCGCCGGTGCTGAAGTTCCTGCCCACCGGCGCGGCCCACTCGGTCTGGTGGTTCCGTGACGCCGACGGCCGCTTCCAGAACTGGTACGTGAACCTGGAGGAGCCCGGCGTCCGCTGGGACGACAGCGCGGTGGCCGGCGTCGACATGATCGACCAGGACCTCGACGTCGTGGTCCACCCGGACCTGAGCTGGGAGTGGAAGGACGAGGACGAGTTCGCCGAGCGGCTGGCGTTCCCGGAGCACTACTGGGTGACCGACGAGAAGGCGGTACGCGCCGAGGGCGAGCGGGTGATCCGGATCGCCGAGGCGGGGGAGTTCCCGTTCGACGGCACCTGGTGCGACTTCACCCCACCCGCGGAATGGGACGTACCGAACGAATTTCCGCCCGGGTGGGACCGCCCGCCGGTGCGCTGAACCGGTGTCCTCCGTCACGACCCGGCCCGCCCCGGGCGTGGTGCCCGGGTCCGGTGTGAGTGTTCGGGGCCGGATCTGGCAGAATGGGTCGCTGGTATCCGGCGCGCGTCCGGCGCCCTCTAACCCGGGCGCGTCGCCAGTTCACCGAGCAGTCTCCGGCCCAAACCCCACTGTGCCGGTCGGCGCTCACCCGCCACACCGCCCGTACGGGCCGGTGAGATCGCAACAGGAGCGAAACAACTGTGGCCGTAAAGATCCGGCTCCTGCGGATGGGCAAGATCCGCAACCCGCAGTACCGCATCGTCATCGCCGACTCGCGTACCAAGCGTGACGGTCGCGCGATCGAGTTCGTCGGTGTGTACCAGCCGAAGGAAGACCCTTCGGTGATCGAGGTCAAGTCGGAGCGGGTCCAGTACTGGCTCTCGGTCGGCGCCCAGCCGAGCGAGGCCGTGCAGCGCCTGCTGGAGCTGACCGGTGACTGGCAGAAGTTCAAGGGCCTGCCCGCGCCGCCGCCGCTGAAGGTCGCCCCCGAGCGGGCCGACCGCAAGGCGGCGTACGAGGCCGAGGCGAAGGCCGCCGCCGGCGTGGCGGACACCCCGGCCAAGCCGGCCAAGAAGGCCGCCGCCAAGGCGGAGGAGCCGAAGGCCGAGGCCCCCAAGGCCGAGGAGCAGGCCAGTGCCGAGTCCGGCGAGCAGGCCTGACATGGCACTGCGTCCCGCCCTGGAGCACCTGGTCAAGGGCATCGTCGACCACCCGGACGACGTCCGGGTGCGCATGGTCGACTCCCGTCGGGGCAAGCGCCTCGAAGTCCGCGTGCACCCCGAGGACCTCGGCACGGTGATCGGGCGGTCCGGCCGGACCGCCAAGGCGCTGCGCCAGGTGATCGGCTCCATCGGCGGGCGTGGGGTACGCGTCGACATCGTCGACTCGTACTGATGCTTCTCGTCGTCGGCCGGATCGGCAAGCCGCACGGCATCCGCGGTGAGGTCACCGTGGAAGTGCGCACCGATGAGCCCGAAGCACGGTTCGCCCCCGGTTCGGTGTTGACCACCGAGCCGGGGGTGACCCCGTCGGAGCCCGGCGCCTGGCGGGTGCCGCCGACGCTCACCGTCGAGTCGGCCCGCTGGCATCAGGGCCGCCTGCTCGTCGTGTTCGAGGGCGTGCTGGGGCGCGACGTCGCCGAGGCGCTGCGCAACACGCTGCTCGGCGTGGACAGCGCCGACGTGGCCCCGCCGGAGGACCCGGAGGAGTTCCACGACCACCAGCTGGTCGGCCTCGCCGTGGTCACCCGGGACGGGGAGCACGTGGGCGAGGTGGCCCGCATCGACCACGCGCCCGCGTCCGACATGCTGGTGTTGCGGCGGCCCGAGGGGCGTACCGCGCTGGTCCCGTTCGTCAAGGCGATAGTGCCCGAGGTGGATCTGGCCGGCGGTCGCGTCGTCGTCGACCTGCCCGGTGGCCTGCTCGACCTCTAGCTGGAGCCCACCGCATGCGCGTCGACATCGTGTCGATCTTCCCCGAGTACTTCGCCCCGCTGGACCTGTCGCTGATCGGCAAGGCCCGCGCGAACGGCACGCTGCGGCTGGCCGTACACGATCTGCGGACCTGGACCCACGACGTGCACCGCACCGTCGACGACACGCCCTACGGCGGCGGTCCCGGCATGGTCATGCGGCCGGAGCCGTGGGGCGAGGCGCTGGACGCGCTGGCGCCGGACGAGCTGAGCCCGGACGGGCACACGCTGCCCCGGCTGCTCGTGCCGTCGCCCGCGGGCGTCCCGTTCACCCAGGCCCTTGCGCACGAGCTGGCCGCCGAGTCGCACCTGCTGTTCGCCTGCGGCCGGTACGAGGGCATCGACCAGCGGGTGCTGGACCACGCCGCGACCCGGATGCCGGTGACCGAGGTCTCCCTCGGCGACTACGTGCTCTTCGGCGGCGAGGTGGCCGTGCTGGTGATCCTGGAGGCGGTCACCCGGCTGCTGCCCGGTGTGCTCGGCAACGCCGGCTCGCTGGACGAGGAGTCGCACGCGCACGGCCTGCTGGAGGCCCCGCTCTACACGAAGCCGGCGAGCTGGCGCGGGCTGGACGTGCCCGAGGTGCTGCGCTCCGGCGACCACGCCCGGATCGACCGCTGGCGGCGCGACGAGTCGCTGCTGCGCACGGCGCAGCGCCGCCCCGACATGATCGGCGCGCTGCCCCCGGAGACGCTCGACAAGCGGGACCGGGCGGCGCTGGACCGGGGCGGATTTTCCTCGCCACCGGAGCATGTGGCAAAGTAGAGGGGTTGCCGCATCCGTCCACGCCGTGGGTGGTTGCGAGGACCCTCGACCGGGGCCGGCCTCGCCGGTCACCACCCGGGGGTCAGAATCACCCGTTCGCGCATCGACTGACGATGCGCCGTGAGCCTCACGAGGACGCAGCGATGAACATCCTGGACGCCCTTGACGCCCAGTCGAAGCGTACCGACCTGCCCGACTTCCGTGCCGGTGACACCGTCAAGGTGCACGCGCGAGTCGTCGAGGGCAACCGGTCCCGGGTCCAGATCTTCCAGGGCGTCGTCATCCGCCGCCAGGGTGACGGTCTGCGCGAGACCTTCTCGGTCCGCAAGGTCAGCTTCGGCGTCGGCGTCGAGCGGACCTACCCGCTCAACGGCCCCGGCATCGACCGGATCGAGGTCGTGACCCGCGGTGACGTGCGTCGCGCCAAGCTCTACTACCTGCGTGAGCTGCGCGGCAAGAAGGCCAAGATCAAGGAGCTGCGGGAGAAGCAGCCGGCGAACTGACTTTCGTTCGCCACGCCGCCCGAGCTGCGCGGATGTCGTATCGACCGGATCGCATTACTCTGGTCGGTACGGGCGCGACCGGACGGTGCGAAACGGTCCACTACCGCCCGTGGGGTCTCCGAGGGGACTCCCGGGCGGTAGTGTCGTTTCCGCGGACCGGAGAGTGGCATGGTGCAGATGGTTGACGAGGACGGTGCCGTCGATCCCTGGCGCCGGCGAGCCCGGCGTGGCCGCCGCCAGATGCCGCTCTGGCAGGAGCTGCCGCTGCTGCTGATCGTGGCGTTCTGCCTCGCGGTGCTGATCCGCACCTTCCTGCTCCAGGCGTTCTTCATCCCCTCCGGGTCGATGGAGGACACGCTGCTCGTCGGCGACCGGGTGCTCGTCAACAAGGTCGTCTACGACGTCCGCGACCCGGTCCGCGGCGAGGTGGTGGTGTTCCGGGGCACCGACCGCTGGGTCGCCCAGGAGGCGCCCGCGCCGCCGACGAACTTCGCCGGCCGGGTCGGCCGTACGCTCGGCGACCTGGTGGGCGTCAGCCGCCCTGGCGAGAAGGACTTCATCAAGCGCGTCATCGGCGTACCGGGCGACAAGATCTGGTGCTGCGACGACGGCCGGGTGGTGGTCAACGGGGTGCCGCTGGACGAGCAGGCGTACGTCTCCGAAGATTCCCCGGTCGACCTGCCGCCGAACCCCAAGGAGTGCCGGTCGCGGCAGTTCACCGAGGTGGTGGTGCCGCCGGGGCAGATCTTCGTGATGGGTGACCACCGGCTCGTCTCGCAGGACGCCCGATGTCAGGGGCCGGTGCCGATCGAGAACGTGGTCGGCCGCGCCTTCATGATCGTCTGGCCGTCGCAGCGGTGGACCACACTGCCCGTACCGGAGACGTTCACCAGCGTGCCGCGCGCGGAGGCCGCGCCGGCCGGGCCGGTCCCGGTCGATCCCGACCCGGTGGGCGGAGTCGTCCTGATCCTTCCGGTCGCGGCGACGCTCACCGTTCTGGCGGGTTCGGGGCGACCGCGCCGCACCGGGCGACGTAGGCTCCTCCCGTGATCGACGAGCAGACCGAGAAGCCCCGCAGCTCCTTCTGGAAGGAGCTGCCCATCCTCCTGGGCGTGGCGATCCTGGTCGCGGTGCTGGTGCGTGCCTTCGTGCTGCAGACCTTCTTCATCCCGTCGCCGTCCATGGAGAACACCCTCAAGATCGACGATCGGGTGCTTGTCAACAAGCTGGTCTACGACTTCCGGTCGCCGCACCGGGGCGAGGTGATCGTCTTCAAGGCCCCCACCGAGTGGAGCGGCAACCCCGACGGCGAGGACTTCATCAAGCGGGTCATCGGCGTCGGCGGCGATCACGTGGTCTGCTGCGACCGCACCGGCGGCCAGGAACGGCTGATCATCAACGGCAAGCCGATCGACGAGCCGTTCATCTTCCCCGGCAACAAGCCCGCCGACCAGGACTTCGACATCACCGTGCCGAAGGGGCGCCTGTGGGTCATGGGCGACCACCGGGAGGCGTCCGGCGACTCGCTCGAGCACTGGCAGCAGTCGGGCGAGGACATCAACGTCGCCACCATCCCCGAGGGCGAGGTCGTCGGCCGGGCGTTCACCATCTTCTGGCCGGTCAGCCGTGCGACCTGGCTCACCGTGCCCGAGCAGTTCGACGGGATCCCCAATCCCTGAGCGGGTCCGCGCCACGCTCCGGCACGCCGGCCCGGCGTCGGCGGCGGGAGGGCGTGGTCGTTCGTCACAGGCGTCTGGCAGGCTGGTCCGGTGACCGTCTACACCCCTCGTCGCGCGGCCCGGGTGCTGCTGGTTGACGCGTCCGACCGGGTGCTGCTGTTCGAGGGCAGTGATCCGGCCCGGCCGGGCCACCGCTACTGGTTCACGCCCGGCGGCGGGCTGGAGCCGGGGGAGGCCCCGGCCGACGGCGCCGCCCGGGAACTGGCCGAGGAGACCGGTCTGCGGCTGGCCCCGGCCGAGCTGGGCACGCCGGTCTGGTCGGACATCGTCGAGTTCCCGTTCGATGGCGTCTGGTACCGCCAGGAGCAGCAGTTCTACCTGGTCCGGGTGCCGGGCTGGGAGGTCGACACCGCGGGCTTCAACGACGTCGAGCGGGCGAGCGTGCACGGGCACCGCTGGTGGCCGGTCGCCGAGCTGGCCGCCTGCACCGAGCGCTACTACCCGCCGGACCTGCCCGGCCGGCTCGGCGCCGTACTGACCGGAGGTGGCGCGTGCTGACCCCGCCGCGCACCGTGGTCCGCCGCGACGGCGGCCTCTACGCGCTGGAGCGGGCCCTGCAACGGCGCGGCTTCCGGCACGTGGCGGGCGCCGACGAGGCCGGTCGCGGCGCCTGCGCCGGGCCGCTCGTGGCCGCCGCCGCGATCCTGCCCGAGGGCCGGCGTGGTGAGATCGACGAACTGGCCGACTCGAAGCTGCTCACCGCCGCCGCCCGCGAGCGCGTCCACGACGAGGTGGTGGCACGGGCCCTGGCGTACGCCGTGGTCGTCATCCCGGCCGAGGAGGTCGACGCGCGCGGACTGCACGTGTGCAACCTCGCCGCGATGCGCCGGGCGCTCGCCTCGCTCACCACCCGCCCCGAGTACGTGCTGACCGACGGCTTCGGCGTCGACGGGCTGGACGTGCCGGGCCTGGCGGTCTGGAAGGGCGACCGGGTGGCCGCGTGTGTGGCGGCGGCGAGCGTGCTGGCGAAGGTCACCCGGGACCGGATCATGGTGGAGCTGGACGGGCGGTTCCCCGGCTACGGGTTCGCCGAGCACAAGGGCTACATCACCGCCGAGCACAGCGCCGCGCTGCGCGCGCTCGGGCCCTGCCGGGAACACCGCTTCTCGTACGTGAACGTGGCCGCCGTCTCCGGGCGGGACGGCCGGCCTCCCCGCGCCCGCCGTCCGGCGGGTGCCGGCGCCGACGGGGCGCCATCCGAGCCCGTGGCCGGGCTGCCAGGGCTGTCGCCCGGCGCGTTCGCCGGCCGCCCGGACGAGCCGATGGGGCGCTGCGGCGTGTCAGGGGGTACCGTCGGCGTGGCGTTGGGCGAGCAGCCGCGACCTCCGGCGTCGGTGGGGGAAGATGTGGTCATGGAAGGCGGAGTGCGATGAGCGCGGAAGATCTCGAGAAGTACGAGACCGAGATGGAGCTGCAGCTCTACCGGGAGTACCGGGACATCGTCCGCCAGTTCTCCTACGTGGTGGAGACCGAGCGCCGTTTCTACCTGGCCAACCAGGTCGACCTGCACGTGCGCAACTCCGACGGCGAGGTCTACTTCGAGGTCGAGATGCACGACGCCTGGGTGTGGGACATGTACCGTCCTGCCCGTTTCGTCAAGAATGTGCGAGTGATGA
Source organism: Micromonospora sp. NPDC048887 (assembly GCF_040649715.1). Classification (NCBI taxonomy): domain Bacteria; kingdom Bacillati; phylum Actinomycetota; class Actinomycetes; order Micromonosporales; family Micromonosporaceae; genus Micromonospora; species Micromonospora sp. NPDC048887. The sequence continues at coordinate 336,243 of NZ_JBEZGA010000001.1, read as the reverse complement.
CGTTCAAGGACGTCAATGTGGAAGAGCTCGAAAAGCCCGACATCTCGCTTCCCGCAGATTCCGGATTCGGGAGCTGACCGCAGGCGGCGCAACGCCCCCGGCTCACTCCGCCGGCACGACCACCTCGACCCGCTGCACCAGGTTGTTCGCGAACCCGCCCCGGTTCCACGGCTGCTCGACCGGCTGGGTGCGCCCCGAGGCGTCGGTCGCCCGGGCGCCGAGCACGTAGCGCCCCGGCGTCGCCGTCCAGCTCACGGACCAGCGGCGCCACGCCCACTCGCCGGCGGCCGGCTCGTCGAGGAGCGCCGGTGTCCACGTCTCGCCGCCGTCCACCGTCACCTCGACCGAGGTCACCGGCGCGTGGCCGGACCAGGCCCGACCGTCCAGAGTGCACTGTCCCGGACGAAGCACCCGGGTGCGGGACATGAAGTCCGGGAAGCCGGGCGGACGCACCAGCGCGCGCGGCTCGATCCGGGTCACCGGCACGCCCGGGTCGTCGGCGTCGCGCCGCAGCCGGTAGGCCACCGCGTTCTGGTAGCCGTCGAACGGCTCAGTCGTCACAGTGATGTCGCGCAGCCACTTCACGTGTGCCATGCCGTACCACCCGGGCACGATCAGGCGCAGCGGCGCCCCGTGCTGCGGCAGCAGGGGAGCGCCGTTCATCTCGTACGCCAGCAGCACCTCCTCGCGCAGCGCGTCGGCCACCGGCAGCGCCCGCTGGTAGTCCTGCTCGACACCGCGCTCCACCCCGTGGTCCGCGCCGGTGAACACCACGTCGACCGCGTCGCCGGACATGCCGGCCTCGCGCAGCAGCGGCGCCAGCGGCGTACCGGTCCACTCGGCGTTGCCCACCGCCTCCACCAGCCAGGGCTGGCTGACCGGGCGGGGACGCAGCAGCGCCCGGCCGTTACCGGCGCACTCCAGCGTCACGCGGTGGGTCACCCGGGGCCGTTCGCGCAGCGCCGACAGGTCCAGCCGCAGTGGACGCTCGACCGCGCCGGACACGCCCAGCGCGTACGCGGCCGGGTCGACGTCCGGGATGTCGTAGTGGATGAGCAGATAGTGCAGGCCCGCCGGGGTCACGTCGTACCGCAGGGCCTCCAGTGGGATGCCGTGGTTGCGCGCGGCGAGCTGAAGCTCCTCGACGCTGATCGCCTCGTCCGGCCCGGCCACCCGGGAGGGCAGACTGACATCGTCCACTGTGGTCATTCCTGCTCCGTCCGCTCCAGCACGTCGTAGCCCACGAACGTGAACATCCGCACCCCCGGCGCCAGCGGGCGCGGCGTGCCGGTGAAGCGGTGCGCGCCGACGCCCACACCGTCGGCCGGGCTGCCCACAGCGACCGGCTCGAAGCCCTCCTCGGCGAACCACTCGCAGATGACCGGCACCAGGTCCGGCTCGCGCCGGTGCCGCGTCCACAGCACGGTGCCGCCGGTGGCGCAGAGCGAGGCGCAGTGCCGCACCGTGGCCCGGATGTCGTCGTCGCCGATGTTGCCGAAGATGCCGCAGACCAGTACCAGATCCGCCGGGGCCAGATCGGCGTAGCGGTCGGTCAGCGAGGCGTCCCCGGTCACCACCTCCACGCCGGTGAGCCCCGCGTCGGCGGCGGCGCGGCGGGCCGGATCGGCGTTTCGTGGGTCCAGCTCGACCAGGCGGGCGGTCACGTCGCGCCCCCGGGGGTGGGCGGCCAGCACCGGGATCAGGTCGCGCCCCTGACCCGCGCAGAGGCTCAGCGCGCGCAGCGGACCGGGCGGCGCCGCGTCGAGGGCGTCGGAGACACGCTGCCGCACCTCGGCGAGCCGCCGCGCCAGTGCGGACTCGGGCTGGTCGTAGTCGCTGTGCCAGGCGTACCAGTCCTTCGTCACCCGGCCAGCATAGGCGTCCAGGGCCTAGCAGATCGGCCCCGATTTCGGCGCTCGTCCACAGGCGGTGCGCCGTCCACAGGGCGGCCGGGTGGGGTTCGCGGGACGGTGCCCGGGGCGGCAGGGTGGTCGGCGTGCGTTCCTCGATCTCTGTAGCGGGCAGGGCCGGGCTGGTGGTGTTGTGCCTCGTCGTCTGCCTGCCGGGTGTCTCCGTGCCGTCCCGGGCGGCGCTGTCGTCCTCGGTCCGGCCGTTGCCGGGGTCTCCTGCGGCTGTCCCGGGCTCCGGGGCTTCGGCGGCGGGCGGATCGGCTGCGGGACTTCGGGGTGCGCCCGGCGGGCGGTTCCGGTGGCCGCTGACGGGTGCGCCGCGGGTGGTGCGGCGGTTCGACCCGCCGCCGCAGCCCTGGCTGTCCGGGCACCGGGGCGTCGACCTCGCCGCCGCTCCCGGCGCGCCGGTGCTGGCTGCCGGCGCCGGGACCGTCCTGTTCGCCGGCATCGTCGCGGGCCGGCCGGTGCTCACCGTCGGCCACTCCGACGGGCTGCGCACCACATACGAACCGGTCCGCTCCCGGCTCACCGCCGGCACGCCGGTGGCCGCCGGCGCGCCGGTCGGCGACCTGCTCGCCGGGCATCAGGGCTGCGCCGGGGCGGCCTGCCTGCACTGGGGACTGCGACGCGACACCGAATATCTCGACCCGCTGGCCCTGCTCGGGCTCGGTCGGGTCCGGCTGCTCCCGCTGCACCCCGTCCCCGCCGGGTGATCGGGTGTATCGCTCAGCCCTGGGCGAGCAGCGTGGGCAGCCGGACGGCCAGCCGGTCGTACTCGTCGGGGGTGTTGTAGACCTGGCCGCACAGCCGCAGGTAGCCGCGCCCGTTCCAGCCGGCGATCGACACCTCGGCGGAGAGCCGTTCGGCGATCCGGGTCCGCAGCTCCCGGGCCGCGTCGAGCGTCGTCGCGACACCGGGCGGCAGCGGCACGAGCCGCATGGCGACCGCAGGCCCGCCGGGCTCCGGCAGCCGCTCGGGCGCCACACCGAGTGCGTCCCCGACGACCCGTTGCCCGTACGCGGCCAGCGCCGCGTTGTGTGCGCGTACCCGGTCCACGCCGAGGCTGCGCAACGTGAACAGGCCCACCGGGGCGGCCAGCCAGCCGGTGTAGTCGAGCGTCGCCTGCCACTCGACCCGGACCGGGAAGCCGCTGTCCTGCTCCCACGAGACGACGAGCGGCTGGATCCTCTCCCGCCATTGCGGGGCCACCACGAGCGCGGCGGTGCCGCGTGGCGCGTACGCCCACTTGTGCAGGTTGCCGACCCAGAAGTCGGCGCCGACGGAGGCGACGGTGGCCGGCAGCATGCCCGGTGCGTGGGCGGCGTCGACCAGTACCGGCACGCCCTGCTCCCGGGCCACCGCGACGATCGCCGCGGTGGGGAACAGCCGGGCGGTCGGCGAGGTGAGCTGGTCGACGATCAGCAGCCTGGTGCGCCCGGGGCGCAGCCCGTCGCGGATGATCTCGACCACCTCCTCGTCGGTGGTGGTCAACGGCACCGGCAGGGTGCGGGACACCGCACCGGTGCGGGCGCACTCCCGGGCGACGGACAGCGCCACCGCGCCGTACCCGTGGTCGGTGGTCACGATCTCGTCGCCGGGGCGCAGGGCCAGCGACTGCAGCACCACGGCCGCGCCAGCGGTGGCGTTGCCGACGAGCGTGGTGCCGTCCGGGTCGGCGCCGAGGAACGCGGCCAGGTGCCGCCGTGCGTGGGCGATCCGGTCGACCAGGCCCTGCGTGAAGAACCGCAGCGGGTTGGCCTCCATCTCGTCGCGCAGGCGCTGCTGGGCGCGCTGCACGGCGATCGGTACGGCGCCGAACGAGCCGTGGTTGAGGTGACTGACGGAGGGATCGAGGGAGAAGAGCAGCCGAGCCCCGGGAATCGGCTCGGGCGGCTGCGGCACCGTCATCCACCGATCCTAGCCCGGGATGGATCATGCCCCGGCCGGATTCGCCCGCTCGGGTGGAACGTCATGGGTGTCTCCCGGCCCCGCGGACACCCATGACGTTCCACCGACGCTTTCTGCGGTCAGGCGCGGGGGTGCGCCTGGCGGTACGCGGCGCGGAGCCGCTCCACCGAGACGTGCGTGTAGATCTGGGTGCTGGCGAGCGACGAGTGCCCCAGCAACTCCTGCACGGCCCGCAGGTCCGCGCCCCCTTCGAGCAGGTGCGTCGCGGCGGAGTGGCGCAGCCCGTGCGGCGTCACCCGCGGCACCCCCGCGGCACCGGCCCAGCCGGACACGATCCGTCGCGCCGTGGTCGGGTTGAGCCGTCCGCCCCGAGCCCCGAGCAGCAGCGCCCGGCCCGAGCCCGGGGTCAGCAGAACGGGCCGGCCGTCGCGCAGCCAGGTGTCGAGCGCCCGCTGGGCCGGCACCCCGTAGGGCACCGAGCGTTCCCGCCCGCCCTTACCCAGCACGCGTACCACCCGGCGGGCCTGGTCGACGTCGGTGACGTCCAGGCCGCACGCCTCGCTGACGCGTACCCCGGTGCCGTAGAGCAGCTCCAGCAGCAGCCGGTCACGCAGCAGCACCGCAGCGGGTGTGTCCGCACCCGCCGTCTCCACGGGCTGCGGGGCGTCCGCGGGCCGGGCCGCCTCCATCAGGACGGCGGCCTGGTCGGCCCGCAGCACTGTGGGCAGTTCCCGCCGGGCCCGGGGGCTGGCCAGCGGCGCGGCCACGTCGTCGGCGAGCAGGCCGGTCCGGTGCGCCCAGGCGCTGAACGTGCGGACCGAGGCGGCACGCCGCGCCATGGTCGTCCGGGCCGCGCCCATGGTCCGCTGCTTCGCCAGCCAGCTACGCACCATTGCCAGGTCCAGCTCCGGCAGGTCGGCGCAGCCCATCCGGACGGCGTGATCCAGCAGCGACACGAGGTCCGTGACGTACGCCCGGACGGTGTGGACGGAGCGGTTGCGCACCCGTGACAGGTGGTCGGCGAAGTCGTCCACCGCCTCGCGCATCGACGCGGGCAGCTCCTCGTGCGCGTCCCGCGTGCCACGCCGCCGCTGACTCATCGCGGCGTCCGGTCCGGGCGCACCCGGTCGCGGCGGCGGTGGCGGACAGCGATCACCGCCCCAGCGTAAGGCCGGAGCGCCCACGTTCGCCGTGCCGCCGCCCCGCCGCTCGCCGTGCCGCCCGGCTACCGTTTCCGTCCTCGCGGTGGGCCGGGCCGTCGCCCGTGCGTTGTGCCGTCCGCCACTGCCGTCCGCTTCTTCCCGGCGTGGATTACCCGCCGACGCGCTGAGTGGGGTGGCAAAAGCGGGTCTGGACAGGGGAAACTCATGCTGCGGCACGCTCCGGTGCGGCGACCGGCGGGCAGCGTGGCCCGGACCGGCCCCGACGGAGGTCGATCCGGCCGCGATCAGACGAACGCGTCCCCGCGTCGGTGACGCCGCTACGAGGAGGGCCGAGAGTGGGAGTGGACGCCGTCCTCTACCGGCAGGTGTCGGCGGGCGACAGCCGTCGCCGGCCCGCGTACGTCTCGATCGAGGTCGTGGCGGATCCGCAGGATCTGCTGCTCGACCTGCTCAAGCGTGTGCGCGGCGGTGGCCGGACCCCGCTGCTGGACCGCGTCGACCCGCTCGGTGAGCTGACAGTGGGCACCGAGCGGATGCCGCACCTGCTCGCCGAGCTGCGGTGCCTGGCCGAGGTGGCCCGGGCGCAGGCGGAGGTCGACCACGTGCACCGGCTGGCCCGGCTCGTCCGCCGATGTGCCGAGCGCCGCGACGCCGAGATCCGGTTCGAGGGCGACTGAGGCGGTCACGTGCGGGCGGCCGGTGGGGGTGCGAGCGCGTAGCCGTCGTCGCGGCGTACCACCATCGCCAGTTCCTCCAGCATGGACAGCTTGCGCATGGCGGTGCGCAGGTCCACGCCGGCGCGTGCCGCGACGCTCTCCAGGTCCAGCGCCCGGCGGCGCGGCAGCGCCTCCAGCACCTGGGTGGCCTCCTCGTCGAGCCGGTCCCGTGGACGTTCGGGGGCCCGGGCGGGCGGGGCCAGGTCGTACCCGATGCGCCCCACCTCCTCCAGCACGTGCGCGACGTTCGTGACCAGCCGGGCCCGTGGGTGTTCCCGCAGCACCTCGTGCCCGCCGACGGACATCGCCGAGGTCACCGGGCCCGGCACCACCATCGCCGGGCGGTGCAGGCCGAGCGCCCGGTTGAGCGTCTGGGTGGCGCCGCTGCGGGCGGCGGCCTCGACCAGCACCGTGCCGTTCGTCGCCGCGGCGATGACCCGGTTGCGGATGAGGAATCGTGGGCGCAGCGGCTCCGCGCCGGGAATCCACTCGCTCACCAGCAGGCCGGTGTCGGCGATGCGGTCGAACAGCGCGGCGTTGCCCATCGGGTACGGGCGGTCCACGCCGCAGGCGAGCACGGCGACGGTGCGCCCGCCCGCTGTCAACGCCCCGCGATGCGCCGCGGCGTCGATGCCGAACGCGCCACCGGACAGGACTGTCCACTCCCGATCGGCGAGGCCGTAGCCCAGCTCGGTGGCGATGTGCGCGCCGTAGGGGGTGGCCGCCCGGGCGCCGACCACCGCCACCGAGCGTGCCAGCGCCTCGTCGAGCGGCCACGCGCCGCGTACCCAGAAGCAGAGCGGCGGATCGGTCTCCACGTCGACCCGCCGGGTGGCCCCGGACATCGCCAGCCGGCGCAGGTCCCCGACCTGGGTGGGCCATTCGTCGTCGTCCGGGGTGACCAGCCGGGCGCCGAGTCGTTCGCCGCGCGCCAGCGCGTCGGCGGCGACCGTCCGGGCGTCACCGGCGGCGCCGCGCGCCGCGACGGCCGACCGCAGCGCCCGGTCCGGCGCTTCGCCGGACAGCAGCAGGTCGAGCGCGGCGACCGGGCCGATCCGCTTGACCAGGGCGTACACCGACCGGGTGCCGGGCTCGGCGAGCCAGGTGAGCGCGACCCGCGCCAGCCGGTGGTCGTCGGCGCTCACGCGACCTCTCCCGTCCTGAGCTGGATGGCCTCCGCCACGTCGTCGCGGCCGGGCCGATCCCGCCCGTCCAGGTCGGCGATGGTCCAGGCGAGACGGAGTACGCGGTCGTAGCCGCGCGCGGACAGCGAACCGGTGTCGAGCCGGCGGCGCAGATCCGTGGTGACCCGGGCGGGCAGGTGCCACGGCGGCCGGCGCAGGTACGGGCCGGGAACGTCGGCGTTGACCCGGTGCCCGGTGGCCGCCCAACGGTCGGCGGCGGCGTGCCGCGCGGCGACGACCCGGGCGGCGACGGTGGCCGAGGACTCGTGCGCGGCGTCGGTGCGCAGCAGCTCCGCCGCGCGTACCGCGGTCAACCGGACCTGCACGTCCACCCGGTCGAGCAGCGGACCCGACAGGCGTCCCAGGTAGCGCCGCCGGGTCAGCGGCGGGCACTCGCAGTCGACGTCACCGGAGGGCTTCGCGCAGGGGCAGGGGTTGGCCGCCAGCACCAGTTGGGTGCGGGCCGGGTACTCGGTGGCGCCCCGGGTACGCGCCACCCGCACCCGGCCGCTCTCCAGCGGCTGCCGCAACGCCTCCAGCGCGCCCTTGCTGAACTCGGGCGCTTCGTCGAGGAACAGGACCCCGCGGTGGGCGAGCGACACCGCGCCGGGCCGGGCCAGCCCGGAGCCGCCTCCGACGAGCGCGGGCACCGTGGCGGTGTGGTGTGGCGCCTGGAACGGGGGACGGCGCAGCAGGCCGCCGTCGGGTGGCAGCAGGCCGGCGATCGAGTGCAGCGCGGTCACCTCCAGAGCTGCCTCGTCGTCCAGTTCGGGCAGGATCGACGGCAGTCGCTCGGCGAGCATGGTCTTACCGGCGCCGGGCGGACCGAGCAGCGCGAGGTGGTGGCCGCCGGCGGCGGCGATCTCCAGTGCGCGCCGTCCGAGCGGCTGCCCGGCCACGTCGACCAGGTCGGGCCCGACGGTGCCGCCGCCCGGGACGTGGGCGGGTGGGGTGAGCAGCGGGCTGCCGTCGCGGACGTGGGCGACGAGCCGGTGCAGGGTGTCGACGGCGTGCACCCGTACGCCCGGGATGACCGCCGCCTCGGCGGCGTTGCCGGCGGGTACGACGACGCGGGTGTGCCCGGCGCGGGCGGCGGCGGCGACCATGGGCAGCGTGCCGCGGACGGGGCGTACCGCGCCGTCGAGGCCGAGTTCGCCGAGCACGACGGTGGCGTCCAGGGCCACCGGCGGCAGCTCACCCGAGCCCGCCAGGACGGCGAGCGCGATGGCGAGGTCGAACGCCGAGCCGTATTTCGGCAGGGTGGCGGGGAGCAGGTTGAGGGTGATGCGACGGTTGGGCCACTTCTGGCCGGAGTTGACGATCGCGGCGCGGACCCGGTCGCGCGCCTCGTGCAGGGCGGTGTCGGGCAGGCCGGAGATGATCACGGCGGGCAGTCCGGGAGCCAGGTCGGCCTCGACCTCGACGAGGTGCCCGGCGACTCCGGCCAGGCCGACGCTCAGCACTTTCGCGTACCCCATGTCAGAACGCGCCGCGGAGGTGTTCGACGCGGGCGGGGCCGGTGAGCGGGAGCCGGACGGAGAGGACGTCGAAGCGGACCTCGTCGGCGGTGGTGCCGGTCTCGGCGAGCCAGCGGGCGGCCAGGCCGCGCAGCCGACGGGCCTTGGCCTGCACGACGGCCTCGGCGGGGGAGCCGAACCGCTCGGTACGGCGGGTCTTGACCTCGCAGATGGCGAGGACCGGGCCGTCCCAGGCGATGATGTCGATCTCGCCCTCGGGACAGCGCCAGTTGCGGGCGACCGGGCGCAGGCCCGTCTCGATCAGGTGCCGCAGCGCGCACCGCTCGCCGTACGCCCCGACGGCTCGGTTCCGGTTCGTCATGCCGGTCAGGATGCGACCGGCGTCCCTGATCGCGGGTGGTCCGGTCCGGTGGCCTGTGGACAGGGGTGGGCCTGTGGACGGAACGACGATCATGTCGTCGATCTGCTAGGGACAGGCATGATGAGCCGGTCCGACAGCGAGAGTGGAGTGCCGTGGCAGCTCGGAACACGTCGTTCGACGCTTCGGCCTGCGGCGGGATCGCGGAGTTCCGCGAGGCGGACGCCGAATCCAGGGTTCGGAGGACGGATGCGGCAGTGCTCGCCCTGAACCTGGGTGTCGAGGAGTCCGGCCTCCCCGGCCTGCGCTTCAACTACCTGGTGGTGCCCGGCGAGTACGGGGTCACCAGAAGTGACTTCAGGCTCGCGTGAACCGGTACGTCGAGCGGCTCGTGCGGATGGTGCCGCCTCCGGCCCGCCTGAGCGCGCCGCCGGACTGGCCGGCGGTGGAGCGCTCGCTCGATTCCGCACTCCCCGGGGACTACAAGGATCTCGTCGACCGGTACGGGCCGGGGAAGTTCGACGACTTCCTGGCGCTGCTCGCGCCCGGCCATCCGGTTGCGCGGCTGGACCTCGCGCGCGGTGTCGCGGAGGCCGCCGAAGTGCTGCGCGCGTACGCCTCCAGCGGGGAGGCACTACCCGCACCGGTCGACGGTCTGACGGCGGCGGCCCTGACCGACAACGGAGACACCGTCTACTGGGTGCGCGACCCGGGCGACGCGCCGGATCGGTGGCGCATCGCGGTGAACGGCGCCCGGGATTTCGACGAGTGGCACCTGTTCGACGGTTGCCTGGCGCACTTCCTGGTCGACGTGCTCAACCGCGAAGCCGTGGTGACCGCCTTCCCCGACGATTTCCCGTACCCGGGTGCCGCACCGACCTTCACATCGCACGACTACCCAAAGTAGTGCGGCGGCGACCCCTCGATATCGGTGCTGACCTGGGCCGATATAGCCGGGTGTCCGAATGGCGCGGCTGGTGCGTGTCGCATACCGTGCCGGTCGTGGACGGACGACGGAGCTATTCCGAGGATGAGCAGGGGTCGCGTTGGGGCGACCGCGGATACGAGTCGGACTGGCGCGCCGCGGGTGAGCCCCGCTACCGCGACGACGACTACCGCACGCCTGAGCAGCGGGCCGGTGAGAACCGGTACGCCGAGCCGGGCCGGTACTCCGCCGCCGATCCGCTGGTGGACGACACGAGCAGCTGGCGGTCGCAGCGGCCGGACGACCCGGAGGTCTCCGGGGAGCTGCCCGGGTCGCGAGCCGCCCGCCGCGCGGCGCGCGAGTCGGCCGACCCGCTCGGCTCGGTGTCCCGCAGCGGCGTCGACGCGCTCGGCACCGCCGCGCACGGGAACCCGCTGGCGAGCCCGCTCGGTACGCCGACGGCCACCCCGGCCGGCGTCTCCCCGGCCGGCGCCGACCCGTACGGCCTCATCGCCCACGGCAGCGACCCGGCCGGGGGCGCCGACGCCCGGAGCGCGGTCGGCGGCGTCGACCAGCCCCGGCTCAGCCCGGTCGGCGGCTACCCGGTGGTCGAGCCGGCCGCGCCCGGCGCCGTGGGCCCGGACGGGGCCGAGCCCTCCGCCGCCGGTCGGCTGAACCCCGGCGAGCCCACTCCGCTGCGGATCGGCGAGCGCCCGGGTGGTCCCGCCCAGCCGGCGGCGACCCCGCACCCGCTGGAGATGCCGACCGGTCCGATGCCCGCTGTGCTGCCGCGCCCGGACGGGCCGCCGCCCGGTGACGGCGTCTACCGGACCCGGCGCCCGGCGCTGGCGGTCCTGCTGGCGGTGCTCGTGCTGGTGCTGGAGGTGCCGGCGGTGCGGGTGTTGCTGCACGGCATCTTCGGTGACCCGGTGTCGACGTCGCACGTCGTGGTGGGCATGTTCCTGGTGGTGGGCCTGCCGATCTTCGGCACCGGCCTGTACGGGCTGCGCACCGGAGGGCTGGCGCTCGCCGACGGCAGCCGGGGCTGGCTGCGCCCGCCGACGGCGTACCTGACCGTCGGGCTGGTGTTGTTCCTGGCCGCCGCGCTCGCCGCCGGCTGACCGGGCGGGCGTGCTCCGCACCCGGGGGCCGGGCAGCGGAGAGGGCGCGTACACTGGTCGACTGGCGACCGCCTCGCGCGGTCGACCTCGCGTGCCCTCTCCACGGTCTCTCCGTGGGGCGACGGCCTCCCTGGTCCCGGTATGACGTACCGGGCCCACCCTGGCCGGCGACCGGGCGCCAGGCGTCCGGCCGCCGGCCGGACGGACAACCAGGGACAACGTAGGAGTAACCCACCATGGCCGTCGTGACCATGCGTCAGCTGCTGGAAAGCGGTGTGCACTTCGGGCACCAGACCCGGCGCTGGAACCCGAAGATGAAGCGCTTCATCTTCACCGAGCGCAACGGTATCTACATCATCGACCTGCGCCAGACGCTCGACTACATCGAGAAGGCGTACGAGTTCGTCCGCACCACCGTCGCGGGTGGCGGCAGCATCCTGTTCGTCGGCACCAAGAAGCAGGCCCAGGAGGCCATCGCCGAGCAGGCGACCCGGGTCGGCCAGCCGTACGTCAACCACCGCTGGCTCGGTGGCATGCTGACCAACTTCCAGACCGTGTACAAGCGGCTGCAGCGGATGAAGGAGCTGGAGGCCCTGGGTGACCTGAGCGGCACCGCCGCCGGTTACACCAAGAAGGAGACGCTCCAGCTCTCCCGCGAGAAGATCAAGCTGACCAAGACCCTCGGTGGTCTGCGGGACATGCAGAAGCTCCCGGCCGCGGTGTGGATCGTCGACACCAAGAAGGAGCACATCGCCGTCGACGAGGCCCGCAAGCTGGGCATCCCGGTGATCGCCGTGCTCGACACCAACTGCGACCCGGACGAGGTCGACTTCCCGATCCCGGGCAACGACGACGCCATCCGCTCGGCCGAGCTGCTGACCAAGGTCGTCGCCGCCGCCGTCGCCGACGGCCTGATCGCCCGTTCCGGCCGTAACCGGGGCGCGGACGAGAAGCCCGAGGCCGGCCAGGTCGCCGCCGGCGAGCCGCTGGCCGAGTGGGAGCGCGAGCTGCTCGAGGAGCCGAAGAAGGCCGACGAGCAGCCCGCCGCCGCCGCCGAGCCGGCCGCGCCTGCCGCCGAGCCCGCCGCGCCTGCCGCCGAGCAGCCGGCGACCGCCGCCGCGGAGTGATCTCGCCGTCGCGTCCCCACCGCCGGGAATCGCCGGCGGTGGGGACGTGACGGGTACGCCGGGCAGCACCGGCCCGGAAACGGGTAACCAGCACCCCAGACCACCTCACTGACACCGAAGAGAGAGTCATGTCCAACTTCACCGCCGCGGACGTCAAGAAGCTCCGCGACCTCACCGGCGCCGGCATGATGGACTCCAAGAAGGCGCTGACCGAGGCCGAGGGCGACTTCGACAAGGCCGTCGAGATCCTGCGCGTCAAGGGCGCCAAGGACGTCGGCAAGCGGGCCGGGCGCACCGCCGCCAACGGCCTCATCGCCCACTCCGGCCAGGCGCTGCTCGAGCTCAACTGCGAGACCGACTTCGTCGCCAAGAACGACGCCTTCATCGCGCTGGCCCAGCAGCTGGTCGAGCACGGCGTGGCCAGCGGCGCCACCAACGCCGAGGAGCTGCTCGCCAGCAGCATCGACGGCAAGAGCGTGGCCGACCTGATCCAGGAGCAGTCCGCCAAGATCGGCGAGAAGCTGGTGCTCAACCGCTTCGCCAAGCTGGACGGCACCACCGCCGTCTACCTGCACCGCAAGAGCCAGGACCTGCCCCCGGCGGTCGGCGTGCTCGTGGAGTTCACCGGCAAGAGCGACGAGGCGGCCGACGCCGATGCCCGCGCCGTGGCCATGCAGATCGCCGCGATGCGGCCGAAGTACCTCACCCGCGACGAGGTGCCGGCCGAGACCGTCGAGTCCGAGCGGCGCATCGCCGAGCAGACCGCCCGCGAGGAGAACAAGCCCGAGGCGGCGCTGCCGAAGATCGTCGAGGGCCGGGTCAACGCCTTCTTCAAGGACTTCGTCCTGCTGGAGCAGGCGTCGGTCGCCGACAACAAGAAGACCGTCAAGCAGGTGCTGGCCGACGCCGGCATCGAGGTGACGCGCTTCCTGCGGTTCGAGGTCGGCCAGGCCTGAGCCGCCGCGCCGGGCCGTCCGGCCCGGGCACAGGGGAGACGTCGACGAGGAGGCCGCCGGTGTACGCGACAGGCACCGCGGCCTCCTCGTCACATAGGGTCGGCAGGGGCACGTACGCGACACCGCGCGATGCGCGGGGAGAAGGGGCGGGGCGGATGACGCAGGTTGTGAGTGACCGGAACCTGGCGGTGGAGGATCCGACCGCACCTCCGCCCGGTCGGTCCCGCCGGGTGGTGCTGAAGCTTTCCGGCGAGGTCTTCGGCGGCGGCGCGATCGGCGTCGACCCCGACGTCGTGCAGGGCATCGCCCGGCAGATCGCCACCGTGGTGCGCCGCGGCGTGCAGGTCTCCGTGGTGGTCGGCGGCGGTAACTTCTTCCGCGGCGCCGAGCTGCAGAAGCGCGGCATGGACCGGGCCCGCGCCGACTACATGGGCATGCTCGGCACGGTCATGAACTGCCTGGCCCTCCAGGACTTCCTGGAGAAGGAGGGCATCGAGACCCGGGTGCAGACCGCGATCACCATGGCCCAGGTCGCCGAGCCGTACATCCCGCTGCGCGCGATCCGGCACCTGGAGAAGGGCCGCGTGGTCATCTTCGGCGCGGGCGCCGGCATGCCGTACTTCTCCACCGACACGGTGGCCGCCCAGCGGGCGCTGGAGATCCGCGCGGACGTGGTGCTGATGAGCAAGAACGGCGTGGACGCGGTCTACACCGCCGACCCCCGGATCGACCCGACCGCGAGCAAGCTCGACTCGATCACCTTCTCCGAGGTGCTGCGCCGTAACCTGCGGGTGGCCGACGCCGCCGCGTTCAGCCTCTGCATGGAGAACGGCCTGCCGATGCTGGTCTTCGGCGCGCAGGGCGACGACACCATCGTCCGCGCCGTCGGCGGTGAGAAGATCGGCACCCTGATCACGGCCTGACCGGCCCGCCGGACCGGCAACGGTCCCTCTCTGCCACGGCAGCACCCGCACCACACCCGACGAGCGACAGAAGGAGGCGAGGAGACCGGTGATCGACGACACCCTCCTCGAGGCGGAGGAGAAGATGGAGCGTGCCATCGAGCACGCCAAGGAGGAGTTCGGCGGGATCCGTACCGGACGCGCCAACGCCGCCATGTTCTCCCGGATCGTCATCGACTATTACGGCAGCCCGACCCCGCTGCCGCAGATGGCCTCCATCGCGGTGCCCGAGCCCCGCATGGTGATCATCAAGCCGTACGACAACTCGCAGCTGGGCGCCATGGAGAAGGCGATCCGCGACTCGGACCTCGGGGCCAACCCGAACAACGAGGGCAACCAGCTCCGCATCGTCCTGCCGCAGATGACCGAGGAGCGGCGCCGGGAGATGATCAAGGTCGCCCGGCAGAAGGGCGAAGAGGCCAAGGTCGCCGTCCGCAACATCCGCCGCAAGGCCAAGGAGGAGCTGGACCGCCTGGTCAAGGATGGCGAGGTCGGCGAGGACGAGGGCCGGCGCGCGGAGAAGGAACTGGACGACCTGACCCACCGTTTCGTCGCAGGAGTCGACGAGCTGGTCAAGCACAAGGAGAGCGAGCTGCTCGAGGTCTGAGCACCCGCGTACCTCGCACGGCACCGCGCCGCCGTCGCCCGTCGGGGCGGCGGCCCGGTGCCGTCGTCGTGCCCGGCGGCGCACACCCTCGGCGCTCCGGCGGGTGCAGTAGGCTCGGCACGATTCCCGACCACCACGGGGTGAACGGCGGGAGTCGCCCGGCCGTCGGTCGGTAAACAGGAAGTCTCACGCCGGTAGGGGATGGTCTTGGTCTTGCGTCATGTGGTGGCTCTCGTACCGGCTGCCGGTGCGTGATGTCCCACCCCGACCCCTACGGCAGCACCGAGCCGCGCGGCTGGGACCGCCCGGCCGCCCCGGCCCTGCCCTGGCCGGACACCGACCTGGAGCCCGGTCCCTGGCGACCCGGCCCGGCCGCGCACACCTCACCCGCCGAGCCGGACACCTACGCCCGCCCGGACACCTACCCGGGTACGGAGACGTACGCCGGGGCGTACCCGACGACCTCGCGGCACCACGACGGCCCGGGCCGGTACGACGGACCGCCGGCCGGCGACCGTGGGCGGCCCACCGGGCCGGAGCACGACGGCCCGTGGGGCGAGCCCGCACGCGACGACGAGTACCCGACCGCGCAGATCGCGCCGGTGCGGGACGAGCCCACCGACCAGATCCCGGCGGTACGCGACGAGCCCGCGCCGGTGCCCGAGCCCGAGCCGCCGGCCGGTCGCCGGGGCCGGGGGCGGCGGCGGGCGAGCCCGGAGCGTCCGCCGACCGTCGCGCCGAAGACGTCCCGGGCGGGGCGCAACCTGCCGGCGGCGATCGGTGTCGGGGTGGCCCTCGGCGCGGCGGTCGTGGTGCCGCTGTTCTTCTTCATGCCGGCGTTCCTCGCCGTGCTCGCGACCGCGGTGGGCATCGGCATCTGGGAGATGGCCCGCGCGGTGCGCCGCAGCGGCGCCCACCCCCCGCTGGCGCCGCTCGTCGCCGGTGGCGTGATCACAGTGGGTCTGGCCTGGTACGCGGGGCCCGACGCGCTCTGCCTCGGGCTGCTGGTCACGGTGCTGGGCACGATGATCTGGCGGCTGGGCGACGGGCCCGGTGACTACCAGCGTGACCTCACCGCGGCCACCCTGATCGCGGTGTACGTGCCGTTCCTCGCGGGGTTCGCGGCCATGCTCGCGGCGGCGCCGGGCGACGGGGCCCTGCGCGTGCTGGTGACGCTGGCGGCGGTGGTGCTCTCCGACACCGGCGGGTACGCCGCGGGCGTGTCGTTCGGCAAGCACCCGATGGCTCCCACGATCAGCCCGAAGAAGTCCTGGGAGGGCTTCGCCGGCTCGGTGACCGCCGCGGCGGCGGGCAGCGCGGCGCTGCTGTGGGCGTTGTTCGACGTGGCCCCCTGGTGGGGTGCGCTGTTCGGGATGGCGATCTCGGTCGCGGCGGTGCTCGGTGACCTCGCCGAGTCGATGATCAAGCGGGATCTCGGCGTCAAGGACATGAGCAACCTGCTGCCCGGGCACGGCGGCCTGATGGATCGGCTCGACTCGATCCTGTTCGCCGTGCCGGTGGCGTACCTGCTGCTCGCGGTCTTCGTCCCGGTGACGGGCTGAGGCATGAATCACGGCGTCGAGCCGGGGCGGCCCGGCCGGCCGGGGGCGATTCGACACGTACGGACGGGTGCGTCCGGGCGGGAGCGTGTCAGACTGGACGCGCCATGACGAGTCTCCCGCTGATCTCCGTAGACCCCGACGCCCGCGGCCGCCGGCCCTCGATGCCTCCCCGCCACCTCGCCGACCTGGACCTGCCCGGCCGGCAGGCGCTCGTCGCCGAGCTGGGTGAGCCCGCGTTCCGTGCCAAGCAGGTCTCCAACCACTACTTCGGCCGCCTGGTGCGCGACCCGGAGCGGATGACCGACCTGCCGGCGGCGACCCGGGACCGGCTGGCGGGCGAGCTGCTGCCCACGCTGCTGACCCCGGTGCGCGAGCTGGCCTGCGACGACGGCGCGACCCGCAAGGCGCTCTGGCGGCTGCACGACGGCTCGCTGGTGGAGAGCGTGCTGATGGGCTACCCGGACCGGGTGACGGTCTGCATCTCCAGCCAGGCCGGCTGCGGCATGGCCTGCCCGTTCTGTGCCACCGGCCAGGCCGGGCTGACCCGCAACCTGTCCACCGCCGAGATCGTCGACCAGGCGGTCTACCTGGCCGGTGTGGCCGCCTCCGGCGTGGTGGCCGGGTCCCCGCCGCGGCTGTCGCACGTGGTGTTCATGGGCATGGGCGAGCCGCTCGCCAACTACTCGCGGGTGGTGGCGGCGATCCGCCGGCTGGTCGCCCCGGCGCCGGAGGGGCTGGGCCTGTCGCAGCGGCACATCACGGTCTCGACAGTCGGCCTGGTGCCGGCGATCCGCCGACTGGCCAGCGAAGACCTCTCGGTGACCCTTGCGTTGTCGCTGCACGCCCCCGATGATGAGCTGCGCGACGAACTCGTCCCGGTCAACCAGCGCTGGAAGGTGTCCGAGGTGCTGGACGCGGCGTGGGACTACGCGGCCACGACGGGACGTCGCGTGTCCATCGAATACGCGATGATCAAGGACGTGAACGACCAGCCGTGGAGAGCCGATCTGCTCGGGCGGCTACTGGCCGGCAAGCTGGCCCACGTGAACCTGATCCCGCTCAACCCGACCCCGGGCAGCCGCTGGGACGCCAGCCCGAAGCCGGTCGAGCGGGAGTTCGTCCGGCGGTTGCGCGACGCCGGTGTGTCGACCACGGTGCGCGACACCCGGGGACGCGAGATCGACGGGGCCTGTGGGCAGCTCGCCGCCGCCGAGGACACGGACGGCGACTCACGCGCGGCAACGGCGTAGCGGTACGAGACCAGGAGACATAGTGGCGAGTCAGGGTCAGCGTTTCCGGCGTAAGGCACTCCGCCGGGGCTACAAGGTCGACGAGGTCGACGCCTTCCTGGACCGGGTCGAGGCGACACTCGAAGGCCAGCCGGTCGGCGCGCCCGTGGCTTCCCAGGAGGTCCACGACGTCGTCTTCCGGGTCCGGTTCAACGGCTACGACGAGTGGCAGGTCGACCTGCACCTCGACCGGGTCGAGCGGCAGCTCGCCGAGCTGGAGGAGCGCGGTGGCGCACCGGCCGGGCGCGGTGGCGACCCCCGGATGGCCGACCGGCTGGGCCCACCGATGCGCGACGACCGGGGCATGTCGCCGGTGCCGCAGCCGCCGATGCCGCCCCGGCAGATGCCGGCCCAGCCCGGCCCGCCCGCCGACCGCTACGGCAGCCGCTACGACGAGCCGACCGGCGCGTTCGCCGGTGGCTACGACGGCCCGCGCGGTGGCTACGACGGCCCGCGTGGCCCGGGTGGCCCCGGCCCGATGGGCCCGGGTGCGCCGATGGGGCACGGCGGCCCGCCGCCGCGCGGTCTGCCGCCCGGCCCGGGCGGCTACGGCCCGGACAACGGTCCCGGTGGGTACGGCCCGGACAAGGGCCCCGGTGGGTACGGCCCGGACAACGGCCCTGGTGGATACGGTCCGCCGGACAGCGGCCCGGGCGGCTACGGTCCGGACAGCGGCCCCGGTGGATACGGCGGCCCGGAGGACCGCTTCGACGGGTTCGAGGCCGGCCGGCGGGGACGGGCCGACATGACCGCCGAGATCCGCATGCCCGAGCGCGAGCTGCGTGGTCGTGGCCCTGGTGGTCCGCCCGCGCTGCCGCAGCAGGGCTACGGCGCTCCCGAGCCCGGCTACGGCCCGCCGGACCCGGGTTACGGTCCGCCGGACCACGGCTACGGCCCGGGCCCGTCGATGACCGGCCCGCCGCTCGTGGGTCCGCCGGTCGCCGGTCCGCCGATGGTGGGGCCGCCGATGGCCGGCCCGCCCGGCAGCGACCTGCACCGGGTCGACCAGATCCGGCGCAGCTTCCAGGTCCGCCGGTTCGGCAGCGGGTACGACCCGGACCAGGTCGACCGGTTCTTCGAGACGCTGCTCGGGGGCATGCAGGGGCGCAACCCGATGCCGGTGAGCCCGAAGGAACTCGACACGCTGCGCTTCGGGCTGGTGCCCGGTGGCTACTTCGAGGCCGAGGTCGACGCCGCGCTCAAGGACGTGCAGGACATCCTGCTCGGCCGCTGACGGCGGTCACGAGACGACGAAGGGCCCGCCCCCCGGACAGGGGGCGGGCCCTTCGCGCACTACCGTGGGCGCCGCGCGTCAGGACCGCAGGCCGTTGCGGCGCAGCACGGCGTCGCCGATGACGATGGCGATCAGCAGCCCGGCGATCCCGAACAGCCAGATGTGCTCCACCCGGCCTTCCTCGATCCCGCAGAACGCCATCAGAACCAAGGCCAACGCCGACAGCACCGCACCGATCCGTCCGGACTTGCGGTGTCCGGGCTTGTGCTGATCTGGCGCGGTTACCGGCTCGTCTCCTGCCACTGTCGGTCCTTCCCTCGCGATCGGATCTCCGATCAGTCTGGCACGCCGGTAACCGGGCCCGGCGCAGGGTCCGACCTCCTGTGCCGGGGATGACCCGGGCGGGCGACAGCGGACCGTCCGGCCGGCCCGGGTCGTTGGTCCCGTCCCGGTCGGGGCGGAAGGCCACTACCGGCGTCGCGGAACGGCGAGCACACTGCCTCCGGTAGCGTCTTGACGTACACCTGATGCCTTTTTGAGGAGGACTGCGGTGCGAGTGACCGGTACGGGGCATGCCAGCATGCGGATCGACACGGCCGCGGGCAGCATCCTGTGCGACCCGTGGGTCAACCCCGCCTACTTCGCCTCGTGGTTCCCCTTCCCGGACAACTCCCAGCTCGACTGGGCCACCCTCGGCCAGGTCGACTACCTGTACGTGTCGCACCTTCACCGGGACCACTTCGACGCGAAGCACCTGCGCGACTTCGTGTCGAAGGACGCCACCGTCCTGCTGCCCGAGTTCCCCACCTCGGAGATGGAGGACGAGTTCCGGGAGCTGGGCTTCACGAAGTTCCTCAAGGCCCCGAACGAGCAGGTGGTGGAGCTGCCCGGCGGCCTGAAGATCATGATTCAGGCGCTGACCAGCCCGACCGACGGCCCGATCGGCGACTCCTCGCTCTGGGTCGAGTACGACGGCGTCCGGCTGCTCAACCAGAACGACGCCCGCCCGACCGACCTGACCGTGTTCGCCGAGCTGGGCCACGTGCACGCGCACATGCTCCAGTTCTCCGGCGCGATCTGGTACCCGATGGTCTACGAGCTGCCGCAGGCGGCGAAGACGGCGTTCGGGAAGCAGAAGCGGGACCGGCAGTTCGACCGCACCTGGCGCTACATCGACGACCTGAAGGCCGACCACGTCTTCCCGATCGCCGGCCCGCCGTGCTTCCTCGACGACGACCTGTGGCAGTTCAACGACATCTTCGGCGACGAGGGCAACATCTTCCCCGACCAGTCGGTGTTCCTGTCGGAGTACGCCAAGGTCGGCGGCACCAACGGCGTCGTGCTGCTGCCCGGCAGCGTCTCGGAGATCACCACCGAGGGCGCGACCACCACGCACCCGGTGCCGGTGGAGGAGTTCTTCGCGAACAAGGTCGCCCACCTGGAGGAGATGCGGGAGCGCAAGCGCCCGGTCATCGAGGCCGAGAAGGCGTCCTGGCGGCACCCCGAGGTGGACGTGCTGGGCGAGATGAAGCGCCGGATCGAGCCGCTGCTCGACGAGTCGATCTACCTGGCCAAGGGCGTCGGCGGGCCGGTCCGCTTCGACCTGGTCGGCACTGACGGCACAGGCGGAAAGACCATTGAATCCATCGTGGTGGACTTCCCGGGCAAGGAGGTCCGGCCGTACGCGGACGAGAAGGTCCGCTACCGCTTCCGTACCGAGCGGGCGCTGATCGAGCACCTGCTGCACATCGGCGAGGTGGACTGGGTCAACTCGCTCTTCCTCTCCTGCCGTTTCTCCGCGGCCCGCATCGGCCAGTACAACGAGTTCGTCTACGCCTTCTTCAAGTGCCTGTCCGAGGAGCGCCTCCAGTACGCAGAGGGCTGGTACGACGAGCACGAGCGGGCGGTCGACGCCGAGGACATCACGCTCGACGGCTGGGTGGTGCAGCGGCGCTGCCCGCACCTGAAGGCGGACCTGAGCCGGTTCGGCATCGTCGAGGGTGACCAGCTCACCTGCCAGCTGCACGGCTGGAAGTTCGACCTGGCCAGCGGGCGCTGCCTGACCAGCGTCGGGCACAAGATCCGCGCGCACCGCGCCGACGCGGAGACCCCGGCACCGGCCGGGGAAGCGGCCGTCTGACGGTTCCGCCGCCGCCGTCCGCCGGCCAGGAGGCGCCCGACGGCCGGGAGGACTCAACCCAGGTCGGCGAGGATGCGGCGGGCCGCGTTGTGCCCGGCCGCGCCGATCACGCTGCCCGCCGGATGGCAGCCGGCGCTGCCCGCGTACACGCCGTCCACACCGGTCGCGTACGGCATCCGGTCGGTGAACGACACCGTGTTGTCGACGTGGTGGATGTGCCCGCCGGTGATGCCGAAGTGCGCCTCGATGCCCGGCGGCGGCAGCGGCACCGCGTCCGCGACCAGGTCACCGGCGCCCGGGGCGTACCGTTCGCAGATCGCGATCAGCCGCTCGACGTAGCCGGGCAGCGCGGCCTCCCAGGTGGTGCCGGCCAGCTCGTAGGGGACCGACTGCACGAACAGCGCCGACGAGTGGTGCCCGGCGTCGTCGGACAGCGACGGGTCGACAGTGGTGTGCAGGTACCACTCGATCGTCGGCTCGTCCGGCAGCCGTCCGGCCCGCACGTCCGCCCACATGCCGCGCAGCGCGGCCATCGGTGACTCGCCGCCCTCGCCGACCAGCGACGCCGAGCCGGGCAGCAGGTGGATGGTCGAGCCGAACGGGCTCGGCGCGTCCTCCGGCAGGCAGGAGAAGCGCGGCAGCCCGGTCAGCGCCAGGTTGAGCTTGAGTGTGGTGCCGGGGCGGCGGACCGCCGCCATCCGCGCGCCCAGCTCCGCCGGGAGCGCGCCGTCGGGCAGCAGCTCCATCAGCCGGTACGGGTCACACGCGCCGAGCACCACCGGGGCGTCCACCTCCCGCCCGTCGGCGAGCGTCACCCCGGCGGCGGCGCCTCCGGCCAGCCGGATCGCGGTGACTGGCGCGTCGGCCACGATCCGCGCCCCGGCGCGCACGGCGGCCTCGGCGAACGTGCGGGACACCGTGCCCATGCCGCCCCGGGTGATCATCCAGGTGCCGTCCGCGCCCGGCAGCCGGCACATGTTGTGCACCGCGAACATGAACAAACGTGTGACGGCGTGTCGTGACCCCTGCCGGGCCCCCGGCGAGGGCTGGAACCGTTGCGGCGTAAGGGATTCAGCCGTCTAGCGTCGTGTCACCCTCAAGCTCCGCGCGACGCCGGGCAGCCCACGCACGCACGTCCTCGGTAGCCCACACCCGGCCCACCGTCAGATGAGCCAGCGGTGCCGGAAAGTCGGGCCGGTCGGCAAGCGTGTTGGCACGCTGCCGGGAGATGCCTAGGAACTCGGCAATCTCAGCCATAGCCATAACCGGGGCCGCCATTGGCCGAACCTTCCGAACGTGAACCTTTACGACACGTCAACTAGCCCCCCTTGACGACCCGTAAAGGGGCCGGGAAACATCGCGGTATGCCCACCAGCGAGCACAGCAAACGCCACCCCCTGAGCAACGTTCACCGCGTCTACCAGCACTTGCCGATGCGGCCCCTGTGGCTGTGCCGGGTGTGCGCCGCCCCCTGGCCGTGCGCCACGGCCCGGATGCTGCTACGGATCGAGTACCGACAAGACCGGGTGTCCCTGTCCGTCTACATGTCGTCGTGTCTGTTCGACGCCACCGGCGACCTGTTGGCACTCAACCCGAACCCGGGCCCGCAGCCCGGGGAACTGTTCGACAGGTTCCTAGCGTGGACCGCCCCGAAACCGGGCGGCTGACAAGCCGCCACAACACCCGACGACGGCCGGGGGTAGGTAGAGGTGCCACCCCGGCCGTTCGTCGCCCCTACGGCCGTTCTAGGAGGCCCGACGGGCACACCCCGGACAGATCAACCCCGGGCCCACGGAAAAACTGCCACGCCTGGTGCGCCGGATGAATGCAGCGCCGATAGCCGCAAGACGTGCGGAACCGCTTAACGTGCGGGTCTCCCGGCTCATGCATCAGAAACAGCCGGACGTTTACACGCTTCCCGTCCGGGAGCGTAAACCAGCAAAGCGCATCCTTAGACCGGAACTCACCCCGCCAGATAAGGCACTCACCCTGCCGCTCAGAATGCAGCAGAACCCACCCGGGCCAGTCATACATAAGCTCATCCACAGGAATCCTCCCCAAACAAAAAATGGCCCCGGGCCCCATCACGGGGCCCGGGGGCTACTTAGTTGGTGTCGCCGGACTCCCCGGTGGGGGGAATATGCAACGGCTGGACGAACGTGCTTCCCTTACCGCCGGGAAGTGGTTCCCGGTCCTCAAGGGCCCGCACCTCATCAACGGACAAGAAACCCGCCTGGATGCCGGTCCGGTAAGCCTCGTAACGCTCAACCGTCTTAACCCGCATCCGCGCATTCACGTTGAACCGCAAACCCTGACCGGCAGGCAACAGAGCGGAGAAAGCCTGCTCAATACGCACCAGCCACGGCATCAACGTTTGCGTAACAAACCAGTTGTGCTGTTCCTCCACACCGGAACCCCACGAACTAGCCGTAGTCGGGTCAAGCATGTAAGCGGGCACCCGGAAAACCCCGGCGATAGCTAGCCGGTTGAAACGCTGAGTCTCAAGGAATTGCGCCTGCTCCGGGGTCACCGAAACCTGCTTCCATGTGGCACCGCCCGTGAGAATGCCGATACCGTGGCTCTGCTTGACGCCCTTGTGAGACTTCCGCAGCATCCGCGCCATCATGGCAACCTCATCCGGCTTAGGGTTGCCGGGGTGCTCGACAACCCCGGAAACCGTGGCACCCTGAGCGAAGAAACGCGCCGCGTATTCCTCAGTAGCCAAACCAGCACCAATGGTTTGCCGCGCATTCTCAAGCGGCGACAGGCCGCGCAGACTGTTCGCCGTAGCGAACCCCTTAACGTGGATAACGTCCCGGCCGGTCAGGGTCACGTCAGCGACCCTGTAAAGCACCCCCGAGCCGTCTTCCGTCAACTCAACCCGCACCGTCCGGGGGTCAAGCGGCAGCACAGCAACAACCTTCCCGTTGCCGCCACGGAAGACACGAACGAAAGCGTTCCCGTCCGTCAACAGAGACGTCATGACCTTTTGCCAAAAGTCGAACGGCGTATCAAACGGGTTCGGCTGACTCAGCCACACCGGCCCGGTAACCGGCTTACGGGTGTCACCGGTATTCCGCACCGCGTCAACCGGCAAAGCCGCAACAGCGTCAGCGATCAACGAAACACAGGTGTAAACGGCTGACAGCGAAAGCGCCGTTTCCTGACTCACAGCCACCCCGGACCATGTGGGGCCCTGGTTGGCGAGAGCGGAAAGAGTACCGCTAGTGGCCGCTGGTGCTGCCCGACGTTCCCTCATTCGATCCCAAAACCCCATAGGGCCACCTCCTTACAGGGAAAGGGCCCGACCCCAAATAGGGCCGGGCACCTCACGGAATGAATTAGAGAACGCCAGCGATACGAACCACGGCACCCGGGTTCGGCACCAGCAGATCAGCACGCATCTTCGCGGTCACCAGGGTTTCGTCAGTCGCGCCGTAGACGTACGGGTTAACGTCGAAAACCGCATCCTCACGGACAACCGCGTACACCTCCGACGGCACATAGACGTAAACCGACGAAGCGTTGGTTCCGGTGCCCTGGGTCTCATTGGTGCTCAGGTTGCCGGACAGGAACACCGGCCGACCGAACAGGGCCCGGGTAACACCACCGGACGCGCTACCGGCGCTGTCCTGAATAAGCGACTTGTTGGAACCAGTCGCCTCCTTCAGCTTAAGAATGGCCTTCCACACCTTAGGGGCCATAACGATCACGGCCGATTCCTCATCCGCGTTCGCCTCCGCCAGCATTCCCAGCGCGTCCGCAATCGGGTCGAGATTGGTCAGGGCAGCACCGTTGGCACCCATCGAAACAGCGCCGATACCGGAAACGTTCTTAAGGCCACGCACGTTAGGCGCAGTGCCGTTGCCCTCAAACGCGGAAAGGTCGTACGCGAGTCCGACCGAACGAATCAGGCTCTTAGCCAGAGCATCCAGCGCGGCAGGCTTACTGTCAGCCAGAACCTCGTTTGCGACGCGGGCACCCTGAGCGAACTTCCGGGGGACAGCGGTAAGGCTTTCCGCGTTCGGGTCCGACAGGGGAATGGTGCCAGCCTCAGCGACGGCACCGGCCGTGCCATCCGAAGTCAGGTGCGGAAGAATGATGCTGTCACCCGTGGTGCGAATGACGTTCACACCGGAACGGAAGATGACAGACTGCTTAGCCAGAAAATCGAGAACGAACGTGGCGTTATCGGCCGGGGTGAAAGCGGCACCCATACCGGCAGCGCCACCGATAGCGCGCATCTCAGCCGCGAGCAGGTCACCGGCACGCACCTCAGTGCGGGCGCCAGGCAGACCAACCGGGTTGGCAGCGATCACGGAACGCTGCTCAGCGTCAACAGCGGCACGGTTCTCAACCGGGGCCGCCTCGGTGGCAGTCACAGCCGGGGTAAGAGCGTCAAGCGCAGCGTTACGCGACTCAACCGGAAGGGTGCCGTTATCGGCAATCTGAATCAGGTTCTCAACCAGGGTGGCACGCTTACCGGCAAGCTCAGCCGCAGCACGAATAGTCAAAGCTGTTAGCTCCAATCAACAAAAAAAGCCGCCCCCGGATGGGACGGCTGACGTGTGAGTTGCTTATTCAGTTGGTATGGAGTTAGCTATTCAGTTGTGACGCACAGTTCGGCCGGCCGTTACTTAGCGTTCAGGGCGTCAATTGCTGCGCACGCGATCAGCGCATACACCCGCGCCCAATTTCCCTTACCATCCTCAAGGCACTTAACGGTGCGCTCGTAAAACTCGCCAGCCATACAATCAAGATCGTTCGCGTCCAGCTCACGGAACGCACAAACAAGGCTCTCCACTAGTGGCCCCTTCCCTCGTAGATACACAACAAAAAGGGGGCCCGGTGCCGTAGCACCGGACCCCCTTTCCCGCAGGGCTCACCCAACCCAGGAGTCTGCTCACTCACCTATACTGATTTATTCGGCGGATTGTGTCTCGTATGACCAGCCATCCGGGAACGCGCCCAGAAAGTCCAACAGTTCCGGGGTGGCCCTCAGAACACCCCGGGTACGCAAACCGTGAGCAGGCCGCTTCCGGCGGGTTTTGACACCCGCGCGCCGCAGCTTCCGCAAATCGTTATCCCGGATCTCCTGACAGGCAGCCGAACACATCTCTTGAGGCCGACCACGCTTAGGGGCCCCACCGTCAAACCGGCGGCCACAAACGATGCAGTTCCGGTAACGCTGGTTACGATTCTTGCCCCGTCGCCATTCCTGCCGCCGCTGCTCTAGCACAGCCTCACGGACGCTGAGAGCGTCCAACCATTCCGGGCAGTCCCCACCGGCAAGCGGGTGACCCACCCGGTGAACGGAACACCAACGGTAATCACGGCTACGGTTCATCGGGCAGCCCTCCACATCTTGAAAGCGTCCTCAAGGTGATCCGGCAGGTAATACGGTGACGGCGGCGGAACAGGCCCCGGAAGCCAACCGGACGCTTCCGTGAGGAATCTGTAAACCTCATCCAACGGGAACCCGTGGTTCCCGATAGTTCCGCCAAATGTGGCGTGCTCATAACGGCCGGGGTGAGGGTGTGCGCCTAGGAAAGCGTCAAGCGTCCAACCCTGGTCATGGCCCTGGTGCGCCTCACCTACGGCCGGGGGTGGCCGGTGAGGCTTAGACACACCGGCACGGCTACGCGCTTTCCTGTCAGCCGCCGCGCGACGCTGACACTCCATCTCAGGGCAATAAAAGCGGTTGCCCCTGACCGGGGAACCGCAGACACGACACTTCTTGAAGTTGTGAATGGCAAACCTCCTTGCTTGCTGAAAACGTGACAGCGAATGTCACGGCAGTTGTCACAGTTGCTTTCGCGTTTCCCCAGCTCAGGCCCCGGATAGCGCCAGAACGTGACGCGAATGTCACGAAGTCACGCCCACAAAAATGCGGGTGGGGAGCTGGGACTATGGGAAAGTGCGGGAAAGTTTCGGATAACCCCCGGCGGGGCCGGTCCGCTGGTGCCCGCGTACAAGGTAGCCCGCTGTAAGCCATTCTGAGGGCCCGTACCGGCCGACCCTACCCATTCCCTACGCCGCGTCTGTTAGGCGCTCTCCGTGCGTCTCAGCGGGTTTTACAGCACGTCTGGTGAGTACGGGTCAGGTCGCGCGGAAGGCCGCTTACTGTTGCCGCTATTCCGTCGGCTGTTAGCGATCCTGGCACCCTGCCGTGCCGAACAGGTGGCACAGTGCGGACGCCAGTTGTCTACGTCCATCAACAGATCCGGCCGGGAACTGACCGGGATTGTGTGGTCAACGTGCGTGGCGTGTGCGCCGCACTCATGGCACCTCGGGTTAGCTGCCAGGAAAGCGGCACGCATGCGTCTAGCCCTAGGGCCGTACCATTCCGGCGGGTGGCTGCGGCTGTAGGCGTACGGCCGTTGCACACCAGCGAACGGCTTAGGTTTGCATCCCGGGCACCGTGAGCCGGTGCCCATCGGGATTAGCTTCCGGCACTTAGTGCAGGTGTTGAAGCTGATAGCTTCCCACCCCCTTCAAGATCAACGCGGAACTCTTTCTTAGTGTTCCTGGGTGGGTTGAATAGGTGTTGCCAGTAGTAGGCAACCCCTCAAGGGTTGCCGTAGTAGTAGGCAGAGCTAGGCTCTGCCGTTCCCTGGGTGGGTTAAAGGTTGCGTAGCCTCAAGCGAAGCAACCTGTTAAGCCGTGGTTGTCGTTTCACTTCCACCCCGGCATAGCGAGCGTCAGCCGTCAGGCTGAGAGCGAAGCTGCGAACGTAGTTCGCTATACAGACGGGGCCGTTAGGCCCCTTTTTGGTTTATAGCTAGTAGGAACCTCGTTAGAGGTTCCCTCTCTCTTTAGAGAGATATGGCGGGGTGACCACCCCCCCTCCTTTACCCCCCCCACCCGGGGGGTGGTGACCCCCCCTCCCTAGGGGGGTGGTGACCCCCCTAGCTTTCGGGAAGTAGGGGAATGTAAACGGTTCGGTTTTGAGGACGCTTGCCAGCGTCGTAGCTGTCACCCATTGCGGCGGCAACGTGCGCTTCCGCCTGATTGCCGGTCAGCACCCGCAACAACCCGGCATCAACCAACTCCCGGTAGCCGCTCTTAAACTCCTTCCGGTCATACAGACCGGTACGGCGCACCAACTCATCCTGAGAAACCCATGTGCCGCGTGTAGGCGGCGGCACCGGCTTGTCAGCGAACGAATCAGAGATAGCGACGGCAGCCCTAAGCGCCGTCATGGTCAACCCCCGGCCGTTGGGCCGCTTAGCCAACATCACGGCTTGCCGCCACCGGATACGCCAGTCACCGCGCATCCTCGGTGGTCCCGTGGGTGGCTTCCGGGTTGGCTTCCCCTCGACCACCCCGGGAACCGCAGGGCCCCCCGCCGGGGCCCCGGTCGTAGTGGTCACCTCCTGGTGCCCGGTGGCACCAGTGGCAGCCTCGTTCACCGGTTCCGGCGGACATGAACCCATCCCGATAGCCGGGCAGTTCCAAAAGTCTCCCCGGGGGGAAAGTGTTTTAGTGCCATGCGGGCACGTCGGTTCTCTCATGCTTGCTTGCTACCTTCCCGCTGTTACCGCTTAGGGGGTCGGCCGTCATCCGGCAGCAACCCCCGGCGGCGCATCTCAATACGCTTAAGCGCGTTCCCTTCCTCGGTGGCGACAACCAGCCGACGCAGCAGCGCCATCATTTCCTCAGTCACTTGACCCCCTCAGCGCTTTTACAGGGCAGGCAGCGGGAGAAATCCCGCTCACCGGTCCTACGGTTCCGGTAGGCGAACAGGTAAACGTGCAACCTTTCCCGGCACACCGGGCACCGGCGGGTTTCGTTGGTGAACCGCTCAACGGTCGCCACGGCGAACCCCCTTAACGCAGTCGGCCCTAAAGGCGTAGTAGGTGCGCTCAGGGCGGGTGACATGCAGCATCAACAGCACCCCGAACAGCAGGCCGATAATCAACCCCAGGGACAGACCGAGCAGGGTTCCGAACGTAAGCATCAACTATCTCCCTTGCTTGCTTGAGGCATGGCGGTAGCCAAGCCTGTTGGACGTTGAAACAAAGAAAGGGCCCATGTGGGCCCCTCACGGGTGCCGCATTAAATCGGCACCTCACCCGTATATGTCTGGATGTAAAACCGGATGGTTGCAGGAGTGACTCCGATCACAACCAACTGTGAGCAGGGGAAACGGCCGAAAACTCGCCCAAAACCTGTTACACAAGGCCCCGCAGTTGGGCCGTTGCGGTCACAGAATACGGGCCCCCAACGCTCGGGAATCCTGGCAGCCGTCAAGCATCCCACGGCTGTAACAGTCCCCGGCGGCAGCGTGTAAACGGGAAAGCCCTGTAAGCCTCCCTGGGGCACGAAAAAGCCCCGGGGGTACCTGACTACCCGCCGGGGCCGTTCAACGGCTCTCAGAACCTCTGAGGCGGTTTAGTCAACCGCTCTCCCGTACCGTTTAGCGTGCTCCGCCTGACGCTGGAACACCGCGTACTCATCCGGCCCGGTCGGCAACGGCCGCAACCGTCCCCGCCGGTCATAGATGTGCACGTAAACCGCCGTAGGCGGAAGCACAACGTTTCCGGCCGGGAAGATACGTACAGAGCCAGTGACAGCCTTAACCAGCATGCGCCGCTGCTCAATAGTCAAAGCCTCAAACTGCTCTACCGTCACCGGCACACTCTCCGGCAACGCCCCCGGCTCAGGCTCCGCTAGCGCGTCTTGGATCTCAGCCAACCGGGCAAGGATTCGCTTATTGCCCTGCTCAAGCTGAGACACCGTGAGGGCCCGCCGGTTGAACATATCCATAAGCGCGGTTAGCTCCCCCTCAAGCTCCCGCCGCTCAGCGTCCAACGCTTCCCGGTCAACCGTGGGCCCCTGGTCGCCACCCTGGCCCAAATCCTCAGCCGTCAGCATTTCAACCACGGTAGCCGTCACGTAAGCGTCAATCTGTTCCGCCCGAAGCTGCCAACACTTCTCAGCGCAACGGTAGACACGCTTCTTAGCCCCGGTGCGGGTACGGGTCCAATTGTTGCGGGCAGGCTGCCCGCACATGCCGCAAACGTAGATACCGCCACCCAGGTATTTCACGTTGTTACCCGTGGCCTGACGGACCCGGGTAACGTGCGCGACAAGGTCCGTCCATTCCTGGTACGACAGGATGGGTTCCCAATTGCCGGGGACAGTTTCAACCCGGTACTTAGGGGCCCGGTCAGACTGACCGGCCGTGAGAATGCTGGTGGGTTGGTAGGCGATCCTCGCCGCAAGATACGGGTTCGTCAGCGCACCCTTAACAGCCATCCACGTATACGGCTTCCCCGTCTTAGGGGTCATGATTCCCCGGGCCGTCCATTCCCGGGCAACACTCATCAGCGTTCCCCCGGCGCGGACATGCTCAGCCGCCCACCGGATAGCTTCCGCTTCCGCCGGAACAATCGTGAACGTGGCAACCCCGTCTTTACGGGCCCGCTGGTAACCCAACGGCCGAACGGTGCCCACCGGGGAACCGTTGGCGACACGCTGCCGGTTAGAAGACTTCTGCCGCTTGCTTTTCTTCTCAACCTCAAGGCGAGCCATAGCGGCACCCATACGGGCCGCAACCCGGCCTTCCGGGGTGGTTAAATCCAACAGGCTGCCGTGGGCGAAATACAGCGGCACGCCCCGTTCCTCAAGAACGTAAATAAGCTGCTCAAGCTCGATAGGCTGCCGCACTAGCCGGTCATCATCACGGAACACAATCCGGGCCACCTTGCCCGCTTTCACGTCGGCAACCATTTGCCGGTACGCGGGCCGCACCTTCTGAGCGTTACTAGCCGACCGGGACTCATCCCGGTACACCTCAACATCAGTCCAGCCGTTGCGCTCACAGAGGGCCAAGCACTCCGCTTCCTGAGCCTCAAGGCTGACGGACACCTCAGTGTCAATCGAGATGCGTACATAAACGGCGGTCACGGGGCCGGTGGGCCCGCTCTGCAAGGGGGAAGCCATGTCGACATTTTGCCATAGTTGCCGACCAGGAAGTTGTGGCCGGTGCCGGGGTCGTCCGGCCCGGCGTTGAGCCCGGACAGGCCGTCGGTGACCGCGTACATGCTGACCAGCAGCTCGGAGCGGAAGTCGAAGCGGGCCAGGTGGTCGGCGACCGAGCTGCGCACCAGGTCGACGAAGACCCGCCGCAGCGCGGGCCGCACGTAGCGTTCGGCGGTCTCCTCGACCGGCAGCGGCTCGGCCAGCCACGCCGGGGCGAGGTCCTCCCGTAGCTGGGCCAGCTCGGCGTGCAGCGCGTCGTCGGCGGCGACGTCGGCGGGGGAGAACATCTCCGCGAGCTGCCGCCGGCTCGCCGCCACGTCGCTGCCGGCCAGCAGGTACGGCGAGCCGAGCCCACCCGGCGTGGGCAGGAAGTAGTGCGGGTCGCGGCGCAGCACCGGGATGCTCACGTCCAGCGTGGCCAGCAGTTCCGGCGGCATCAGCCCGAGCAGGTACGACCCGGTGGAGTGACGCAGCCCCGGCACCTTCGGGAACGGGTTCTCGGTGCGGGTCGCCCCGCCGATCACGCCTGACGCCTCCAGCACCAGCACGTCCAGGCCGGCGCGGGCCAGCAGGATCGCCGAGACCAAGCCGTTGTGCCCGGCGCCGACCACCACGACGTCGGCGCGGGACGGCAGCTCACTCGCGTCGCTCATAGGATCGGAGCGTAACTGCGGCGGGACCCCGGCGGGAGGGCTCGCGGCGGGGCGCTACCGTTCCCGGCATGTCCCCGGCTGTCCAGGTCGCGCTCGCGGTGGCGCTCGTCGTGGTGGTGCTCCTCCTCCTGCTCGTGCTGCGGCGCGACCGTCCCCGGGATCTGGTCGCCGCTGATCGTCCCGCCGGCGGGCAGGCCGAGGTGCTCCGCCTGATCCACGCGGGTCGTCAGGTCGAGGCGGTCAAGGTGATGCGCGAGCAGACCGGGCTGTCGCTGCTGGACGCGAAGCGGGCGGTGGACGCGCTGGCGGCCGGCGGCACCTGGCCGCCCGGCGCCCCGGCGCCCGGAAAGGGCGTTGACGAGGCGGTGCGGGCCGAGGCCGCGCGGCTGCTGCACCGGGGGAAGAAGATCCAGGCGATCAAGGTGGTACGGGAGCACACGCACATGTCGCTGGCCGACGCCAAGCGGTACGTCGAGAGCCTCTGACCCCGGAGCGCCGTCACCAGTCGTTCACCCTGTAGTGGCGGCGGTCGATGCGTTTCCGTTCTACCGTCGAGGAGACACCCACCGCCTCCGGGAAGGTCACCCCCCGATGGATCGTCGTACCGTCCTGCGTGCCACCGCCGCCGGTGGCGCCGCCGCTCTCGCCGGTGGTCTCTGGGCCGCCGCGGCCGCCCCGGCCCAGCCCGCCCAGCCCGGCGCCGGCCCGTACGGCGACCTGCTCGCCGCCGACGCCAACGGCCTCCAGTTGCCGGCGGGCTTCACCAGCCGGGTGATCGCGCGTTCCGGGCAGCGGGTCGCCGGCACCTCGTACACCTGGCACCCGGCGCCCGACGGCGGCGCCTGCTTCCCGTCCGGCGACGGCTGGATCTACGTCTCCAACTCCGAGGTCCCGCTCGTCGGCGGTGCCTCGGCGGTGCGGTTCGCCGCCGACGGCACGATCGCCGCCGCGTACCGGATCCTCGGCGGCACCAACGTCAACTGCGCCGGCGGGCCGACCCCGTGGGGGACGTGGCTGTCCTGCGAGGAGGTGCCGCTGGGCCGGGTGTTCGAGACGTGGCCGGAGGGCGGCCGCTCTGGCGAGGAGCGGACCCGGATGGGCCGCTTCAAGCACGAGGCGGCGGCCTGTGACCCGGTGCGGCGGGTGGTCTACCTGACCGAGGACGAGCCGGACGGCTGCTTCTACCGCTTCGTCCCGGACACCTGGGGTGACCTGCGTACCGGCAAGGTCCAGGTGCTCTGCGCCCCGGACGGCCAGGTGACCGGCCCGGTGACCTGGCGGGACCTGCCGGACCGCGACGGGTTCCCGGTGCCCACCCGCTTCCAGGTGGGCGCGGCGCAGGAGTTCGACGGCGGCGAGGGCTGCTGGTACGCCGACGGCACCTGCTGGTTCACCACGAAGGGCGACAACCGGGTGTGGGCGTACGACGCGGCGAACCAGCGGCTCGACCTCGCGTACGACGACTCGCTGGTGCCGGCCGGTGCCGCGCCCCTGACCGGGGTGGACAACATCACCGGCACCCCGGGCGGTGACCTCTACGTGGCCGAGGACGGCGGCAACATGGAGATCAACGTGATCACGCCGGCCGGTGTGGTGGCTCCGTTCCTGCGGCTGCTCGGGCAGTCCGAGTCGGAGATCACCGGTCCGGCGTTCTCCCCGGACGGCAGCCGGCTCTACTTCTCCTCGCAACGCGGCGCCAGCGGCGCCCGGGCCGGCACCGGCGGCATCACGTACGAGGTGCGCGGCCCGTTCCGGCGCTGACCGCAGCCGTCAGGCGCGGGCCGCCACCCGGGCGGCCCGCCACCGGCTCGCCGCCAGCGTGGCCGAGTAGCCGGACAGCACGATCACGTGGAACAGGTAGAGCCAGAGCAGCACCGCCACGCCGCCGCCGATCTCGTCGAAGCCGCCGAACGGCACGCCAAGGTCCAGCGGCAGCGAGCAGAACAGCACGAACCCGTGCAGGAAGCCGGACAGGTTCGCGGCCGTGAACGAGCCCAGGCCGACTGTGGAGAGCCAGTCCGGCGAGGCCGGGCCGACCACCCGGAACACCCAGATCAGCACCGGTGTGAGCACCAGCCACACCGCCAGGAACGACAACACCACGCCGAGCGCGCCGAGCCAGCCGCCCTGGCGCACCAGCCGGGTGGTCAGCGGCAGCGCCAGCAGGATCGACAGCAGCAGCGCCGGGGCCGGTGCCAGCAGCGGGAGCAGCAGCAGCCGGCCCCGCCAGCCGACCAGCGCACCGGACTCGGCGCGCGGTTCGGCCACCGAGACGAACGCGCGGCGCAGCCCTTCCCCGTACAGCGAGGCGGGCAGCAGCGAGGCCAGCGCCAGCAGCGGGGTCAGCCCCAGCCCGGCCTCGACGAGCGCGGCCACCGCCCGGTTCGCGCCGATCTCGGTGGGCAGCGTGTCGATCGCGTACCCGGTCAGCCGCCGCACCCGGTCCGCTCCGGCGAGCAGCCCGGTCAGCCAGATCGCCAGCAGTGCCACCGGCACCACGGCGATCGCGCCGTAGAAGGTGATCGCGGCGGCGTGCAGGGACAGGTCCCGGCCGCGGACCGGCCGGAACGCCGCAGCCGTGATCCGCTTCGTCCGCTCCCACCCGTCGCCCATCGCCCTGTCGTTCCCCGTACGGCACCGCGCCACGCATTACGATCCGGCGGCATGACGATCGCCACGACCGACCGGCTGGTGCTGCGCGACTGGACCGAGTCGCCGGACGACCTGGCCCGGGTCTACGACATCTACTCCCGGGACGAGGTGATGCGCTGGCTGGGCGGCGGCAAGGGCCGGATGACCAACCCGGCCGAGGCGTGCGAGCGGGTCCGGTCGTGGCGGGAGCGCTGGGCGCCGTACGCCGGTCGCTGGGGTCTGTGGGCGGTCGAGCCGCGCGACGGTGGGCCGGTGGCGGGGAGCGTCCTGCTCAAGCCGCTGCCGGGACGTGACGGCGTCACCCTGACCGACGACATCGAGGTCGGCTGGCATCTGCACCCGGACGCCCAGGGCAACGGCTACGCGACCGAGGCGGCCCGTGCGGTGCTGGAGCGCGAGTTCGCCGCCGGATCCCCGAGGGTGTACGCGGTGGTGATGGCCGGGAACGACCCGTCGATGGCGGTGGCCCGGCGGCTCGGCATGACGCACGTGGGTGTGCGCACCGACTGGTACGGCGGCGCCGAACTGGAGACGTTCGTCCTGGAACGCCCGACCTGAGCCGCGCCGTTGGCAGTTCGCCCTCGGCCTCCTACGGTGGTGGAGACACGGGGGAGGCGCGGATGGTCGACGGTGGCGACGCGGCGCGTTGGCTGCACCTCAACGCCGCCCGGGGTGGTCCGGACGACCTGTCGCTCCTGGTGAACCGGGTCGCTCCCGCCATCGGGGCCACCGACATGGTGATCTACCTGGCCGACTACACACAGTCCTCGCTCGTACCCCTGGTCGGCGCGGGCGCGCCTCGGGACGAGCTCACGATCGAGACGACGCTGGCCGGTCGGGCGTTCACCGGCCTCCAGGTGCAGCGCGCTCCCGACCACCCGGACCGGCTCTGGGTGCCACTGCTGCTCGGCTGCGAACGGCTGGGCGCGCTGGAGATCGTGTCGTCGCGCGCCAGCGACCCCGCGCTGGACCGGCCGGCCTGGGAGGTGGCGGTCGCCGTCGCCCAGGTCCTGGTGAACCGCCGGCTCTACGGCGACGTCGTGGAACGGATCCGCCGCCGCCTGCCGATGCAGGTCGCCGCCGAGATCGTGTGGGGGCTGCTGCCGCCGTTGACCTTCGCGACGGACGACCTGGTGGTCACCGCCGTTCTCGAACCGTGTTACGACGTCGGCGGGGACATCTTCGACTACGCGCTCAACGGCGACGTGCTCAGCGTCGGGCTCTTCGACACCTGCGGGCACGGGATCAAGGCGAGCGCGATGGCCTCGCTCGTGGTCAGCGCGTACCGCAACGCCCGGCGCACCGGTCTCGACCTGATCGACACGGCGATCAGCATCGACAGGTGGGTCCGCTCCGAACACCCCGGCATGTTCGCGACCGCGCTGCTCGCCGAACTCGACCGGCGGACCGGCCTGCTGCGGATCATCAACGCCGGCCACCCCGGCGCCATGCTGCTGCGGGACGGCAAGGCCGTCCGGGCACTGCCCGGGCCGACCGCGCTGCCGCTCGGGCTGGGCAACCTGTCGACGCGGCGTCCGCGGGCGCACGAGGAGGCGCTACACCCGGGCGACCGCGTCCTCGCCTACACCGACGGCATCACCGACGCCCGGGGCGACGACGGTGAACGGTTCGGGCTGGACCGACTTGTCGACTTCGTCGAGCGTGCCCTCAACGACCGGCTGCCCAGCCCCGAGACGATGCGCCGGCTGGTGCGCGCCGTCCTCGCCTACCAGCAGGACCAGCTCGACGACGACGCCACCGCGATGTTCCTGGAGTGGCAGCCCCCGCACCTGCCGTTGGGGCACCTGGAGCACCTCACCGCGCCCGACAGGACGATCGTGTCTCCGTAGCCTCGTCCTGCAGCGCCAGCCGCACGTGCGCCACGGGCGGATGACCGACCCCGGCCGAGGCGTGCGATCGGGTCGGCTGTGGCGGGAGCGCTGAGCGCCGTACGCCGGTCGATGGGGCCTGTGGGCGCGCGAGTTCGCCACCGGCACCCCGAGGGTGTACGCGGTGGTGATGG
The DNA here is from genome assembly GCF_040649715.1 of Micromonospora sp. NPDC048887. NCBI lineage: Bacteria > Bacillati > Actinomycetota > Actinomycetes > Micromonosporales > Micromonosporaceae > Micromonospora > Micromonospora sp. NPDC048887. Next base: position 300,288 of record NZ_JBEZGA010000001.1, on the reverse strand, counting down.
CCGGGAGGGGACGGACAACGTGTGCGAGCAGGGCGGAACGGGACAGCGCCGCTAGGGTGAGTGGTAGCACGATTATCCGCTGAGGGGGTGAGCCTGATGGCCCAGGCCGCATTCGCGCCCGAGCCGGCGCCGCAGCCGGCCGAGCCGTCGTTCGACGTGCTCCGCTGGCGCGACGAGCCCTGGACCGCGCAGCTCGCTCTCGATCTCCTGCCGGAGACCAACGGCCCGAAGGTCGAGGTCCTGAGCGGAAGCGTGATCGTGACACCACATGCCGGCATCGACCATCAGTCGGTCGAACGCGAGTTGCCGTATCGGCTGCACCGGGCCGCCCGGCGCAGCGGGCTCTGGGTCTACCCCGAGATCAACCTGGTTTCCGGCAAGGATCTGTTCATCCCCGACATCGCCGTGCTGCGGTCCTCGGGCGGTGGTCGATCCGCCGTCGACATCGGCCAGGCCGTGCTCCTCGGTGAGATCGTGTCGCCCGGCAGCCGGCGCAAGGACGTGATCGACCGGCCACGGGAGTACGCGGCCGCCGGTGTGCCGTACTTCCTCCGGGTCGACCTGCGCAACCGGGTGCCGGCGCTCGCCCTCTACGAACTGGCTGAGGGTGAGTACCGGCCGCTGGCGGCCGCGGCGGCCGGTACGACGTTCGTGATGCGGGAGCCGTTCGAGTTCAGCGTCGATCCGGCCGACCTGCTCGACGAGGAGGCACCCCAGGCGTGATCAACACCGATTCGCCGAAGTGGTGGCATCGCGGCGCCGCTGATGCCGCCACCTCGGTGAAGTGGAGTCGATCATGCCGCCGGGCACTCCGGGACGAACCGGGGTGAGGCGCTGGGGAACAATGGGCCGGTGACCACTCCCCGAGATCTCGTGCTGCTCGGTTCGACCGGCTCGATCGGCACCCAGGCCATCGACATCGTCAAGCGCAACCCGGACCGCTTCCGGGTGGTGGCGCTGGGCGCGGGTGGCGGCAACGTGGCACTGCTCGCCACGCAGGCCCTGGAGCTGGGCGTGGAGGCGGTCGGCGTGGCCCGCGCGTCCGCCGCGCAGGATCTCCAGCTCGCGTTCTACGCGGAGGCGAGCCGGCGTGGCTGGGCCACCGGCGACTTCAAGCTGCCCAAGATCGTGGCCGGTCCGGACGCGATGACCGAGTTGGCGCAGTGGCCGTGCGACGTGGTCCTCAACGGCGTGGTCGGCTCGCTGGGCCTGCCGCCGACGCTGGCCGCGCTGCACGCCGGGCGTACCCTCGCCCTGGCCAACAAGGAGTCCCTGGTGGCCGGCGGCCCGCTGGTCAAGGCCGCGCTCTCGCGACATCCGGGTCACAGCCAGATCGTTCCTGTTGACAGTGAGCACTCGGCGCTGGCGCAGTGTCTGCGTGGCGGCGCCCGGGGCGAGGTGCGGCGGCTGGTGGTCACCGCCAGCGGCGGCCCGTTCCGGGGGCGGCGGCGCGACGAGCTGACAGCGGTCACGCCGGAGCAGGCGCTGGCGCACCCGACCTGGAACATGGGCCCGGTCGTCACGATCAACTCCGCCACGATGGTCAACAAGGCGCTGGAGGTGATCGAGGCGCACGAGTTGTTCGACGTGCCGTACGCCGACATCGAGGTGATGGTCCACCCGCAGTCGGTGATCCACTCGATGGTCGAGTTCACCGACGGCTCCACGCTCGCCCAGGCCAGCCCGCCGGACATGCGGCTACCCATCGCGCTGGGCATCGGCTGGCCGGACCGCGTACCCGCCGCCGCCGCGGCGGTCGACTGGACCACCGCCCACACCTGGGAGTTCTTCCCGCTCGACGACGCGGCGTTCCCGGCGGTGGCGCTGGCCAAGGCGGCGGGTGAGGCCGGGCGCTGCCGTCCGGCGATCTACAACGCGGCGAACGAGGAGTGCGTGGCCGCGTTCGTCGCGGGTCGGCTGCCGTTCCTCGGCATCGTCGACACCCTCCAGCGAGTGCTGGAGGACGCTCCCGATTTCGACGAACCGGGTACCGTCGAGGACGTGCTCGCCGCCGAGTCGTGGGCACGGGCGCACGCCCAGGAGATCATCGTCGGGTCGGGGGAAGGAGCTCGATGAGCTATCTGCTCGGGGTGGTGCTGTTCGCCCTGGCGATTCTCATCTCGGTGAGCCTGCACGAGGCGGGTCACATGCTGACCGCCAAGGCGTTCGGGATGAAGGTCACGCGCTACTTCGTCGGCTTCGGCCCGACGCTGTGGTCGTTCCGGCGGGGCGAGACCGAGTACGGCGTCAAGGGCATCCCGCTCGGCGGCTTCTGCAAGATCGTCGGGATGACGCCGCAGGACGACGACGTCGAGCCGGGTGACGAGAAGCGCGCCATGTGGCGCTACCCGGTGTGGAAGCGGACGATCGTGATGTCCGCCGGCTCGATCACCCACTTCGCCCTGGCCCTGATCGCGCTCTGGATCATCGCGGTGTCGGTCGGGCTGCCGAACCCGAAGTTCCCCAGCACCGAGGCCGGCTACCGGGCCGAGCCGGCGGTGGTCGCCCTCACGCCGTGCGTCACGGTGGACAAGGTGCGCGCCTGCGAGTCCGGCGACCCGGCCAGCCCGGCCGCGCGGGCCCAGCTGAAGGACGGCGACCGGATCACCGCGGTGAACGGCAAGCCGGTCTCCACCTGGGGCGACATGCAGGACGTGGTCCGCGCCACCCCGCCCGGCACGGCCACCGTCACCTTCGTGCGCGACGGCCGGTCGCAGGACGCCAAGGTCGACCTGGCCGCGGTGCAGCGCCCGCCGCTGAACGACCCGAAGGGGGCCACCTCGTCGGTCTCCGCGCTCGGCGTGGCGCTCTCGCCCAGCACCCCGACCCGGGTGGAGTACGGCCCGATCGCCGCGTTCGGCGCCACCGCCGACTTCACCGGCAACATGGCGGTGCAGACGGCCCACGCCATGCAGCGCATCCCGCAGAAGGTGCCCGCGTTGTGGAACGCGATCACCGGCGGCGAGCGCGACATGGACACCCCGATCAGCGTGGTCGGCGCGAGCCGGCTCGGCGGCGAGGCCGTGGAGAACAACGCCTGGATGGTGTTCTTCATGCTCTTCGTGTCGCTGAACTTCTTCATCGGCGTGTTCAACCTGCTGCCGCTGCTGCCGCTGGACGGCGGCCACATCGCCATCGCCTGGTTCGAACGGGCGCGGTCCTGGCTCTACGCGCGCATCGGCCGCACCGACCCCGGCCGCGTCGACTACCTCAAACTCATGCCCTTCACGTACGCGGTGATCCTGATCGGTGGCGCGTTCACGCTGCTGACCATCACCGCTGATGTCATCAACCCCATCACGCTCTTCTCAAGGTGAGTGCCTGAAGTGACCGCTGTCAGTCTCGGTATGCCCCCCGTACCGCCGCCGCCGCTGGCCCCGCGCCGGGCCAGCCGCCAGATCATGGTCGGTTCGGTGCCGGTCGGTGGTGGCGCGCCGGTCTCGGTGCAGTCCATGACCACCACCCTCACCGCCGACGTCAACGCCACGCTCCAGCAGATCGCCGAGCTGACCGCGTCCGGCTGCCAGATCGTCCGGGTCGCGGTGCCGTCGCAGGACGACGTCGAGGCGCTGCCCGCGATCGCGCGCAAGTCGCAGATCCCGGTGATCGCCGACATCCACTTCCAGCCGAAGTACGTCTTCGCGGCGATCGACGCCGGCTGCGCCGCGGTGCGGGTGAACCCGGGCAACATCCGGCAGTTCGACGACAAGGTCAAGGAGATCGCGCGGGCCGCGGGCGACGCGGGCGTGCCGATCCGGATCGGCGTCAACGCCGGCTCGCTGGACAAGCGCCTCCTGGCCAAGTACGGCAAGGCCACCGCCGAGGCGCTTGTGGAGTCGGCGCTGTGGGAGTGCTCGCTGTTCGAGGAGCACGGCTTCCGGGACATCAAGATCTCGGTCAAGCACAACGACCCGGTGGTGATGATCCGCGCGTACCGGCTCCTGGCCGAGAAGTGCGACTACCCGCTGCACCTCGGCGTCACCGAGGCGGGCCCGGCGTTCCAGGGCACGATCAAGTCGGCGGTGGCGTTCGGCGCGCTGCTGGCCGAGGGGATCGGGGACACCATCCGCGTGTCGCTGTCCGCCCCGCCGGTCGAGGAGATCAAGGTCGGCGCCGCGATCCTGGAGTCGCTGGGCCTGCGTGAGCGCGGCCTGGAGATCGTCTCCTGCCCGTCCTGCGGCCGGGCACAGGTCGACGTCTACAAGCTGGCCGAGGAGGTCACCGCCGGTCTGGAGGGCCTGCCGGTGCCGCTGCGCGTCGCGGTCATGGGCTGCGTGGTGAACGGCCCGGGTGAGGCCCGGGAGGCCGACCTCGGTGTGGCCTCGGGCAACGGCAAGGGCCAGATCTTCGTCAAGGGCAAGGTCGTCAAGACCGTGCCCGAGGCGCAGATCGTGGAGACGCTGATCGAGGAGGCGCTGCGGATCGCCGACGAGATGGGCGCCGAGATCCCCGAGGAACTGCGCGACCTGGTGCCCGGCGGCGCCACAGTCACCGTGCACTGATCCACTTCCGCGTCGCCGTGCGGCCGTTCCCCTCGGGGACGGCCGCACGCGCCGTCTCAGGGCCGGGGCACGGCGGCGAAGGGGGAGAGGGTGAACCAGCCGGGCGCGGCGCGCCGCAGCGCCTCCGGCCCGGTGACCTCCACCGCGCCGCCGCGCAGCGCCGCAGCCCACTCCAGGTCGCCCAGCCAGACCTGGACCAGGGCGCGCAGGTCCGCCGTGACGGTCACCGTCACGTCGTGCCCGGGGTCGACGTCGCAGACGTCGGCCTCACCTCCGGCGATCACCATCCACCAGTCGCTCTGCGCCGCCGGCACGTCCCGGAAGCGGAACCGCACGACGGTACGCCCCGGCGGGACCGCGTCGTGGTCGACGTGCCGGTGCATGTCCCACAGCAGCAGCTTCGGGTCCAGGTCGGCGTCGCCCAGCTCGCCGATCCAGCGCACGCCCCAGGCGCCGAGCGCCTCCAGCACGGGCCGCAGCTCGCGCCCGGCGGCGGTCGGGACGTAGCGCACGCCGGCGCCGTCGACCCGCCGCTCCACCACCCCGGCGCGGACGAGCTGGTGCAGCCGGCGGGACAGCAGTGTGGGCGACATCCGGGGCAGTCCCCGGCGCAGCTCGTTGAAGCGTTCCGAGCCGCTTACCAGCTCCCGGATCACGAGCAGCGTCCACCGTTCGTCGAGCAGTTCCATGGCCTTCGCCACGGGGCAGAACTGGTGGTAGGAGGCCCCCATGGCGGGCACGCTACGCCCGGCTCGAAGGTCCGGCCAGCTGCCTGTCGGAAGCGGTACAGATCTCGTACTGGGGGCCGGGTCGTCCGCTGCCTAGCGTCCCTGGCAGAGACGACAGGTGAGGAGCGACTGATGATCGAGGAACGGGAGCGGGACGCGGGGGTGAAGGCCCGGCACCGCGCGATGTGGGCGATGGGCGACTACTCCGCCGTGGCCGCGCAGGTGATCCCGCAGTTGGGGGCGACGCTGGTCCGGGCGGCACGGGTGGCGCCGGGCATGCGGGTGCTGGACGTGGCGGCCGGGACCGGCAACGCGGCGGTGCCGGCGGCCCGGGCCGGTGCGGAGGTGGTGGCCAGTGACCTCACCCCGGAGCTGCTCGCGGTCGGGCGGGCGTCGGCCGAGCGGGAGGGCCTGACGCTGGCCTGGGAGGAGGCGGACGCGGAGGCGCTGCCGTACGCCGACGCCGCGTTCGACGCGGTCCTGTCCTGTGTGGGCGTGATGTTCGCGCCCCGGCACCGGGTCGCCGCCGACGAGGTGCTGCGGGTGTGCCGGCCGGGCGGCACGATCGGCCTGGTCAACTGGACTCCGGAGGGCTTCGTGGGCCAGTTGTTCGCGGCCATGCGGCCGTACGCGCCGCCACCGCCGCCGGGCGCGCAGCCGCCCCCGCTCTGGGGCGACGAGGACCACGTCCGGGAGCTGTTCGGCGACCGGGTGGACGCGCTCACGCTGGGGCGCGACGCCGTGGTGGTGAACCGGTTCGCGACTCCGGGACAGTTCCGGGACTTCTTCGCCACCCACTACGGCCCCACGGTGGCGGTCTACCGGGCGAACGCGGGCGACCCGGAGCGCACGGCCGGGCTCGACCGCGCGCTGACGGACCTGGCCGCCCGGCACCTGGACGGCGGCGTGATGCGCTGGGAGTACCTGCTCTTCACCGCGCGCCGCGCCTGACGGCACGCCGGCCGCCGTCCGGCCGGTGTGCCGTCGCGGCAGCGGTGCTCACCCGGACTCGGCGCGGATGGCGGAGAGGGACAAGACGCCCGCAGAACTCGGCTGCAAACCGTACGTACGTACTGTTAAGCTTCTGGCGTGCGCCTGCTTCCTGAGCCGGGCCCGTCCCGGACCCTCGCCCTCTCCACGCTCGTCAACACCGTGGGGCGGGGCACGTGGCTCACCGCCAGCGCGCTGTTCCTCACCCGGTCGGTCGGGCTCACTGTCGCCCAGGTGGGTGTGGCGCTCACGCTCACCGCGCTGGTCAGCCTGGTGGCGAGCACGCCGATGGGCTACCTCGCCGACCGCCTCGGCCCGCGTGGGCTCCAGCTGGCCGCGCTGCTCGCCTCGGCCGGGTGCACCGTCGCGCTGGTCGCGGTGCGCTCGTTCGCCGGCTTCCTGGTCGTCGGTGTGCTGATGGCGGTCGCCGACGCGGGCACGCGGGGCGCCCGGGGCGCGCTGATCGCCGGTGCTGTCCCGCCCGACCAGCGGGTACGCACCCGCGCCTACCTCCGCGCGGTCACCAACGTCGGGATCTCGGTGGGCACGGTGCTGGCCGGGTTCGCGCTCGCAGCCGACACCCGCGGCGCGTACGTCACGCTGATCCTGCTCGACGCCGCCACCTATGTGCTGGCGGCGGCGGTGCTGCTGCGGCTCCCGCCCGTGCCCCCGATGCCCGCCCCGGCGCACGGGCCACGGCTGATCGCGCTGCGGGACCGCCCGTTCCTCGCCTTCACCGTGCTGGACGGGCTCATGTCCATGCACTTCTCGCTGATCAACATCGCCCTGCCGCTGTGGATCGCCGGGCACACCACGGCGCCGAACTGGCTGATCTCCGTCTGCCTGCTCGTCAACACGGTGGTGGTGATCCTGTTCCAGGTCCGCGCCTCGCGGGGCACCGAGGACCTGACCGGCGCGGGCCGGGCCGCCCGCCGGGCGGGCATCCTGCTCGCCGGTGCCTGCGTGCTGTTCGCGGCCGGGGGCGGCGTGCCGGTGACGGTGGCGGTGCCGCTGCTGCTGGCCGGTGCGCTGGTGCACGTCGTGGGGGAGCTGTGGCACGCGGCGGCCGGCTGGGGCATCTCCTTCGGCCTGGCCCCGGCGCACGCGCACGGCCAGTACCAGGGCGCGTACGGCATGGGCATGCAACTCGGTTCGATGGTCGCCCCGGTGGTGGTGACCACGCTGGCGATCGGGTGGGGCGTGCCCGGCTGGCTGGTGCTCGGCGTGGTCTTCCTGCTGCTCGGCGCGCTGGTGCCGCCGGTGGTGCGGTGGGCCGCCCGGACCCGGCCGGCCGTACCCGAGCCGCTGCCGGTGCCGGCCGCCTGAGCGGGGTGCCCGGTCGGGCCGCGTGTGCCGGGGTGGATCTGGCAGGCTGGTAACCGTGCTCACGATGCCGGTACGCCAACTGGGGGAGTCGGAGCGCCGCGCGGTCGAGCGGCTGCTCGATCTCGACCCGTACGCCGGCGCGCAGGTCGCCGAGCGGGTGGCGGCACGAGGGCTGGCGTGGTGGCGGGCCGAGGCGCGGATCCTCGGCTACGGCGCCCGCCGCAACCTGGAGTCGATCTGCTGGCTGGGCGGCAACCTGACCCCGGTGCTCGCGTCCGAGTCGGCGGTGACCGCGTTCGCCGACCAGTTGAGCGCCGAGGAGCGGCTCTGTTCCTCGATAGTGGGCCGCGCCGACGCGGTGCTCGGGCTCTGGGACCGCCTCTCCGCGCACTGGGGACCGGCTCGGGACGTACGCCCGAACCAGCCGCTGCTGGCGACTGACGCGCTGCCCGCCGTGGCGCCCGACCCGCACGTGCGCCGGGTGCGCGGCAACGAGGTCGACCGGTTGTTCCCGGCGGCGGTGGCGATGTACACCGAGGAGGTCGGGGTGTCGCCGCTGGCCGAGGACGGCGGGCGCGGCTACCGGCGGCGGGTGACCGAGCTGGTGCGCGCCGGCCGCGCCTACGCCCGCTTCGTCGACGGGCGGGTGGTCTTCAAGGCGGAGCTTGCCGTGGTGACCCGCCGGACCGCGCAGGTGCAGGGCGTCTGGGTGGCGCCGGAGTGGCGCGGCCGGGGCATCGCCACCGCCGCGATGGCCGCGGTGGTCCGCGACGCGCTGGACCGGGTCGCGCCCACAGTGAGTCTCTACGTCAACGACTTCAACCTCCCCGCCCGGCGGGTCTACGAGCGCTGCGGCTTCCGCCCGGTGGGCACGCTCGCCACAGTGCTGTTCTGAGGATCACTCCCGCCAGAGGTCCCGAACCGGACACCCGGCGTTATGCTGGGCATGTTTTATACTGACTAGTCAGTTCAGAATTCGGGAGCGGGATGAACATCGTCGAGGCCAGCGGCCTGGGGCTGCGCACCCGCCGGGGCTGGGTCTACTGGGACGTCGACCTCACCGCCGCGAGCGGTGAGCTGCACGCCGTCACCGGCCCGCCCGGCAGCGGGCGCACCTCGCTGCTGCTCGCACTGGCCGGGCGCTTCCCGCACAACCACGGCGAGCTGCGCCGCCGGGGCCCGGCCGCGCTCGGCCAGGTGGCGGGCGTGCACGAACCCGACCCGACGCTCACCGTCGCCGAGCACATCACCGAACGCCTGCTGCTGCTCGGCCCGGTGCCGCGCCGCCGGCGCCGGCTGGTCCCGGTGGCGGCGGTGCGGGCCCGCCGGGCCTACCGCCGAGACGCCTACGCCGCCGCCATCGCCGGTGCCGGACTCACCGACGCGCCCCTGGACCCCGACCGGTACGGCCGCGACCTCACCCCGGTCGAGCGGCAGGTGCTCGGCCTGGTGCTGGCCAGCCTCGGCGGCCCCAGCCTGATCGTCGCCGACGACGTGGACGCCGGCGCCGACCGTCCCGAGCGGGAGTGGATGTGGGGCGCGCTGGAACGCCTCGCCGGCCAGGGGTACGCCGTGGTCGCCAGCGCCCGCGCCGTCGAACCCGGAGTGGCCGCCACAGTGCACCGCATCGGCGATCCGGCGCCGCCGATCCCCGTCCTGACCGTGCCCACCGAACCCGCCGAGGTGCCTGCATGAGCGTCCTGCGACTCGCCCTGTTCGAGCTGCGCCGGATGACCCGGGGCCGGCTGCCGCGCGCCGCCCTGGCCGTGCTCACCATCGTCCCGCTGCTCTACGGCGCGCTCTACCTGTACGCGTTCTGGGATCCCTACGGGAAGATGGACCGGATCCCGGTCGCCCTGGTCAACGCCGACCGCCCGGCCACCGCCGGTGACGGCAGCGAGGTGCACGCCGGCCGCGACCTGACCGAGAAGCTGCTCGACCGCAAGGTGTTCGGCTGGACCGTCACCGACCAGGCCGACGCCACGAAGGGGCTGCGCGACGGGCGCTACCACCTGGTCTTCTCCATTCCGGAGGACTTCTCCGCCACCCTCGCCGCCGGCCCGGAACCGGACCGCCCGGCCCGGCAGGGCGAGCTGAAGGTGGTGAACGACGACGCCACCAACTACCTCTCCGGGCTGCTCGCCAGGTCGGCGTTCAGCGAGATCCGGGCCGCCGCCGCGCAGAGCACCGCCGCCACGTACTTCGACAAGATGCTGATCGGCTTCACCGACGCCAAGGCCGAGACCGGCCGCGCCGCCGACGGCGCCGGGAAGATCGCCGACGGGCTCGGCAGCTCCCAGCGGGGTGCGGGCCAGCTCGCCGACGGCCTCGGTGACGCCGAGGACGGCGCCGGGCAGCTCGCCGGCGGACTCAACCAGTCGGTCCAGGGTGCGGACAAGCTCGCCAAGGGCCTCGACCAGTTGCGTACCGGCGCCGCCCAGCTCGCCGACGGCGCCGGCCGCGCGGCCACCGAGACCAAGGCCGCGGCGGCCACCGTCAACGCCGCCGCCGACAAGTACGAGCCGGTGCTGCGCCGCAACGCCGACCGGATCCAGAAGGCGGCCACGCTCGTCGCCGACGGCGCGCAGCAGCTCGCCGCCGGGCTGGACGCGCTACCCGGCAAGGCCGCCGAGGTGGTCGCCACCGCCGAGGAGGTCCGCGACCGGCTCGACGCGGTCGCGAAGGAACATCCCGAGCTGGCCGACGACCCGAACTTCGCCGCCGCCCGCACGGCCGCCGACCGGGCCGTCACCCAGGCGCGCTCAGTGGTGGCAGCGCTGAACAAGACCGACATGGCCACGCTGCGCCAGCAGATGACAGACGTCGCCAGGACCGCCCGCGAGGTGGCCGCCGCCGCACCGCACCTGGCCGACGACGTCGCCTCCGCCCGGGCCAAGGTGAACGAGCTGGCCGGCGGGCTGACCACGCTGGCGCAGGGCAGCGCCAAGCTCCGCGACGGGCTCGGCGACGCGTCGACCGGCGCGAACCAGTTGCGCGGCGGCCTCTACCGGCTCTCCAGCGGGGCCCGCCAGCTCGACGGCGGCCTGGCCCAGCTCGGCAGCGGCAGCAACCGGCTGGTCGACGGGCTGACCCGGCTGGAGGGCGGCGCGGGCGAGCTCGCCGACGGGCTCGCCGCCGGCGAACGGAAACTTCCCGGGTACGACGACGCGGCCAGTCGCGCCGAGGTGCTCGGCGACCCGGTCGGTCTGATCCGCGACTCGCAGAACCCGGCCGGCTCGTACGGCGTGGGCTTCGCCCCGTACTTCCTGTCGCTGGCGCTCTGGGTCGGCGCGATGATCACGTACATGCTGTTGCGGCCGGTCAACCGGCGGCACGTGATGTCCGGCGCGCCCGGCTGGCGGGTCGTGCTCGCCGGGTGGCTCCCCGCCGCCGGCATCGGCCTGGCCCAGGTCGCGGTGCTCTACACGGTGGTCACGCTGGCGCTCGGGCTCGACCCGAGGCACGGGCCGGCGACATTCGGGCTGCTCGCCCTCACCTCGCTGGCGTTCACCGCGATCATGCAATTGCTCGGCGTGGCGCTCGGCCCGGCCGGGCGGCTGGCCGCGCTGGCGCTGCTGATGCTCCAGCTCACCTCCTCCGGCGGCACCTACCCGGTGCAGACCTCGCCCGGCTTCTTCCAGGCCATCCACCCCTGGCTGCCGATGACGTACGTGGTGGACGGCCTGCGCCACACCATCAACGGCGGCACGACCGCCCCGGTGGTGGAGGCCGCGCTGGTGCTGCTCGCGTTCGGGCTGGGCGCGATGGCGCTCACCGTCGGCGCGGCCCGCCGGTCCCGCCGGCTGACCCCGTCGAAGCTGCACCCCGAACTGACCATGTGAGGATGAGCCGGTGACGGACGGACGGACGCGCCGACGCGAGGACACCCGCCAGCGCCTCTTCGTGGCGGCGGTGGACCTCATCGCCGAACAGGGCTTCTCGGCCACCACAGTGGACGACATCGCGGCCCGGGCCGGTGTGGCGAAGGGGACCGTCTACTACAACTTCGAGTCCAAGACCGTCCTGTTCGAGGAGCTGCTGCGGCACGGCATCGGCCTGCTCACCGCCGACTTCCGGGCCGCCGTCGACGGGCTGCCGCCGCTGGAGGCGCTCGGCGCGCTGGTCCGTGCCCAGCTGGAGTACATCCGCCGCTACCGCGCCTTCGCCCAGCTCCTGCTCTCGGAGATGTGGCGGACCAACAGGGAGTGGCAGCAGACGCTGCGGCTGCTGCGCGGCGAGGCCATCGCGGTGATCGCCGACACGGTGCAGGCCGGGGTGGACAGCGGCGACCTCCCCGCCGACCTGGACGTGCGTACCGCGAGTTCGGCGCTGTTCGGTGTCGGGCTGGTGGTGGCTGTGGACTGGCTGGTCTTCTCGCCGGAGCGGCCGATCGACGAGGTGCAGGAGTCGCTGCTCGGCATCGTCCGGCGGGTCGCCCGGACCTGACCAGCGGTCGGTAATTCGGTTGATACCGGGCCGCCGGAAGGGTGAGGGTGGGGGCACCGCCCCCACCGATCCGAGTCCGGAGGACCTCCCATGCGCCTGCTCCGAGATCTCTGGGCCACGGCACCCCGGCGGATGGCGGCGGTCCTGCTGCTGATCGTGCTCGGCGCCGGTGGTCAGGCGGCCGCCTCCGCGCTGGCCGGGCCGGTGCTGGTGCTCCGCTCGTCCGGCTGGTTCGTCGCGCTCGCCGTCGCGCTCGTCGCCGCTGTCGTCACCGACCTGCTCATCGGCCTGATCATGGCCCGGCTCACCGCCGACTGGTCGGCCGACGTGCGGCGGCGGCTCTGCCGGGTCGCGCTCGGCCAGGACCTGCCCACCCTGGAGACCACACCGGTCGGCGAACTGCTCGACCGGATCGACAACGACGTCTACCAGGTCGCCGCCGAGATGCGGAACACCGGCGTACGGCTGGCGCAGGGCCTCGCGGTCTGCGCCCTCTCGGCGGTCAGCGCGTTGATCGTCTGGTGGCCCGCAGGCGTCGGCATGATCGCGCTCACCACCCTGCTCGCGGTGACGCTGCGCCGCCCGACCAGCCGGATCGCCCCGGCCCGGATGGCCGAGGAGGAGGCGTGGTCCGACCTCGCCGCCGTGATGGAGGAGGCGGTGCACGGGCAGGACGACGTTCGCACCAGCCTCGCCCGGCCGTACGTGCTGCGCCTCTACGCCCGTCGCGCGGCCGAGGTGATCACCAGGTGCGTCCGGGTGTTCCGGCTCTCCGCCCGGGTCACCGCGGCCGCCGCCGGCGCGGTCCGGGTCGGCATCGCCGGCGTGGTGCTGGGCGGCGCGTGGGCGCTCGCCACCGGCCGGGTGGACGCCGCCCGGCTCACCGCGATCTGGCTGCTGGCCATCGCGTTCGGCGCGACTGTCGAGCACATCGCCCGCTGGGTGCCGCACCTGCAGCAGGCGTTCGGCGCGTGGGGCCGGGTGCAACTGCTGGCCGGGTCGCCGCAGGAGCCGGACGGCGGGGCCACCCCGGTCGACGGCGACCTGACCGTGCGCGGGCTCACCTACCGCTACCCGGCCGGCGGGGACGACCGTGGGCCGGCGCTGCGCGACGTGCACCTCGACTTCGTCCGCGGCCGCTCGTACGCGCTCGTCGGGCGTACCGGCTCGGGCAAGTCGACGCTGGCCAAGGTGCTCACCCGGGCGGTGGAGGTGCCGCGTGGCACGGTGTTCCTCGGCGGCACCGACCTGGTCGACCTGGACGTCGAGGAGCTGCGCCGGTGGATCGCCGTGGTGCCGCAGCGCACCGAGATCCTGGCCGGCACGCTTGCCGAGAACGTGGCGCTGTTCGACCCGGAACTGCTGGACGCCGCCGAACGGGCGCTGGCCGAGCTGGGCCTGACCGGCTGGATCGCCGAACTGCCCGACGGGGTGCACACCCGGCTCGGCGACGGCGGCCATGTGCTCTCCGCCGGGCAGGAGCAGCTCGTCGCGTTCGCCCGCATCCTGGTCCGCGACCCGCACGTGGTGATCCTCGACGAGGCCACCGCGCGGCTCGACCCGGTCACCGAGAACCGGGTCCGCGAGGCCACCGAACGGCTGCTCACCGACCGGATCGGCATCGTCATCGCGCACCGGCTCTCCTCGGTGCGCCGCTGCGACGAGGTGGTGGTGATGGCCGACGGCGCCGTGCTGGAGGCCGGTCCGCTGCGCGAGTCCGCCCGCTTCGCCGAGCTGCTCGCCACCAGCCACGCCGGTGCGTACGCCGGGGTGGGCACCCGGCGCGGCGGGGTGGAACTGCTCGACGCGCCCGCCTGGGACGACGCGCCCGCCACGCCTGCCGCGCCCGCGACGCGGCCGGTCGCCGTGCCGCGAGCCGACCCGCCGCCCGCGCCGCCCGCGCCGCCCGCGCGGACCATGCGGGAGATCCTCCGGCTGGGCACCAACGATCCCCGGTACGGCCTGATCTCGGTCGGCCTGTTCATCGTGATGACTGTCCTCGGGATGGACGGCGCGGTCCTGCCCTGGCTCTGGGCCGACCTGGTCGGCGGCGGTGACCCGTGGTTGCCGGCGCTGGGCATCGTGGCCGCGCTGCTGGTGGTGCTGCCGCTGCCGTACCTGACGAACCTGTGGTTCCCGCAGTGGTGGATCCGGCAGATGCTGCGGATCAGCGCCCGGCTGGTGCACGGGCAGACCGGCGCGCGCCGGGTCAGCGGGCACACCCCGGCCGAGGTGGTGGCCCAGGGTGGCGACACCGACCGGGTGGTGCACCTGGCCGACAACCTGATGGACCAGTTCATCTCGCTGGTCATCGTGGTCACCATGACGCTGGTGACCGGCAGCCTCGTACCGGCGTTGTTCTTCGTCGGCACGATGGTGGTCTCCGGGCTGGCGGCGACGCTGTTCGGTCCCCGGCTGGAACGCACCGCGGCCGGCACGGTGAAGGCGCGCGCCGCGTTCGCCACCGCGCTGGTCTCCGCGCTGTCCGCCGCCCGTACGGTGAAGCTGGCCGGCGCGACCCGCCCGGTGCTGCGCCACCTCGCCCGGCTGGACGAGGTACGCAGCGAGCGGCAGCGGCGCGAGATCGCGATGCAGGTGTGGGCCCGGTCCACCCCGTCGGTCGCCAGCGGCCTGCTGCCGATCGGCGCGTGGGCGCTCTACCTGGCCGGTGGGCTGTCCGCCGGCGCCACGCTGGTGGCGGTGTCCACACTGGGCGCGGCCCGCTGGTTCGCGTGGACCACCGCGTCACTGGTGTCGCAGTACCCGTCGGCGCGGGTGTGGACCAGGCGGACGGTGGCGATGACCGGCGAGGCCGTCTACGCGGCGCCGGTGCCCGGCCTGGACCTGGTCGCCGGCACCGCGCCCGCGCCCGAGCCGCCGCCCCGGCACCCGCTGCGCCGCCTGGAGCTGTCCGGCTTCGGCGCGCTGCACTCCGACGGCATGCTCGCCGTCCGCGACGTCGACCTGGTGGTCGAGCGCGGGCAGTTGGTGCTCGTCGTCGGCCCGGTCGGGTCCGGCAAGTCGTCGCTGCTGCGGGCGCTGGCCGGGATCGTGCACCACGTCGGCGAGCTGCGCTGGAACGGCGACCCGGTCACCGAGCCGGAGATGTTCCTGCGCCCCAACCAGGTCGGGTACGTGGGCCAGCTGCCCCGGGTGCTCTCCGGCACGGTGGCCGACAACATCGCGCTCGGCCACCAGGTGGACGCCGCCGGGGCGGTCACGACCGCCCAGCTCGAACACGACCTGGCCGCCGCCGGGGGCGGGCTCGGGCTGCTGATCGGGCACAAGGGCACCCGGCTCTCCGGCGGTCAGCTCCAGCGGCTGGCGCTGGCCCGCGCGCTCGCCCCGCGTACCGAGCTGCTGGTGGCCGACGACGTGTCGTCGGCGCTGGACGTCAGCACGGAGCTGGCGCTGTGGGCGGCGTTGCGCGAGCACGGCGTGACTGTGGTCGGCTCGACCGCGAAGCGGGCCGCGCTGGTCCGGGCCGACCACGTGGTGGTGCTGATCGACGGCACCGTGGCCGACCAGGGCACCTGGACCGACCTGGAACCCCGCTGGAACCACCTGGCCGGCTGACCGCCCGGGGTTCCGCCCTGTCGATCATGAAGTTGGCGGCGACAAATCGGACGCAGAACGCCGCCAACTTCATGATCGACGCTCAAGGCTAGAAGGCTCGGGCGTACTGGTTGGGCCAGGTCGGGGTGGCGCCCAGCTTGGCGGCGGCGCGGAGCGGCCAGTACGGGTCGCGCAGCAGTTCGCGGCCCAGCAGCACCAGGTCCGCCTCGCCGCCGGCGACGATCTGCTCGGCCTGCTCGGGCTCGACGATCAGGCCCACCGCGCCGGTCGGCACCCCGGCATCGCGGCGGATCCGGGCCGCCAGCGGCACCTGGTAGCCGGGTCCGACCGGGATGGACGCCTGGACCGCCGCGCCCCCGGAGGAGGTGTCGACCAGGTCGACCCCGGCGGCGGCGAGTTCCCCGGCGAGCACCACGCTGTCCTCGACGGTCCAGCCGTCGTCGGTCCAGTCGGTGGCGGAGATCCGGGTCAGCACCGGCACGGACTCGCCGACCGTGGCGCGTACCGCGCGGGCCACCTCCAGCGTGAGCCGCATCCGGGCGGCCCGGTCACCGCCGTAGCCGTCGGTGCGCCGGTTCGTCAGCGGGGACAGGAACTCGTGCAGCAGGTAGCCGTGCGCGGCGTGGATCTCCACGGCGGCGAACCCGGCGTCGAGCGCCCGCCCGGCGGCGGTGGCGAAGGCGTCCACCACTGCCGCGATGCCCGCCTCGTCCAGCGCGGTGGGCGTGCGGTAGTCCGGCACGAACGGCTGGTCACCAGGTCCGACCGGGGTCCAGCCGCCCTCGGCGTCCGGCACGCCGCCACGCGCCGGCGCCCACGGCCGGTACGTGGACGCCTTGAACCCGGCGTGCGCGAGCTGCACGGCCGGAACCGCGCCGTGTTCGGCGACGAACGCGGTGATCGGCCGCCACGCGTCGACGTGCGCGCCGGACCAGAGGCCGGTGTCCTGAGGGCTGATCCGGCCCTCGGGCACCACAGCTGTCGCCTCGGTGATGACCAGGCCGGTCCCGCCGACCGCCCGGGAACCCAGGTGGACGCGGTGCCAGTCGGTGGGCAGCCCGTCGGGGTCGGCGCTGTACTGGCACATGGGCGCCAGCGCGATCCGGTTGGGCAGGGTGACGCCGCGCAGGGCGAGCGGGGTGAACAGGGCGCTCATTCTCGGATCCTCCGGTCATGGGCAACGGGTGCGCCTCCGGTGGGAGACGCACCCGTTGGGTGTGGATCAGGCGGGTACGGGGTCGAGCCGCTCGGTCTCGGCGGGCTCGATGAGGTCGCGCTTGCCGGCCGAGTCGTACGCGGCCCGGTCGAGCGTGCCCTCCCGGGCGGCCACGATGGTCGGCACCACCGCCTGCCCGGCCACGTTCGTGGCGGTGCGGATCATGTCCAGGATCGGGTCGATGGCCAGCAGCAGGCCGGCCCCGGCCAGCGGCAGGCCCAGCGTGCTCAGGGTCAGCGTCAGCATGACGATCGCGCCGGTCAGGCCGGCGGTGGCGGCCGAGCCGACCACCGAGACGAACGCGATCAGCAGGTAGTCGGTGACGCCGAGGTTCACGCCGAACACCTGCGCCACGAAGATCGCGGCGAGCGCCGGGTAGATGGCGGCGCAGCCGTCCATCTTCGTGGTGGCGCCGAACGGCACCGCGAACGAGGCGTACTCGCGGGGGACGCCGAGGCGCTCGACCGAGCGCTGGGTCACCGGCATGGTGCCCACCGAGGAGCGGGAGACGAACGCCAGCTCGATGGCGGGCCAGGCGCCGGCGAAGAAGCGCAGCGGGTTGAGCTTGCCGGCCACCGCCAGCAGCACCGGGTAGACCACGAACAGCACGATCGCGCAGCCGACGTAGACGGCTGTGGTGAACTTGGCGAGCGGGGCGAGCAGGTCCCAGCCGTACGAGGCGACGGCGTTTCCGATCAGGCCGAGCGTGCCGATCGGGGCGAGCCGGATGACCCACCAGAGCGCCTTCTGCACGATCGACAGCAGCGAGCGGTTGAGCGCCACGAACGGCTCGGCGGCGTCACCGACCAGCAGCGCGGCGGCGCCCACCACCAGGGCGAGGAAGACGATCTGGAGGACGTTGCCCTCGACGAACGCGCCGACCGGGTTGGTCGGGACGATGCCGGTGAGGAAGTCGATCCAGGAGCCGGTGGTCTTCGGCGCGGTGGCGCCGGCCGGGTCCAGGTCGACGCCCCGGCCGGGATTGGTGAGCAGGCCGAGGCCGATGCCGATGCTCACCGCGATGAGCGCGGTGACGGCGAACCAGAGCAGTGTCTTGACGGCGAGCCGGGCGGCGTTGGCGACGCCGCGCAGGCTGACCACGCTGACCACGATGGCGGTGAAGACCAGTGGCGGCACGGCGAGCTTGAGCAGCTGGACGAAGAGGCCGCCGACGGTGTCGAGCGTGCTGGTCAGCCAGGCGAGGTCGGCGGCGCGGGCGAGGAAACCGAGCGCCACGCCGAGCACGAGGCCCAGCAGGATCTGGACGGAGAAGGGAATTCTGCGCAGGGCGGAGGTCATGAGGACTGATCCAGGGTCTGGAGAGGAAAAAGCGGGCGTCGGGGCGTGGAGCTACGCCGGACAGACGCCGCTGGCCTGCCGTCGGAGATCGACGTACAGGCGCTCGGTGAGGCACCAGACATTGGTCATCGTCGCGACACGTTACTCCCGTCCCGGGCCGGAAGGGAAGGACCGTTGCCGGTGAGGCTCCTTACAGCCAGGTAGCCGGAGGTGGCCAGTCCCCAGGCGGCGACCACGGCGAGCAGCACCCGCTCCGACACCCCGAGGAGCGCGCTGCGCCCGACCAGCAGCAGGGCCGCCGCGACCACCGCGGCCACCGGCAGCGCCAGCGCCGCGCCGACCGTGGCGATCCGCCGCAGCCCCCGGTCCGCCGCCGGGGAGAACAGCAGCACCAGCATGGCGAGCACCACCGCGGCGGTCGCCACGATGCTGGCCCCGCCGTGCACCAGGTCGGCCACCGTGGGCGCCTCGAACGGCGGCAGCGGGCAGCCCTCGCTGCACGTCACCGCGCCGGAGACGACAGTGGCCACCGCGCCGGCGCCGAGCAGGCCGGCCGCCGCGCGCAACCCCGGCGGCAGCGCCCCGGCGAGCAGCAGCAGCGACGCGGCCACCGAGAAGATCCCCATCCGGTACGCCCCGGCGTACCCGCTGTCGGTGATGCCGGCCTCGCTGACGTACGCGGACGGGCCGGGAACGGGACCGGCGACCACCGCGATCGTCACCGCTGTCACACCGGCCACCAGGCAGACGGCGGCGAACGCGGCGGCGATCCGGCGCGGTGTGCCCTCAGCCACGTCCGTGCGGGGTGGTCCAGCCGGAGAGATCCGGGCCGAGCGGCACGATCCGGGTCGGGTTGATCATGTCGTGGGTGGCGTAGTAGTGCCGTTTGATGTGGTCGAAGTCCACCGTCTCGCCGAAGCCGGGTGTCTGGAACAGGTCCCGCGCGTACGCCCACAGCACCGGCATCTCGGTGAGCTTGCGCTGGTTGCACTTGAAGTGCCCGTGGTACGCCACGTCGAAGCGCACCAGCGTGGTGAACAGGCGCACGTCCGCCTCGGTGATCGTGTCGCCCATCAGGTAGCGCCGCCCGGCCAGCCGCTCGCTCAGCGCGTCGAGGCGGGCGAACAGCGCGGTGAACGCCTCGTCGTACGCCTCCTGTGAGGTGGCGAAGCCGCACCGGTAGACACCGTTGTTGACGTCCCGGTGGATCTCCGCCATCAGCGCGTCCATCTCCGGGCGCAGCTCGACCGGGTAGAGATCCGGGGCGTCCGGCGCGTGGAACCGTCGCCACTCGGTCGAGAAGTCCAGCGTGAGCTGCGGATAGTCGTTCGTTACCACCCGTCCGGTGAGCGTGTCCACCAGTGCCGGCACCGTCACCCGGCCGGTGTAGTCCGGGTCGGTGGACAGGTACGCCTCGGACAGGAAGCCGACGCCGAGCACCGGGTCGAAGCCGTCCGGGTCGAGCGCGAACCGCCAGCCCCGCTCGTCCCGGATCGGGTCGACGGTGCCCAGCGAGATCACCTCGTCCAGGCCGAGCAGGCCGCGCACGATCCGGGCCCGGTGCGCCCACGGGCAGGCCCGGCACCAGATCAGCCGGTAGCGGCCCGCCTCCAGCGGCCAGCGTCCCGCCTCGTCCGGCCCGCCGCCCTCGGGTGACGTGGAGTGCGGGGTGACCCGGCCGGTGAACCGGTTGGGCTGGCGGACGAACGCGCCGCCGCCGCTTGTCTCTGCGCTGAACTGGGCCCCGGACATGCGGCAAACCTATCCGCTCCGGTCACGGATATCCTGGCGCCGGGTACCCCCGCGACCCGCCGACCGACCCCTTCCCCACCCTCGAAGGACGTACGCGCGATGACAGTGGCCTATCTCGTTGCCGGAGTCCGTACCCCGATCGGCCGGTACGCCGGCGCGCTGGCCGGGGTCCGCCCCGACGACCTGGCCGCGCACGTCATCCGCGAGCTGGTGGCCCGCCACCCCTCGGTCGACTGGGCGCGTACCGACGACGTGATCCTGGGCTGCGCCAACCAGGCCGGCGAGGACAACCGCAACGTGGCCCGGATGGCCGCGCTGCTCGGCGGCCTGCCGGAGGAGGTGCCGGGCAGCACCGTCAACCGGCTCTGCGGCTCCGGCCTGGACGCGCTCGCCTCCGCCGCCCGCGCGATCGTCGCCGGGGACGCCGACCTGGTGGTGGCCGGCGGCGTGGAGAGCATGAGCCGCGCGCCGTTCGTCATGCCGAAGGCGGCCACGCCGTTCGCCCGTACCGCCGAGGTGTACGACACCACGATCGGCTGGCGGCTGGTCAACCCGCTGATGCGCGAGGGCTGGGGCATCGACTCGATGCCGGAGACGGCGGAGAACGTGGCGGCCGAGTTCGGCGTGGACCGGGCCGCGCAGGACGCCTTCGCGTACCGGTCGCAGCAGCGGGCCGCCAAGGCGCAGGCCGACGGCCGGCTGGCCGAGGAGATCGTCCCGGTGACGGTGCCCGCCGGCAGGCGCGAGACGAAGCTGGTCGAGGCCGACGAGCACCCCCGCGAGACGACGCTGGAAAAGCTGGCCGCGTTGCCCACCCCGTTCCGCGAGGGCGGCACCGTGACCGCCGGCAACTCCTCCGGCGTCAACGACGGCGCCGTCGCGCTGCTCGTCGCCTCCGCGGCCGCCGTCGAGCGCTACGGCCTCACCCCGCTGGCCCGGGTACGCGGCGCCGCGTCGGCAGGCGTACCGCCACGGATCATGGGCATCGGGCCGGTCCCGGCGACCCGGAAGCTGCTCGACCGTGCCGGCCTGTCGCTGGCCGACGTGGACGTGATCGAGCTGAACGAGGCGTTCGCCGCGCAGTCGGTGGCGGTGCTGCGCGAGCTGGGGCTGCCGGAGGACGCCGAGCACGTCAACCCGGGCGGCGGGGCGATCGCGCTCGGTCACCCGCTCGGCGCCAGCGGCGCCCGGCTGGCGTTGACCGCCGCGCTGGAACTGCGCCGCCGGGGCGGTCGGCGGGCGCTCGCCACCATGTGCGTCGGCGTCGGCCAGGGCATCTCGCTGCTGCTGGAGTCGGACGCCTGACACCGGCGGCAGCATCGCCTCTTGTGGATCTCCCATACCTGGCCGTACCGGCCTAGAGTGGTCTGGACCACATGATCCGCCATCGACGGCGGACGACGACCTGGGGGACCGAGCGATGCAGACGCCGGAGAGCCTGCCCACCGAGATCGATCTGACCCGGCCGAGCGCCGCCCGGGTCTACGACTACTTCCTCGGTGGGGCGCACAACTTCGAGATCGACCGGCAGCTCGCCGAACAGATCGCGGCCATGACGCCGAACCTGGCCGCCACCATGCGCTCCGG
Source organism: Micromonospora sp. NPDC048887 (assembly GCF_040649715.1). Lineage (NCBI taxonomy): Bacteria > Bacillati > Actinomycetota > Actinomycetes > Micromonosporales > Micromonosporaceae > Micromonospora > Micromonospora sp. NPDC048887. The sequence goes on along the minus strand of NZ_JBEZGA010000001.1, from coordinate 278,866 downwards.
GCGGGAGTTCCTGCGCCGGGCCGTACGGGTGCTGCTCGACGCCGGCATCGACCAGTTCCTCGACATCGGCTCCGGCATTCCCACCGTCGGCAACGTGCACGAGGTCGCCCAGGCCGCCGACCCGGACGCCCGCATCGTGTACGTGGACATCGACCCGGTCGCGGTGGCGCACAGCCACGAACTGCTCGCCGGGAACGACCGGGCCACCGCGATCCTGGCCGATCTGCGCGAGCCGAAGCTGATCCTGGAGCACGCCGGGGCCAGCGGCCTGATCGACTTCGACCGGCCGCTGGGCATCCTGCTCGCCGGCGTGGTGCACTTCGTGCCGGACGCCGACCGCCCGGCCGACATCCTGGCCACGCTGCGCGCCGCCGCCGCACCCGGCAGCTACCTGGTCATCTCCCACTCCACGTTCGAGGACCAGCCGCAGGAGATGCTGGACGCGCAGCGGCTGTCGGCGCGTACCGCCACCGAGATCACGCTGCGCTCGCGGGCCGAGATCACCGGCTTCTTCGGCGACTGGACGATCCTCGAACCGGGCGTGGTGCACATGCCGCTGTGGCGGCCCGACGCGCCGTCGGACGTGGACGAGCACCCGGAGCGGTTCGGCGCCTTCGGCGGCGTGGCCCGGCACGACCGCGTCGCCGGCTGAGCCCGTGCGCGCCCCGGACAGCGACGGGGGAGACGTCAGCCGGCCCGGCGCCGCCGCGTACGCAGCCGAGTGGGCTCGCGCGGTGCGCCGCATCGGGTTCGTGCCGCTGAGCGCGGCCGAGACCGAGCGCCTGCTGGTGCCGCTCACCGAGCGGCTCGGCGAGGCCCTGCTCGCCCCCACCTTCTCCGCCTTCCCGGCGGAGGAGGTGGGGCGTGCCCTGGTCGAGGCGCATCTCACCGAGCCGGGCGTGCTCGACTGGTCGGTGCAGGCGTTCGGTGACCGGTTCCTGCCCTGGGTGCTGCCGTCCCGCACGGAGTCGCCCGAGCTGCGCGAGCGGGTCGCGTTGCTCCAGGGCGCGTTCGCCGCCGGCTTCGCCCGCGCGTTGCGCGACCGGGTGTTCAGCCAGCAGGAGCGGATCGCCCGTTCCGCCTGGCAGGCCCGGGACACCGTCGAGCAGGCGCTGCGGGACAGCGAGGCGCGCTTCCGGGCCGTCTTCACCGGCGCTGTCATCGGCATCGGCATCGCCGGGGTCGACGGGCAGATCATCGAGGTCAACCAGTCCTTCGCGGACATGCTCGGCTACACCGTCGCGGACATGCGGCGGATGAACGTGTCGGCGTTGTTCCACGCCGACGACGCGGCCGGGATGTGGGAGGTCTACCAGGAGCTGATCGAGGGCAAGCGGGACAGCGCCCGGGTGGAGAAGCGCTACTACCGCAAGGACGGCAGCGTGGTCTGGACCGACCTCGCGGTCTCGCTCATCCGGCACGACGACGGCCGGCCCCGGTTCACCGTCGCCATGGTGGAGGACATCACCGAGCGGTACGAGTTGCAGCAGCGGCTGCGCTTCCAGGCGCTGCACGACCCGCTGACCGGCCTGCCCAACCGGACGCTGTTCTTCGAGGAGCTGGGCCGGGTCTTCGACGGCGCGGGCCCGGACCAGCGCGTCGGGCTCTGCTTCATCGACCTGGACGGCTTCAAGGCGGTGAACGACAGCCTCGGCCACGACCTGGGCGACCGGCTGCTCAAGGTGATCGCCCGCCGGCTCAGCGACTGCGTGGCCGGGCGCGGCCACCTGGTGGCCCGGATGGGCGGTGACGAGTTCGTCATCCTTGTCGACTCCGACGGCGGCATCGACGACGCGGTGGAGGTCGCCGAGCTGGCCCTGGCCGCCGTCTCCGCGCCGGTGCACGTCGGCGACCAGCAGCTCGCCGTGTCGGCGAGCATCGGCATCGTGGACTGCCCGGCGGCCGAGACCAGCTCCGGCGAGCTGATGAAGGCCGCCGACACCACGCTCTACTGGGCCAAGGCGGAGGGCCGGGGCAGGTGGGCGGTGTACGACCCGGAGCGCAGCGCCGCCGACATCGCCCGCTCCGCGCTGGCCGCCAACCTGCCCGCCGCGCTGGACCGGGGCGAGTTCGTGCTGCACTACCAGCCGATCGTGTCGTTGCTGGACGGCACGATGGTGGCGGTCGAGGCGCTGGTGCGCTGGCAGCACCCGGAGCTGGGGCTGATCGGGCCGGATCGCTTCATCGGGCTGGCCGAGGAGACCGGTCTGATCGTCCGGCTCGGCGCCTGGGTGCTGCGTCAGGCGTGCCGCGACGCCGAGTCGTGGCGGCGCGCGTACCCGGACACGACGCCTGTGGTCAGCGTCAACCTCGCCGCCCGGCAGGCCGACGACGCGGCGATCGTGGAGACGGTGGCCGAGGCGTTGCAGCACACCGGCCTGCCGGCCGAGCTGTTGCAGCTGGAGCTGACCGAGAGCGCCGTCATGGGCAGCGCCGGGGAGCCGCTGCGGACGCTGCACCAGCTCGCCGACCTCGGGTTGCGGCTGGCCATCGACGACTTCGGCACCGGCTACTCGAACCTGGCGTACCTGCGGCGGCTGCCGATCCACTGCGTGAAGCTGGCCGGCCCGTTCGTCGAGGGGATAAGGGGTGACGGCGGGGACGAGGTCGCCGACCACCGGGACGAGCGGATCGTGGACGCGCTGGTCCGGCTGGCGCACGCGCTGGAGCTGTCGGTGACGGCCGAGGCGGTGGAGACCGAGGTGCAGGCGGAACGGCTGCGGGCGCTGCGCTGCGACACCGGGCAGGGCCGGCTGTTCGGCGCCCCCATGCCCGCCGACGGCATCCGCGCCCGCCTGGGCGGGTAAGGAAGGGCCCCCTATTAACGCCTCCGGTATAGCAGGGGGCCCCGCTTAACACCTTCCGCGCACGCGGCAGGCGAGGAAGGGAGATCCGGTGAGCCTCACCGATTCGCAGGCCGTGGTGTCAGTGGTCGCCGCGCTGGCGATCGTCGCCGGGCTGGCCGGGGTGATCGTGCCGGGGCTGCCGGCACTGCCGCTGTGCTGGGGCGGCGTGCTGGTGTGGACGCTGTTCGGCGACGCCGGGCCGGGCCGCTGGGCGGTGCTCGCCGCCGCCACAGTGATCGCCGCCGGCGGCACCGTGCTGAAGTACCTCTGGCCGGGGCGGAATCTGAAGCGGACCGGGGTGCCCACCATGTCGCTGCTGGCCGGCGGGCTGCTCGGCGTGGTCGGGTTCTTCGTCATCCCGGTGGTCGGGTTGCCGATCGGCTTCGTCGGCGGGATCTTCGGCGCCGAGCGGCTGCGGCTCGGCGACACCCGCCTCGCCTGGCCGGCCACCGTGCAGGCGCTGAAGGCGGCCGGCCTGTCGATGGTCCTGGAGTTCACCGCCGGCCTGATGATCGCCGCGCTGTGGGTCGCGGGGCTGCTGTTCGTCTAGAGGTGCGGCGGCGCGGGGCGTCCGGAGGGTACGGCCGATCGCCGTACATCAGTGAGAGAGAGGTGGACGCCGCGCGCCGCCGCGGACCGGGCGTTGCCGAGCGCCCGGTGCCGGCCCGTCGGGTCGGGCCTGGTCACGCCCACAATGATGCCCGCGGCGGGATCCGGCCACAACGCAATTACCGGGGTACGTATTGACCGGCTTGATCGGCTGGGAGCACACTGCGAGCACTCGCACGAGGATCGCCTCGAGGAGGTGTGCAGTGGCCACGACGCCCGCGCCGACCGCCGAGCAGCCGATGGACGACGACGCCCGACGACTCGCCGAACTCGGCTACAAGCAGGAGCTGCGCCGCAAGTGGAGCGGCTTCTCCAACTTCGCGATCTCGTTCTCCATCATCTCGATCCTGGCCGGCTGCTTCACCACGTTCGGCCAGGCGTGGAACAACGGCGGCCCGGTGGCGATCTCCTGGGGCTGGCCGCTGATCTCGCTGTTCATCCTGATCATCGGGTTCTGCCTCGCCGAGCTGGTGTCGGCGTACCCGACGGCGGGCGGCATCTACTGGTGGGCGGCGACCATGGGCCGGCCGGTGCACGGCTGGTTCACCGGCTGGCTCAACCTGATCGGGCTGGTCGCGGTGACCGCGTCGGTCGACTACGGCTGCGCCACCTTCCTCAACCTGACGCTGTCGGCGCTGTTCGACGGCTGGGCCGGGACCGGGCACCAGACGTTCGGGCTGTTCGTGGTGATCCTCGCGCTGCACGGGCTGATCAACATCTACGGTCACCACATCATCGACGTACTCCAGAACGTCTCGGTCTGGTGGCACGTGGCCGGCGCGGCCGCCGTGGTGCTGATCCTGGTCCTGGTCCCGGACAAGCACCAGAGCTTCCAGTTCGTCTTCACCGAGCGGTTCAACAACTCCGGCTTCGGCGACGGCGACACCGGCGGGCTGGCGTTCTGGTTCTACGTGCTGCCGCTGGGCTTCCTGCTCACGCAGTACACGATCACCGGCTTCGACGCCTGCGCGCACGTCTCGGAGGAGACGCGCGGCGCGTCGAAGGCCGCCGCGCAGGGGCTGTGGCGGTCGATCTTCTACTCCGCGGTGGGCGGCTGGATCCTGCTGCTGGCGTTCCTGTTCGCCGCCACCGACGTGGACGCGATAAACGAGGCGGGCGGCTTCTCCGGGGCGATCTTCGAGTCAGCGCTGACGCCGTTCTTCTTCAAGGCCGTCATCATCATCTCCACCATCGGGCAGTTCTTCTGCGGCATGAGCTGCGTGACGTCGATGTCGCGGATGGCGTACGCGTTCAGCCGCGACCGGGCGGTGCCCGGCTGGCGGCTCTGGTCGACAGTCAACCGCAACGGCACGCCGGTGAACGCCATCATCGGCGCGACGCTGGCCGGGCTGGTGCTCACGCTGCCCGCGCTCTACCAGCGCGGCGGCATCCCGGTCGCGTTCTACGCGGTGGTCTCGGTCGCGGTGATCGGGCTGTACCTGTCCTTCATCATCCCGATCTTCCTGCGGCTGCGGATGGGCGACCGGTTCACTCCGGGCCCGTGGACCCTGGGCCGGCGCTACAAGCTGCTCGGCTGGATCGCGGTGGTCGAGATCGCCGTCATCTCGGTCTACTTCGTGCTGCCCATCGTCCCGGCCGGTGTGCCCGGCAATCCCGACTTCAGCTGGACGGCGGTGAACTACGCGCCGATCGCGATCGGTGGCGTGCTGCTCGGCGTCGCCATCTGGTGGTACGCCTCGGCCCGCAAGTGGTTCACCGGCCCGCGCCGTACCGTCGACCAGGCGGATCCGGAGCCGGAGCCCGCCGAGCCGTCGTAGCTGTCGGTGGGGCCTGCCATGATCCGGCCTATGAATGCGGAAGCGGTGGTACGCGCGCTGTGGGATCGCATGCAGGCCCGCGACTGGACCGGTGTCGGCGAGCTGCTGGCCGACGACGTGGTGGTGGAGTGGCCGGCCAGCGCCGAGCGGATCGTGGGCCGCGACAATTACGTGAAGATCAACGCCGAGTACCCGGAGGGCTGGTCGATCCGGGTACTGCGGGTGGTGGCGTCCGGGGAGACGGTGGTGTCCGAGGTGGAGGTGCCGCACGAGGGGATGGGCGTGCACCGGGTCGCGTCGTTCTGGACCGTGCGCGACGGGCGGATCGTCGAGGGCCGGGAGTACTGGACCAGCCTCGGCCAGGACCCGTCCCCGCAGTGGCGAGCCGCCTGGGTCCAGCCGATGTGAGCGCTGGGCTGTCCGGAGATCTTGGCGATGGCTTTGTCGGTCAGGTCGCAGGCCCCATCTGCTTGGCCAGTGTGACGAACGACCGCCACGATGTCGGGGTGACGTGGAGCGTCCCGCCGTCCCGGTCCTTGGAGTCGCGTACCAGCACCACTTCCGTCAGGTTGTCAGCCACCTCGACGCAGTCGGTGTTGCCACTCCGGGTCGCCTTTCGCCAGGTCGCGCCGCTCACATCCATGACGTCTCCACCTCTTTCAGAAGCTCGAGAGACTGCCGGCGGGGCAAAGCTTCACTCCGGATCATCTCCCATCTCGACAGAAGCGTAGCCACGTCGGCGTCACCGTCGATCACGCTCGTGGTGAGCTGGCATTCCATGCTGGCGACCCAACCGCCCTCCGCGCCTCTCGCCAGAGTGAACGGACCGGACAAGCCGATGTGCAACCCGACCTGTAGTGGAAGCACGTGAATACTGATGTGCGGGCGCTCGGCACAGACGACCAGGTGCTCGATCTGCTGAGCCATCAGCCCACGGAAGCTCTCTTCGCGGCGGTGCAGCATTCCCTCGTCGAGTACAGCGACGAGCTGGGGCGGAGACGGCTGCCGCAGGACTTCCTGGCGATCCATGCGGGCTGCCACGCGGCTCTCCACGTCGGCATCGCTGAGTAGGTCGTCACAGCGAATCACCGCTCGGGCGTAGTTCTCCGTCTGAAGCAGGGCTGGAACGAGAGTCGGGTGGAAGCACCGGAGCTGTCGAGCGTTGCGTTCGGCATCGAGCCATGGTCGGAGCCAGGACGGCAAGCCCTCGCGTTCGGCCATCTTGAGCAGGGACACCAGCAGGCCGCCGGAGTTCAGCACCTCGTCGGCACGAGCCAAGAAGAGCCGGTCGTACGGACGGCTGCCGGTTTCGACGGCGGACACCATTGACGGCGAGTAGTGGACCAACCGGCCGAATTCCTCCTGATTGAGACCGGCAACGTTCCGTAGGCGGCGGAGCTGCGATCGGATGAGATCGGCTGTCGGTTCCTCCACAGTTCCTCCACAGTCCGTGCGTGAACTTCATTCGACATCTGCCGGCCGGCCCGGTGCTTCACTCGTGCGCCGTGACCAGGCTCGATGCCTTCCGACCGTAGCGGTGTCCTCACCAGACTGTCACGCATGCGGATCCGCTCGTCGCAGGCGAGCACGGGCGGATTCCAGCCCGGGGCCGCCCGGTCCCGACGATGCCGGGCGGCCCCCTCCATACAACGAGGAGGCCGATGTGCGTGTCCGATGGTTCCGGTGCCGTACCCGGGAGCTGCCCACCCTGCCGAAGCGCGACCCCGGCAGCAACCTGCCGGCGTGGATGCGCGAGCCGACCCGGGTGTTTCCCACGGTTCGCCCGGGCAGCCCCGGTCGTCTGACACGGGCGCAGGAGTGGCGGGCGAACGGGGGCCGTTGGTGACGGCTCTGGTCGGTGTCCTCAGCGCCATCGGGCACATCGGGTACCAGCCGGACTGGAAATGCGAGCGCTGTCAGGAGCCGTGGCCGTGTCCCACTCTGCGTCGCATTCCGCGCGATCAGCTCGATCCGGCAGCGCTCATCCGGATGATGGCGTTCCTCGTGCGCGGCGCGATCCGGGATCTGCGTGGCCGAGTCGAGGGGCCCGAACCGCCCGAGATCGTCAGGCGGTTCTTCTGGTTCCTTCCGCTCAGCGACGACGAGGCGCGTGCAATCGCTCGAAGGCTGCGGTGATGGGCCGTCGCGTGGTTCCGCACCTGCCTATGCGTCCGCTCTGGCGGTGCCGCAACTGCGGCGCGGAGTGGCCCTGCCAGCCGGCCCGGCTGTCGCTACTCGTCGAGTACCGGGAGGACCGCACCGCGCTGCTGCTCCATCTCGGCGGGCTGATGGCCGAGGCGCGGGAACAACTCGCCCAGTTGAATCCCGACCACGCGCCGGACCTGCACCGCCGTTTCCTGGACTGGGCGCGGGTTCGTGGCTGACGCCGGGTGGGCTGTCCGCGTACCCCAGGGTCAGCTCGTGGCGCGGCGGTGGGCGGGCGGGAAGCGGAGGATGCGGTCGTCGCCGGCCACGACCGCGACGGTACGACGGCGCATGCGCTCTCCTCGGTTTCGCACCCGGCCCCGCCGGGGCATTGACGGTGATCCGGTTTGCCAGTAGACCTTGGTGATGGAGGCCCCTGATGAAACCAACGCCGCTCTCGCTGGAACAGTTGCGGGTCGCCGTCGCCGAGGGTGAGATCGACACGGTGGTGCTCGGCCTCACCGACATGCAGGGGCGCCTGCAGGGCAAGCGGTTCCACGCGCCCTACTTCCTCGACCAGGTGGTCGCGAACGGCAGCGAGGGCTGCAACTACCTGCTCGCCGTGGACGTCGACATGAACACCGTCGACGGGTACGCGATGTCGAGCTGGGAACGCGGCTACGGCGACTTCGCCATGCGCCCCGACCTGGAGACGCTGCGCCGGACGCCCTGGCAGCCCGGGTCCGTGCTGCTGCTCGCCGACCTGGAGTGGCTGGACGGCTCCGGCCCGGTGGTCGCCTCGCCCCGGCAGATCCTGCGCCGCCAGCTCGACCGGCTGGCCGCGCACGGGCTCACCGCGTACGCGGGCACCGAGCTGGAGTTCGTGCTCTACCGCGACTCGTACGAGGAGGCGTGGCAGCGTGGCTACCGCGACCTGACCCCGGCCAACCAGTACAACGTGGACTACTCGCTGCTGGGCACCGCCCGGGTCGAGCCGCTGCTGCGCCGCATCCGCACCGAGATGGCCGGCGCCGGGCTGACCCCGGAGAGCGCGAAGGGCGAGTGCAACCTCGGCCAGCACGAGATCGCGTTCCGGTACGACGAGGCGGTGCGCTGCGCCGACCACCACGTCATCTACAAGAACGGCGCGAAGGAGATCGCCGCCCAGGAGGGCATGTCGATCACGTTCATGGCCAAGCCGAACGAGCGGGAGGGCAACTCCTGCCACATCCACTTCTCGCTGCGCGACGCGTCCGGCTCCTCGGCCATGCTGGGCGACGGGCCGGCGCACCTGAGCGTCACCGGGCAGCGGGTGCTGGCCGGGCTGCTGGCCACCATGCGCGAGTTCAGCCTGTTCTTCGCGCCGAACATCAACTCCTACAAGCGTTACCAGCCCGGCTCGTTCGCGCCGACCGCGTTGCGCTGGGGCACCGACAACCGCACCTGTGCGCTGCGGCTGGTCGGGCACGGGCAGGGGATGCGGGTGGAGAACCGGGTGCCGGGGGCCGACGTGAACCCGTACCTGGCGATCGCCGCGCTGGTGGCCGGCGCGGTGCACGGCATCGAGAACGAGCTGGAGCTGGCCGACGAGTGCACCGGCAACGCGTACGACGACCCGGACGCCGAGCGGGTGCCGACCACGCTGCGCGACGCGCTGGACCTGTGGCAGCGTTCGACAGTGGCCCGGGAGGCGTTCGGCGACGAGGTGGCCGACCACTACGCCAACCAGGCGAAGGTCGAGCTGACCGCCTTCGACGCCGCCGTGACGGACTGGGAACTGACCCGTGGCTTCGAACGCCTCTGAGGTGTCCGCCCCCAGTCTCCGCGCCGATCTTGCACTTGCGGCCCCGGGTGCGGGTGTCATGCGACTTTTGCCGGGGCGGCAAGTGCAAGATCGCGGGGGCGAGGGGGAGGGGGACGCGCGTGGGTGAGGTGATTTCGCCCGTCGACGGGGCCGGTATCGGGGTCGTTCCGGGGTGCTCCGTTGACGACGTGGACGCGGCCGTCGCGCGGGCTTCCGCCGCGTTCGAGGGGTGGCGTCGGGTGGCGCCCGGGGATCGGGGGCGGCTGCTGCGGCGGTTCGCCGCACAGGTCGACGCGCACCTGGAGGAACTGGCGCTCCTTGAGGTGCGCAACGCCGGGCACACCATCGGCAACGCGCGCTGGGAGGCGGGCAACGTCCGCGACGTGCTCGACTACTACGCGGGCGCGCCGGAGCGGCTGACCGGGCACCAGATCCCGGTGCCCGGTGGGCTCGACGTCACGTTCCACGAGCCGTTGGGCGTGGTCGGCGTGATCGTGCCGTGGAACTTCCCGATGCCGATCGCCGGCTGGGGATTCGCCCCGGCGCTCGCCGCCGGCAACACGGTGGTGCTGAAACCGGCCGAGCTGACCCCGCTCACCGCGCTGCGCCTGGCCGAGCTGGCCCGCGACGCCGGCCTGCCCGAGGGCGTGTTCACAGTGCTGCCCGGCCGGGGCAGCGTGGTCGGCGAACGGTTCGTCACCCACCCGGCGGTCCGCAAGATCTGCTTCACCGGCTCGACCGAGGTCGGTACCCGGATCATGGCCGGCTGCGCCGCCCAGGTGAAGCGGGTGACGCTGGAGCTGGGCGGCAAGTCGGCGAACATCGTCTTCGCCGACGCGGACCTGGAGAAGGCGGCGGCCACCGCGCCGTACGCGGTCTTCGACAACGCCGGCCAGGACTGCTGCGCCCGCTCCCGGATCCTGGTCCAGCGCCAGGCGTACGACAGGTTCCTGGAACTGCTCGAACCAGCCGTACGGGCGGTGCGGGTGGAGGACCCGTCCCGGGACACGGCCGAGATGGGCCCGCTGATCTCCGCCGCGCACCGGGACCGGGTCGCCGGGTACGTCGACGGGGCGGACGTGGCCTTCACCGGCTCGTGCCCCGACGGCCCCGGCTTCTGGCACGCCCCGACGGTGCTGCTCGCCGGCTCCCCGGCCGACCGGCACTGGCGGGAGGAGATATTCGGCCCGGTCGTCTCGGTGCTGCCGTTCGACGACGAGGCGGACGCGATCCGGCTCGCCAACGACACCGAGTACGGGCTCTCCGGCTCGATCTGGACCCGGGACGTCGGGCGGGCGGTGCGGGTGGCCCGCGCGGTCGAGTCGGGCAACCTCAGCGTCAACTCGCACTCCTCGGTGCGCTACTGGACCCCGTTCGGCGGGATGAAGCGCTCCGGCCTCGGCCGGGAGCTGGGTCCGGACGCGCTGCACGCCTTCACCGACGTCAAGAACGTGTTCATCGGCACCGAGGAGTGATCACAGTGCAGGGACGGCTTTCCGACCGGGTGGCGGTGGTGACCGGCGCGGGCAGCGGCATCGGGCTGGCCACCGTACGGCGTTTCGCCGCCGAGGGCGCCCGGGTGGTGTGCGTGGACATCGACGCCGACGCCGGCACCCGGGCCGCGCAGGAGGTGGGCGGCGAGTTCGTGGCCGCCGACGTGGCCGACGAGACGGCGGTCCGCGACCTGTTCGACGGGGTGGTGGAGCGGCACGGCCGGGTGGACGTGTCGTTCCACAACGCCGGCATCTCGCCGCCGGACGACGACTCGATCCTGGAGACCGGCCTGGACGCATGGGAGCGGGTGCTGCGGGTCAACACCACGAGCGTCTACCTGTGCTGCAAGTACGTCATCCCGCACATGCGCCGGCAGGGCAAGGGCTCGATCATCAACACCGCCTCGTTCGTGGCGCTGATGGGCGCGGCCACGTCGCAGATCGCGTACACGGCGAGCAAGGGCGGGGTGCTGGCGATGACCCGGGAGCTGGGCGTGCAGTTCGCCCGCGAGGGCATCCGGGTCAACGCGCTGTGCCCCGGGCCGGTGGCCACGCCGCTGCTGCTGGAGCTGTTCGCCAAGGACCCGGAGCGGGCCGCCCGGCGGCTGGTGCACGTGCCGATGGGCCGGTTCGGCGATCCGACCGAGATCGCCGCAGCCGTGGCGTTCCTCGCCAGCGACGACGCGTCGTTCATGACCGCCGCGCAGTTCGTCGTCGACGGCGGCATCACCGGCGCCTACGTCACACCCCTGTGAGAGCGCGCACTGTGAGCGCGAGAAGGCCGGTCATCGGCATCACCGCGTACGTCGAGCCGGCCGGCTGGGCGGTGTGGCGGGACGTACCGGCGACGCTCGTGCCGCACGCGTACGTCCGGGCGGTCACCGCTGCCGGCGGCCGGGCCGTGGTGCTGCCCCCTGACGATCTCGACGCGGACGTGCTGGGGCTGCTGGACGGGCTGCTGCTGGCCGGCGGCGCGGACGTCGGCCCGGAGCGGTACGGCGAGCCGCCGGACCCGCGCACCGAGAGCCGGCCGGAGCGCGACGCCGGGGAGACGACGTTGCTGACCGCCGCGCTCGCCGCCGACCTGCCCGTGCTGGGCGTGTGCCGGGGCATGCAGTTGCTCGCCGTGGCGTACGGCGGTCTGCTGCACCAGCACCTGCCGGACGTGGTCGGGCACGACGGGCACCGTCCCGCGCCGGGCGTCTACGGGTCGCATCCGGTGCGCTTCGCCGAGGACAGCCTGGCCGGGCGGGTGATGGCCGGCGTGGACCGGGTCAACTCGTACCACCATCAGGCGGTGGCCGACCCCGGCGGCCTGGCGGTCACCGGCTGGGCCGGCGACGGGGTGATCGAGGCGGTGGAGGATCCGGCGCGGCGCTTCGTGCTCGGGGTGCAGTGGCATCCGGAGAACGAACCGGATCCGCGGCCGGTGGTCGCGCTGGTCCGGGCCGCCGTGTCGGCCAGATCACACACCCGCGTTTCGTAGGTGGGGACGGGCGGATCGGCGGTCCCGTCGCCGGGGCGGTGACCGCCCGAGTCGCACCGGGCCGTCGGTTACGCCAGGATGAGGCCGAGGTAACCAGCGTCGAACGGTGCGGGTGCGTTACGTTGCTCCTCCGTCGGGGTAGTAGGCGGGGACGGTCGGCGGAGCATCGCCGGCCGTCACGATCATGGCCGGAGCGGGAGGCTACATGAGCTCGGCCCACGGGGGCGGGGAGGACGGTCGTTCGTCCCCCGCGGCCGGCGAGGCGTCACTACCGCCGCTGCTCGCCGCGGCGTTCGCCGCCGGCGGTGAGATGGGCGGCCGGCTGCGCGGCTTCGACTGGTCCACCACCGCCCTCGGCAGCCCGGACCGCTGGCCCGCGGCGCTGTGCCACGCCGTGAGCACCATGCTGTCGTCCCGCGCCCAGATGGTCGTCTTCTGGGGCGAGGAGCACCTGGCCTTCTACAACGACGCCTACCGGCCGACCATCGGCGACAAGCACCCGGCCGTGATCGGGCAGCCCGCCCGGCGGCACTGGGCGGAGACCTGGGACGTGCTCGGCCCGCTGCTGGACGGCGTGCGCCGCACCGGCGTGCCGTACCGGGGCGAGAACCACCCCTTCGTGCTCGACCGCCACGGTTTCCTGGAGGACGTCTACTTCGACGTCTCGTACGACCCGATCCGCAGCGCTGACGGCACCGTCGGCGGTCTGTTCTGCTTCGTCAACGAGACCACCGGCCGGGTGCTCGGCGAGCGCCGGCTGCGCGCCCTCGCCGAGCTGGGCAACGAGCTGGGCGACGTGCCGGGCCTGCTCGAATTGGGCCAAGCCGTCACTCGGGTGCTCGACGCCCACCGCGCCGACGTGCCGTTCAGCGCGCTGTGGTTCGCCGACGAGCGCGGCACACTCGTGCCGGGCGGCTGCTCGGGCGTGGATCCGGCCACCGTCGCCGGTCCGCCGCCCGGCCTGCCCGACGGCGAGCCGTTCACCGAGCCGCGCTGGATCGCCACCGCCGAGCTGCCGGGCGCGGTGCCGCCGGACGCCGCCGACCAGGCGCTCCTGCTGCCGCTGACGGCCACGAACGAGCCGGCCGGCGTACTGCTGCTCGGGGTGTCGCGCCGGCTGCCGTTCACCGACGACTACCGCGACTTCGTCGACCTGGTCGCCGCGCAGGTGTCCCGGGCCGTGGGCAAGCAGCGGGCGTACGAGCAGGAACGCGCCCGCGCCGCCGAGCTGGCCGCGCTGGACCGCGCCAAGACCAACTTCTTCGCCAACGTGAGCCACGAGTTCCGTACCCCGCTCACGCTGGTGCTCGGACCGATGGAGGAGATGCTCGCCGACCGGGAGCTGCCGGACCGCTACCTCGACCGGCTCACCGTCATGCACCGCAACGGGCTGCGCCTGCTCAAGCTGGTCAACACGGTGCTCGACTTCTCCCGGCTGGAGTCCGGCCGCCTGGCCGCCCGCTACCAGCCCACCGACCTGTCCGACCACACGTCCCGGCTGGCCAGCACGTTCCGCTCGGCCACCGAGCGGGCCGGGCTGCGCCTGGTGGTGGACTGCCCGCCGCTGCCCGCGCCGGTCTACGTCGACCGGGACATGTGGGAGAAGATCGTCCTCAACCTGGTGTCGAACGCGGTCAAGTTCACCTTCGACGGCGAGATCCGGGTCCGGGTCCGCGCGACCGACGGCGCCGCCGTCCTGGAGGTGTCCGACACCGGCGTCGGCATCGCGCCGGAGGAACTGCCGCAGGTCTTCGAGCGGTTCCACCGGGTGGCCGGCGCCCGCTCCCGTACCCACGAGGGCACCGGCATCGGGCTCGCGCTGGTCCGCGAGCTGGTCGAGATGCACGGCGGCACGGTGACCGCGCGCAGCGTCGTCGACCGCGGCACCACGTTCACCGTGACACTGCCGTTCGGGTACGCGCACCTGCCCGCCGACCGGGTGGCCGCGCTGTCGCCGGTGCCGCTCAGCGAACCGGAGCAGGCCCGCCTGTACGTCGCCGAGACGGCACTCTGGACCGACGAGGTGGCCCGTCCCACCGGCCTGCCGGAGCCGTCCGGCTCGCCGGGTGGGTCCGGCCGCATCCTGTTCGCCGACGACAACCCCGACCTGCGCGAGCACGTCTGCCGGCTCCTCTCCCCGGCGTACGAGGTGGTGGCCGTGCCGGACGGCGTGGAGGCGCTGCGGCTGGCCGTCGAGACCCCGTTCGACCTGGTGCTGACCGACGTGATGATGCCCCGGCTGGACGGCTTCGGGCTGGTCGCCGCGTTGCGGGCCGAGCCGGCCACCCGGCACGTGCCGATCGTGCTGCTCTCCGCGCGGGCCGGCGCCGCCGAGGAGGTCGCCGGCCTGTCCACCGGCGCGGACGACTACCTGACCAAGCCGTTCTCCAGTCAGGAGCTGGTGGCCCGGGTGCGGGCCAACGTCGAGCTGGGCCAGTTGCGCGGGCAGATCATCCGCCGGCTGCGGGCACTCGCCGACGCCGCCGTGGAGATCAACACCGCCCGGTCCACCGCCGAGGTGGTACGGGTGGCCGCCCGGCACGCGCTGCGCCTGGCCGAGGCCGGACGGGTCCGGGTCACCGCCACCGGGGCCCGCCACGAGGAGGACGCCGGCGGCGACCTGCCCGCCGAGCCGAGCGTCGTGCTGCCGCTCACCGGCACCTCCGGCGAGCAGCTCGGCGAGCTGCTGGTGTGGCGCCGGGAGGGCGGCGGCACCGAGGAGGCGGCGCTGACCGAGCTGGCCCGGCTGGTCGGCGTACGGCTGGAGAACGCCCAGCTCTACGAGGCCGAGCACCACATCGCCACCACGCTCCAGCACAGCCTGCTGCCACGTACGCTGCCGCAGCTGCCCGGCGCGGTGGTGGCCAGCCGCTATCTGCCAGGCAGCGCCGACGTGGAGGTCGGCGGCGACTGGTACGACGTGATGGCCACCCCCGACGACGACCTGGTGCTCGTCATCGGCGACGTGGTGGGCAAGGGCGTGCGGGCCGCCGCGGCGATGGGCCAGCTCCGCAACGCGCTGCGGGCGTACGTCCTGGAGGGCTACGACCCGGGGGAGGCGCTGACCCGGCTCAACCGGCTGGTCCACTCCGCCGGCAGCGGCTCCTTCGCCACAGTGGTCTGCCTCGGCTTCTCCCCGCGCACCGGGCGGATCCGGTACGCCAGCGCGGGCCACCCCTCACCCCTGCTGATCCGAGGAGACGACGTGGCGTTCCTGCACGATCGGGCCCTCGGACCGCCGATCGGCGCGATCCCCGGCGCCGTCTACCCGGCCGCCGAGGGGGAGATCGCCCCGGGCCACCGGCTCCTGCTCTACACCGACGGCCTGATCGAGGACCGCTCCGCCGGCATCGACGCCGGGCTGGGCCAGTTGCGGGCGGACGCGTCGACGCGCGCCGGGCACGTGGCGGACCTGGTCGACGCCGTCATGGCCCGGGTGGCCGGGCGGTCCCGGCACGACGACGTGGCGGTGCTCGCGCTGGAGGCGGCCGAACTGAACCGGTTCGCGCTGCGCCTGCCCGCCGACCCGACCCGGCTCAGCGTGCTGCGCAAGCGGCTGGAGGACTTCCTCGTCGCCCACCAGGTCGGCGAGACCGACCTGTTCGACCTGACGGTGGCGGTGTCCGAGGCGGCGGCGAACGCGATCGAACACCCGGTCGACCCGGCGGAACCGACGATCGAGGTCGAGGTGACGATCGCCGACCGCACGGTCACCGCGACCATCCGGGACAGCGGGCGCTGGCGGGAGTCGAGCGGGTCGAGCTTCCGGGGACGCGGGCTGGCGCTGATCCAGGCGCTGGGGGAGATGAACGTGACCCGTACCGAGGAGGGCACCGAGTTGACGCTGCGCCGCCGGCTGACCGACCGGGACTGAGGCTGTTTGCCGCGTAAAGCGGATCAAATGCGGCGAAATTACTAGGATCGCCTCATGGGGCGTGAGCCGTTCCGTCCTTCCCACGGCAGCGGGAACGACCCGGTAGGTGCGGCGTGGACGGCGATTCGCCGTACCGGCCGGGACACTGTGCGGGATCGGCTGCGGCGGGTGCGGTTGAGCCTGCTCGTGGCGGTGCAGTGCGGGGTGGCCGCCGCAGTCGCGTGGTGGGTCGCGAAGGACCTGATCCACAACCCGCAACCGCTGTTCGCGCCCGCCGTCGCGGTCGGCACCATCGCCAGTTCGGTGAGCCAGCGCTTCCGCCGTACGCTGCTGCTGGTCGCCGGCGTGGCGGTGGGCATCATGCTGGGCGACCTGCTGGTCTCCTGGGTCGGGCAGGGATACGTACAGATCGGCGTCATCGTCGCCGCCGCGATCCTCGTCGCCGTCCTGCTCAGCGACGAGGGCGCGTTCGTCACCCAGGTCGGCGGCAGCGCGATGGTGATCGCCGTGCTGTTCCCGGCCCGGACCGACATCGCGCTGCCCCGCTTCCTCGACGGCGTCGTCGGTGGGGCGGTCGGCATCCTGGTCGCGGTCGTGGTGCTGCCCCTGAACCCGATCTACCGGATCCGGCGGGCCGGCCGGCCCCTGCTCAACCAGATGGCCGCCGGGCTGGACCGCCTGGCCGACGCGGCCCTGGCCCGGGACGCCGAGCTGGCCCGTCAGGTCCTCGACACCCTGCGCCGGCTCGACACCTCGGACGTGGAGACCGTGCTGTCGGCAGCCGACGAGGTCGTCCGCATCTCGCCGCTACGGTGGCACAACCAGAGCGCGCTGCAGGGGTGGCGGCACGGCGCCATCCTCATGATCCGGTCCCTGCTGCACAGCCGCGACGTCGCGCTCAACCTCGAACGCGCGATCCGTGACGACGAGCCCGTTCCGCCGTCGCTCGCCGAGGCCGTGCGGTGCCTGGCCGAGGCCGCGCGCACCGTCGCTGCGGGCTGGTCCCCGTCCACCGACCGGCCCTCCCGATCCCAGCGGGCCGCGATGTCGGCCCTCCGTCTGGCCCAGGAGGCGTTGCGCAGCGGTCTGCGCGTCGGCGGCATCAACGTGGCGAACGAACTCACCATCATCGCGGTGAACACGATCCGGGCGAGCGGGGTGCGCAAGCGCGACGCCGAGTCGTTGCGTCGTGATCTCGCCCCGGACACCGCGGGGGAGACGGGAGAGCGGCACCCCGCGTCGGGTCCGGGGCGGCCGGAACCGGGGCAGGGCCTGTCGCCCGGGATGGGAGAGGCCTCTTAGCCGGAGGGCAACCGAGTCGCGGTCCAAGGCCCAGCTCTCAACCGGGAACTGGGCCTTGGACCTGCTCCGGCACAGGAGACGTCGTCCAGGTCAGGCTGGCGTGCCGGTCAGAGCATGACCTCCGCGTCCTCGGCGAGGGTGAAAAGCCCGGCGTCGAACACCAGCTTCACCAGCTTCGTTCCCTTCGGTACGTCGAAGTAGACGTTCGCCTTCACGGCGTTCCCCGGGTTGATCTCGTCGAGGAAGCCCTCGCCGTCCTCGTTGCCGTAGATCGCCGCCTCACCGTCGGCCTCGTACTCCCGGCCGCGTCCGTCGTGTGCGCTGACGGTGCCGTCGGCGTGGAACAGCTTCGCCTTCTTGGTGACGTTCTTCGCGGTCAGGACGACCCGGCAGAAGCTGCCCTGCGCCTTCTTGTTGAGGAAGTCACTGCCGACCTTGGCGATGCCGCACTTGATGCTGTGTGCGGTGAATTCGAAGTCACCACCGCGTACCGTGTCGCCGATCCGGTAGACCTTCGGCGCGTCGGCGGGCTTCTCGCTCTTGACCGGCGGTGGTGCGGCGGCCGAGGTGGGAGCGGAGGTCGAGGCCAGCCCGGCGCCGTCAGCAGCAGGGGCGACGGAAGCGCCGCTGCCGGCCGCGCCGGGGCTCTTGTCGTCGCCGGTCAGGGCGAGCAGGGCCGGTCCACCGCAGCAGAACACCACGACGACGGCGACACCGATGAGCACCGGCATGAGCCACTTCTTCTTCGGCGGCGGTCCGAAGCCAGGCTGACCGGGCGGAGGCGGATACGCGCCAGGGGGACCGGGCGGCGGCGGGGGATAGGAGCCCGGGGGACCGGGCGGTGGCGGGTACGAGCCAGGGTTATGCGGTGCGGTCATGGTGATGCGCTCCCAGGAGATGTGCCCCCGCGCCCCGCGGAGGCGATCACCGACGCTGCCACATAGCCCTTGGCCCGCATAGATCGTTCATTGTCCGGTGCCCGACCGCGTTCACCCGAACAGTTCGCGCACCGTGACCTCGACGGCCGCGAGAATTCCACCGCAGTCGTAGGGGAATGGCCGGAACGGGCGAGCACGCCTCCGGAATCCGGACAGGTTCCGCGCGGTCAGGTGCGGGCGAGCCAGTCCTGGTCGCCCAGGCCGGAGATGTCGAGCACGCGCCGGACCTGCGGGGACGGCAGCACGGTGAGCGCGGCCGGGAACCGCTGCGCGAGCCGGACCACCGCGTGGATGGCGGCCGAGTCGAAGAAGGTGACCGCCCGCAGGTCGAGCGTGAGCTGCTTGGCAGGCTCGCGGAGCGCGGTCTGGAACATGGTGTCGGCGGTCGCCATGTCGACCTCGCCGGTCACCTGGACGCGCACCTGGTCGCCGTCGACCTGCGCCGTCACGGAGAAGACGGGCGCCGCGCCCCCTTGATCCACGGAGCAACAATGGCACAGCGTTTGCGGCACGGCAATAATCTGCCCGGCGGGCCTGTGGCGAGGGGCACATCCGCCCCGGCGATAGGCTTGGAGCATGACCGTCCGTGCGCCGCTGACCCCCGGCACGCTCTCCCCGTGGCGAGCGGTTCCCGCCCACATCCCGCGCCCGGAGTACGTGGGTAAGAAGCGCCCGCAGGAGTGGCGCGGCTCGCACGTGCAGACGCCGGAGACCATCGAGAAGATGCGCGTGGCCGGGCGTCTCGCCGCGCAGGCCACCCAGCTCGCCGGAGAGCACTGCAAGCCCGGGGTGACCACCGACGAGATCGACAGGGTGGTGCACGAGTTCCTCTGCGACCACGGCGCCTACCCGTCGACGCTCGGCTACCGGGGCTTCCCCAAGTCGTGCTGCACCAGCCTCAACGAGGTGATCTGCCACGGCATCCCGGACACCACGGTGCTCCAGGACGGCGACATCATCAACGTCGACGTCACCGCGTTCCTAGACGGTGTGCACGGCGACACCGACGCGACGTTCTGCGTGGGTGAGGTGAGCGAGGAGGCCCGCCTGCTGGTCGAGCGGACCCACACGGCGATGATGCGCGGCATCAAGGCCATCGCGCCGGGGCGGCAGATCAACGTCATCGGCCGGGTGATCGAGTCGTACGCGAAGCGCTTCGGCTACGGCGTGGTCCGCGACTTCACCGGGCACGGCATCGGCGAGGCGTTCCACAGTGGCCTCTACGTGCCGCACTACGACAGCCCGCGCCCCACCGACGTGATGGAGCCCGGCATGACGTTCACCGTCGAGCCGATGATCACGCTCGGCACCTACCAGTACGACATGTGGGACGACGGCTGGACGGTCGTCACCAAGGATCGCAAGTGGACGGCCCAGTTCGAGCACACCATCGTCGTGACCGACGACGGCTACGAGATCCTGACGCTGCCGTGACCGACACCCCTGCGGCACTGCGCGAGGCGCACCACGCGGACGTCTCCGGCGGCTGGCTGCGTCCGGCCGTCTTCGGCGCGATGGACGGGCTGGTCACCAACATCGCGCTGATCGCCGGTGTGGGCGGCGGCGGGGTGTCGCCGCGCAGCGTGGTGCTCACCGGCGCGGCCGGCCTGGTGGCCGGCGCCATCTCGATGGGCCTCGGCGAGTACACGAGCGTCCGGTCGGCGAACGAGCAGGTCGCCGCCGAGGTGGCCAAGGAGCGGCGCGAGCTGGAACGCCACCCGGAGGCCGAGGCCCGGGAACTCGCAGACGCTTGGGTCGCCCGTGGACTGTCCCGCGAACTGGCGACACAGGTCGCCGAGGCGGTACGCGCCAACCCGGAGGAGGCGCTGCGGGTGCACGTACGGGAGGAGCTGGGCGTCGACCCCGACGACCAGCCCAGCCCGTGGGCCGCAGCGATCTCGTCGTTCGTCTGCTTTTCGATCGGCGCGCTGGTGCCGCTGCTGCCGTACCTTCTCGGCTTCACCAGCCTCTGGCTGGCGCTCGCCGTCGGCGGCGTCGGCCTCTTCGTCGCCGGTGCGATCGTGGCCCGGTTCACCAACCGCGCCTGGTGGCGTGCCGGTCTGCGGCAGTTGCTGCTCGGCGCGCTGGCGGCCGGCGCGACCTACCTGATCGGCGCGCTGATCGGCGTCAGCGGCGGTATCGGCTGAGGCTGAGCCACCCCGGCCGTCAACCGGACAGCAGGTCGTCGATGGTGCCGTCGACCGGCCGTCCCCGGGCGGCCAGCTCCTCGGCCTGCCGGGTCAGCACCGCGCCGACCTCCGTCATGTCCGCCCCGGCCAGCCCGGTACGCCGCACCGCGTCCCCCGGGTCGCGGAAGTAGGTGCGGCTGAACAGTCCCTGCACCGTCGCGGCGGCCAGCCGCGCCTCGCCGAGCATCAGCAGCGCCTGGTCCGTCTCGTACCACTCGGCCAGCCGCAACGCGCGGGCGTGCGCCGCGCTGCCCCGGTACCACGCCTGCCGCGCGACACCGGTGAACTCGGCCGGCCGGGCCCGCGCCAGCCGCGCCAGGTGCTCGTCGCGCAGCTTCCGCAGCCAGCCGGTCGGATCGTGCAGGGCGCGGGTGGTCACGTACCGGTCCGCTGCCAGCGGCCAGCGGGACGTGATCGTCGTCGCCCGGCGCAGGTAGTCGTCCGCCCCGGCCACTGTCAGGTCGACGAGCACCCCGTCCACCCGCCGCGTGGCGGGCGGCGGCCCGGCGCCGGGCCGGTAGGTGACGACCAGCAGGCCGACCTCGCGGTCCCCGCCGCCGTCGTCGTCGCCGTGCGCGAGCGGACCGTGTACGGCGACCGCCAGCACGTCCGCCGGGAACCGCCGCAGGGCCGCAGGCGGTGTTCCGGCCAGCCCCACAGCGACTCGACGTCCCCGACGACGGTTGCCGGGAGCTTCTCGATCTGCTCGCTCAGATGACGCACGGTCGCGACCGCCTCGTCGTGCCGGCCGGCGAGGGAGAGCGCCTGCGCCCGGCCCGCCAGCAGACCGCAAGTGGCTGCGGACGGCCTGGCGACGAGCGGCAGGACCTCTTCGGAGATCGTGACGACGGCGTCAGGCCGTCGACCGTCGTAGCAGCCGTTGACGATGTCCCAGGCACGCGTCAGGACTCGTGTGTCGGGATCGCGGGATTCGTCGGCGGCTCTCTGGGCGCTGGCCCACCATCTCCTCGACAGCAGGGCGTGTCCCGACGCGACGAGGCTGAGCGCGACGATCACCGACAGCGCCGCGGCGGCACGTAGCAGCTGTGGGCGGCGCCGATCGTCAGCTGCGGCGAGTTGATGCTGGAGGACTGTCAGATCCCGGCCGAGTTGGGTCATCAGCTGGTCGTGTGGCTGGCGATAGTAGGCCGTGCCGTAGGAGGCGACGATTTCTCCCCACGCGTCGGAGCCGACGTCGACCGCTGTGTCGAGGCCGTGCCGCAGCGCCTCCCAGCCGACCAGCCGGTCGACTGTGGGAAGAGCGGCGAGCGAAGTCATGGCTTGGAGGACCGACCTTCTCGGCATGTCGATGTCGTCGGCACAGCTGCTGTCGTACGCCTTCTTGAGCGAGCCGTTCTTCGACAGCGCCCGGTCGTAGGCGGCCACGACGGCAGGGTTGGCGGGGCGGTCGCCACGCTCGATCTGCCCGAGGTAGCCGAAGTCGTACCTGATGAGGTCGGCGAACTTCCGCAGTGACCAACCCGCGGCTACCCGATGCTGCCTGAGTATGTCCCCGAAACGGTCCATGCCGCCCTCTCCGGCTGTGGGCTTGCGTGTGGGCCCACTGCTCACCGCTGCCCCTGCTCTGCGTAATCGGGATGCTACCCACGCCGACCTATTCGGAGCGGCCCGTGTGAGCCCTGTCGGCGTACCGCGATCACGCTGCGACGACAGGTGCCGGGAGCGGGTTGTAATCGGCCCGCTCTCCACGGCCGGATGGCACCGACGAAGGACAGGTTCGATGAGGATCATCCCGTTCCGACGCCGACGCGACCGTCGGCCCGAGCGCCATGCGATGTGCTATCGCTCTGCGGCGTACCAGACGCTGCGCCCCTGGCAGGTACGGGAACGAACGTTCAGCTCCGCACCGCTGGGCCGACGCGGGCTCGATCCCGAACAGGTCCGGGAGTTCCTGGACCTGGTGGCGGGCGATCTCGCGACGGTCTATGACGCGTTGGCCGAGAGCCGCCGGGAGACCGGCCGGGTGAAGGACGCCCTGCGGCGCTGGCAGTCCGAGCAGGCCCGTGCGCGGGCCGGGCGGGAGCAGGAGCAGGAGCGATGACCGAGCGGTGGATCATCCATCTGCCGATGGTCGTCAACGACCTCGTGTCTGCGCAGCGACTCGCCCGTGTGGTCGCACATTGGAGCCACGTCCTCCCGCAGACCGAACCAGGCGGCACCAGCGTCTCTCCCGAGGACGATCAGAACGTGCGGCACTGGGTCTTCTGCGACCGCAACCTGGCCGAGGGACGCCGCTGCCTGCTCCGACCGGATCACGACGGCGACTGCTCGTCGCGACTCCGGCCACGGTGAGCCCTCGCTCAGGCGTTCGGGACCAGCCGGAACACGCGGATCTCGCGGCCACCGGCCCGCTCGACGTACGTGCGGTACGCGGGCCACTCCTGCACCAGCCGCTGAAACAGCCGTTCCCGTTCCTCGCCGGTGACCTGCTCGGCGGTGACCGGGATCCGGCGCCCCTTGACGTCCACCTCGGCGCCCGGGTTGGCCATCAGGTTGAACGTCCAGGACGGCTGGTGCTGCTGCCCCCAGTTCGAGCCGATCACCACGTAGGCGTCGCCGTCGGGGACGTACACCAGGGGGTTGCTGCGGGGCTTGCCGGAGCGGCGGCCGGTGGAGGTGAGCACCAGCGTGGGCACCAGCCCGAAGGCGACCACGCGCCCTTTCGTCATCCGGCCGACCAGCCGGTCGGCCGGGACGAGCAGGCGCATGGTGGCGCCGAACCAACGCTGGTGACCGAGACGGCGGGTGAGGGATCCCAGGGCTGACATCCGACAAGTGTGCCGCCCGCACCGTGGTCCGTCATCCCTCGGACGGTCAGTCAGTCGAGGCGGCGTTCGATCGGCAGGCGGGACCGGGTGAACAGCGCGGCGCCGCCCATCGCCACCAGCGGTACCACGACCAGCGCGGCGAGCGTCACGCCGGGCACCGTCACCGGGTACGGCGGCTGCACCGGCCAGGAGTCCGCGTACCGCTGGTTGAGCGCGGCGAGGACGACCACGGCGGAGCCGAGCCCGGCGACGATGCCCAGTGCGGAGCCGAGGACCGCGATGACCCCGGCCTGGCAGAGCGACAGCAGGCGTCGTACCCGGGGATCGGCGCCGACCGCCGCGAGCGTGGACAGGTCCCGGCGGCCCTCGGCCGCGGCGAGGCCGGTGGCCACGGCGGCGGCGCCGAGCGTGATCACCCCGGAGGCCACCGCCAGCAGGAGCAGCATCGGCCGCTGGTCCGACGGCGGGTCGGCGGTCGCCACCTGCGCCGACATGGGCCCGATCTCGAACAGCTCGTCGGTCAGCATCTCGGTCTGCTGCTCGGTGGGCGAGCCGGCGGTGTCCAGCAGGTAGCCCAACGGCACGGCGGACAGGCCGAGCGCGTCCGCGGCGGCGGGGGAGAGCACCAGCCGGTCGACGCTGAGACCGCCGCGCAGCGCGTACCCGGGCAGGAGACGCCCGGTGGGCGGGCCGCCGGAGTTGTAGTTGACCTCCACCCGGACCTGCCCGTCCGTCACCCGCCGGGCGTCGGTGACCACCACGCCCCCGGCGGCGAGCGTCCGGCGCGCGGCGGCCAGTTCGTCGGCGGGCGCGTCGGTGAGTGGGGCCAGCGCGGCGCCGTCGTCCACGAGCACCGGCAGGTACACGTCGACCGGCTCCTGGAAGGGGATCACGCAGCGCGGATCGCGCCGGGCCGAGTCGGGGACCGGGTCGGAGGAGGTGTACGGGCAGCGCTGCTCGGGCGGAACGACCGCGTACGCGGCGCAGTCGTCCTTCTCCCGGACGCTGCCGGCGCAGCCGGGAATCGCGACGGGCGTCACAGTGGCGTCGGGCAGGACGGTGCGGGCCCGGGTGGCGACGACGTCGGCCGACGGAGGATCCGCCGGGATGTCGCCGGAGTGGGTGAGCAGCACGTTCCCCGGCGGCAGGCCCGGCTGCCAGAGTTCCCGGGAGCGGGTCTCGTCGCTCGCCACGTAGACGCCGATCGCGACGCTTCCGGCGACCGCGGCCATCACCGCCGAGATGGCGGGCGCGGCCGACGACCGGTTGCGGCTGGCGTCGCGCAACGCGAGCCGGGGCGTCAGCGGCAGCAGCCGGCCGGCCCGGCCCAGGACCCCGACCAGCGTCGGGGTGCAGAACACCAGCCCCAGCTCACCCAGGGCGACGCCGGCCAGCACACCGGTCTGCGAGGTGCGGCCGGCGGCGAACGCGGCGAGAGCGGTTCCGGCGACGGTGAGCGCCACCCCGATCAGCAGCCAGCGGCGGCGTGGCCGGGTCGCGTCGCGCCGGCCGGCCAGGCCGGTCGCCACGTCCTGCCGGGCCGCCGTCCAGGCCGGCGCCATCGCCGCCAGCACCCCGGCCAGCACCGCCGTCGCGGCGATCGCCACCAGCGCGCTCGGGAAGATCCGGTACGCCCCGAGGCGCTCCCCGAGCACGTACTGCTCGACGAGCGGCCGGCCGGCGAACGCGGCGCCGATGCCGAGCAGCAGGCCGAGGGCGGCCCCGCCGGCGCCGAGCACCACCCCGTCGGCGAGCACGATCCGGCGCAGGTGGGAGGCGTCGCCACCGGCCACCGCGACGAGCGCGAGGTCCCGCCGCCGACGCCGGACGCTCACCGCGAAGGCCGGGCCGACCAGCAGCACCACCTCCAGCAGGCCCAGCCCGCCGACCACTCCGACGACGCCGGCCTCGTCAGCGTCCGGTACGCGCATGCCGCGGGTGAACTCCTGCCGTCCCGGCAGCGGGTCACGGACGACGACCTGGATGCCCTGCGCGTTCAGCCGGTCGACGAGCCCCGGGTCCAGCGGGCCGGGCAGGTCCACCAGCCAGGTGTCGCTGCCGACCGCGGCCTCCGGGATCACCCCGGCCATCGTGACCACGTCCCGGAGGTTGTCCGGGTACTCCACCACCCCGACCACCCGGTACGTGGCGCCGTCGATGCTGCGTACCGGGTCGCCGATGCGGGTCTCGAGCCGGCGCAGCGCCGCCGGGCTGACCGCGATCTCGTCGGGGCGTACCGGCGGCCGGCCGTCGCGTACCTCGGCCAGCGGCCGGGTGAGCGGGTCGGTCAGGTCCAGGGCGCGCGCCTCGATCGACTCGACGTGCCGGCCGACCCGCGTCGAGAACGTCATCCACCAGCGCGTGCGGGCGACCCGGCTGCCCTCGGGCAGCAGCGCGCGCACCTCCTCGGCGGTCGCCGGGCGGGTCCGGCCGACCCATTCGCCCTGGACCGGCCAGGCCGACTCGCCCCAGGCGTCCTGCGTCACAGGCACCAGGCTTTCCCAGCGCAGCGCGACGTCGCCGCCGCCGAGCTGGCGCTCGATGCGCTCGGCCCGGGTCAGATCGCCCATGTCGTAGCTGACCGCGGCGAAGCTGAGGCCGAACACCGGCAGCGCGATCATCACCAGCACCAGCAGCGTGCGCCGCCGGGCCCGCCGGGCCTCCCGGCGGGCGATCCGCAGCGCGGTCCGCCACGACCCGTTTACGGCGGCGAGGCGGCCGCCGGTCACCGGATGCTGCCGCTGAGCAGGTGGTCGACGCCGATCAGCGGGGCGGTCGAGTCGACCATCACGCCGTCGCGCAGGAAGACCACCCGGTCCGCCCAGCCGGCGTGCCGGGCCTCGTGGGTGACCAGCACCCCCGCCGCTCCGGCGTCCACCCGGCGGCGCAGCAGGTGCAGCACCGCCTCGCCGGTCTGGGAGTCCAGCGCGCCGGTCGGCTCGTCGGCGAGGACCAGGCGGCGCTCGCCGACGAGGGCCCGGGCGATCGCCACCCGCTGCTGCTGGCCGCCGGACATCTGGTCCGGGAAGCGGTCGGCCAGGTC
Source organism: Micromonospora sp. NPDC048887 (assembly GCF_040649715.1). Lineage (NCBI taxonomy): Bacteria > Bacillati > Actinomycetota > Actinomycetes > Micromonosporales > Micromonosporaceae > Micromonospora > Micromonospora sp. NPDC048887. The sequence continues at coordinate 252,570 of NZ_JBEZGA010000001.1, read as the reverse complement.
CTCCAGGTCGACCTCGCGCAACGCGGCCAGGGCCGACTGGCGGGCCGCCCGTACGCCGGTGCCGTCCAGTTCCAGCGGCAGCGCCACGTTCTCCACGGCGGTCAGGCTGCCGAGGAGGTTCAGGTCCTGGAAGACGTATCCGATCCGGCGGCGGCGCAGCCGGGCCAGCTCGCGGGCGGAGAGCCCGACCAGTGCCTCGCCCTCGACCACCACCTCGCCGCCGGTGGGCCGGTCCAGGCCGCCGGCCAGCGCCAGCAGCGTGGACTTGCCGGACCCGGAGGGGCCCATCACCGCCACCAGTTCACCGGCCCGCACGGTCAGGCTCACGCCGCGCAGCGCGTGCACGGCGGCCTCGCCGGCGCCGTGGGTCCGGCGTACGTCCCGCAGTTCCAGCACCCCGTCGATCGGGTCCATCAGTGCCTCCCGTGCCGGGTCACCGGCGGGCTTCGTCGCCGGCCCGGTCCACCGCCTCGGAGTGGTCGACCGCCCGGATCGGCGCCGGGCGGTGCCGGACCAGGCTCGTCTCGCAGTGGTCGAGCCACCGCACCTCGGCCTCGGTCTGGAAGATCATCGCGTCCAGCACCAGCCGCCAGGGTAGATCCTCCGGCTTGTCGCTCGTGTACTTCAACCGGGTGAACTCCTGGAGCGCGCGCATGGTGGCGGTGCGCTGGGTCTGCACCACCGCCCGCACGTCGACGCCCGGGGTGGTGAGCGCCAGCGCCAGTTTGATCGACAGTTCGTCGCGGGGGCGGTCGGCGCGGCTGATCGGCGTGGCGAACCAGAGCGCCAGGTCCGCGCGTCCGGCGTCGGTGATCTCGTACGGCCGCTGCCCGCTCTCGTTCTCCGGGAGCGGGCGCACCAGGCCGTCACGTTCCAGCCGGGCCAGCGTGGTGTAGACCTGTCCGATGTTCAGCGGCCAGGTCGACCCGGTGGACTCCTCGAACGCGGCACGGAGCTGGTAGCCGTACATCTGACCGCGTTCGAGCAGGGCGAGCAGGCCGTGACGGATGGACATGGTCGTGAGTATGCATACCTGGTATGCGCTACGCAACCGGAGGGTTCCGCCGGGTGACCGGCCGCACGCTCACGCGGGGCGGCCCGGGAACGCGACGGTGACCGGTGTCACGCCCGCCGTGCGGCGCCAGCGGGTGGCGCGCAACGCGCAGTCGGTGAGCGCTGCAAGCGCGGTGTTGCGGTCCGCGCCGGTGGTGTGCGGCAGCGCGGCCCGCCAGTGCCCGGCCGTCCGTTCCTCGATCTCCACCGCCAGGCGCAGCGCGCTGGCCCGGTCCGTCACCGGATAGGGCAGCGCGTATCCGGCCCGGTCGGCGGGCACCTGCCCGGAACCCTCGGCGAGCTGGAGCAGCAGCGCGTCGCGGCGGGACCGGTGGGCCGCCTCGGCGGCGCGGGCCGCCGTACGCGCCGCCTCGGTCAGGTGCACGCCGATCACCCCGTACGCCCAGATCGCCGCGTACTCGGCGGCGAGCGCGTCGGCGAGGGCCGTGGCCGGGCCGTTCGTCGGGTTCACGCTGTTCCGGCCGGGCGTGCCCGCACGGCCCTCGCTCCGCTCGGTGCGTTCGTTCACTTGAGTGCCTCCACGTGGGTGGCGCGCGCGGCGGCGATCGAACCGAGCAGCGCGGCCCGCTCGGCCGGCGCCTCGGCGCACGCCCGGGCCGCGTTCACGCGGCCCTCCTGCTCGGCCCGGCGCAGCTCGGGAAGCACGGCGTCGGGGGCGGGCGCGCTCGCCGAGGCCCCGGCCGCCGGGGCGCCGGAGGGTGCCGGCCGGCCGATCACCCGGCGTAGCTCCTCGGCGTGCGCCCGGTGCGCGTCGGCGATCGGGGTGAGCCGCCCGGCCAGCGCCGGCGCGGCGGTGGCGGCGGCCCGGTAGCGGGCCTCCAGCGCGAGCGCCTCGGCGGCCAGCGGCTCCAGCGCGTCCGGCGCCGGTGGCTCCTTGTCGCGGTCGAAAAGATCACAACCGGTCAGCGGCGCCGTCGCGCCGCCGAGCGCCACGAGCCCGCCGGCGCGTAGCAGCCAGCGCCGGGAATGCCCCGCTCCGACCTGGTTGGTTGGTGTTCTGCCGATCCCCACCTGACAGAGTCAACACCATCCGCGCTGCCTTGTGGGTCAGGGTCTCGGTGCGCCGCCGGGTCCGTCGACGGCCACAAGCGTTACGCTCTGCGCAACCACCGGGCGCGGACGCCCCGGTGGCGCGCCGGTATGGCGGGCCGAACGCCCGCACCGGCCCGGACAACACGGCCCGCGGGTCGTGGCAACAGCAGGAGAGGTGCGCGCAATGACGCAGCGTGGCCGTGCCACCCGGCCGACGGGGCCCGCCGGGCGGCCCCGCCGGTCCGACGGGCCCCGCGGCACGGACCGGAGCGGCGCACCCCGCGGCGACCTCGCCGCCCGCCGCAACCGGCTGCGCGAGGTGATCGAACCGGTCGTCACGGCGGCCGGTTACGACCTGGAGGACCTCTCCGTCTCCCGCGCCGGCCGGCGGCACGTGGTCCGGGTGATCGTGGACGCCGACGGCGGGATCAACCTGGACGCCGTGGCGGACGTCTCCCGCGCGGTCTCGGCGGCGCTGGACGCGGCCGAGGAGGCCGGTGGCGACATCGTCGCCGGCGAGTACCAGCTCGAGGTCAGCTCGCCCGGCGTGGACCGCCCGCTCACCCTGCCCCGGCACTGGCGGCGCAACGCCGGGCGGCTGGTAAAGGTCACCGTCCGCGGCGACGCGGGGGACCGCCAGCTCACCGGCCGCATCACGGCCGCCGACGACGAACGCGTGGTGCTGGAGACCGACGCCGGCCCCGCCGAACACCCGTACGCCGAACTCGGGCCCGGCCGGGTCCAGGTGGAGTTCAACCGCCTGGACGACCTGGCCGACGAGGACTTCGGTGACGACACCGACGACGACGAAGATCTGGAGGACGAGGAGAGGTGAACATCGACCTCGCGGCGCTGCGCGCCCTGGAGCGCGAGCGGGAGATCCCGTTCGACACGATCCTCGCGGCGATCGAGACCGCGCTGCTGACCGCCTACCGGCACACCGACGGCGCCGAGCCGCACGCCCGGGTGGAGATCGACCGCAAGAGCGGGGCCGCCTCGGTCTTCGCGCAGGAACTGGACGCCGACGGCACGGTGACCCGGGAGTGGGACGACACACCGCACGACTTCGGGCGGATCGCCGCCATGACCGCCAAGCAGGTGATCCTCCAGCGGCTGCGCGAGGCCACCGACGAGGTGCACTTCGGCGAGTACGTCGGCCGCGACGGTGACCTGGTCACCGGCGTGGTGCAGGCGCACGAGACGCGCCGGGAGAAGGGCATCATCAGCGTCGACCTGGGCAAGCTGGAAGGCGTCCTGCCCCAGTCCGAGCAGGTCCCGGGCGAGGATCCGCAGCACGGCGAGCGGATCCGCTGCGTGGTCGTGCACGTCGCCAAGGGCATGCGCGGGCCGCAGATCACGCTGTCCCGCACGCACCCGGCGCTGGTGAAGAAGCTGTTCGCGCTGGAGGTTCCGGAGATCGCCGACGGCACCGTGGAGATCGCCGCGATCGCGCGTGAGGCAGGTCACCGTACGAAGATCGCCGTACGGTCGACCACGCCCGGCGTGAACGCCAAGGGCGCCTGCATCGGGCCGATGGGCCAGCGGGTGCGCGCCGTGATGAGCGAGCTGCACGGCGAGAAGATCGACATCATCGACTGGTCGGACGACCCGGCGACGTTCGTCGGCAACGCGTTGTCGCCGGCCAAGGCGCTGCGGGTCGAGGTGGTCGACCTGGCCACCCGTACCGCCCGGGTGACCGTCCCGGACTTCCAGCTCTCGCTCGCGATCGGCCGGGAAGGGCAGAACGCCCGCCTCGCGGCACGCCTGACCGGTTGGCGCATCGACATCCGGTCCGACGCGGAGACCGCCGCGCCGGGCGGTGGCCGGGGCGGAGCTGATCACGTACGGGAGCCGGGCGGCGCGATCTCGGGCAGCTAGGGGTAGACTTTCTCAGTGGCACGACGCGCGCTGCCGGAGCGCACCTGTGTGGGCTGCCGGAAACGAGCGCCGGCCAGCGAGTTGTTGCGGGTCGTCGCGATCGGTGACGAGGCTGGTCATTCCAGCCTCCGGCCCGATCCGGCCCGCAGACTGCCGGGTCGGGGAGCGAACATGCACCCTGATCCGGCCTGCTTCGCGCAGGCGGTGCGTCGCCGCGCCTTCGGGCGGGCACTGCGCCTCACCGGGGTCCCCGACCACGGTGCGCTTGCGGAGCACGTCGACGCGCAACCCCCGACGACCGGTCAACCCGACCGGTCGAGGGTCGCTAGCAAGGTAGGACGACCGACATGAGCACACGATGAAGTCCCTGAAATGACCAGGCTTCAAGTGCAGGAGTGAGGTCGCTGCGGGTGCTGCCCGCACGACCTCGGAGTGAGGAGTGCAGTGGCAGGAAAGGCCCGCGTACACGAGCTTGCCAAGGAGCTCGGGGTCGAAAGCAAGACCGTTCTCGCCAAGCTCAAGGAGATGGGCGAGTTCGTGAAGTCCGCGTCCAGCACCGTCGAGGCGCCTGTCGCCCGACGGCTGCGTAGCGCGTTCGTAGCCGGTTCGTCGGCGCCCGCCGGTCCGCCGGCTGCCGCGCCCAGTGGCCCGGCACCGACCCCGACGCCCACCCCGACCCCGGGTGCCCCCCGGGTCTCGGCCAGGCCGATGCCGCCCCGGCGTCCGGCCGCGCCGACCCCTGGACCGAAGCCCAAGGGCCCGGTCCCCGGCCCGCCGCAGCCGGCGACTCCGGTCGCCAAGCCGGCGAGCGCGCACGACATCGAAGTGGCGGCCGCCGAGGCGCGTGCCGCCGCGCTCAAGGCTGAGCAGGAGGCCGCGGTCAAGGCCGCCCAGGCCGCCCGCCAGCAGCAGCGCGAGACCGTACGCCGGGAGCCTCCGGCCGAGGGCGGTCCCCGTCCCGGCCCGCGTCCCGGCCCGAACGCCATGCCGCCGCGTCCGGGTTCCCCGGCCGCCGGCCGTCCCGGTGGTCCGGGACAGGGTCAGGGCCCCGGTGCCCGGCCCGGTGGGCGTCCGCCGGCGCGTGGCGCCGGTAACAACCCGTTCGGTATCCAGGGCGGGCAGCAGCAGCGGCCCCCGGCCGCGGGCGCGGGCGGTCCCCGTCCCAGCCCGGCCGGTATGCCGCCGCGGCCGAGCCCGGCCTCGATGCCGCCTCGGCCCAGCCCGGCCTCCATGCCGAGCCAGCGCCCGACCACCGGCCGTCCCGGCGGCCCCGGTGGCGGTCGTGGCGGACCCGGCGGTGGCGCCGGTCGTCCCGGTGGCGGCGGCGGTGGTTACCGCGGCGGTCCCGGCGGCGGTGGCGGTGGCGGTGGTTACCGCGGCGGTCCCGGTGGTGGCGGCGGTGGCGGTGGTTACCGCGGCGGTCCCGGCGGCGGTGGCGGTGCTCCCGGCGGTGGTTTCCGTCCGGGTGGTCCGGTCGGCGGCGGTGGCCGTCCCGGCGGCGGCGGCCGTGGCCGTGGCGGTGGCGCGGCGGGTGCCTTCGGGCGTCCCGGCGGCCGGCCGACCCGTGGTCGCAAGTCCAAGAAGCAGCGCAGACAGGAGTTCGACAACCTGTCGGCGCCGACCATGTCCTCGGGCGCGCCCCGCGGTCAGGGTCAGGTCGTCCGGTTGTCCCGTGGCGCCTCGCTGTCGGACTTCGCCGACAAGATCAACGCCAACCCGGGTTCGCTGGTCCAGGAGATGTTCAACCTGGGCGAGATGGTGACGGCGACCCAGTCGTGCTCCGACGAGACCCTGCAGCTGCTGGGTGAGCACCTCGGCTTCGACGTGCAGATCGTCAGCCCGGAGGACGAGGACCGCGAGCTGCTCGCGCAGTTCAACATCGACCTCGACGCCGAGGTCGCGGAGGACCGCCTGGTCAGCCGTGCGCCGGTGGTGACCGTCATGGGTCACGTCGACCACGGTAAGACCAAGCTGCTCGACGCGATCCGCAAGGCGAACGTGGTGGCCGGCGAGGCGGGTGGCATCACCCAGCACATCGGCGCCTACCAGGTCCACGTCCCGCACGAGGGCGAGGACCGCGCGGTGACGTTCATCGACACCCCGGGTCACGAGGCGTTCACCGCCATGCGTGCCCGTGGCGCCCAGGTCACGGACATCGTGATCCTGGTGGTGGCGGCGGACGACGGCGTGATGCCGCAGACCATCGAGGCGCTCAACCACGCCAAGGCGGCGGACGTGCCGATCGTGGTCGCGGTCAACAAGGTCGACAAGCCCGAGGCGAACCCGGACAAGGTCCGCCAGCAGCTGACCGAGTACGGCCTGGTCGCCGAGGAGTACGGCGGCGAGACCATGTTCGTCAACGTGGCGGCCAAGCCCGGCATCGGCATCGAGGAACTGCTCGAGGCCGTGCTGCTGACCGCCGACGCGTCGCTGGAGCTGACCGCTCCGATCGACGGGCCGGCGCAGGGTGTCGCCATCGAGGCGCACCTGGACAAGGGCCGTGGCGCGGTGGCGACCGTGCTGGTGCAGAAGGGCACCCTGCGTGCCGGTGACTCGATCGTCGCCGGTGGGGCGCACGGCCGCGTGCGGGCCATGCTGGACGAGAACGGCAAGCCGGTCGACTCGGCCGGTCCGGCGCGTCCGGTCATGGTGCTGGGTCTGACCACGGTGCCGGGTGCGGGTGACACCTTCCTGGCCGCCGAGGACGACCGGACCGTGCGGCAGATCGCCGAGCAGCGGCAGGCACGGCGGCGGGCGGCTTCGTTCGCCAACTCCCGTGGCCGGGCCACTCTCGAGACGCTCATGGAGCAGCTCAAGGAGGGCGAGAAGACCTCGCTCAACCTGGTGCTCAAGGGCGACGTCTCCGGTTCGGTGGAGGCGCTCGAGGACGCGCTGTTCAACCTCGACATCCCCGAGGAAGTCCAGCTTCGGATCATCCACCGGGGCGTGGGTGCGATCACCGAGAGCGACGTCATGCTCGCGAGCGCCTCGTCCGAGGCGGTCACGATCATCGGCTTCAACGTTCGGGCCTCGAACAAGGTCCGCGAGATGGCCGACCGCGAGGGCGTGGAGATCCGGTACTACACCGTCATCTACCAGGCCATCGAGGAGATCGACGCCGCGCTCAAGGGTCTGCTCAAGCCGGAGTACGAGGAGGTCGAGCTGGGCACCGCGGAGATCCGCGACGTCTTCCGCTCGTCCAAGATCGGCAACATCTCCGGCTGTATCGTCCGGTCCGGCCTCATCCGCCGCAACGCCAAGGCGCGGCTGCTGCGGGACGGTGCGGTCGTGGCGGACAACCTCACGATCAGCTCCTTGAAGCGGTTCAAGGACGACGCGACCGAGGTCCGCGAGGGCTTCGAGTGTGGTCTGACGCTGGGCGGCTACAACAACGTCCAGGTCGGCGACGTCATCGAGACGTTCGAGATGCGCGAGAAGCCGCGCGCCTGACGACCACGCGTACGACCGGCCGGCGGCCGGGGCCTTCGGGCCCCGGCCGTCGCCGTCTCCGCAGGCTGCGACAATCTGCGGCGTGATCCGGTACGCACTACTCCTCGCCCCCTCCGCCAACCGCGTCTACGCCGACGCGGCGGCCCGGCTGGCCCGCGCCGAACTGGCCGTGTTCGCCGGCTCCGGCGTCCTCGGCGCCGTACCGGCCGACGCGGAGGTGACGGAGATCGGCGGGGTGGAGTACCTGACGTTCGGCACCGCCGAACCCGGGCTCGGCGAGCGGGACCTGGCCTACCTGGCGAACCTGTCGGCGGCGTACGCGCTGTTCGAGCGGGTCGGCGACGACCTGCTGCGGCCGGTGCCGCTGCGCCCGCTGGCCCGGTACGACTCCGACCTGATCACCATCCCCAAGTACGCCGGAAAGACGAACGAGCAGTTCACCCGCCTGTTGCTCAACGTCACTGTGCTCGCCTCCGCCGCCGCGCCGCGGATGCTGGACGGGCCGGTGGTGGTGCTGGACCCGCTCTGCGGCCGGGGCACCACGCTCAACCAGGCGCTCATGTACGGCTACGACGGCATCGGCATCGAGCGTGACAGTCAGGACGTGGAGGCGTACGCGGCGTTCCTGCGTACCTGGCTGCGCCGCAAGCGGCTCAAGCACACCACCGAGTCGACGTCGGTGCGCCGGGACCGCAAGCTGGTCGCCCGCCGGTTCGAGGCCGTCGTCGCACCGTCGCGGGACGAGCACCGGGCCGGCGCCACGCAGCGGATCACAGTGCTGAACACCGACACCACCCGGGCCCGCGAGGCGTTGCGCGCCCGCTGCGCCGACGTGATCGTCACCGACGCGCCGTACGGGGTGGCGCACGGCAGCCGTACCGGTCAGGGGCTGTCCCGCAGCCCGCTGGAGCTGCTCACCGCCGCCGTGCCGGTGTGGCGGGAGCTGCTGCGCCCGGGTGGCGCGCTCGGGCTGTCCTGGAACACGCACGTGGCGCCGCGGGCGCGGGCGGAGGCGGTGCTGGCCGACGCCGGGCTGCGGGTGCTGGACGGCCCCGGTTTCGGTGACTTCGCACACCGGGTCGACCAGGCGATCGAGCGGGACGTGCTGGTGGCGGTCGCGCCTTAATCGGGTGCCGGGGTGCGCCGCCCGGCGTACCGTTGCTCGCCGTGTATACCGGAACCGCGCTGTTCGACCTGTTGCTCCCGGGTGACTCCCGCTCCCTGAAGGCCAAGCGGTCGTACGTCCGGCCGATCGTCGCCGCGCTGCGCAAGTTCGAGGTCTCCACCGCCGAGGTGGGGGCGCTGGACCTGCACGGCCGGGCCGAGATCGGGGTGGCCGTGGTGGCCGCCGAGCCGGCTCATGTCCGCGAGGTGCTCGACTCCTGCGAGCGGCTGGTCGCCGCCCGCCCGGAGACCGAGCTGCTGTCGGTACGCCGTCGCCTGCACGGCACGGACGACTGACCGCGCGGCACTGCGGCCGTGCCGCGCGGGCGCCGGCCGGGCGCGGGTAGTGTTCTTCAGCGTTGGGCGGTCGGACCCGGCGGCGCCCACGCGCCCCGTCTCCGGCCGACGGCCCGGATCGCACGGAGATCCGGCGTCGTCGTGGGTAAAGGTGATCCCGGAGGTGGGGGACATGACGGATCAGGCAAAGGTTCGCCGGCACGCGGAGCGCATCCGGGAACTCGTCGCGTCGGTGGTGCGTAGCCAGATCAAGGACCCCCGGCTCGGGATGATCACGATCACCGACGCCCGGATCACCGCCGACCTGCGCGACGCCACAGTCTTCTACACGGTGCTCGGCGACGCGGCGGCCCAGGCGAGCACCGCCGCCGCGCTGGAGAGCGCCAACGGCATGCTGCGCAGCACCGTCGGCAAGGCGCTCGGGCTGCGGCACTCGCCGACGCTCACCTTCGTCCTCGACGACGTGCAGGACCAGGTCAAGCACATCGACGATCTGCTCGCGGCCGCGCGTACCGCCGACGCCGAGGTGCAGCGGCTGGCCGCCAAGGCCTCGTACGCCGGTGAGGCCCAGCCGTACCGGGTCGAGGACGACGAGGACGCCGACGACGCCCCGGCCGGGGACGCCGACGACGACGAGCCGCGCGCCGGCGAGAGCCGGTGACCGAGGCCGCCGGGCCCACCGAGACCGCGTGGGCCGCCGCCGTCGCGGCGGTACGCGACCTCCCCGCCGACGCGCGGGTGCTGCTGATCTGCCACGTGAACCCGGACGGGGACGCGCTGGGCAGCATGCTCGGCTTCGGGCTGGGCCTGCGCCGGCTCGGCGTACGTGATCTCCAGGCCACCTTCCCCGGCCCGCCGGAGGTGCCCGAGCCGTTCCGCTGGATGCCCGGCGTGGATCTGCTGGTGCCGCAGGACGACGCGTACCCGGCGCCGGACCTGGTGATCTGCTTCGACGCGGCGAGCGAGTCCCGGCTGGGCGACCTGGCCGACCGGCTGGACACGGCTGGCACGTCGCTGGTGCTCGACCACCACGCCTCGAACAGCGGCTTCGGCCGGATCAGCCTGGTCGACCCGCACGCCGCCGCCACCTCGGTGGTCGCGCTGGAGCTGCTGGACCGGCTCGGCGTGCCGCTGGACGCGGAGATCGCCACCGGGATGTACGTCGCGCTCGCCACCGACACCGGCTCGTTCCGCTTCGAGGCGACCACCCCGGCCGTGCACGAGACGGCCGCGCGCCTGGTGGCCACCGGCATCCGCCCGGGCGACATCTCCCGGCGGGTCTTCGACACCCGCCCGTTCGGCGCGGTCCGCCTCTTCGGCGAGGTGCTCGGCCGGGCCACGCTGGAACCGGCTGCGGCCGCCGGGCACGGCCTCGTCTGGACGTACGCCACCCGCGACGACCTGGTCCGCCACGACCAGCCCGCGTACGTGCTGGAGGCGCTGATCGACTCGGTGCGCTGCACCGCCGAGGCGGACGTGAGCTGCGTGGTCAAGCAGGCGGGCGAGGCCGAGTGGGCGGTGTCGCTGCGCAGCAAGGGCGCGGTGGACGTGAGCGCGGTGGCGGTGGCGCTCGGCGGCGGCGGGCACCGGTTCGCCGCCGGTTTCACCGGGCGGGGGGCGCTCGACGAGGTGGTCGGGCTGATCCGCGCGGAGCTGGCCACCGCAAGTGTGAGCTGATCGGCGCGTTTTCGGGGGAGCACGACGCGTGCCGGGCTTTCCGCCGTGCGTGACGCTGGGGACAATCGGTTGATGGATCATCCCCGTGAGCTCACCGTCGAGGCGCCCCGGGCCTGGGACCGGCCGGTCGTCTCCGTGCCGGTGCTGATCTGCCTGTCCCTCGTCGGCGGCCAGATGCCGTCCTTCTCGACCGCCGCGAACCTCTACATCGTCACCACCGGCGGAGGGCTGATCTGGGTCGGCCTGAGCAACCGGGTGCCCCGGCGTCCGGCGCCGCGCCGGTTGCCGTCGGTCGCGCTCTGGTGGCTGGTGCCGGTGACCGTCTTCGGGGTCTTCGAGGGGGCGACGTTCGTGATGGCGGCGGGCGACGACTTCCCCACCTTCTCCCGGCTGGCCGATCCGCTGCTGGAGGACAGCCTGGTCCGTTCGGCGGCCTGGTTCGCGTGGCTGTCCACGTTCTGGGGACTGGTGCGCCGATGATGCGGGCACTGGCGATCGGCGGGTTCGGAGTCTCGATCGTGCTGTTCGCGGTCGTCGAGTGGGCCGCGCGCCGGGAGGGTTCGCGGATCCCGTCGATGGCAGACGTCTGCGCGTTCGTGATGCGCTACGAGGTGGGCCCGGTGCCGGTCGGCCGGATCGGCCTGTTCGGGTTCTGGTGGTGGCTGGGCTGGCACTTCCTGGCCCGCTGACCGCCCTCGCCGGGGCGGGACGACGACATTGATCTTTCCGCATTTCGGGAACAGTGGGCAGCATCTGGAAAGTGAACGTTAATTTGGGTGCGGGACCGGCGCTTCGCGGCGCTGGTCACGGGCGGTGGTGCCGCACCCGGCCTCGCCTCCCTCCAGGGTCAGACCGACCCGGGCTCCCGCTGCCAGGCGAGCCGCTCCGGTGATCCCGGACCGCTGCCGGGCGTTCAGCCGCCGACGACTCCCGGTCGTGGCGCGATGTGTCGTCGCGCCGACCCGGAGCGCCGGGCGCCCGTAGGACCGCCATGTCCCGGCGGTCCGCACCCTGGAAGGACCTTCAGATGCCCAGCAAGCGCAAGCCGCGGACCGAGACCACCACCGACGAGGCGCGCGAGCAGATGCGCCGCGCGCTGCAGACCTCGATGGACACCCGTCAGTGACGTACGCCGTCCGGCGGTGACGCCGGCCGGGCCGCACCCGCAGCCCGCCGCCGACGTCACCGCCGCGCGGAAACCGCTCCCGCGCTACCGTCGCCCGGTGCGACGCATCCTCGTGGTCGGCAGTTCCGGCGCCGGCAAGAGCACGCTCGCCGGTGAACTGGCCCGGCGACTCGACCTTCCCCTGATCCACCTCGACCGGCACTACTGGCGCCCCGGCTGGACCGCCTCCGCCCCGGCTGACTTCCGCGCCGAGGTGGCAGCGCTCGCCGCCCGCCCGGCCTGGGTGATGGACGGCAACTACGCGAGCACGCTCGACCTGCGGCTGCCCCGCGCCGACCTGCTGGTGCTCTGCGACACCTCCCGGCTGCGCTGCCTGGTCCGGATCGTCCGCCGCCGGTGGGTGCATCGCGCCGCGTCCCGCCCCGACCGGCCCGAGGGCTGTCTGGAGCGGCTCGATCTCGACTTCCTGCCCTACGTCTGGCGTTACCCCCGCGACTCCCGGCCCCGGGTGCTGGCCGCGCTGTCCGAGCACGCCCCCGGGCTGCCGGTGCGCCGCCTGCGGGGGCGCCGTGACACGGCCCGGTTCCTGGCCGACGTGGGTAAGTAGTACCGCGCCTTGCGGACCTTACTGGGGGCGTGCCAGGATCGGCGGCGATGAGCACCACTGCCGCCCCCGCCGTCACCGCCTCGCCGCGGCGGATCGCCGCGCTCGCGCTGCCCGCCCTCGTGGTGCTGGCCGCCGAGCCGCTCTACGTCCTGGTCGACACCGCGGTGGTCGGTCACCTCGGCCGGGTGCCGCTGGCCGCGCTCGCCGTCGGCGGCACCGTCATGACGCTCACCGCCTGGGTCGGCACCGTCGTCGCGTACGGCACCACCGGGCGATCGGCCCGCCGCTTCGGTGCGGGGGACCGGGCCGCCGCGGTGGCCGAGGGCGTGCAGGCGTCGTGGCTCGCGCTGGCCACCGGAGTGCTGGTGGCGATCGCCATCGGGATCGGTGGTGGCGCGCTGGCGCGTACCCTCGTCGGCGGCCCCGGCGAGGTGGCCGACGCCGCCGCCGGATGGCTGCGGGTCGCGGCGCTCGGCGCGCCCGGCCTGCTGCTCGCCGCCGCCGGCAACGGCTGGCTGCGCGGCATCCAGGACACCCGCCGCCCGCTGCTGTTCGTGCTCGGCCCGAACCTGCTCTCCGCGCTGCTCTGCCCGCTGCTGGTCTATCCGGCCGGGCTCGGCCTGGTCGGCTCGGCGGTGGCGAACGCGATCGCGCAGACGCTCTCCGGTGTCCTGTTCGCGGCGGCGCTGGTGCGCGAGCGGGTCTCGCTGCGTCCCCGGCCCCGGGTGATCGGGCAGCAACTCGTGCTCAGCCGGGACCTGCTCGTGCGGGGCGTCGCGTTCCAGGCCAGCTTCCTGTCCGCCACCGCCGTCGCGGCCCGCTTCGGCGCCGCCGCGGTGGGCGCGCACCAGATCGCCGTCCAACTGTGGTTCTTCACCGTGCTGGTGCTCGACGCCCTGGCCATCGCCGCGCAGTCGCTCGTCGGCGCCGCGCTCGGCGGCGGCGACGCGGCCGGCGCGCGGTTCCTGGCCCGCCGCGTCGCGCTGCTCGGCGGGCTGTGCGGCGTGGCCTTCGCGGTGCTGATCGCCGCCGGCGCCGGCGTGGTGCCGGCGTGGTTCAGCTCGGATCCGCAGGTACGCGAGCAGGCCATGACGGCCTGGCCCTGGTTCGTCGCGCTCCAGCCGATCGGCGGCGTGGTGTTCGCGCTGGACGGGGTGCTGATCGGCGCGGGCGACGTGCGCTACCTGCGCAACCTCACCATCGTCTGCGCGTTCGGCGGGTTCCTGCCGGCGATCTGGCTGGCCTACGGGTTCGACCTCGGGCTGGGCGGGATCTGGGCCGGGCTGACGCTGTTCGTGGTGCTGCGGCTGGCCGGCCTGCTGCTGCGGATGCGCTCGGGCGCGTGGGCGGTGGTCGGCGCGGTGCGCTGACCACCCGGCCTCAGCACGGGTTGGGGCCCTTGATCGGGCGGTCCAGGTCGTACAGGGCGTCGGTCCGCGTCGGTGGCCCCGGCGGCCGGCGGTATCCCCCGCAGGGCCGATCACCGGCGTCTGGCAGGCTTGGCGGTCGTGAGCACAGACGGTCTGATCGTGGTCGACAAGCCCGGCGGCATGACGTCGCACGACGTGGTGGCCCGCATCCGGCGGCTGGCCCGTACCCGCCGCGTCGGTCACGGCGGCACGCTCGACCCGATGGCCACCGGCGTCCTGGTGATCGGCGTGGGGCGGGCGACCCGGCTGCTCACCTATGTGATCGGCGCCGGCAAGAGCTACGCCGCGACGATCCGGCTGGGGCAGTCCACAGTCACCGACGACGCCGAGGGCGAGGTGGTCGCGACCACCCCGGCCGGCGCGGTCACCGACGACGGGGTACGCGCCGCGCTGGCCGCCCTCACCGGCGAGATCGACCAGGTGCCGAGCGCGGTGAGCGCCATCAAGATCAACGGACAGCGGGCGTACAAGCGGGTCCGCGACGGCGAGGCGGTCGACCTGCCCGCCCGGCGCGTCACCGTGTCCCGGCTGGAGGTGCGCGCGATCCGCCGGGACACCCCGGACGTGGTGGACGTGGACGTGGACGTGACCTGCTCGTCCGGGACGTACATCCGGGCGCTGGCCCGCGACGCGGGGGCCGCGCTCGGCGTCGGCGGCCACCTCACCGCGCTGCGCCGGACCGCCGTGGGCGGGTTCACGCTCGCCGAGGCGGCCACGCTCGACCAGCTCGAAGCACGCGCGCCGGACGTGGTGAACCTGCCGCTTGACGCCGCCGCCGAGCGGTTCTTCCCGCGCCGGGACGCCACCGCCGACGAGGCCCGGGTGCTGTCCCACGGCGGGCCGCTGACGCCGGCCGGGATCACCGGGCCGTACGCCGTCTTCGACCCGGCGGGCGGGTTGATCGCTATCGTCAGCGAGCGGGACGGTCGGGCCCGCGCGGAGATCGTGCTGGCCCCGGCCTGAACGGCACGCGGGCGGACAGGGGAGGAACGGCATGCAGCGGTGGCGGGGGTACGAGGCGGCACCCGGCGGCTGGGGCCGCTCGGTGGTCACCATCGGCGTCTTCGACGGCGTGCACCGGGGGCACCAGGCCACCATCGGGCACACCGTGGCGCGGGCCCGGGAGCTGGGCGTCAAGTCGGTGGTGGTGACGTTCGACCCGCACCCGGCCGAGGTGGTGCGCCCCGGCTCGCATCCGGCGGTGCTGACCGAGCCGGCCCGCAAGGCCGAGCTGATCGAGGCGCTCGGCGTGGACGTGCTCTGCGTGGTGCCGTTCACAGTCGAGTTCTCCCGGCTGCCACCCGAGGCGTTCGTGCACGACGTCCTGGTCGAGCACCTGCACGCCGCGCTGGTGGTGGTCGGCGACAACTTCCGGTTCGGGCACCGGGCCGCGGGCGACGTTCCGCTGCTGGAGCGGCTGGGCAGCACCTTCGGGTTCGCCGTCGAGGGGGCGCCGCTGGTCGCCGAGCGGGGGACGGTCTTCTCCTCCACGTACATCAGGTCCTGCGTCGACGCGGGCGACGTGGGCGCGGCGGCGGCGGCGCTGGGCCGCCCGCACCGGGTCGAGGGCGTGGTGGTCCGTGGTGACCAGCGCGGACGTGAGCTGGGTTACCCGACGGCCAACCTGCTGACCCACAGGTACGCGGCGGTGCCGGCCGACGGCGTGTACGCGGCCCGGCTGGTGCGCCGCGACGGCGAGCCGCTGGCCGCGGCGGTGTCGATCGGCACCAACCCGACGTTCTCCGGGCGGGAGCGGCGGGTGGAGGCGTACGCGCTGGACTTCGCCGGCGACCTGTACGGCGAGCGGCTGGCCCTGGACTTCGTGGCGCACCTGCGTGAACAGCGGACGTACGACGCGATCGAGCCGCTGGTGGCCCAGATCGCCGAGGACGTGGAGCGCACCCGCCGGGCGGTGCTCTGACCCGCCTGGGCCACCTTGACCGGCCGTCCGGCGCGAGGGCTGGTAGGCTGGCGGAGACGTCGGCTGACCGACGGGGGCCTCGCGTGCCTGCACGACGCCGCGGGTGCGAGGAACCGGTCCGTTGCACCGGTCACCACGACCGCTCCGGACCTCATCGAATGACCCACGAAACAGGGAGAACATGGCGCTCGACCAGGAAGCCAAGGCCAAGATCCGCCAGGAGTACGCGACCGCCGAGGGCGACACCGGCTCGCCCGAGGTGCAGGTCGCGGTCCTGACCAAGCGGATCGCGGAGCTCACCGAGCACCTGAAGGTGCACAAGCACGACCACCACAGCCGCCGTGGGCTGCTGCTGCTGGTCGGCCGGCGCCGCCGGCTGCTGAACTACGTCCAGAAGAAGGACATCAACCGCTACCGGTCGCTCATCGAGCGGCTCGGCCTGCGCCGATGACCTGACGGGGGAGTGGCCGCCTGGCCGCTCCCCCGTTGCGGTACCACCGAAGAACCCGGCCGCGCGACACCCGAAGAGGGAGCCGGTCAGCACCGGTCTCCGGTAGTGGCCCCCGGGAATCCCGGCACGACGCCGGCCATCCCGGGCGCTTCGATCGAAGACCGGCCGCCTGAGCAGTTCCCGTGTCGTCGGCCGACGACGCGAAGGAGCACCACAGCACATGACCGAGACCAACCTCGGCACCGAATCCCGCACCGCGGTGATCGACAACGGGGCCTTCGGCACCCGCGAGATCACCTTCTCCACCGGCCGTCTGGCCCGCCAGGCCGCCGGCTCCGTCGTCGCCCAGCTCGGCGAGACGGTCGTCCTCTCCGCCACCACGGCCGGCAAGCAGCCGCGCGAGTCGTTCGACTTCTTCCCGCTGACCGTGGACGTCGAGGAGCGGATGTACGCCGCGGGCCGCATCCCCGGCTCGTTCTTCCGCCGCGAGGGCCGGCCCAGCGAGGACGCCATCCTCACCTGCCGGCTGATCGACCGGCCGCTGCGCCCGTCGTTCGTCAAGGGCCTGCGCAACGAGGTCCAGGTCGTCGAGACCATCCTCGCGCTCGACCCGCAGCACCCGTACGACGTCGTGGCGATCAACGCCGCGTCGATGTCGACCAAGCTCTCCGGCCTGCCGTTCTCCGGCCCGATCGGCGCGACCCGGGTCGCGAACGTCGACGGCCAGTGGGTCGCCTTCCCGACCCTGGAGGAGCTGGAGCGGGCCACCTTCGACATGGTCGTGGCCGGCCGCACCCTGGCCGACGGCGAGGTCGCGATCATGATGGTCGAGGCCGAGGCCACCCCGAACGCCGTGGCCCTGATCTCGGCCGGCGCCACCGCGCCGACCGAGGAGATCGTGGCCAGTGGCCTGGAGGCCGCCAAGCCGGCCATCCGTGAGCTGTGCCGGGCGCAGAGCGAGCTGGCCGAGGTGGCCGCCAAGCCGGTCGCCGAGTTCCCGATCTTCCTGGACTACCAGGACGACGTGTACGACGCGGTGGCCGGTGTGGCGCGCGCCGACGTCGCCGAGGCGCTGAAGATCGCCGGCAAGGCCGACCGCGAGGAGGCCCTGGACCGCATCAAGGCCAAGGTCGCCGAGGAGCTGACCGGCCGGTTCGAGGGCCGCGAGAAGGAGCTCTCCGCCGCGTTCCGTTCGCTGACCAAGTCCGAGGTCCGCAACCGGGTGCTGCGCGAGCAGGTCCGCATCGACGGCCGCGGCCCGCGTGACATCCGTCCGCTGACCGCCGAGGTCGGCGTGCTGCCGCGGGTGCACGGCTCGGCGCTGTTCGAGCGCGGCGAGACCCAGATCCTGGGCGTCACCACGCTGAACATGCTGCGCATGGAGCAGATGGTGGACACGCTGTCCCCGGAGAACCGCAAGCGCTACATGCACAACTACAACTTCCCGCCGTACTCGACCGGTGAGACCGGCCGGGTCGGCTCGCCGAAGCGGCGCGAGATCGGCCACGGCGCGCTCGCCGAGCGGGCGCTGATCCCGGTGCTGCCCTCGCGCGAGGAGTTCCCCTACGCCATCCGGCAGGTCTCCGAGGCGCTGGGCTCCAACGGCTCCACCTCGATGGGTTCGGTCTGCGCCTCGACGCTGGGCCTGCTCTCGGCCGGTGTGCCGCTGAAGGCGCCGGTCGCCGGCATCGCCATGGGCCTCATCTCCGACGAGGTCGACGGCAAGACCCAGTACGTGACGCTCACCGACATCCTCGGCGCCGAGGACGCGTTCGGCGACATGGACTTCAAGGTCGCCGGCACCCGGGACTTCGTCACCGCGCTCCAGCTCGACACCAAGCTGGACGGCATCCCGTCGGACGTGCTGGCCGCCGCGCTGCAGCAGGCGCACGAGGCCCGGCAGACCATCCTCGACGTGATGCAGCGGGCCATCGAGGCGCCGGCCGAGATGTCGGACTACGCGCCGCGGGTGACCACCGTCAAGATCCCGGTCGATAAGATCGGCATGGTGATCGGCCCGAAGGGCCAGACCATCAACGCGATCCAGGACGAGACCGGCGCCGAGATCTCGATCGAGGACGACGGCACGATCTACGTCGGCGCGACGAACGGCCCGGCCGCCCAGGCGGCGGTCGAGCGGATCAACGGGATCGCCAACCCGACGCTGCCCAAGGTCGGCGAGCGGTTCCTCGGCACCGTGGTGAAGACCGCCGCCTTCGGCGCCTTCATCTCGCTGCTGCCGGGCCGCGACGGCCTGCTGCACATCTCCAAGGTCGGCGACGGCAAGCGGGTCGAGAAGGTCGAGGACTTCCTCAACGTCGGCGACAAGGTCGAGGTGGAGATCGCGGACATCGACGCCCGCGGCAAGATCTACCTGGACAAGATCCGCCCGGAGGGCGCCGAGGCGCCGGCCGCGGGTGGGGCCGCCGGCGGCGACCGTCCGTCCGGCCGGGACCGCGGCGGCGACCGTGGCCCGCGTGACCGGGGTGACCGGGAGCGCCGTTCCGAGGGCGGCGAGGGTCGCTCCGAGGGTGGCGAGGGCGGCGGCGAGTCCCGTCCGCGTCGCCGGACCCGGCACAGCTGATCCACCGACCGGCCCGGGTGACCTCCGCGTCACCCGGGCCGGCCCACGGCTCCAGGTCGCCCGCGCGAGCTGGAGCCGTCGTACGTCCCGCCGTTCCTCGTCATCCGGAGAGCAGGTGCTCGTGAGTTCGTCAGCCGCCTCGACGGGACGGGGGGTGACGTCGACCGGGCCGGGTTCGGCGTCCCGCGCGGTCACCCGCACGCTCAGCGACGACCCGCTCGGCGGCACCGTCCGCCGTACCGTGCTGCCCAGCGGGCTGCGGGTGCTCACCGAGGCGATCCCGGCGATGCGCAGCGTGTCGTTCGGCATCTGGGTTGCGGTCGGCTCGCGTGACGAGACCGGCTCGCAGGCCGGCGCCGCGCACTTCCTGGAGCACCTGCTGTTCAAGGGCACAAACAAGCGCAGCGCGCTGGATATCTCCGCCGAGATCGAGGCGGTGGGCGGCGAGACGAACGCCTTCACCACGAAGGAATACACCTGCTACTACGCGCGGGTGCTGGACGAGGACCTGCCGCTGGCCATCGACGTGATGTGTGACGCGGTCGCCGACTCGGTGCTGGCCGCCGCCGACGTGGAGACCGAGCGCGGCGTCATCCTCGAAGAGATCGCCATGCACGACGACGAGCCGGGCGACGAGGTGCACGACCTGTTCGCCCGCGCGGTCTACGGCGACCACCCGCTGGGGCGGCTCATCTCCGGCACCGAGGAGACGGTCACGCCGATGACGCGGCGGCAGATCCAGGGCTTCTACCGCCGCCGCTACACCGCCCCGCAGATCGTGATCGCCGCCGCCGGCAACCTCGACCACGCCGCAGTGGTCAAGCTGGTCCGGCAGGCGCTGCGGGGCACCCCGCTGGACACCGACCCGGCCGCGCCGGCGCCGCACCGGGCGGCCACCCCGGCGGTACGCACCAAGCCGGCCGCCACGCTCGTCGAGCCGAAGGAGACCGAGCAGGCGCACGTCATCCTCGGCTGCCCGGGGATCGACCGCACCGACGACCGGCGGTTCGCCCTCGGCGTGCTGAACAACGTGCTCGGCGGCGGCATGTCCAGCCGGCTGTTCCAGGAGATCCGGGAGCAGCGAGGGCTGGCGTACTCGGTCTACTCCTACGCCAGCCAGTACGCCGACAGCGGCGTGTTCGCCGTCTACGCCGGCTGTGCGCCGGGCAAGGTGGACGAGGTGCTGGACCTGATCCGCGCCGAGCTGGCACGGGTGGCCGCCGAGGGGATCACCGAGGCGGAACTGGCCCGGGGCAAGGGGATGAGCAAGGGCTCGTTCGTGCTGGGGCTGGAGGACACCGGCTCGCGGATGAGCCGGCTCGCCAAGGGCGAACTGCTCTACGGCAACCTGATGCCGGTGGACGACCTGCTGGCCCGGGTGGACGCGGTGACGCTCGCGGACGTGAACACACTCGCCGCCGAGCTGCTCGGCCGGCCGATGTCCCTCGCGGTGGTCGGCCCGTTCGACTCCGGCAGCTTCACGGTCACGGGCTGAGCCGTACCGGTCCGCCGGACCGCGCGCCGCGCGCTGGGATAGGTTGTGGCCCGTGACTGAGCAGCAGAACACGGTGGCCCGGGTCGGTGTGCTGGGCGCCCGGGGCCGGATGGGCATGGAGGTCTGCAAGGCGGTCGACTCCGCGGCGGACCTGGAACTGGTGGCCGCGGTCGACCAGGGCGACGACCTGGACGCGGTGGCGCAGGCGGGTGCCGGGGTGGTCGTCGACTTCACCACCCCCGACGCGGTCATGGACAACCTGCGCTGGTGTGTCGAGCACGGCGTGCACGCGGTGGTCGGCACCACCGGCTTCACCGAGCAGCGGCTCGACCAGGTACGCGAGTGGCTCGCCGGCCGTCCCGGCGTGGGCGTGGTGATCGCCCCCAACTTCGGCATCGGCGCGGTGCTGATGATGCAGTTCGCCGCGCGCGCTGCCCGCTACTTCGAGTCGGTCGAGATCGTCGAGCAGCACCACCCGCGCAAGCTGGACGCGCCGAGCGGCACCGCCACCCACACGGCCCGGCTGATCGCCGCCGCCCGCGCCGACGCCGGCCTGGGGCCCGCGCCGGACGCCACCCGCGACGAGGTGGCGGGCGCGCGGGGCGCCGACATCGACGGGGTACGCGTGCACGCGGTACGCGCCACCGGCCTGGTCGCCCACCAGGAGGTGCTGTTCGGCACCACGGGCGAGACGCTGACCATCCGGCACGACTCGTACGACCGGGTGTCGTTCATGCCCGGCGTGCTGCTCGCGGTCCGGGAGGTGGGTCGCCGGCCCGGCCTGACGGTCGGCCTGGACGCCCTGCTCGACTGACCCGCCGCGCGTGCCCCGGCCCGCTGCGGTAAACCGTTTTGCCTGGTCGGGGCCACCAGCCTAGGCTGCGTCCATGATCGATTCCGGACACTCCGACCGCACCGGCCGCCGGGTGACGCTGCGGCCGGTGGACGACGACAACTGGCGGGCCGTGGCGGACGTCGCGCCGCGCGACGACCAGCGTGCCTTCGTGGCCGCGCTCGCCGCCCGCTACCTGCTGCTGACCGAGCGCTCGGACGTCTGGAACTCGCTCGCGGTCTACGCCGACGAGACGGTCGTCGGCCACGTCATGTGGGGCGTGGACGACGACGGGTCGCGCTGGATCGGCGGCATGGTGATCGACGCCGCCGAGCAGGGCCGGGGGCTGGGCGGTGCCACGGTGCGGACGCTCACCGGCTGGCTCGCCGAGGCGGGCGAGCCGATCCGCCTGAGCTACCACCCCGACAACAGGCCCGCCGCCGCCCTCTACACGGCCCTGGGGTTCCGCCCCACGGGCGCGTTCGAGGACGACGAGCTGGTGGCCGAACTCCGCCCGGCCTGACCCGTCACCCGGGCTCGCCCGCGTGCGGGCGGGGGTGACGGCGGTCCTGCCCCGTGCCGGGACCGCCGGCCCACCACGTGAGGGTGGACCGGCGAGACGAGCGGAACTCATCGCTACGCGGTCGGGTCTTCCTCCGCGGTCGCCACGTGGAAGCGGAGCTGGGGGACCAGCATGTCGTCCACGTCCAGCGCGCGGGTCGCGCCGTCCGGCTCCCAGCCGGTCGAGCCGAGGAAGTCGCGGGTCGCCGCGTCGGCGTCGAACGCCCACGCCACCGCCCGGGTCAGCCCGTCCTCCCGCCAGTGCTCCACGGCCGAGGCGAGCAGCCGGCTGCCGTGCCCGCGCCGCCCCCACCGGGGCTCGACCAGCAGGTCGGTCACCGCCGCGACGCCCGAGCCGAGCGCCTCGGCCGGCTCGTCCGGGGCGAGCGCGTCGGCATCGGCCGGACCGGAGGCGACGAACCCCACCAGATAGGATTGCGCCGCCTGTTCGACGGCGACCAGCACCCGGTGCGCGCCCGAGGGCGGCTCCTGCACCGCCGCGCTCCACCGCCGCGCGAGGTACGCCTCGTCGAGGTTGTCGAGCACGTGCCGTGGCAGGATCCGGCGGTACGCGACCCGCCAGGTCGCGAGCTGGATGCGTGCGATCTCGCCGGCGTCCTCGGGACGCGCGGGCCGGACGTAGCCTGCAGCCATGGCACGTGAGCCTACGCAGGGCGAGGAGGGTGACTGTGGCGCAGGGTGCCGGGCGGACGATCACGCAGGTCGTCGCCGTGGCGGCGCTCGCCGCGGCGGTCACCGTGTTCCTCTCCGTGGCGGCGGTCCGGCACGGCTTCTTCGACCTCCAGGTCTACTACGGCGCATTGACTTTCTGGGCTCGTGACGGTGGGGAGATCTACGACTTCCTGCGCCCCGGCACCCAGTACGGCTTCACCTATCCGCCGTTCGCCGCGCTGGTGATGCTGCCCATGGCGTACCTGCCGTGGATCGCGGCGATCACGGTCAGCGTGACCGCGACGGTGCTGGCCAGCGCCGTGGTGATCTGGCGGCTGCTGGACCCGGTGGCCCGCCGGTCCGGCTGGACCCGCTGGTTCGCGCTCGCGGTCGCGCTCTGCCTGGCCGCCGCGTACGAGCCGATGCGCGAGACGGTCAACTTCGGTCAGGTCAACATGCTGCTGCTGTTCCTGGTGGCGGTGGACCTGCTGTGGCTGCTGCCGGCGCGCAGCCGCTGGGCGGGTGTGGGCATCGGCCTGGCCACCGCGATCAAGCTGACGCCCGGCATCTTCATCGTCTACCTGCTGGTCACCGGCCGCTGGCGGGCCGCGTTGACGACAGTCGGCACGGCCGCCGTGGCCACGCTGGTGGCGGCCGGGCTGTTCCCCGACGCCTCCCGGGAGTTCTGGACCGAGGCGCTGTGGAACACCGACCGGGTCGGTGAGCTGGCGTTCGTCTCCAACCAGTCGCTGCGCGGGGTGGTGGCCCGGCTCGACCCGCAGCACCCCAGCACGATCGCGTGGCTGGTGCTCGTACTCCTGACGCTCGTGGTGTGGGCGTGGCGGTCGCGGGCGGCGGTCGCCGCCGGCGACGAGGCCACCGGCCTGGCCCTCACCGGCGCGGTGATGTGCCTGGTCAGCCCGGTGACCTGGGTGCACCACCTGGTCTGGCTGCTGCCGGGTCTGATCCTGCTGGTCGACAACGGCATGGCGGCGCCCGCGCGCAGCCGCCGGCGCCGTCTGCTGCTGGCCGCCGCGTTTATCGGGTACGCGCTCCTGTGCAGCCGGATCGTCTGGTCCTGGGAGAAGGACTTCTCCGGCGTGGACGGGTTCCTCGGCAGCAACACATACGTGTGGATCAGCCTGGCGCTGCTGCTGGGGCTGCCGATTCGCCGCTGGCTCACACCGGCCGGCGGTGAGCGGCACGGCGTGGACGTCCCGGCCGGGTCAGCCTCCGGCGGTGTACCGCAGCTCGCGGAGCAGGATCGGGGCGCGTCCACCGTGCAACGGCACCGCGTAGGTGGACTCCTCCCCGTCAGGTGAGTGCCCGGCCCGCTCGTAGAAGCGGCGGGCCCGGGCGTTGTCGGCCAGCACCCACAGCCGGTACCCGGTCCAGCCGCGCTCGGCCAGGCCGTCGCGGGCCGCCGCGAGCAGCGTCCGGGCGGCCCCCGAGCCCCAGTGCGCCGGCTCCAGGTAGATGGCCACCAGTTCGCCGTGCGCCGGGTCGAGGTCGCCGCGGTCCTGGTTGTTCCGGTACGGCCCGAACGTGGTGAACCCGACGACTACCCCGTCGTCCTCGGCGACCAGCGTGGTGAACGGGTGCTCCGGGTCGGCGGTGCCGAGGTCGCGCCGGCGCTGCGCCCAGGCGCGGGGGTTCAGCCGGTTCAGCACCTCTGCGGGCATGATCCCGGCGTAACCGGCCTGCCAGCCGTGGACGTGCACCCGGGCGACCGCCTCGGCGTCGTCCGGTTCCTCCCGGCGGATGGTGAGCACCTGTCCGTTCTATGCCCCGACGGGCGATCGGTCCAGCCGCCGCTCCCGGCGACCTGGACCCGTCGTGTCGGAGGTCTGGATTAGGGTCGCCGACGATGGCCGCACCGGAATCGCTCTCCCTTGCCCAGGCCCGCCGGATCGCCCTGGCCGCCCAGGGCTTCGCCGACCCGGCGCCCACCGGCGTGCCCACCCGGCGGCACCTGCGCCGGGTCCTCGACCGGGTCGGGCTGATCCAGATGGACTCGGTGAACGTGCTCCAGCGGGCGCACTACCTGCCGCTCTACAGCCGTCTCGGGCCCTACCCGACGGCCCTGCTCGACTCCGCCGCCTACCGCAGCCCCCGCGAGCTGTTCGAATACTGGGCGCACGAGGCCTCGCTGGTGCCGGTCGGGCTGCACCCGGTGCTGCGCTGGCGAATGGCGAAGGCTCGCGACGACGCGTGGGGCGGGATGCGCCGGATCGCGCAGGAGCAGCCCGAGCTGGTCGCCTGGGTCCGCGACGAGGTGGCCGCCCGGGGTCCGCTGACCGCCGCCGAGATCGAGCACGACGCGCCCCGGGAGACCGGCAACTGGGGCTGGAACTGGTCGGCGGTGAAGCGGGCGCTGGAGTTCCTGTTCTGGGCCGGCGAGGTCACCGCCGCCGACCGCACCAACTCGTTCGCCCGCCGCTACGACCTGCCCGAGCGGGTGCTGCCGGCCGCCGTGCTGGACGCGCCCACCCCGGCCGACGCCGAGGCACACCGCACGCTCGTGTTGATGGCCGCCCGCTCGCTCGGCGTGGCCGCCGAGCCGGAGCTGCGCGACTACTTCCGGCTGCCGGTCGCCGGGGCGCGGCGGGCGGTGGCCGAGCTGGTCGAGGCGGGCGAGCTGACCCCGGTCACGGTGCAGGGCTGGCGGCATCAGGCCTACCTGCACGCCGACGCGCGGCTGCCCCGCTGGGTCCGCGGCAACACGCTGGTGAGCCCGTTCGACCCGCTGGTCTGGGAGCGGGCGCGCACCGAGCGGCTGTTCGGCTTCACCTACCGGATCGAGATCTACGTGCCGGCGCCCCAGCGGGTCTACGGCTACTACGTGCTGCCGTTCCGCCAGGGCGAGCGCTTCACCGCCCGGGTCGACCTCAAGGCCGACCGGAAGGCCGGGGTGCTGCTGGTGCCCGCCGCCTGGGTCGAGCCGGGCGCCGATCCGGGGGAGACCGCCGTGGCGCTCGCCGCCGAGCTGTACCGGCTGGCCGGCTGGCTCGGCCTGGACGCGGTCGCCCCGCCCGTCGCGGGCGACCTGGCGGGGCCGCTGGCCGCCGCGCTGGTGGGCGTGGCGGGTGTACGGTGAGCGCGTGACGAGCGTTGACCGGCCTGCCACCGCGACCGACCCGCACACGCGCCCGGACACCGAGCCGCACCCGCACCTGTCGTACCCGCACGGGCCGCAGGCTCCCGACGGGTCGTGGCCCTACCCGGTGGCGTACCAGCCGGTCGAGACCGACCGGTTCACCCGGATGGTGCTGCGCCTGCACGCCCGCGCCCCGCGCTGGGCGGTGCCGCTCGCCGCGCTCGGCTGTGTCGGCGTCGGCATCGCGTACGCGATGATCAGCGACCCGACCCGCAGCGACCCGGACGCCCCGCCGTCCTGCCTGCTCAAGCTCACCACCGGGCTGGACTGCCCGGGCTGCGGCGGCACCCGCGCCCTCTGGTACGTGCTGCACGGCGACCTGCCCGCCGCGGCCCGGCACCACTTCCTGTTCGTCTTCGCGCTGCCGTTCCTGACCTGGCTCTTCGTGGCCTGGGCCGGCAACCGGGCGTTCGGCTGGAAGCTGCCCGAGGCGCAGTTCAGCCCCAAGGTCGTCGGCGTGTTCCTGGCCGCCTGGGCGGTCTTCTCGGTCGCCCGTAACCTGCCGTGGGCTCCCTTCACCTCGCTCTACGTCTAGCCTTCTCCGCCGGAGCGCTCCGCTGTCCGGGATCTTGGACACCTGGGCGGAGCGCCCGCTGGCCGGCCGCGTGCCCGATTTCCGCGCCGGGCGCGGGCCAACTACAGTCGCAGGAATGCCGGAGATGGTTCAGCCCCAGGTCAAGTTGATCGCGTGGACCCAGTTCCAGGCGCCGGAAGAGGTGCCCTGGTCCACCGACGCCGACGGCGGGCAGGCGCTCGCCGAGTTCGCCGGCCGGGCCTGCTACCAGAGCTGGAAGAAGCCGAACCCGGCCACCGCCACCAACGCCGGTTACCTGGCGCACATCCTCGAGGTCGGCCACCTGAGCGTGCTGGAGCACGGCTCGGTGAGCTTCTACTTCAGCGGCGTCTCCCGGTCGTTCACGCACGAGCTGATCCGGCACCGGCACTTCTCCTACTCGCAGCTGTCCCAGCGCTACGTGCCCGAGCGGGACGCGGCGATGGTCGAGCCGTCGGTGATCGCCGACGACCCGGAGCTGCACAAGAGGTTCGTCGAGGCCACCGACGCGGCGGTGCGGGCGTACACCGAGTTGCTGGAGGGGCTGGAGGCCCGCTTCACCGACGAGCCCAACCCGACGCTGCGCCGCAAGCAGGCCCGCCAGGCGGCCCGGGCGGTGCTGCCGAACGCCACCGAGACGCGGATCGTGGTGACCGGCAACTACCGGGCCTGGCGGCACTTCGTGAAGATGCGCGCCACCGAGCACGCCGACGTGGAGATCCGCGAGCTGGCCGTGGAGTGCCTGCGCCAGCTCAAGGGTGTCGCGCCGAACGTCTTCGCCGACTTCGAGATCTCCACCCTGCCCGACGGCACCGAGGTGGCAGCGTCGCCGCACGCCGAGTGACTCGTCGCCCTTCGCCGCCGGGCCACCGGCGGCCGTCCGCTAGGTTGTGAGCATGACGCACGACCACTCCGCCGCCCCGAGCCGGGGCGCGTCGCGCCCGTTCGGGCGAGTGATGACGGCCATGGTGACCCCGTTCACGCCGGACGGCGGCCTGGATCTCGACGGCGCCGCCCGGCTGGCCGAATACCTCGTCGACGAGCAGGGCAACGACGCGCTGGTCCTGAACGGCACCACCGGCGAGTCGCCGACCACCACGGAGGCGGAGAAGGAGTCGCTGATCCGCGCGGTGGTCGAGGCGGTCGGTGACCGGGCCCGGATCGTCGCCGGGGTGGGCACCAACGACACCAGGCACACGGTCGAGCTGGCCGCGCAGGCCGAGAAGGCCGGCGCGCACGGCCTGCTGGTGGTCACGCCGTACTACAACAAGCCGCCGCAGGCCGGGCTGCTGAGTCACTTCACCACCGTCGCGGACGCCACCGGCCTGCCGGTCATGCTCTACGACATCCCGCACCGCGCGGGTGTGGCGATCGCCACCGAGACGCTGGTGAAGCTGGCCGAGCACGGCCGGATCGTCGCGGTGAAGGACGCCAAGGGCGACCTGTTCGCCACCTCGGAGGTGCTCAGCCGCACGGACCTGGCCTACTACAGCGGCGAGGACGCGCTGACCCTGCCGATGCTGTCGGTCGGCGCGGTCGGCGTGGTCGGCACCTCCACCCACTTCACCGGCGCGCTGACCAAGCAGATGATCGAGGCGTTCGAGGCGGGCGACAACGCCCGGGCGCTCACCCTGCACCGGCAGTTGCTGCCGCTCTACACCGGCATCTTCCGCACCCAGGGCACGATCCTGGTCAAGGCGGGCCTGGCGGCGCAGGGCCGCCCGGCCGGTCCGGTGCGGTCGCCGCTCGTCGACGCCACCGGTGACGAACTGGCCCAGCTGCGCGCCGACTGCGCCGCCGCGGGCCTGCCCCTGCCCGAATGAACAAACGACACGACGGACGCCGCGCGACGGCGTCGCAGAATGAGGTGACGCGTGACCGAGGCGCACATCGAGGGTGAGCTGCCCCCGCCGCTGCCCGAGGGCGGCCTGCGGATCATCCCGCTCGGCGGACTCGGCGCCATCGGCCGGAACATGACCGTCTTCGAGTACGATGGCAAGCTGCTCATCGTCGACTGCGGGGTGCTGTTCCCCGACGTCGAGCAGCCGGGCGTGGACCTGATCCTGCCCGACTTCGGCCCGATCCTGGACCGGCTGGCCGACGTGCAGGCGATCGTGCTCACGCACGGCCACGAGGACCACATCGGCGCGGTGCCGTACCTGCTCGCCCACAAGCCGGACATCCCGCTGGTCGGTTCCCAGTTCACGCTCGCGCTGGTCGAGGCGAAGCTGGCCGAGCGGCGGATCCAGCCGTACACGCTGACCGTGCGGGAGGGCGGCCGGGAACGGCTGGGCCCGTTCGAGTGCGAGTTCTTCGCGGTGAACCACTCGATCCCGGACGCGCTCGCGGTGGCCATCCGTACCCCGGCCGGCCTGGTGCTGCACACCGGCGACTTCAAGATGGACCAGCTTCCGCTGGACGGACGGATCACCGACCTGGCCGGGTTCGCCCGGCTCGGCGCCGAGGGCGTCGACCTGCTGCTGTCCGACTCGACGAACGCGGAGATCCCCGGGTTCGTCACGCCGGAGCGGGAGATCGGCCCGGTCCTCGACTCGATCTTCGCGAAGGCCAAGGGGCGGATCATCGTCGCCTCGTTCGCCTCGCACGTGCACCGGGTGCAGCAGGTCTTCGACTCGGCCGTCGAGCACGGCCGTAAGGTGGCGCTGATCGGCCGGTCCATGGTCCGCAACATGGGCATCGCCCGCGACCTGGGCCTGCTGAACATCCCGCCCGGCCTGGTGGTCGGGATCGAGGAGGCCACGAACCTGCCGCCCGAGCAGATCGTGCTGATGTCCACCGGTTCGCAGGGCGAGCCGATGAGCGCGCTGGGCCGGATGGCCAGCGGCGACCACCGGCACATCACCATCGCGCCCGGCGACACCGTGGTGCTGGCGTCCTCGCTGGTCCCCGGCAACGAGACCTCGGTCTACCGGGTGATCAACCGGCTGGCCCGGGCCGGCGCCGTGGTGGTGCACAAGGACGTGGCGAAGGTGCACGTCTCCGGGCACGCCCCGGCCGGTGAGCTGCTCTACCTGCTGAACGTCGTACGCCCGAGCAACCTGATGCCGGTGCACGGCGAGTGGCGGCACCTGCGGGCGCACGCCCGGCTCGGCATCGAGTCCGGCGTCGCGCCGGACCGGGTCGTGCTCTGCGAGGACGGCGACGTGGTCGACCTGGTCGAGGGCCGCGCCAGCCTGGTCGGGCGGGTGAAGAGCCGGTACGTCTACGTCGACGGTCTCGCCGTCGGCGACGTCAGCGAGTCGCTGCTCACCGAGCGCCGGATTCTCGGCGACGGCGGGTTCATCGCCGCGACTGTCGTGGTCGACTCGGTCACCGGCAAGGTGGTCGCCGGGCCGACCGTCTCGGCGAAGGGCTTCTCCGAGGACCCGGCCGCGTTCAACCCGGTGGTCCCGCTTGTCACAGAGGCGCTGAACCGGGCCGCCGCGGACGGCATCACCGACCCGCACCAGCTCCAGCAGATCGTCCGCCGCACCGTGGGACGCTGGGTCAACGACGCGTACCGCCGTCGGCCCATGATCGTCCCGACCGTCGTCGAGGTCTGACCCGACCGCGCCGCGCGCCGGTCCACCCTTCGCGGTGGGCCGGCGCCGTCGCTTTCCGGGTACGCCCCGACACGGCGCGTCGAAACCCTCCGGTAACCCTCATCCGATCGGCGTCCGTCTCCGTACCTCCCGACGGCCGGCGTGCCCCTGCGCCGGTCGGGAGGAGCGTGGCGGATGGACCGCAGACGGATGACAGCCATCGGCGTAGTGGTGGCGGCGGCCGGGTTGACGGCGGCGGTGACCCTGCCCTCGTTCGCCGGTGAGGAACCCCGGCGGGCCACCCCGGCGGCCGACGGCGTCGCGCCGGAGGTCCTGGACGCGATGGGCCGCGACCTCGCGCTGACCCGCGACCAGGCGGTGAAGCGGCTGCGGACCGAGCGGTGGGCGGCCGGCACCGTCACCCGGCTGCGCGGGGAACTCGGCGCCGGGTACGGCGGGAGCTGGCTCAGCGCGGACGGCGCCACGCTCACCGTGGCGGTGGCCGACGCGGCCGGCGAGGCGCGGGTACGGGCCGCGGGCGCGGTCCCGAAGCGGGTCGCCCGGGGGGTCGCCGAGCTGGACGCGGTGAAGACCCGGCTGGACGCGGCGGGCGACGACGCCAGCCCCGACGTGGCCGGCTGGTACGTCGACGTCACCGACAACGCGGTGGTGGTGATCGCCCGGCCGGGCGCGGAGGCCGACGGTCGCCGGTTCGCCGCCGCCGCCGGATCGAAGGCCGCCATGGTCCGGGTGCGTACCGCTGACGAGGCCCCGCGTCCGCTGTTCGACGTGCGCGGCGGCGACGCCTACCTGATCAACAACGCGGGCCGCTGCTCGGTCGGCTTCTCCGTGGTCGGCGGGTTCGTCACCGCCGGGCACTGCGGGCAGCCGGGGGACCGCACCACCGGGTCCAACCGGGTCGCCCAGGGCACGTTCGCCGCCTCCTCGTTCCCCGGTGACGACTGGGCGTTCGTCCGCGTCAACGCCGACTGGACGCCGCAGGGCGTGGTGACCGACTTCAACGACGGCGGCACGGTGGCGGTGAACGGCTCCACCGAGGCGCCGGTCGGCGCGTCGATCTGCCGGTCCGGCTCCACCACCGGCACCCGTTGCGGCCTGATCCAGGCGAAGAACGCCACAGTCAACTACCCCCAGGGGACTGTCACCGGGCTGACCCGTACGAACGTCTGCGCCGAGCCGGGTGACTCGGGCGGTGCGTGGCTCTCCGGTGACCAGGCGCAGGGCGTCACCTCCGGCGGCTCCGGCGACTGCACCCGGGGCGGCACCACGTTCTTCCAGCCGGTCAACGAGATCCTCCAGCGCAACAACCTGACCCTGGTCACCGCCGGTGACCAGCCCGCGCCCACACAGCCGCCGGCGGGCGGCGGCGAGACCACCCCGCCGGTGACCGCCGAGCCCACCCCGCCGGCCGGCGACACCGACTGCTCCGGCCAGGTCAGCCGGACCGGCCGGATCGCCGCCGGACGGACCCAGATCCAGCCGGACGGGCGCTTCTTCCGGGTGTCAGCCGGCACCCAGGAGGCGTGCCTGGCCGCGCCGGACGGCGCCCGGGTGGCGCTGGAACTGCAACGCTTCACCGGCGGCGCGTTCCGCACCGTGGCCCGCGCGGCCACCGCCGACGGCGCGGCCCGGCTGACCGCCGAGACCCCTGCCGGCGCCTACCGGTACCGCGTCGTCGGGTTGTCCGGCTCCGGCGAGTACACGCTGGCGTTCTCCGCCCGCTGACCGCCGCACCCAGACCGCGGCCCCCGCCCACCACCGCCCTGTGGTCGGGGGCCGCGCCGCGTCTGCGGCAGGCTCAGGGCAGCGCGGCGACCGCTTCGGCGTACGCGGTGCCGGTGCGGATCGCGGCTGCCACCAGCACGGCGAGCTGAGCCGGGGCCACCCCGCAGGACAGGTCGGTGGAGACACCGGCGGCCAGCACCAGCGTTCCGTCGCCGGGCTCGTGCACGTACGCGGCGGGCAGCAGCCGGTCGTGGTTCCAGGCGTTGCAGAACGCGTACGCCTCCGCGCGCCGCTCGGCCGGCAGCCGCCGCTCCGCCACCACCCGGGCGTGCAGCACGTCACCCCGCCGCCCCAGCCGGCGGAACTGGATCGTGGCCTCGCCCCACCGCCCGGCGAGCGTGCCGTCCGGCTCAGGCGTGTACGGCTCGCCCCGGGCGTCGAGCGCGGCGGCGAGCAGCGTCGCGTCCAGCGGGGCCGGTTCCTCCGGGCCGGGCGGGCCGGGCTCGGCCGGATCGGCGTCGGGCTCCTCGTCGAACTCGCTCTCGGCGGCCAGCGACACCGGCGCGGCGAGTGGCCGCTCGGCGAGCCAGGAGGCGATCCGGCCGGACTGGTGCCCGGTGCCGTTGCGGGCGTCGAAGCTGCCGGCCAGCGCCGTCGCCAGCGCCTGCAACTGCGTACCCAGCGTCGCCACGTCCACCTCGGCGGCGGGCCGGGAGCCGTGCCCGGGGCGGTGGATCCGCCGCCCGCCCAGCCCGGCTTCGGCGGCCAGGCCGCACAGCAGCGCGCCCGCCGCGGCGAACTCCATCGCGGACAGGTCGTCGGCCGGCCGGTCCAGCTCGGGCAGTTGCTCGGTCAGGATCTCCAGCCCGCGATGCGGGTAGCCGCCCAGCGCGCAGAAGCGCAGATGCGCGGCGAGCAGCGGGAACGCGCTCCGCTCGCCCCGGTGCCGGCGGTACGCGCGTACGTGTGCCCGGGCCGCCCGCGTCACCGCCCCGGTACGCAGCCACGGCAGCAGCCCCACGGCGAGCGCCCGTTCGGGCTGGTCGGTGCAGGCCGCCGCGCCCGCCGTGGCCGCCTGCCGCTCGCCCCGCCGGGTCGGTGGCGTCTGTGGCTCGACCCAGCCGGCCAGCGCCGGCGCCAGCGCGGCCAGCGCCGCCTCCGGCTCGCCCCAGCCGGCCAGCAGGTCGGCCCGCCGGGCCGGTGCGCATCCCGGACAGCCGCCCACCGGGTCCGTGGCGTCCGCCGCCGACCAGCGCTCGTACGCGCGGCGGGCCGCCGGCTCGTCGCCGAGGTGGTCGGCGAGCCGGCAGCGCAGCTCCGCCACCGGCGCGGCGTCCTCGCCCAGCTCGTCGGCGAGCGCGTCCAACAGGGACCGGGACTGGTCCAGGCCCACCCGGGGCGTGCCGAACGACGCCTCCACCGCGTGCCGCTGGTGCCGGCGCAACCGGGTCAGCTCGTCCGGGCGGGCGTCCAGCAGCCCGGGGTGCCGGGCCAGCGTGGCCCGCATCCGCCGGACCGGCTCCACCGCGCGCCACCGCTCGCCCCGGTGCAGGTACGCCTCGACCAGCGCGAAGCGCGCCGACAGGGCGGTACGCGGATCACCTGTGGCGTCCGCCCGCGACGCGATCCGCTCCAGCTCGGCGCGGCGCTCCGCGCCGTCGGGCCGGTCCCGGGCGTCGTCGAGCGCGGCGGCGAGCCCCCTGTCGCGTGCCGTGGTCACCGCAGCGCCCCGCCGGCCAGCTCGTCGACGGCGGCGGCGAGCTGGCACCCGGTGGTCACGCCACAGTCGACGAGCCGATCGAGCTGGTGCGGTGTCACCCCGCGCTCCAGGTCGGCGGTGACCTCGCCGCACACCTGAGCCGAGCCGTCGTCGGCGACGTGCACGTACGCCTTCGGCCAGAGCCGGTCGTGGTTCCAGGCGTTGCAGAAGGCGTGCAGCTCGGGCACCCGCTCGATGCCGAAGTGGTGCGCCACGACGGTGCGTACCTGAAGCAGCTCCCCGGCCTCGCCCCGGCGGTGGAACCAGATCAGGTTCCGCTCCCAGCGGCCCACGAGCGCGCCGTCCGGCTCCTCGGCCACCGCGTACCCCCGGTGGCCGAGCACGGCGGCGATCAGCTCGCCGGTCAGCGGGCGCAGTTCCTGCGGGTGTCCGGTCAGCGGACCGTCCGGACCGTCCTCGATCTCCGGCGACGCCATCGGGCATCCCTTCTGAGGCGAATAACACAAACGACGGTCCGACCCGTGCTGCGACGCGCGGACACGACCCGGAAAAGCGGCGATCCACCGGGTACCGCCGTTACCGTGACTCTATGGCGGGCCGTACCTCTCAGGCGAGCCGGCGGCGCGGCGCGTCGCCGCGTGGCAACACGAACAACCGCGCCCGTCAG
The DNA here is from genome assembly GCF_040649715.1 of Micromonospora sp. NPDC048887. Lineage (NCBI taxonomy): Bacteria > Bacillati > Actinomycetota > Actinomycetes > Micromonosporales > Micromonosporaceae > Micromonospora > Micromonospora sp. NPDC048887. The sequence goes on along the minus strand of NZ_JBEZGA010000001.1, from coordinate 218,934 downwards.
CCGGCGAAGAAGGCGGCGGCGCGGAAACCGGCACGGCGGCGACCGGCCCCCGGGCCGAGCCCGGCTGCGTTCGTCGGCCGGGCGGTGGGTGCTGTCTGGATGGGGCTGGCCCACACTGTCGGCTGGACGTTCCGGGCCGCCGGGCGGCAGGCCGCGTCCACCCGGGAGCTGGATCCGGAGCACCGCCGCGACGGTGCGGGGCTGCTGCTGTTCGGCCTGGCCATCCTCAGCGCGGTGGGCATCTGGGGCGGCGGCGCCGGGCCGGTGGGCCGGCACCTGGCCGACACCGTACGCCTCTTCGTCGGCGCCATCTCGATAATCCTGCCGGTGCTGTTCATGGTCGGCGCGTGGCGGCTGATGCGGACTCCGGCCGACCCCGAGCATCGCGGTCGCGGCCTGGTCGGCTGGGGTTCGATGATGCTGGCCACCGCCTCGATGCTGCACATCGGGCAGAACCCGGTCGACGAGGTCCAGCGCGACTTCGCCGGTGGCCTCATCGGCGCGGGCGTCGGCGACCTGCTGAAGTCGGCGGTGACCGCCTGGGTGGCCATGCCGCTGCTGCTTCTGCTGCTGGTGTTCGGCCTGCTCGTGGTCACCGCGACGCCGATCAACAAGATCCCGGAGCGGCTCGGCCTGCGCGCGGATCCGGCCGGGGTGGACGACGACGAGGAGTTCGCCGAGGACGAGGCGCCGGTGAAACCGGCCCGCAAGCGGCCGGCGAAGCGGATGCCGCCGCCGCTGGAGCCGCTGGACCCGGACGACGAGCTCGCCGGCGTGGACCTCCAGGAGACCCTGGTGCTGCCGCGCAAGCCGCCGAAGGTGCCGGCCAACCGCAAGCCGGTGGAGCCGCCGGAGCACTCGCCGCTGCCCACCCGCGCCGAGCAGCTCGCGCTCACCGGGCTGGCCGGCGACTACACGCTGCCACCCGCGAACCTGCTCGGCACCGGCGCCAAGCCGAAGAGCCGCAGCAAGGCCAACGACGAGGTGATCGCGGCGCTGACCGGCGTCTTCGAGCAGTTCGACGTGGACGCCGCGGTCACCGGCTTCACCCGCGGCCCGACAGTCACCCGGTACGAGGTGGAGCTGGGCCCGGGCGTCAAGGTCGAGCGGATCACCCAGCTGTCCCGCAACATCGCGTACGCGGTGAAGTCGCCGGACGTCCGCATCCTCAGCCCGATCCCGGGCAAGAGCGCGGTCGGTGTGGAGATCCCGAACACCGACCCGGAGAACGTGTCGCTCGGCGACGTGCTGCGCTCCCGCGAGGCGACGAGCGACCACCACCCGATGGTGGTGGCGCTCGGCAAGGACATCGAGGGCGGCTACGTGGTGGCCAACCTCGCGAAGATGCCTCACATTCTCATTGCGGGGGCCACCGGTGCGGGCAAGTCCTCCTGCCTCAATTCGCTGCTGGTGTCCATCCTGACCAGGGCCACGCCGGACGAGGTGCGGCTGCTGCTGATCGACCCGAAGCGCGTCGAGATGACCGGCTACGAGGGCATCCCGCACCTGGTCACGCCGATCGTGACCAACCCCAAGAAGGCGGCCGACTCGCTGGAGTGGGTCGTCCGTGAGATGGACATGCGGTACGACGACCTCGCGGCCAACGGGGTCCGGCACATCGACGACTTCAACCGCAAGGTGCGCAACGGCGAGATCAAGGCGCCGCCGGGCAGCGAGCGGGAGATGCGGCCGTACCCGTACCTGCTGGTGATCGTGGACGAGCTGGCCGACCTGATGATGGTCGCGCCGCGCGACGTGGAGGACTCCATCGTCCGGATCACCCAGCTCGCCCGGGCCGCCGGCATCCACCTGGTGCTCGCGACGCAGCGGCCCTCGGTGGACGTGGTCACCGGCCTGATCAAGGCGAACGTGCCGTCCCGGCTCGCGTTCGCCACCTCGTCGCTCGCCGACTCGCGGGTCATCCTGGACCAGCCCGGCGCGGAGAAGCTGCTCGGCCGCGGCGACGGCCTGTTCCTGCCGATGGGCGCGTCGAAGCCGCAGCGCATCCAGGGCGCCTGGGTGACCGAGCGCGAGATCGCCGACGTGGTGAAGTTCTGCAAGGACCAGCGGGAGCCGGAGTTCCGGCCGGACGTGCTCGCCCCGGCGCAGGACAGCAAGAAGAAGATCGACGAGGACATCGGCGACGACCTGGACCTGCTCGTGCAGGCGGTCGAGCTGGTGGTCACCTCGCAGTTCGGGTCGACCTCGATGCTTCAGCGCAAGCTGCGGGTCGGCTTCGCCAAGGCGGGCCGGCTGATGGACCTGATGGAGACCCGGGGCGTGGTCGGCCCGTCCGAGGGCTCCAAGGCCCGCGACGTGCTGGTCAAGCCGGACGAGCTGGAGGAGGTCCTGGCCGGCCTGCGCGGCGGCGAGGACTGACGGCCCGCGCCACGGACGACGGGGGCCCACGACGACGACGGCGGCCACCACCCTCGGGTGGCGGCCGCCGTCGGCGGTTCCGGGTCAGTTGAGCAGCGCGGCGACGAGCACGGCGCCGATGATCGCGCCGACCACGCTGGCGGCGGCGGCGTACCAGCCCAGCGGCTTGTCACCGAGGACGGCGCCGACGATGCCGAGGACCAGGCCGAGGACCCCGAAGATCAGCGGGGACACGAAGATCGCGAGGGCCGCGAACACGAACGCGACGATGGTGCAGATGCGGGCGGCGTTGGTGCGCGGGCGGGCGGTGGCGTGCATGTTGGCCATGGGGTTCCTCCGTGAGTGGTCTCGCTGTGTGGCTACGGAGGATTCGGTACCCCCGCCGCCACACCGTCCAAACCGGATGCGGTATCGATCAGGCGAACAACTTCAGGCCGATCACGCCGGCCACCACCAGCAGCAGGCAGGCCACGCGCGGGAGGTTGACCGGTTCGCCGAGCGCCAGCATCCCGACCAGCGCGGTGCCGACCGCGCCGATGCCGACCCACACCGCGTAGCCGGTGCCGACCGGGATGTCGCGCAGCGCGTACGCCAGGCCGGCCATGCTCCCGACGAGCGTGACGGCGAAGACGGCGGAGGGGAGGGGACGGGTGAAGCCGGCGCTGCGATCGAGCGCGATCGCCCACGCGGTCTCCAGCAGTCCGGAGAGCACCAGCACGATCCAGGCCATGGTGAATCACCTCTGACGGGCGGGCCCGGCGCGCAGCGGGCCGGGCGACGGTCGGGTCACGCGGGGCGTCTTGGCCTGACCGGGTACGCCCACCACTCGTCCGGGACGGCCCGCGGGCCGTCGTGGCCGACGGTAGCACCGGGCGGGCCGGACCGGCGGCGGGGTGAGAAAGCCCACCATGAGTGGAGTTGACGTCAACTTCAGGTTGCACGATTGAGGGCATGACCCTGCTCTTCTCCGACGACGACGTCGCGGCCGCCGTGGACGCCCCGCTCACCGTGGCGGCCATGCGGAACGCGCTGCTGGCCGCGCACGCCGGGCGGCTCATCGCCCCGCCCCGGGCGTCCGCGCCGCTGGGCGGAGGCCGGATGGTGCTGACCGCCGGGCACCTCACCGGGCAGTGGTACGGCTTCCGCTCGTACGACACGTTCGGCCACCCGGAGAGCGGTCAGCTCGTCGTGCTGCACGACGCCACCACCGGTGCGGTACGCGCCATCGCCGTCGGCGAGGAGCTGGGCTCCCGGCGTACCGGAGGACTGGGCGGCGTGGCGGTGGACGCCCTGGCCCGCGCGGACGCCGCCACCGTCGGCGTGGTGGGGTCCGGGCGGCAGGCGTGGACCCAGGTCTGGGCCGCGGCGGCGGTCCGGCCGCTGCGCGAGGTGACCGTGTACAGCCGCTCGGCGGCCCGGCGGGAGGCGTTCGCCACACGGGTCCGCGCCGAGCTGGGCGTGCCCGCCCGCGCGGTCGGCTCGGCCGCCGCCGCGGTACGCGACCGGGACGTCGTGGTGCTCGCCACCACCAGCACCGTCCCGGTGGTCGACGCCGCCGACCTGGCCCCCGGCACCCACGTCAACACAGTCGGCTTCAAGCAGGTCGACCGGCACGAGTTCGGGCCCGACCTGCTCGACGCCGCCGACCTGCTGGTCACCGACTCACCCGGCCAGGCCACCGCGTACGTGCCGCCGATGCTCGCCGCCGTCGAGCCGTACGCCGGGCGGTTGCGCGACCTGGGCGCGGTGCTGGCCGGCGCGGTCCCCGGCCGGACCACCGCGGACCAGATCTCGGTCTTCTGCTCCACCGGCCTGGCCGGCACCGAGGTGTTCCTCCTGGACCGGCTGGCCCGGGTGGCGGTTCCCGCTCGCTGACCCGGCCGGACGGGTGCGCGGCGGACCGGAACCGGCCCGGTACCCTCGGATGGTGTCTGCCTCCTCCTCCACCCCGCGATCCGACGGGCGCCGCGTCGCCCTGCTGACCCTCGGCTGCGCCCGCAACGAGGTCGACTCGGAGGAGCTGGCCGCCCGGCTGCACGCCGACGGCTGGCAGGTCACCACCGACGGCGAGGGTGCCGACGTGGTGGTGGTGAACACCTGCGGGTTCGTCGAGAAGGCCAAGCAGGACTCGATCCAGACGCTGCTGGCCGCCGCCGACACCGGCGCCAAGGTGGTCGCCGCCGGGTGCATGGCCGAGCGGTACGGCCGTGAGCTGGCCGACAGTCTCCCCGAGGCGCAGGCCGTGCTCAGCTTCGACGACTACCCGGACATCGCGTCCCGGCTCGACTCGGTGCTCGCCGGTGAGGCGATCGGCGCGCACACCCCGCGCGACCGGCGGGAACTGCTGCCGCTGACCCCGGTGAAGCGCCGCGACGCGGCGGTGTCGCTACCCGGGCACGGCACCCCGGCCCGGGTCGCACCGGAGACCGACGCGCACACCCCGGCGCACCTGCGGCAGGTGCTGCGGCACCGGCTCGACACCGGCCCGGTGGCCTCGCTGAAGCTCGCCAGCGGCTGCGACAGGCGGTGCGCGTTCTGCGCCATCCCGGCGTTCCGTGGGGCGTTCGTCTCGCGTACCCCGGACGAGCTGCTCGCCGAGGCCGAGTGGCTGGCCAAGACCGGCGTACGGGAGCTGGTGCTGGTCAGCGAGAACTCCACCTCGTACGGCAAGGACCTGGGTGACCCCCGCGCGCTGGAGAAGCTGCTGCCGCAGCTCGCCGCGATCGACGGGATCGTGCGGGTGCGGGCCAGCTACCTCCAGCCCGCCGAGACCCGGCCCGGCCTGGTCGAGGTGATCGCCACCACGCCCGGCGTGGCCGCGTACTTCGACCTGTCGTTCCAGCACTCCAGCGAGCCGGTGTTGCGCCGGATGCGGCGTTTCGGCTCCACCGACCGGTTCCTGGAGCTGCTGGCCTCGGCCCGCGCGCTGGCGCCGGACGCGGGCGCGCGCAGCAACTTCATCGTCGGGTTCCCCGGCGAGACCAAGCCGGACGTGGCCGAGCTGGTCCGGTTCCTGACCGAGGCGCGGCTGGACGCGATCGGCATGTTCGACTACAGCGACGAGGACGGCACCGAGGCCGCCGGGCTGACCGGCAAGGTCTCCGCCGCCACGATCAAACGGCGGTACGACAAGCTCAGCGCCCTGGCCGACGAACTCTGCTCGCAGCGCGCCGAGGAGCGCCTCGGCGCGACGGTGGAGGTGCTCGTCGACTCCACCGCCGACGGCGTGGTGGAGGGCCGGGCCGCCCACCAGGCGCCCGAGGTCGACGGCTCGACCACGCTCGTCGCGCCGGTCGGCGGCGGCGTCGATCTGGCCGCGCTGCGCCCCGGTGACCTGGTCCGTGCCACGGTGACGGCGACCGAGGGCGTCGACCTGGTCGCCGTGCCGGATGAGATGATCTCGGCGGCGCCCGGCGCGGTACGGTGACGGCGGGCCCTGATGGAGCGGGGAAGCCACGTGGGGCGATGCGGGACATGACGGGGGCGGAGTCGACGGCGGCTGCCCCCGTACCGCTGCTCAACGCGGCGAACGTGCTCACCGGCGCGCGACTGATGCTGGTGCCGGTCTTCACGGCCACCGTGATCGCCTCCGGCATGAGTCACGCGGGCTGGCGAATGACGGCCTGCCTGATCTTCGTGGTGGCCTCCGCGACCGACCTGGTCGACGGCTGGATCGCCCGCCGGTACGACCTGGTCACCTCGCTGGGCAAGGTCGCCGACCCGATCGCCGACAAGGCGCTCACCGGCGCCGCGCTGGTGCTGCTCTCCTTCTACGACCGGCTGCCGTGGTGGGTGACTGTGGTGATCCTGGCCCGCGAGCTGGGCATCACCGGCCTGCGGTTCTGGGTGATCCGGCACGGGGTGATCGCGGCCAGCCGGGGCGGCAAGGTCAAGACCGCGCTGCAGATCCTGGCCATCACCTGGTACCTCTGGCCGATGCCGGAGGCGGCGGCCGCGATCGGGCCGTGGATCATGGGAGCGGCGGTGGTGGTCACCGTGGTCACCGGGTTCGACTACATCGCCCAGGCGTTGCGGCTGCGTCGCCCGGCCCGTTGATCCGTTCGAACCGGTCGGCGGATCCGTCGATCCGGGTGACCGATCCGTCGATCCGGGCGGCGGGCGAGTAAGCCGGCGTGGGGCGGGAAATGGGGGCGGGCATGGACACCGACGCGAGAGACCAGCGGCCCGCCGGCAGCCCGGCGGCCGCCGTGGTGCACCGCCTGCACGAGTGCGGCCAGACCCTGGCCACCGTCGAGTCGCTGACCGGCGGGCTGCTGGCCGCCGCGATCGTGGAGATCGCCGGCGTCAGCTCGATCTACCGGGGCGGCATGGTGGTCTACGCCACCGAACTCAAGGCGACGCTCGCCGGCGTACCGGAGGACCTGCTGGCCGACCGCGGCCCGGTCGACCCGGACGTGGCGGTGGCCCTCGCCGAGGGCGGACGGCGGCGGTGCGGTGCGGACTGGGGCCTGGCCACCACCGGTGTGGCCGGGCCTGAGCCGCAGGACGGCAAGCCGGTCGGCCTGGTCTACGTGGCGGTCGCCGGGCCGGACGGCACCGAGGTGCGCCGGCTCGACATCGACGGCGGCCGCGACCACATCCGCTCGGCCGCGGTGATCGAGGCGCTGCGCCTGCTCGCCGACCGTATCGACCTCCCCGAGGGCACCGACGCCGCGCAGGCGGCGGGGGCCGGCCGCCGGTGAGCCGGCGAGGTGCCGACACACCCGGCGGCGGGACCGCCGGGCGGGCCGGTCCGCCCGGATTTCAGAGGCGGGGTGGGATGTCGTCGTGGCGACCAACGGGTACGGTTGCGGGAAGGCTTCGGCGGTCGCCGTCGGCGCCGGAGCGGTCCGCCGCGTCCGGCCCGGCACGGTCGCCGGGCATGGTGGTCCCGTTCAGGGGGAGGTGCGATGGTCCTGCTACGCCGGGTGATCGGTGACGCGCTGCGGGCGCGCAGGCAAGGGCAGCACCGCACCCTCCGCGAGGTCTCCTCCGCCGCCAACGTCAGCCTCGGCTACCTCTCCGAGATCGAACGCGGCCAGAAGGAACCCTCCAGCGAGCTGCTGGCGGCGATCTGCGACGCGCTCGGCGCCCGCCTGTCCGAGCTGCTGCGCGAGGTGAGCGACACGGTCGCCCTGGCCGAGCAGATGCCCGGCGTGCTGGTGCCGGTGGCCGACGAGCGGGTCGAGCCGGCAGCGGTGGCCGGGCCCGCCGTGCGCAAGACCACCAACCGTGGGGTCCGGCAGGTCACCTCCGACGGCGCCGTGGCCGTCCAGGTCCGGCAGGACTCGCCACTCAAGGCCACGCTGCGCAGCACCCGGGTACGCCCCGCCGAGCGGGACGTGGTCTGCGCCGCCTGACCCGGCTGCCGCGCCGTGGGCAGTGCTGGCGTCCGCGTCGTACTGTTGATCAGGAGCGTACGGGTGCCGGAGTGGCGTCCGGCTGGAACGATGTAGACGCGACGCTACTGAGGGGACGAGGCGGAGATGGCTAACCCGTTCGTCAAGGGTTGGAAGTACCTGATGGCGCTCTTCGGCGCGAAGATCGACGAGCACGCGGATCCGAAGGTGCAGATCCAGCAGGCCGTCGAGGAGGCGCAGCGCCAGCACCAGGCGCTGGTCCAGCAGGCGGCGGCGGTGATCGGCAACCAGCGCCAGCTGGAGATGAAGCTGTCCCGGCAGATGACCGAGGTGGAACAGCTCCAGGGCAACGCGCGGCAGGCGCTGGTGCTGGCCGACCAGGCCCGCGGCAAGGGAGACGAGACCGAGGCGGGGCGCTACGAGCAGTCCGCCCAGATGCTCGCCACCCAGCTGGTCTCCGCCGAGCAGGCGCTGGAAGACCTCAAGACGCTGCACGACCAGGCGCTGGGCGCGGCCGCGCAGGCCCGCAAGGCGGTCGAGAACAACTCGATGATCCTCCAGCAGAAGCTGGCCGAGCGCACCAAGCTGCTCAGCCAGCTGGAGCAGGCCAAGATGCAGGAGAGCGTGGCCCGCTCGCTGGAGTCGATGTCGTCGCTCACCGCGCCCGCCAGCACCCCGTCGCTGGACGAGGTCCGCGATCGGATCGAGCGCCGCTACGCCACCGCCATGGGCCGGGCCGAGCTGGCCGGCAACTCGGTCGAGGGCCGGATGCTGGAGATCCAGAAGGCGACCCTCGACTCGTCCGGATCGGCGAGACTGGAGCAGATCCGGTCGAGCATGGCCGGCGAGCAGCTCGGTGCCCGGCACGAGACCCCGGCGGTGGGACAGCCGACCGACCCGGCCGCCACCGCCCGGCTCGACGAGATCCGGGCCAGCATGAGCCGGGATCGTGGCACCGGGGAGACCACGACCAGCTGACGGAAGGGGCGGACACCATGGCGGACGAACGGGCCCGGCACTTCCGTAGGCTGCGCAGACTGCGCAACTCGGCGCGACGGTGGAGCGTGCTGGCCGGAGGGCTCGGCGGTGCCGCCGCGGTGCTGACCCCGTACGCCGGACTGGGCCTGCCGGACGCGGCCTGGGCCGGCGCCGCGGGCAGCGCGATTGCGGTGGCCGTCTGGCGTTGGGCCGACCACCGCGCGCTGGCCGCCGTGCCAGCCCCGCCCGCACTCGACCCGGCCGAGGCCGCGGCCCGCTCTCGCGCCCGGCTGGTCGCCGCCGTCGAGCGGCTGCCCGTCGGGCCGGGCGTCCTGGCCGAGGCACGCCGGGTCCGCTCCCGCCTCGCGTTGCGCGGCACCGCCGCGGCCGAGCCGTGGGCCCGGCTGGACCGGGCCGCGCTCACCCTGGCCGGGCTGGCCGGGCGGCTGACCGGGCTGGCCGAGCCGGCGGTACGGGAGGCGGCCGAGGCGGACCGGTCCCTGCGCGAGCTGGCGAACCGGGTGGCGGGCGTGGAACGCGCGGCGAAGCTGACCCCGCAGAGCCCGCTGAACGAGGTGCACGCCTCGCTGGTGGCGCAGTTGGAGGACGGGGTGGCCGCGTACGAGCGCCTGGTGGTGGCAGCGGCCGGTTACGTGGCCGAGGACGCCCGTCCGAACACCGAGCACCCGTCCGCCGCGCGCCTGACCGAGGCCACCGACCTGCTGCACGGCGTAGCCTCCGCCCTGGCCGAACTCAGAACCCCCCTCCGAGCCCCCTGACGGCGAGTCCCGCCCCGCCCCTCTGGAACCTCCCCAACTTCATGATCGACCCTGAAGGCGCGGGGTCAGGTGGGGGTGGTTTTGGTGGTGGGGGGAGTCCACGGGGACGTGCCCACGACGTTCGTCGCGCGTACCCGGTAGTGGTAGGTGACCCCGCGCGCGAGGCCGGTGTTCGTGAAGCCTCGGCCGGTGACGTGGAAGGTCGCCGGTTCGCGCGTGAAGGCGGCGTCGGTGGCGCGCTGCACGATGAACCCGGCACCCGGTCCGGCCGGCGTCTGCGCCGACCAGCTCACCGTCACGGTGGCCGTGTCCGGCCCGGACGCGCTCGTGGTGACGCTCACCCCGGTCGGTGCGGCCGGCCGGGCCGGGGTGGTCACCGCGGCCACCGTCGACCAGGGGGAGGCGGCACCCAGGTACGTCGTGCGTATCCGGTAGTAGTACGTGGTGTCCGGTGCGACCGCCGGGTCCACGTGGGCCTCGCCCACGGCGATGGCAGTGGTGCCCGGGCCGCTGGTGAACGTGGGGTTGGTGGCCCGCTGCACGTCCACCCCCGTCGCGAAGGAGTGGTTGGCCCAGCGCAGCGCCACCCGCAGTGGCGCGTTCGGCGGCAGCACCGCGGTCAGCCGGGTCGGCGCGGCCAGGTGCACCGCCGCCGGTACGGCGTTCGACCAGGACGAGCAGCTCACCGCGTTCTCGGCCCGGATCCGGTAGTGGTAGGTGACGCCGGGGGTGACTGTGGCGTCGGTGTAGCGGGTGGCGGTGGCGGCCACGGTGATCTCGGTCAGCCCGGCGGTGAAGGCGTTGTCGGTGGCGCGTTGCAGCCGGTGGCTGGTGGGCACGGGCCGGCTGCCGTTGCCGGTCCAGGTCAGCGCGATGGCGGGCAGCGCGGTGGCGCCGCCGGGCGCCGGGGTGGCGCCGAGCCCGGTCGGTGCCTTGGGCGCGACGCGCAGGACCAGCGGGCGGCTCATGCCCTGGTCGCGTAGTCCGGCCGAGCGGGTCTGCCAGCGGTACTCCCAGCCGAGGTTGACCATCTGGTTGACCACCACCGCGGGGCGGCCGTCGACCGGGCTGACCGGGCCGGCGTCGAGCCGTACGCCGGCCGGGCGGGTCGGGTCGAGCAGCCGTACGCTGTCGCCGATCTTGAACGGCAGGGCGGGCGGTACGGGACGCAGCGCCACCACGACGTCCTCCCGGGGGTTGACCCGGACGGTGTCCTTCCAGCCCAGCTCGCCGGGGTCCGGCGGGCGGACCGTGCCGTCCCAGCCGACCCGGTTGACCACCTGCACGTCGCAGCCCTCGATGTGCACGGGATGGGTGCGCGGGGCGTCACCGACGATCCGCCAGAGCTGCGTGCCGTCACCGGGCGCACCGACCGCCACTGCCGGGTCGGTGGCGTGCAGCACCTCGGTGGCCGGGTCGGCCGGTCCCAGCGGCAGGGTGGCCGGCGCGAGCGGTCCGCTGACCGGGTGGCCGACGCCGAGCCGTCCCACCGCGCGACCGTGCCGGGGCTCGAACACCTGCCCGACCGACTTCACCGCCAGCGGCAACGTGACCGGGGCGGTCGCGCCGGCCGGGGTGAACGTGACCGAGGCGGCCCGCGCCGGGACGAGCGTCGGGCGCGGGGTGGAGGTGCCGATCGCGGTGTCGTACGCCGGTTGCGGCACGATCGGCGGCGGCTGGCTGCGCGCGTACGCCCCCGGGAGCCGGTCGGCCAGGCGGCGCGTGTCGTACGGCTGCGCCGGGGTGCCGGTGACCCGGATCTGGAGCAGTGTACGGGTGTTCGGGCCGTACCCGGGCCGGGTCGGGGGCAGGCCACCGGCGGCGGTCCGGTCCGGCGCGCCGGTGTGGTGGTCGTGGCGCGGATCGAACCGGGGCAGCGGCGCGGGGCAGTCGTTGTAGAGGATCAGCGTGCTGCCCGGCGGCACCGTGGAGAAGTCCACCACCACGTCGGCCCGCTCGCCGGGGGCGAGCAGCAGCGTGTGGCCGTCCACGTTGAGCACCGTCGGGTCCTGCCTGTCGTACCGGTAGTCCACCGGCCGGTTGGTCAGCACGACGGGGGCGGGGAGCAGGCCGCCCTCGTTGCCGATCTGGATCATCTCGGGTCCGGCGGCGGCCGGGTCGGGTACGCCGCCGTCGCGCCCGTCGGCCGGCCAGTACGCCGGCCGTCCCGGTGCGTGTACCGCCTCGACCATCGGCACCTCACCGGCGCCCGGGTCGCCGGGGCTGCCGTCCTCGCCCCACATCGGCGCGTCGGAGGCGGCCCGGTAGAGCTGGAGGTTGAGCGCCCGGTCCGCGCAGGCGTTGAGGATCCGGAACCGGTACGCCCGCGGCGCGACCTCCAGGTACGGGTAGGCCACGCCGTTGACGAGCGGGGTGTCCCCGTACGCCTCGGGGACCGCCGACGGGTGCGGCACACCGGGTGCCAGCGGCGGCTCGTCGGTGTCGGTGTCCGGGTCGTGGTGCGGGTTCGGCACCGGGGCGACCCACGGGCTGGCGCCACCGTCCGGGTCGTGGGTCCACGGCCCGTAGTCCCAGCGCCCGGTCGGGTTGGTGCCGGTGAGCCGGTACGGGTTCTGCCGGGGCTGGTAGACGTGCGGGTGCCAGAGGCTGCCCTTGGCGCCCCAGCGGTCCCGGTCCCAGGTGGGGTCCTGGGCGGCGAGCTGCGCGTCGTCCGGTACGAACGTCTTGTCCTCGATCACCAGCGGGAACTGCTCGGCGGGCAGCACGCCGTCCTCGACGAGCCGTTCCTCGGCCGGGTCGGTGAGCAGGTAGAGCGCGATCTGCCCGGAGTAGACGGTGAGCCGGGACAGGCCGAGCGTGTTGTCGTGCAGCCACATCAGCCGGCCGCTCTGCTCGTTCGGGAAGTACAGCGTGGTGGCGCCCGCACCGGGCGGCGGCATGTCCGGCACCGGCGTCACACCCACACCCACCGGGTACGGGGTGATCTCGCCGGCCGGGGTGACCCACTGCCACGGGTTGCCGGCGCTGATCCACCCGGTCTGCGCGCCGGACAGGTGCGGTACGGCCCGGTTCTGCGGGTACGGCGCGGGACCGTCGAGCGGCCCGGCGCCGGCGCCGTCGACCGTCTCGTCGACAGGCAGGAACAGCTCCCCGGCCCGGCCGGTGGGAAGCTGGTTGATGAACTTGATCCGGACCGGGCGGCCCCGCCGGGCCACGATCATCGGGCCGAGGTGCCAGGGGCGGCCGGGCGGGCTGACCGTGTTGTGCCCGGAGGTGTCGGTGCCCAGGTTGAGCTGGCGGTAGCCGCGCAGCCGGGTGGCGGGCAGGTCGCGGTGCAGACGCTGCGCGTACTCCTGGAGGCCGATCTCGTAGTAGTCGCAGCCCGGCCAGGTGATGGTGTCCGGGACGGCGACCGGCAGGCGGGCGCCGAGCCCGGCGGTGGCCGGCTGCCCTGGTAGCGGCAGCGGGTCGACGAACTTGCGGATGCCGGTGCCTGGTACCGGGCGGCCGTCCGGGTCGAGCGTGGGCAGCGGGCTGGCGGCGGTGTTCGGCACCGGGCCGAACAGGCGCGGGACGTCGGCCGGGTCCAGGCGCGCCGGCGCCGGCCCGCCGGTCGGTTCCTCGTCGTGCCCGCGAGCGGCTTCGTCGTGCCCGCGAGCGGGGGGAACGGTGGGCGCGACGGGACCGGCCGGCGCGGTCTCCTCGGCGACGACGACGGCGGCGGCGTGGTCCGGGCGTCCGGGCCGGCTGCGGCGGAACAGCACCATGGCTCTCCCCGGGGTCGGGGCGCGCCGGCCGACACCCCGGCGTGGCGGGCGTACGCGCTGCTGACGATCCGTGAGCGGTCCACCGCAGCATGCGATGTCAGAGGGGTGAGGGGGAAGTACCCAATCGTCCCTATCTCGACTGATCTTCGGCGTTTCGTGGAAGTTCCACGCCGGGCTGGCAGGACGGACACCAGTAGGTGACCCGTTCGCCCAGTTCCTCCTTGCGGATGGCGGTCCCGCAGCGGCGGCACGGCTGGGTCCGGCGGCCGTAGACGTAGCTGGTGCCGCCCCGGTGCAACACGCCTGTGGTGCTCTGCGTCCACCGGCCCCGGTTGGCCGCGAGCAGCCGCTGGGCCAGCGCGACGGTGCCGGGCAGGTCCGGCACCGCGCCGACCGGCGTCCACGGCGACACGCCGCGCAGGAACAGCACCTCGCACTTGTAGAGGTTGCCCACCCCAGCCAGGTTGCGCTGGTCGAGCAGCGCCTCGCCGATGGTGCGGTCGGGGTCGGCGGCGAGCCGGCGGACCGCCTCGTCGGCGTCCCAGTCCGGGCCGAGCAGGTCCGGGCCGAGGTGGCCGACGAGCGACTCCTCGTCGGCGGTCGGCACCAGCGCCAGCTCGTGCAGGTGGTAGCCGACGGCGACCGCGGCGGGGGAGCGGAGCACCACCCGGATCAGGTGCGCCGGCCGCGCGGTCCAGCGCTCACCCGGGGCGTACGCCCGCCAGGCGCCGTCCATCCGCAGATGCGAGTGCAGCGTCCAGGGCTCGGCGTCGGTGCCGGTCAGGCGCAGCAGCAGGTGCTTGCCCCGGCTCGCCGACTCGCGCACGGTCCAGCCGGTCAGGTCGGTGGTGGCGAGCTGTGGCACACGGAAGTCGGACCCGGTGAGCCGGGCCCCGGCCAGCGCGCGTTGCAGGACGCGCGCGGTGTTCCAGACGGTGTCGCCTTCGGGCACCCCGCCATTGTCCCCTACCGAGCGGAATTCGCATGTGTCGCTATTTGTACTGAGGTTCCACTTGATCTGCGGAAACGCCAGGATCAGGGGGTTCTGAGGAGATGCCCATGGCACATTCACGACGTCGTACCGTCGTCGCCCTGACCGCCCTGACCGCCCTGCTCACCGTGGCCGCCGGACTGCCCGGCACGCCCGCGCCGGCCGCGCCCCCGCCCACCGCCGCGCCGTCCCGCGCCGCCGGTCCCGAACGCTGGTCCGTCGACCTCGCCGTGGCCGGCGGCGACGACGTCAACGTCGCCTGGCGGTCCGGCCGCCTGCGGCTGGCCGACCCGCGGCCCACCGTCCGCACCCGCCCGGCCGCCGTCGCCGGACCGCTCGCCGAGGGCATCCTGCTCTCCGCGCCGCGCGCCCTGGAGAAACCCGCGACCCGGGTACGCGCACAGCTCGCCGCCCGCACCGGCGACGGGGGTACGGCGGTGGCCCAGGTGCGCGGCTGGCGTGCCCGTGGCTGGACCGAGTGGCGCGACGGCGCCGAGGCGGTCTTCGACCAGCCGGTCAGCCGGGTCCAGGCGCGCGTCGTGCTGACCACCCGCGACGCCGCGTCGGACGCCACAGTGACCGGTCTGACCCTGGCCGCCGACCGGGTCACCACCACAGCGGTCCAGCCGGCCGCCGCGCTCACCTACCGGGTGTACGCCACCCGGATCGGCCTGGTCGGCGGCACCACCGCCAACGGGCACACAGTGGCCACCCGGGACCACTTCGCGGCGCTGCCAACCCGGCGCGGCCTGTCCCCGCGAAACACCGGTGACTACACGGTAAAGGTCTGCACGACGAGCGGCAGCCGCTGCGAGTACGCCCCGGTCTGGGACGTCGGGCCCTGGTACACCCGGGACGACTGGTGGAACCCGGCGTCGATCCGGGAGAACTGGAAGGACCTGCCGCGCGGGTTGCCGGAGGCGCAGGCGGCGTACCAGAACGGCTACAACGGCGGGCGCGACCAGTTCGGCCGTACCGTCCGCAACCCGGCCGGGCTGGACCTGGCCGACGGCACGTTCTGGGACGGGCTGCGGCTCACCGACAACGCGTGGGTGGACGTGACGCTGCTGTGGACCGGCGGCGGGGCGCGGGCGGTGGTCGGCTCCGGGCCGCTGAACCTGCGCGCCGGGGCGAGCACCTCGTACGCGAGCCGGGGGCTGGCCGCCACGTACGCCCACGTGCCGGTGCAGTGCTACGTGACCGGGCAGCGCATCGCCGGCACGTACCGCACGACGACGAGGTGGTACCGCCTGGTCGGCGGCAACTACGTCAGCCACGCGTACCTGTCCTCGATCTACGGCGGCACAGTCCCCCGCTGCTGAGCGGCGCCCTCCCGAGGGCTTTCCTCCGCGATCTTGCAGTTTCGGCCCTGCCCCGGGGGCATTCGCCCGTTATGCCGGGGCACCAACTGCAAGATCGCGGGGGAGACGGGTGATGGTGACCAGGGCGCCTGGGGTGGCGTGGAGGGTGTCGGCGGCTCGGCCGGTGTTCACCGCTACCGCGACCTGGCCGGCCGAGTCGACGTAGACCACCAGGGCGCCGGGGTCAGCGTCGCCGAACGTGCGGCCGTGGACCGCCTCGTGGCCGTTCACCAGCACCCGGGACGGCAGGCCGTCGAGCAGCGTGCCCGGCGCGGCGAGCTGGACGTTGCCGAAGTGGTCGACGGTCAGCACCTCGGCGCTGAAGCCGCCGGGCTCCGCGCGTACCACTGGGTCCGGCAGCCGGACCAGCGTGCCCGGGTGGACTGCCGGTCCCGCCTCGGCCGGCGACGCGCCGAGCGCCAGCCGAGCGGCCACCGGCGCGAACACGTCCCGCCCGTGGAACGTGCGGGACACGACCGGGCCGAGCCAGTCCGGATTGGTCAGCTCCACCGCGTCGGTCACCCCGCCGAGCGCCTCCGCGGCCGGGATCAGCAGCCCGTTGTCCGGCCCGACCAGCAGCCCGCCGGGCGCGGCGAGCGCGATCCCGCGCCGCGTCGTGCCGACACCCGGATCGACCACCGCCACGTGCACGCCCCACGGCAGGTACGGCACTGTCTGCGCGAGCACCGCCGCGCCCCGGCGTACGTCGGCCGGTGGGATCAGGTGCGTCACGTCGATCACCCGGACGGCCGGGGCGAGCCGGGCCAGCACGCCATGGCACGCCGCCACGAACCCGTCGGAGAGCCCGTAGTCGGTGGTCAGCGAGATCGAGGCCACCGGCACACCCTACGTTCCCGCTCCCCGGAACCACCGGCGGTCAGCCGCGCAGGCGCAGGCCGCGCGGGGTGGCGCGGAAACCGGCGGCGGTCAGCGCGTCGCGCAGCGGGGACGCGTGCACGGCCTCGCCGTCGGCGCGTTCCACCGAGATCGCGCCGAGCGCACCGGAGTGCACCGCGTCGGCGAGTGCCTTGCCGGCCGCGCCGAGCGTGTCGGTGTCGTCGGTGAAGGACAGGATCGTCCGGCCGCCCCGCTCGACGTAGAGCACCAGGTCGCCGCCGACGAGCACGACGAGCGCGCCCGCCTTGCGCCCGGCCCGGTGGCCGGTGGCCGGTGCCGCGCCGTCGCCGGAGTCGACGACTCGTTCCGGCCAGGGCAGCGCCGCGCCGTACGGGTTCGCCGGGTCGGTGGCCGCGAGCACTACCGTCGGCCCGCCCCGGCCCTGGGTGTCGTCGGCGAGCGCCCGGATGCGGTCCACCGCGCCCGGCACCGCGAACTGCGCCGCGCCGAGCCCTTCGACGAAGTAGCCGCGCCGGGCCGCCCCGCGTTCCTCCATCGCGGACAGCACCGGGTAGACCCCGGCGAAACCGCCGGTGACCTGCTCGGCCACGACCGCGCCCCGGGTCACCACGCCGTGCCGTTCCAGCAGCAGGTCGGCCAGGGCGGCGGCGCGGCGGGTGGGGTCGCTGTCGCGTTCGGGCAGCCGGGACCAGCGCCCGGCCATCGTGGGCGGACCGCTCCGGCTGGGCAGCGCCACCCGGCCGGGACGGCGGTAGCGGGTGCGCGGCGCCGAGGGCCGGGAGCGGTGCGCCCCGCCCGCGCCCAGCGCGGCCCGCAGCGGTGCGAGCGTGTCGTTCGTGAGGTGACCGGCCCACACCAGATCCCACACCGCGCCGGACAGGGCGGCGTCGTCGGTGGCGCCGATGCGGTCGGACAGCGAGCGGAAGAACAGCGCCTGCCCGTCGGCGAGCGCGTCGAGCACCGACTCGTGCAGCGGGGTGAGCGTCAGTGCCTCGTCCGGCGGCGGGAGCAGCAGCGGCGCGACGTCGGCGTACGCGAGCGCCACCCACCCGTCGCCGCCGGAGATCGCGCCCGCGCCGGCCCACACCACCTCCCCGCCGGCGCACAGCTCGTCGAGCTGGGCGGGGGAGTAGTCGGCCACCCGGGCGGGCAGCACCAGGCGTTCCAGGGCGGACGCCGGCACGCTCACGCCCTGCAACTGCTCGACGGTGGCGGCGACCGCCTCGACGCCCCGGGCCGACGAGCCGACCTGCTGCCAGCGGGGCAGGAACGCGGCGAGCGCGCGCGGCGGCACCGGTTCGATCTCCCGGCGCAGGGCGGCGAGCGAGCGGCGGCGCAGCAGGCGCAGCACCTCGGCGTCGCACCACTGGGTGCCCACCGTGTCCGGGGCGAACTCGCCGGAGACCACCCGGCCGGTCGCGGCGAGCCGCCGCAGTGCCTGCTCCACCACGAACACGCCGAGCCCGAACCGGGCCGCGCAGGTGGCGGCCGCGAACGGGCCGTGCGTGCGGGCGTACCGGGCGACCAGGTCGGCGAGCGGATCGGCCACCGGTGCGAGGTATGCCTCGGCGACGCCGACGGGCAGCGCCACCCCGAGCGCGTCGCGCAGCCGGGCGGCGTCCTCGACCACCACCCACCGATCCTCCCCGGCGATACGGACGCGCAGCACCCGCCGGGCCGCCGCCAGCTCGTCGGTCCACGACTCCGGCACGCCGCGCTCGGCTAGCTCGGCGCCGCTCAGGTCGCCGACCACGCGCAGCAGCTCGACCACGTCCTCCGGGTCGCGGGGCCGCCGCTGCTCGGTGCGCCAGCGCAGTTGGCGCGCGGTCTCGGCGAGCACCTCCGGGTCGAGCAGTTCCCGCAGGTCGACCCGGCCGAGCAGCTCGCCGAGCAGGCCGGAGTCGAGCGCCAGCGCGGCGGCCCGCCGCTCGGCCAGCGGGGCGTCGCCCTCGTAGAGGAACGCGCCGACGTACCCGAACAGCAGCGACCGCGCGAACGGCGACGGGCGCTCGGACTCCACCTCGACCAGGCGTACCTTGCGGGAGGCCAGGTCGCGCATCAGCCCGGCCAGGGCGGGCTGGTCGAAGACGTCCTGAAGACACTCGCGGGCGGCCTCCAGCGTGACCGGGAAGTCGGCGTACTCGCGGGCCACGTCGAGCAGCTGCGCGGCGCGCTGGCGTTGCTGCCACAGCGGCTGCCGCCGCCGGGTGTCGCGCCGGGGCAGCAGCAGCGACCGGGCCGCGCACTCGCGGAACCGGGACGCGAACAGCGCCGACGTGCCCACCGACTCCTCGACCAGCTGGGTGATCTCGTCCGGCTCGAAGACGACCACGTCGGCGCCGGGTGGTGTGTCCGCGGTGTCCGGCAGGCGCACCACGATGCCGTCGTCGGAGGGCATGACCTGGGCGTCCACGCCGTACCGCTCGGCCAGCCGGCGGCCGATCGCCAGCGCCCACGGCCCGTTGACGCGCGCGCCGAGGACCGAGTGCACGGCGAGCCGCCAGTCGCCCAGCTCGTCGCGGAACCGCTCGACCACCACCGTCCGGTCGTCCGGCAGCGACCGGGTGGCCGCCTTCTGCTCGCGCAGGTAGTTCATCAGGTTGCCGGCGGCCCAGTCGTCGAGCCCGCCGGCCCGCAGCGCCGCCACCGCGTCGGCGTCGGACTGCCGCAGCAGCGCCCGGACCCGGGCGCCGATCGCCCGCCCCAGCTCGACCGGGCGGCCGAGTTGGTCGCCCTTCCAGAACGGCATCCGGGCCGCCTGCCCGGGTGCGGGGGAGACGAGCACCCGGTCGGGGGTGATCTCCTCGATCCGCCAGGACGACGAGCCGAGCAGGAACACGTCACCCACCCGGGACTCGTAGACCATTTCCTCGTCCAGCTCACCGACCCGCGCCGCCCGCTCCGCGCCGGCCAGGAAGACGCCGAACAGGCCCCGGTCGGGGATGGTGCCGCCGCTGGTCACGGCGAGCCGCTGCGCGCCGGGCCGGCCGGTCAGCACGTCGGTGGCGCGGTCCCAGACCAGCCGCGGGCGCAACTCGGCGAACGCGGTGGACGGGTAGCGCCCGGAGAGCATGTCGAGCACCGCGTGCAGCGCCGAGTCGGGCAGCTCCGCGAACGGCGCCGCCCGCCGGACCAGCACCGCCAGGTCGCCGAGCCGCCACGGCTCCAGCGCCACCATCGCGACGATCTGCTGGGCCAGCACGTCGAGCGGGTTGCGCGGGTAGTGCAGCTCCTCGATCGCCCCGGCACCCATCCGCTCGGCCACCACTGTGCAGGAGAGCAGGTCGCCCCGGTGCTTGGGGAAGACGACGCCGCGCGAGACCGCGCCGACCTGGTGCCCGGCCCGCCCGACCCGTTGCAGCCCGGCGGCCACACTCGGCGGCGCCTCGATCTGCACCACCAGGTCGACGGCACCCATGTCGATGCCCAGCTCCAGACTGGACGTGGCGACCACGGCGGGCAGCCGGCCGGATTTCAGCGCCTCCTCGATCTGCTTGCGCTCCTCCCGGGAGACGCTGCCGTGGTGCGCCCGGGCGATCACCGCCGGCGCACCGGCCGCCGCGCCGGCCTGCGCCATCACCTCCGCCGGCTGCCGAGGCGCCCGCACCGGCCCGGGCCCGGCACCGGGCGGCGGGCCGTCGGCGCCGGGCAGCAGATCGGATACGCGCACCGGCTCCCCGCCCCGGGCCACGCGGCTGCCCTCCGGGGCGGACGCCGCCTCGATCTCCTCGGCGGCCAGCTCGTTGAGCCGGGCGCAGAGCCGTTCGGCGCTGCGCCGGGAGTTGGTGAACACGATGGTGGACCGGTGCGCGCGGATCAGCGCGAACACCCGCTCCTCGACGGCCGGCCAGATCGAGGCACGGCGGGGGGCGAGGCCGCCCAGGTCGTCCTCCGGCGGCTCCTGCTCGTCGAGGCGGGTCATGTCCTCCACCGGGACCTGGACGCTGACCTCGATGGTCTTGTCGGCCGGCGGCTGCACCACGTCGACCGGGCGCGCGCCGCCGAGGAAGCGGGCGCACACGTCGATCGGCCGGACGGTGGCGGACAGGCCGATCCGTTGCGCGGGCCGTTCCAGCAGCGCGTCGAGCCGCTCCAGGGACAGCGCCAGGTGGGCGCCGCGCTTGGTGCCGGCCACCGCGTGCACCTCGTCCACGATCACCGTGTCGACGCCGCGCAGCGAGTCGCGGGCGGCGGAGGTGAGCAGCAGGAACAGCGACTCGGGCGTGGTGATGAGGATGTCCGGCGGGGTGCGGGCGAAGGCCCGGCGCTCGTCGGCCGGGGTGTCGCCGGTACGCATCCCGACGGTGATGTCCGGCGGGGCCAGGCCGAGCCGGGAGGCGGCCTGGCGGATGCCGGTGAGCGGGGCGCGCAGGTTGCGTTCCACGTCGACGGCGAGCGCCTTGAGCGGGCTGACGTAGAGCACCCGGCACCGGCGCCGGAGGTCGGCCGGCGGCGGCTCCTTGGCGAGCCGGTCGAGCGACCAGAGGAACGCCGCGAGCGTCTTGCCGGAGCCGGTCGGCGCGACGACAAGGGCGTTGCGTGCGGCGGCCACCGAGCGCCAGGCGCCCTCCTGGGCCGGGGTGGGCGCGGCGAACGCCGCGGTGAACCACTCCCGGGTCGCCGCGCCGAACTGTGCCAGCACCCCGTCTGACCTGCCTGACCCGCCTGACCTGCTTGACGGGGTCACCTCGTCCGCCACGCACCCATCCTGCCGCGCGGGTGTGACATCCGGCCCGCCGCCGGACCGTTGCGTCCCGCGCACAGCGGTCGAAGAATGGAATGGGCGATTATTCCGTTAAGTCTTACTTAACTGCTTGCTTGTGGGCTGCAACATAAAGTAACTTCACTCGCGATGCGGCGTGGGGTGGAGGCGTGGATGACCGTCGAGGAACGAGTCCTGGGGCCGGGAACCGACGTGCTCATCCGTAAGGTCGACAGTCGCCTGGCCGTGCTGCGCGCCGGTCTGCACGGCCCCGATCTGGAGCTGGCCGAGGAACTGGCCGCACGGCTGCGCGAGATGATCCTGGCCACCGCCCGGTCCAGCGCCGCCGACCGGGCCCGGGTCCGGGCCGCTGTGCACTACTTCGTCCAGCGCCGGGAGAGCCGCGACGCCCGGCTGCCACTGCGCTCCCTGGCCGCCGCCCAGCGCGCCGTCGACCGCGCCGCCCACCAGCTGGCCACCCCCAACCCCACCCCCTGACCCCACCCCGCCGCCCTCCCGCGCCCCACCCCCGGCCCTCCCGCGCCCCACTCCGGTGATCAAGGAGTTTGCAGGCGGATCAGGCGCGCCGACGGACACAAACTCCTTGATCACCGCCGGGGGGAGGAGTGGGTGGGGAGCCTGTGGCGGGCGGTGAGGGCTGGGGATATGGGTGGGTTTTGGAGAAAACGGCCCGGTTCGGTGCCTCTGTGGCGTGTGATCGGTTGTGACACCAGCGTGTTCGCGCGCTGTCACCTCGACCGGGAGTACGCGTGCTCGTCCTGCTGATCGTGCACCTGGTGGCGGCCCTGCTCGCCCCGCTGCTGGTCCGCCGGTGGGGTCCGCGCGCCTGCCTGCTGCTCGCGCTCGCCCCGGCCGCCACAGCGGTCTGGGCGGCGGCGCACACCGGTGCGGTACGCGACGGCGGCGCGGTCGTCGAGACGTACCCCTGGATCTCGCAGCTCCAGCTCGACGTGGCGCTGCGGGTCACGACGCTGTCCTGGCTGATGCTGCTGCTCGTCGGCGGCGTCGGCGCGCTGGTGCTGGTCTACTCCGCCCGCTACTTCCCGCCCGGGTCGACCGGGCTGGCCCGGTTCGCCGCCGTCATGGTCGCCTTCGCCGGGGCGATGCTCGGCCTCGTCGTCTCCGACGACCTCCTGCTGCTCTACGTCTTCTGGGAGCTGACCACCGTCTTCTCCTACCTGCTCATCGGGCACAGCACCGAACGCCGGTCCAGCCGGTGGGCCGCCGCGCAGGCGCTCACCGTGACCACGCTGGGCGGGCTGGCCATGCTCGTCGGGTTCCTGCTGCTCGGCCACCACGCCGGCGGCTACCGGTGGTCGGCGGTGGCGGCCGCGCCGCTGCCCGGCGGCGGGTACCTCACCGTCGCGGTGCTGCTCATCCTCGCCGGGGCGCTGGCGAAGTCCGCCGTGTTCCCGTTCAACGCCTGGCTGCCGGTGGCGATGGCCGCACCGACGCCGGTGAGCGCGTACCTGCACGCGGCGGCGATGGTGAAGGCCGGCATCTTCCTCATCGGACTGCTCGGCCCGGTGCTCGCCCCGGTCGACGGGTGGCGGCCGGTCACAGTGGTCGCCGGACTGGTCACGCTCGTCATCGGCGGGTGGGCGGCGCTGCGCCAGACCGACCTGAAGCTGCTGCTGGCGTACGGCACGGTCAGCCAGCTCGGCCTGCTCACAGTGGTGTTCGGGGCGGGTACCCCGAAGGCGGCGCTGGCCGGGGTGGCGATGCTGGCGGCACACGCCCTGTTCAAGGCGGCGCTGTTCCTGGTCGTCGGCATCGTCGACCACGAGGCCGGCACCCGTGACCTGCGGGAGCTGTCCGGGCTGGGCCGGGCCGCGCCGGTGCTGGCCACAGTCGCCACGCTGGCCGCCGCCTCGATGGCCGGGGTGCCGCCGCTGCTCGGGTTCGTCGGGAAGGAGGCGGCGCTCGCCGCGTTCACCGGCGATCCGCTGGTCCTGATCGTGCTGGTGGTGGGCAGCGCGCTCACCGTCGCGTACAGCATCCGGTTCCTCTGGGGCGCGTTCGGCACCCGGCCCGGCGTGCCGGACACCGAGTGGGCCCGGCCGCCCGCCGCGATGTTCGTACCTCCGGCGCTGCTCGCCGTGGCCGGGCTCGTCGCCGGTCCGGCCGCCGGGTGGCTGAGCGGCCTGTTCGAGCCGTACGCCGAGCTGTTCGGGCCGGTCGAGGAGCACCTGGCGCTGTGGCACGGACCGACGGCGGCGCTCGGCCTGTCCGCCCTCGTGCTGGCCGGCGGCGTGGTGCTGCACCTGGTCCGCGGCCCGCTGGCGTCCGCGCTGGCCCGGCTGCGTTCGCCGGTGGGCGGCAACCAGGGGTACGAGTGGGTGACGCACGGCTTCGACCGGCTCGCCATCGAGGTCACCGGCGCCACCCAGCGCGGCTCCCTGCCGCAGTACCTCGGCACCGTGCTGCTCGCGCTGGTGTTCGTGCCGGGGGGAGCGATGATCGCCACCGCGCCGTGGCGGGTCGACCTGGCGGTCTGGGACAACCCGGCCCAGCTCGTGGTCTGCGTGGTGATCGCGGTCGCCGCGCTGCTCGCGGTGGGCGCGCGGCGCCGGCTCACCGCGATGCTGCTCGTCGGCGTGACCGGCTACGGCACCGCGATGATGTTCGTCCTCTACGGCGCCCCGGACGTGGCGCTGACCCAGTTCCTGGTGGAGACCGCCACGATCGCGGTGTTCGTGCTGGTGCTGCGGCGGCTGCCGGAGCGCTTCTCGGCCCGCCCGCTGCGCCGCAGCCGCTGGGTGCGGCGCGGCATCGGGGTCGCCGCCGGCGTGGTGATGGCCGGTCTGGCGCTCGTCGCGGCCGGGGCGCGGCGGGCGCCGTCGATCTCCGCGGCCTTCCCGGACCTGGCCCTCACGCAGGGGTACGGCCGCAACGTCGTGAACGTGACGCTCGTGGACATCCGCGCCTGGGACACGATGGGGGAGATCTCGGTGCTCGTGGTGACCGCCACCGGCGTGGCCAGCCTGATCTACGAGCGTTCCCGCACCGGGCCGCGCCCTCGCCGCCCGCCACCGGCCGCGCTGCGTGCCGGGGACCGGCGCACGGTGTGGCTGCGCGGCGGGCAGACGCTGCCGGAACGGCGGCGCTCGATCGTCTTCGAGGTGGTCACCCGGCTGATCTTCCACACCGTACTGATCTTCTCGTTGTTCCTGCTGTTCTCCGGGCACAACGCGCCCGGCGGCGGTTTCGCCGGCGGGCTCGTGGCCGGGCTGGCGCTGGCCCTGCGTTACCTGGCCGGCGGCCGGTACGAGCTGGCCGAGGCGGCGCCGGTCGGTGCCGGCACGGTGCTCGGCGCGGGTCTGGGCATCTCGGTCGGCAGCGGCGTCCTCGGCCTGGCGCTCACCGGCCAGGTGCTGCAGAGCGTGAAGGTCAACCTGTGGCTGCCTGTGGTCGGCGACTTCTACCTGGTCACGTCGCTGTTCTTCGACGTCGGCGTCTATCTCGTGGTGGTCGGGCTGATCCTGGACATCCTGCGCAGCCTGGGCGCCGAGGTCGACCGGCACGTGGAGGCCGCGGGCGATGCGGGGCACGGGCTGGTGGTCCAGCGGGAGGGTCCCTCGTGAGCGCGAGGAGTGAGCCGGGTTTGCGAGCCCCGCAGTCGCGAACAGAGGTGGCTCAGTGAACAGGGGTGCGGCCGGGCCGACGCTGGTGCTGGTGCTGGCCGTCGGGGTGCTCGTCGCCGCCGGCGTCATGCTGTTGCTGGAACGCAGCCTGACCCGGATCCTGCTCGGCATCATCATGCTCGGCAACGGCGTGAACCTGCTCATCCTGCTCGGCGGGCGGTCCGGCGCCGCGCCGCTCGTCGGTTCCACCTCGCGGGGCGAGATGAGCGACGCGCTGCCGCAGGCAATGGTGCTCACCGCCGTGGTGATCACGTTCGGGCTGACCGCGTTCCTGCTCGCCGTCGCCTACCGGAGCTGGTACACCAGCGGTGACGACGAGGTGCAGGACGACCTGGAGGACCGGCAGATCGTCCGGCTCGCCGAGAGCAACGAGGTGTCCACTGCGGACCACGGCGGCGAGGGCCCGGACGACGACCCGGAGCAGGTGGACCCGGAGCCGGCCCGGCGGCGGCTGCATCGGGGGGACGCCTCGTGACCGCGCTCGTTCCGCTGCCGGTGGTGGTGCCGCTGCTCGGCGCGGCGCTCACCCTCCTGCTGTCCGGCCGGCCCGGGTTGCAGCGGTGGATCAGCGTGCTGTGCCTGTCCAGCGTCCTCGTGGTGGCGGCGGTGCTGCTGGTGCGGGCGTACGGGTCCGGGCCGGTGGTGGTGCACGTGGGCGGCTGGCCGGCGCCGGTGGGCATCGTGCTGGTGGCGGACCAGCTGGCGGCGCTGATGGTGCTCGTCTCCTCGGCGGTGACGCTGTGCGTGCTGCTCTACTCGATCGGCCAGGGCCGGGGCGAGACCGGGGAGACCGCGCCGGTGAGCATCTACCACCCGACGTACCTGGTGCTGACCGCCGGTGTCACGAACGCCTTCCTCGCCGGGGACCTGTTCAACCTCTTCGTCGGCTTCGAGATCCTGCTGGCCGCGAGCTTCGTGCTGATCACGCTGGGCGGCACCGAGGCGCGGTTGCGCACCGGATCGACGTACGTGGTGGTCAGCATCCTGTCGTCGCTGCTGTTCCTGTCCGCGGTGGGACTGGTGTACGCGGCCACCGGCACGCTGAACATGGCGCAGCTCGCCGGCCGGCTGGACGCGCTGCCGTCGGGCGTACGCCTGACCCTGCAACTGACGCTGCTGCTCGCGTTCGGGATCAAGGCGGCGGTGTTCCCGCTGTCGGCGTGGCTGCCGGACAGCTATCCGACCGCGCCCGCCCCCGTGACAGCGGTCTTCGCGGGCCTGCTCACCAAGGTCGGCGTGTACGCGATCATCCGCGCCGAGACGCTGCTGTTCCCCGGCGGCCAGGTCGCCACGCTGCTGATGGTGGTGGCCGGGCTGACCATGGTGGTCGGCATCCTGGGCGCGGTGGCGCAGTCGGACCTGAAGCGGCTGCTGTCGTTCACGCTGGTCAGCCACATCGGCTACATGATCTTCGGGGTGGCGCTGAGCAGCGTCGCCGGCCTGTCCGGGGCGATCTTCTACGTGGTGCACCACATCACCATCCAGACCACGCTGTTCCTGGTCGCCGGCCTGGTCGAGGAACGCGCGGGCAGCACCGACCTGCGTCGCATCGGCGGCCTGGCACGGGTCGCCCCGACCCTCGGCGTGCTCTTCTTCGTCCCCGCGATGAACCTCGCCGGCATCCCGCCGTTCTCCGGCTTCCTCGGCAAGCTCGGACTGCTCCAGGCCGGCGTGGCGGCCGGCGGCGTGCTGCCCGCCGTGCTCGTCGCGGCCGGCACGCTCACCAGCCTGCTCACCCTCTACGCCGCCTCCCGGGTGTGGAACATCGCGTTCTGGCGGGAGCCCCGGCTGGCCACCGCCACCCCGCCGGCCCGGCTGCCCGGGCTGATGGTCGGCGCGACCACCGCACTGGTGGCGCTGGGCGTGCTGTTCACGCTGGTGGCCGGGCCGCTGTTCCAGGTCACCTCGGACGCGGCCACCGACCTGCGCGAGCGCACCCCGTACGTGCGGGCGGTCCTCCCCCGGGACGTGCCGTGACCGACGAGCTGCCCCCGGGCGGGGGCCCGACCGGGGAGCCCGCCGGCGTACCCCGGGCGGCGCCCGTCCCGGACGCCCCCGCGTCGGCCGTCGGCCGGGGCGGGCGGCGGCGGGACCAGGCGGTCGCGCTCGGCTGGCTGGTCGTCGCGTGGATGCTGCTGTGGGGCGACGTGTCCTGGGGCAACCTGGTCGCCGGCCTGGTGGTCGGCGTGGCGGTGCTGCTGTTCTTCCCGCTGCCGCCGGTCACGTTCGGCGGCCGGGTACGCCCCCGCGCGCTGCTGGTGTTCGCTGTCACGTTCGTCGCGGAGCTGGTCAGCGCCAGCCTCCACGTGGCAGCGGTGGCGCTGCGCTTCGGCTACCGCCCGCGTGGCGCGATCATCGCGGTGCCGCTGCGCGTGCGCACCGACCTCAACCTGACGCTCACCGCCGAGGTGATCTCGCTGGTGCCGGGCACGCTGATCCTCGACGTCGACCGGGCGGAGGGCGTGCTCTACGTGCACGTGCTCGACGTGCGCGGACCCGAGGACCTGGCCGGCAGCCGCGAGCGGGTGCTCGCCGTCGAAGGGCGCATCGTCCGCGCCATCGGATCTCCCGACGAGGTACGCCGGCTCGACCTCGAACCCGCCGAACGGAGGAACCACCAGTGACTGTCCTGCTCGCCGTCGCGTTGACCGTGCTGCTCTCGGCCACCGCGCTGCTCGCCCTGGCCCGGATCTACCGCGGCCCGTCCCTGCTCGACCGGGTCGTCGGCGCCGACCTGCTGCTGTCGGCGATGCTCGCCGCGGTGGGGGCGGAGGCCGCGGTGAACCGGCACGCCACGACGCTGCCCGTCCTGGTGGTGCTCTCGCTGCTCGGCTTCATCGGGTCGGTGTCGCTGGTGCGCTTCGCGGTCCGGGCTGAAGCGTGAGCGCGAGGAGTGAGCCGGGGTTGCGAGCCCCGCAGTCGCGAACGGAAGGAGGCTCCTGGTGAGCGCGAGGAGTGAGCCGGGGTTGCGAGCCCCGCAGTCGCGAACGGAAGGAGGCTCAGCGTGAGCGCCGTCGCGGACTGGGTGGGTGGGGTGCTGCTGCTGGTCGGGGCGGCGCTGGCCCTGGTCGCCGGCATCGGGCTGGTCCGCTTCCCGGACGTGCTGGACCGGATGCACGCGGCCACCAAACCGCAGGTGCTGGGCGTCCTGTTGCTGCTGACCGGGCTGGCGCTGCGTCTGCGTACCCCCTCGGACCTGGGCATGCTGGTCCTGGTGGCGATCTTCCAGCTCTCCACCGCGCCGGTGGCCGCGCAGATGATCGGCCGGGCCGCGTACCGTTCCGGACGGGTCGACCGGACGCTGCTGGACGTCGACGAGCTGGCCGGGCGGTGAACCGGACGCGCGGGAGGCTTCCCGGCACCCTCAGCGAACGTCCAGCGCGTACCGATAAAATGGGCCGCATGATCGACTCTCCTGCCCCGGAGGGCAGCAGTAGCCGGCCGGGTAATACCCGGCGAATTCCCTCCCCGACGACCCCGGGAGCACTGAACCTCCCGTGTTGATCCTCGTCGGTCTCCTTCTCATCACCGTCCTCACCGCCGCCACCGGTTACTTCGTGGCCCAGGAGTTCGGTTACGTCGCCGTGGACCGGGGCAAGCTCAAGCAGCTCGCCGACGGTGGCGATCGTGCCGCGGCCCGGGCCCTGGAGGTGACCGCGCGGCTCTCCTTCATGCTGTCCGGCGCCCAGCTCGGCATCACGGTGACCGCCCTGCTGGTCGGTTACGTCGCCGAGCCGTTCCTGGGTGCCGGGCTGGCCGACCTGCTCGGCCTCGCCGGGCTGTCCAGCGCGGTCACGCTGCCGCTGTCGGTGGCCCTCGCCCTGGTCATCGCCACAGTGGTGCAGATGGTCCTCGGCGAGCTGGCGCCGAAGAACCTGGCCATCGCGCGGGCCGAACCGCTGGCCCGGGCGCTGGCGCGGTCCACCCTGATCTACCTGAAGATCGCCGGTCCGCTGATCACGCTCTTCGACAGGGCGGCCGTACGGCTGCTCCGCCGGCTCGGCATCGAGCCGATCGAGGAGCTGCCCAGCGGCGCCACCCCGCAGGACCTGGAACAGATCATCGCCGAGTCCCGGGAGGAGGGGCACCTCGACGCCGAGATGTCCGACCTGCTGGACCGGGGTCTGGACTTCCGGGAACTGACCGCCGGGGAGGCGATGGTGCCGCGCGTCGACGTGCACACCATCCGGGCCGACGAGCCGGTCAGCCGGATCGTCGAGCTGCTGGACACCGGCCACTCCCGGTTCCCGGTGAGCGGCGCCGAGGGCGTCGACGACCTGATCGGCGTGGTCGGCATCGCCGACGTGCTCGGGGTGCCCCCGGCGCAGCGCGCGACCACCCGGGTCGACGCGGTGGCCGTACCCCCGTTGCTGGTGCCCGAGACGCTGCCGCTGCCGACGGTGCTGGACCGCCTGCGGTCCGGGCACCGGCAGCTCGCCTGCGTGGTCGACGAGTACGGCGGCTTCGCCGGCGTGATCACGCTGGAGGACCTGGCCGAGGAGCTGGTCGGGCCGATCCGCGACGAGGACGACCCGCCGGACCGGGCCGCGGCCCGGCAGGAGGACGGCTCCTGGGTGGTCCCGGCGCGCTGGCGCATCGACGAGGTCGCCGACAGCACCGGCATCGAGCTGCCCGAGCGCCCCGAGTACGACACGCTCTCCGGCTTGGTGATGCGGGAGCTGGGCCGGGTGCCCGAGGTCGGTGACCTGCTGGAGATCCCGGTCGCCACGGACGGCGACGAGCCGGCCGGCGGCCCCCGGGTGCTGGTCGAGGTGCTGGCGGTGGACCGGCACGTGGCCGACTCGGTGCGGCTGCGGCCCACCGCCGACGTGTCCGGGGAGGGCGCCGCATGAGCCCCGGGTTCGCGTTGTTCTTCTCCGTGGTGCTGCTGGCGCTGAACGGATTCTTCGTGGCCGCCGAGTTCGCGCTCATCGCGTCCAAGCGGTACCGCCTGGAGCAGGCGGCCGCCGGTGGCGGCCGGGCGGCCCGCGCGGCGCTGGACGGCGTCCGCGAGCTGAGCCTGATGCTGGCCGGCGCACAGCTCGGCATCACGCTGTGCACGCTGGGTCTGGGTGCGCTGGCCGAGCCGGCCATCGAGCACCTGCTCAGCCCGTTGCTGCACGCGGTCGGCCTGCCCACCGCGGCCAGCCACGTGGTCGCGCTGGTGTTCGCGTTGTCGCTGGTGACGTTCCTGCACCTGGTGGTCGGCGAGATGGCCCCGAAGTCGTGGGCGATCACCGACGCCGAGCGTTCGGCGATGCTGCTGGCGCTGCCGTTCCGGGCGTTCGCCCGGATCGCCCGGCCGGTGCTGTCGGTGCTCAACGGGCTGGCGAACGCGATGCTGCGGCTGGTCGGCGTGCAGCAGCAGGACCAGCTGGCCCAGGTGCACGGCCCGGACGAGCTGCGCATCCTGCTGGAGCAGTCCCGGGAGCACGGGCTGCTCGGCGCCGAGCAGCACCAGCTGCTGACCAGCATGCTGGAGCTCCAGGGCACCACAGTGGCCCAGGTGATGGAGCCGTTCGACCAGATCGTCACAGTGGGCCGGGGCGAGACCGCCGAGCGGATCGAACACGTCTCGCGCGACAGCGGCCGGTCCCGGCTGGCAGTTGTCGACGCCGGTGGCGAGGTGTGCGGCCTGGTGCACGTACGCGAGGCGGTGCGCGCCGTCACCACCGGCCGTCCGGCGACCGCGGAGGAGCTGATGACCAGCGCCTTCACGCTGCCGGCCGAGGCGTCGGTGACCGAGGCGGTGACCTCCATGCGGGCGCAGCAGGCGCAGCTCGCGCTGGTGAGCAACGGCGGTGGGCCGACCCGGCCCATCGGGTTCGTCGCGCTGGAGGACCTGCTGGAGGAGGTCATCGGCGAGTTCGACGACGAGACCGACCCGGTGCCGCGAGGCCGCCGGATGCGCTGAGCGTCGTGATCCGGGCCGGCCCGGCGAGGTGGGGACACCTCGCCGGGCCGGCGTCCGTTCCGGCCTGGCATGGCCGGGCGGGCAGCGGGAATGCCCCGGCATGCGGTTGACCGGCGTGTCGCGGGACTCCGCCTGGACCGGGCTGTCGGTGAGCACCACGCTGCCCAACCCGAGCACCCGGCCGGGCCTGCGCCTGCCCGGCCGGGTGACGCTGAGCGCGGGCGGCTCGGACGTGCCGGTGCGGCACATCCGGCTCGGGCTGGTGACCCAGGTCGAACCGGAGGACCCGGAGGCGCCGCGCCGCCTGGTGCAGTTCCGGACGTGGACGATCGCGGGGCGGTTCGTGGTGCCGGCCGGGCGGCGGCGCGCTGTCGACTTCGCCGTGCCGCTGCCGTGGGAGTCGCCGGTGACCACGTACGGCGGGGTGCCGCTGTTGAGCCTGCGTACCGGCCTGCGCACCGAGGTGTCGGTGGATCCGGAGGTGGATCAGGGCGCGATGGTGCCGGTGCTGATCCATCCGCTGCCCGCCCAGGAGCACGTGCTCGCCGCGCTGGACACGCTCGGCTTCGCGATCCGGCAGGCGGGCCTGCGGGAGGGGCGGCTGCCGGGGGTGGAGCAGACGCTGCCGTTCCAGCAGTGGTACGGGTTCTGGGCCGCCCCGCTCTATGCCGGCCCGATGACCGAACTCGAAATGATCATGCTGACCGACTCGGCCGGCATGGAGGTGCTGCTCTGGCTGGACCGGCGGCTCTCCCTGGCCGGGATCACCCACCAGAGCATCAGCCGGTTCCGGGTCTGGCACGCCGGCGCCGACAAGCGGGACTGGGTGGCCACAGTGGACGGCTGGCTGCGGCATGCCATCGACAGGCACGCGGCGGCCGCCTCACACGCCGACTGGTCGGCCACGATCCGCGAGTCGGCGCACGTCAGCCGCCGCCCCGACCGCCCGGTCGCGCCGGGTTACGGGCTCGGGGGTACGGCCGGCGGCGCGGGCATCGGCGGTGGTGGCGGAGGCGGCGACGGCACGTGAGCGTGTGCGCGTGCCTTGTTAAGAAGGGGCCCTTCCTCTACCGGAGGTGTTAATAGGGGCCCCTTCCTTACACCTCAGCCGGCGGCGAGCTTGAGGCTGAAGCCGAGGAACAGCACCGCGACAGCTGTGGTGCCGCTCGCGGCGAGCCGGCGGCGCTGCCGGAACTGGGCCGCCAGGTACGTGCCGGTGAAGATCAGCACGGTCAGGTAGAGCGCGCTGGCGACCTGGGCGATCAGCCCGAGCAGCAGGAACGACAGCGCCGGCCAGGCGTACCCGGGGTCGACGAACTGGATGAAGAACGACACGAAGAACAGGATCGCCTTCGGGTTGAGCAGGCTGATCACCAGCGCCTTCCGGAACGGCTCCCGCTGCCCGGCCGGCTCCACCTCGTCGATCAGGCGCGGCGTGGCCGGGTCGTTGCGGTCGCGCCAGCGCCGCCACGCGCCGCGCAGCATGGCCAGCCCCAGATAACCGAGGTACGCCGCGCCGGCGTACTTGATCACCAGGTAGAGCGGGGGATACGCCTGGAGCAGCGAGGCCACCCCGGCGGCGGAGAGGATCATCAGCACCGCGTCGCCGACGAACACCCCGGCGGCGGCCCGGTAACCGGTGGCCACGCCGCGACGGGCTGCGGTGGCCAGCACGAAGAGCGAGTTCGGGCCGGGCAGCAGCACGATCGCCACGGTGCCCAGCACGTACGTCCAGATGTCGGTGATCCCCAGCACGCCGGACATCATGACGCCGCGCCCGCCGTCGGGCGAAGCCTTTCCCGCAGGCTGACCTGTGCCGTCGGCCACTCCCGCGCGAGCATCGAGTACTGCACGGTGTCCCGCCAGGAGCCGTCGGCGCGCTGCTTGTGCTGCCGCAGCACGCCCTCCCGGCTCGCGCCGAGCCGTTCGATGGCCCGCTGGGAGCGTTCGTTGCGGATGTCGGTGTGCCAGACCACCCGGACCGCGTCCAGCTCGTCGAAGGCCCGGCCGAGCAGCAGCAGCTTCGCCTCGGTGTTCACGCCGGTACGCCACCACGGGCGGCCCAGCCAGGTGTAGCCGATCGCCAGCGAGCGGCGTACCGGGTCGATCTCGTAGTAGGAGGTCGTGCCGACCACCGCGCCGGTGGTGGCGCAGCGCTGCGCCCAGCACACCTGCTCGCCGCGTTCCTGCGCGTCCAGGTAGTCGGTGACGACCCGGCGCATCTCGGCGGCGTCGGCCGGCTGCGTGCCGCCCAGGTGCCGCCACACCTGCGGGTCGGCGGTGACGGCGTACAGCTCGTCGGCGTGGGCGAGGTCGAGCGGCTCCAGCACCACGTGCTCGCCGCGCAGCACCGCCGGCTCGTGCCACGGCGACCGGGCCGCCCGCAGGTACGCCGGCGCCGGCGCGCTCACCCCGGGCGCCGGTTCGGGGCGGCCCGGCGTGAGCCGCAGCGGCACCACACCGGCCCAGTAC
The DNA here is from genome assembly GCF_040649715.1 of Micromonospora sp. NPDC048887. Taxonomy (NCBI): domain Bacteria; kingdom Bacillati; phylum Actinomycetota; class Actinomycetes; order Micromonosporales; family Micromonosporaceae; genus Micromonospora; species Micromonospora sp. NPDC048887. The sequence goes on along the minus strand of NZ_JBEZGA010000001.1, from coordinate 185,747 downwards.
GGCAGCGCCTCGTCGGCCGGCTCGTCGTTGACGCCGCCGGTGCGCATCCGTACCGACACCTCGCGCAGCGGCAGCGCCAGCACCGCCGTCTCGGCCAGCTCGCGCCGGTTCGGCGGGCGGCTGTCGGCGGACCGGCCGGCGGCCACCTTCTCCACCAGCGCGGTCATCACCGCGGCCTTCTCGCCGGCGTCCTCGACCAGCCGGGCGGTGCCGTGCGCCACCACCGACCGGTAGTTGGCGCTGTGGTGGAACTGGGAGCGGGCGTAGATCAGCCCGTCGAGGTGGGTGACGGCGACGCAGACCGGGAGACCGGCCTCGCCCCGGGCGGCCAGCAGCGGCCGGCTGCCGGTGGACCCGTGCAGGTAGAGCGTGTCGCCGACGCGCACGTGCAGGGTCGGCAGGATGCGCGGCTCACCGTCAACAGTGAACGACAGCGCGCAGTGGTACGCCTCGTCCAGCAGCGCGTGCGCGGTGGCGCGGTCGTAGTGCATCCGGTCGCGGGTGCGGGTGGCGGTGGTGCGGGCGGTCGGGGGGTACACGTGACATCCCACCTTTGTTCTAGTACAATCGCTAAACTGTGGCAGCACATTATCAGATCGTCGGGTCCACCTCCGCCGCGATTTCGGCAAGCGTCGAATCCGGCATCCGCAGCGGCGACCTCGCCCCCGGCGACGCCCTGCCCGCCGTCCGCGCGCTCGCCGCCGAGCTGGACGTCAGCCCGGCCACCGTCGCGAAGGCGTACCAGGAACTGCGGCAACGCGGCCTGGTCGCGACCGCCGGCCGGCACGGCACCCGGGTCCGCCCCCGCCCGCCGGTCGCCGCCCGCCGCGCCGCCCTGCTGCCCCCACCGCTGCCCGGCGGCCGTGACCTCTCCGCCGGCCAGCCCGACCCCCGGCTGCTGCCGCCGCTCGGCCCGCACCTCGCCGCGCTAGCCGCCGAGATCGGACCCCCCGGCGGGTACGCGACCGACGCCGTCCTGCCCGACCTGGCCGCCCTGGCCCGGGAGCGGCTCGCCGCCGATCGCGTGCCGGCCGGCGAGCTGACAGTCACCGGCGGGGCGCTCGACGGCATCGAACGGCTGCTCGCCGCCCACCTGCGCCCCGGCGACGCGGTGGCGGTGGAGGACCCGGGCTGGGCCAACCTGCTCGACCTGATCGCGGCGCTCGGCCTGCGTACCGTCGGGGTGCCGGTGGACGACGAGGGCCCCACAGTGGGCGGCGTCCGGGCGGCGCTCGCCGCCGGGGTCCGGGCGCTCGTGGTGACCAGCCGGGCGCAGAACCCGACCGGCGCCGCGGTCTCCGCCGCCCGTGCCGACGCGCTGCGCACTCTGCTCGCCGGCCGGGCCGACCTGCTGCTGATCGAGGACGACCACGCCGCCGAGCTGGCCCGCGTACCCCTGCACCCGCTCGCCGGGGCGACCCCGGCGTGGGCCTTCGTCCGGTCGGTGAGCAAGCCCTACGGGCCCGACCTGCGGCTCGCGGTGCTGACCGGCGACGAGGCCACTGTGGCCCGGGTGGCCGGGCGCGCGCGGGTCGGCGCCGGCTGGGTGTCCACAGTGCTGCAACGCCTGGTCGTGTCGCTCTGGCGCGACCCGGCCACCGCCGGTCTGGTGCGGCGCGCGGCGGACAGCTACGACAGGCGGCGCGACGGGCTGGTCGAGGCGCTGGCCGAGCGTGGGGTGACCGCGTACGGGCGCACCGGGATCAACGTCTGGGTGCCGGTGCCCGACGAGACGGTGGCGGTCACGACCCTGCGCGACGCCGGGTGGGCGCTCGCCCCCGGCGGCCTGTACCGGATCGCCGCCGACCCCGCCGTGCGCGTCTCGGTGAGCGCACTGGACGAGGCCGACATCCCCGCGCTGGCCGACGCGCTCACCGCCGTAAGGAAGGGCCCCCTCTTAACGCATTCGGTATAGGAAGGGCCCCTTCTTAACACCTCCGGACAGCGCGGCGGGCCGCTCGCGTGCGCGCCGCCGAACGGGGTAGAACGATCGGCATGGCCGAGACCGAGAGCGCACCCGGCGCACAGGAGTTCATCCCGCCGTCGGCGGACACCATCGACGAGCTGCGCGCCGCGGCGGGCGACTGCCGGGGCTGCGAGCTGTACCGGGACGCCACCCAGACCGTCTTCGGCCGCGGCGACGAGCACGCCCGCGTGGTATTCGTCGGCGAGCAGCCGGGCGACATCGAGGACCAGAAGGGGCTGCCGTTCGTCGGCCCGGCCGGGCGGCTGTTGCGCAAGGCCGTCGACGACGCGGCGCTCGACCCCGCCCAGATCTACCTGACCAACGCCGTCAAGCACTTCCGCTTCGAGCTGCGCGGCCGGCGGCGCATCCACCAGACCCCGGACCGCGTGCACGTCACCGCCTGCCGGCCGTGGCTGGTCGCCGAGTTCGCCCGGCTGCGCCCGGAGATCGTGGTGGTGCTCGGCGCCACCGCCGCCAAGGCGCTGCTCGGCCCGAGCTTCCGGGTGACGAAGCAGCGAGGTGAGCTGCTGCCCTGGCCCGCCGCCGCCCAGCACCCGGAGGACTTCGAGCGCGTGCCGGTCGACCGGACGGGCGCTGTCGCCGACGCCCCGGCGGCCCGGCTGCTCGCCACCATCCACCCGTCGGCGGTGCTGCGCGCCGACAACCAGGACGTGGCCTACGAGGGCCTGGTCGCCGACCTGAAGGTGGCCGCGAAGGCGCTGCGCTGAGTCAGGAGCGCTGCTGCCAGGTGCAGAGGCAGACCCGGTTGCCGTCCGGGTCGGCGAGCACCCAGAAGCTCGGCGCCTCCGCGTCGCTGACCAGCGTGCCGCCGGCCGCCAGCGCGGCGGCGATGCGCGCGTCCACCTCGGCCGGGTCGACCCACACATCCGGGTGCCACCGCTGCCGGGGCTCGTCCCGGCCGGAGCGCTGGAACCAGACAGTCGGCAGCACGCCGTCCGGGTCGCGTACCTCGTCGTCGTCCGGGCCCCGGCCGCCCGGTGCCTGCCAGGTCAGGACCGCCCGCCAGAACGGCAGCACCGCCGCGTGCGCCGGGGTGTCCAGCGCGAGTTCCAGGCGGGCCAGCCCGGCCGCCGACAGGGTGAGCCCGGCGTCCGCGGCCAGCCCCGAGATCGTCCGGGCCAGCCGCAGGTCACGCTGGGTCACGCCGCCCGCGTCGTGCGACCAGAGCCGCACGTCCACGTGGGTGTAGCGCAGGTCCAGATCGGGATGGTGATCGACCCGCTCGGCCTCCGCGCCGACCGCGGCCACCAGCGCCAGCCCGGCCGCGAAATCGGGGGTACGGATGCGCGTCTGCAACGCCCCCAGCAGGTACGTCCACCCGTCCAGCCCGGCCTCGGCGACCTGTTTCCCCGTGAGTGTGCTCATCCGGCCATCCTGGCGTGCCGCACGTCCGCCCGCCACCATCCACAGGGGATTATCGGACGGCGCGCGAGGGTACGGCTCCGGCATGGCGGAACCCCGACCTCGCGTGGCGTTTCTCCGGTTCGGCGCTCCCGGCCCCTACGTGATCTCCATGGCGTTCGCCGGAGTCGCCTGGCTGGCCATCCGGCTCTGGGATCGGGACGAGTCCGTACAGGTAGCGGTGCTCGACGCCGGTCTGCACGGGGTGATCTACGGGCTCATGTTCTTCATGCTGAACTGGTTTCAGAAACCAGGCGCCGCCGAGGCGGAGCGGGCCGCCGCCTGGGCGGTCACCGAGACCGGGCTGCGCCGGGGCGAGCCGCCCGTCGACGAGGCGGGACGCGCGGCGGTGGCGGACAACCTTCCGGCGGTACGCCGGGGAGCGCTGTTCGGGGCCGCCGGTGGCGTCCTGCTGCTCGGCCCGCTGATCGTGCTAGCGATCCGCACCGGGTGGGAATCCGCCGCCGTCGGGTTGGGGATCGTCCTGGTCGCGATCCTGGCCGAGGCCGTCCGCACCGGCCTCCGGGAGCGCCGGCTACGAGCGGCGCTCGCCCCTGTCCGGGGCGGCTGAGCGGTGTCAGACTTGCCGCCATGGAGCAGCATCTCTACGAGCCCGTCCACGACGAGTTCCGCGACCTGTGCCGCCGGTTCCTCGCCCGGGAGGCGGTGCCGCACCACGAGCAGTGGGAGGCCGACGGGATCGTCGACCGGCAGGTGTGGCGGGCCGCCGGCGCGGCCGGGCTGCTCGGCCCGGACGTCGACCCGGAGTACGGCGGCGGCGGGCAGCGCGACTTCCGGTTCAACGCGGTGCTGGACGAGGAGATCGTCGCCGCCGGGTGCACCGGTCTGGGCTTCGGGCTGCACAACGACGTGGTCGCCCCGTACCTGACCGAGCTGACCACCGGCGACCAGCGCAAGCGGTGGTTGCCGGGCTTCTGCTCCGGCGACCTGGTCACCGCCATCGCGATGAGCGAGCCGGGCGCGGGCAGCGACCTGGCGGGCATCCGCACCACCGCGGTCCGCGACGGCGACAGCCTGGTCCTCAGCGGGCAGAAGACGTTCATCACGAACGGTGAGATGGCCGACCTGGTGGTCGTGGTGGCCAAGACCGCGCCGGACCAGGGCGCGCACGGGGTGAGCCTGGTCGTGGTGGAGAGCGGCACGCCCGGCTTCAGCCGGGGCCGCCGCCTGGCGAAGGTCGGCCTGAAGGCCAACGACACCGCCGAGCTGTTCTTCGACGACTGCCGGGTGCCGGCGGAGAACCTGATCGGCACCGAGAACCACGGCTTCTACCACCTGATGGCCAACCTGCCCCGGGAGCGGCTGAGCATCGCCGTGGCAGCGGTGGCGGCGTGCGAGAAGCTGCTCGCGCTCACCATCGAGTACGCCCGTTCCCGGGAGGCGTTCGGGCGGCCGATCGGCCGGTTCCAGCACAACCGGTTCCTGCTGGCCGAGCTGGACACCGAGGTCACCATCGCGCGGACGTTCGTCAACCACTGCGTCACCGAGTTCAACGCGGGCCGCCTCTCGGTGACCGACGCGGCGAAGGCCAAGTGGTGGACCACCGAGTTGCAGACGAAGGTCGCCGACCGGTGCGTGCAGTTGCACGGCGGCTACGGCTTCATGGCGGAGTACCCGGTGGCGAAGGCGTGGCTGGACAGCCGGGTGCAGACCATCTACGGCGGCACCACCGAGATCATGAAGGAGATCATCGGCCGGGGTCTCGGCCTGTAGCCGAACCGGGTGCCGGTCGGCCGGACCGGTGCGGGAGGATGGGACACCCATCCCCACCAGGAGCGCAGCATGTCCGTCGACCTGACCGCGCCGGCCCCGCCCCGGTCGGATGTCGCCCGCGTCCAGCGGCGTACCGTCCGGCTGCTGTTCCTCACCCAGATCATCGGCGGCATCGGCGTCACCATCGGCATCTCGGTCGGCGCGCTGCTCGCCGCCCGGGTCGCCGGCACCGCGCTGGCCGGGCTGGCGCAGAGCGCCGGAGTGGTCGGCGGCGCACTGCTGGCCATCCCGGTCACCCGGCTCATGGCCGCGCGCGGCCGGCGGCCGGGGCTGGTCCTCGCGTACCTGGCCGGCGCGGTGGGCGGCGTGCTGGTGGTGGTCGCCACCGTGACCGGCGCGGTGCCGTTGCTCTTCGCCGGCATGCTGCTGTTCGGCGGCGGCACGGCAGCCAACCTCCAGGCCCGCTACACGGCCGTGGACCTGGCCGAGCCGCACCGCCGGGGGCGGCAGCTCTCGATGGTGGTCTGGGCCACCACCATCGGCGCGGTGGCCGCGCCGAACTTCGCCGCGCTCGCCGACGACACCACCCGGGGCTGGGGTCTGCCGGCGCTGTCCGGGCCGTTCGCCTTCAGCGCCGTCGCGTTCACGCTGGCCGCCGTCGTCATCCTGGTCCTGCTCCGGCCGGACCCGCTGCTCACCGCGCGCCGGCTGGCGGTGGCCGAGCCGGCGCCGGACGCCGCGCCCGCGGCCACCCGCCGCGGGGGCATGGTCGCCGCGTGGCGCACGGTACGCCGCAGGCCGGCCGCGCGCCTCGGCATCGCCGCTGTCGCGGTGGGTCACCTGGTGATGGTCGCGGTGATGTCGATGACCCCGGTGCACCTCGGCGAGTGGCACTCCGACGAGGACGTGCTCCCGGTGGTCGGCCTGGTGCTGAGCCTGCACATCGCCGGCATGTACGCGCTGTCGCCGGTGGTGGGGTGGCTCACCGACCGGTTCGGCCGGCGCCCGGTGATCCTCGGCGGGGTGGCGCTGCTGCTGGCCGCGTGCGCGGTCTCCGGCACCGCCGGGCACAACACACCGCTGCTGTCGGTGGGGCTGACGCTGCTCGGGCTGGGCTGGTCGGGCACGATGGTGGCGGGCTCGACGCTGCTGTCGGAGTCGGTGCCGACCGCCGACCGGCCCGGCGTGCAGGGCCTGTCCGACCTGCTCATGGGGCTGGCCGGGGCGGGCGCGGCGGCGGCGAGCGGGTTCGTCATGCGGGCCGTGGGGTACCCGACGCTCACCCTGCTGTCGGCGATCGCCGTGGTGCCGCTGGTGGCGCTGGCGCTGCGCCGTCCCGCCACGGCACCACTCGACGAGGAGGACTGAACACGTGCGGCTGACCGACTTCTGGACGCGGCTGGAGGAGGCGTTCGGGCCCGGCTACGCGGCCAGCATCGCCAGGGACCAGGTGCTGTCCCAGCTCGACGGGCGGACCATCGAGCAGGCCCTCGCCGCCGGTGAGCAAACGCACGTGGTGTGGCGCGCCGTGGTCGCCGCGTATCCCGACCGGGTGCCCGCCCGGCTACGCTGAGCAGCCTTTTCGTCGATCCCGCGTGTCGCTTGCCCAGTCGTACACCTGTTCGGCTATTGTCCACAGCGGGGTGCTCGTCCACAGCTCACGGCCCGTCGGCTGGTTTTCTGTCGGACCCAGCGCCTAGCGTGTCCCGCGTGACGCGAAGCTCAGGAAAGACGCCGGCGAAGGCAGGGGTGGCAACGATGGCAGCAGGGCCTGACCGGGAGAAGGCGCTCGACCTTGCTCTCGCTCAGATCGACAAGCAGTTCGGCAAGGGTTCGGTGATGCGCCTGGGGGAGCGGCCCGTCGTGCAGACGGCCGTCATCCCGACCGGCTCCATCGCGCTCGACGTGGCGCTCGGCGTGGGCGGTCTGCCCCGCGGCCGGGTGGTCGAGATCTACGGTCCGGAGTCCAGCGGTAAGACCACCGTCGCGCTGCACGCGGTGGCCAACGCCCAGCGGGCCGGCGGCATCGCCGCGTTCATCGACGCGGAGCACGCGCTCGACCCGGAGTACGCGCGGGCCCTCGGCGTCGACACCGACGCCCTGCTGGTCTCGCAGCCGGACACCGGCGAGCAGGCGCTGGAGATCGCGGACATGCTGGTCCGCTCCGGCGCTATCGACATCATCGTGATCGACTCGGTGGCGGCCCTGGTGCCGCGCGCCGAGATCGAGGGCGAGATGGGCGACAGCCACGTCGGTCTCCAGGCCCGGCTGATGAGCCAGGCGCTGCGGAAGATCACCGGCGTGCTCAACAACACCGGCACCACCGCGATCTTCATCAACCAGCTCCGCGAGAAGATCGGCGTGATGTTCGGCAGCCCGGAGACCACCACCGGTGGCCGCGCGCTGAAGTTCTACGCCTCGGTCCGGCTCGACGTGCGCCGCATCGAGAGCCTCAAGGACGGCACCGACGTGGTCGGTAACCGCACCCGGGTCAAGGTCGTGAAGAACAAGGTCGCCGCGCCGTTCAAGCAGGCCGAGTTCGACATCATGTACGGCAAGGGCATCTCCCGCGAGGGCTCGCTGATCGACGTCGGCGTGGAGCAGGCGATCATCCGCAAGTCCGGCGCCTGGTACACCTACGACGGTGACCAGCTCGGCCAGGGCAAGGAGAAGGCCCGCGAGTTCCTCCGCGAGAACCCGGACGTGGCGGCCGAGATCGAGAAGAAGATCCTGGAGAAGCTCGGCGTCGGCACCGGTGGTGCGGGCGACGCCGCCGGTGGCCCGGAACTGCCGCCGGTCGACTTCTGATCCGCTGACCCGTGGCAGGACGACGCGCCCGTACGGGCCGGGGCTGGGATGCCGGCCCACCCCGTACGGGCGACGCCACAGGTACGCCCCGGCCCCGCCGGGGGCGCCGTGATCGCGCGGCGGAGCCCGATGCTGGGGAGGCTCCGGCTCCGCCGCGCGACGAGGCCGAACTGGCCCGGGAGATCTGCCTGCGGCAGCTCGCGGTGCGTCCGCGTACCCGGGCCGAGCTGGCCGGCGCGCTGGCCCGTCGCGGCATCTCCGAGGAGGTCGCCGAGCAGGTCCTCGACCGCTACGACGAGGTGGGCATCGTCGACGACGCCGCCTTCGCCCGTGCCTGGGTGAGCAGCCGGCACGCCGGCCGTGGGCTGGCCCGCCGGGCGCTCGCCAACGAGCTGCGCCAGCGCGGTGTCGACGGCGAGGTCGCCGGCGCCGCCCTGGACGGGCTGGACGAGGAGACCGAGGCGGAGACCGCCCGTGCCCTGGTGGAGCGCAAGCTGCGCAGCGCCCGGGGCGAGCCGGACGCGGTGTTCCGCCGCCTGGTCGGGATGCTGGCGCGCAAGGGCTACCCGCCCGGGGTGGCGATCCGGGCGGTGAAGGACGCGCTGGCCGCGCAGAGCGCCGAGGCGGCCGAGTTCGCCGAGCACATCGACGCCGACGCGATGGCCGACGCCGAACACGACCTCGACTCCCGCCGGCTCGACTGACCGACTGGCTGCCCGTGTCGCGGCTGCCGTCCCGAGGAGAGGCACACCAGTGCTGAAGGCGTGTCTCAACGGCACACGACGGCGGGACGAGCACCCCGCCGTGCCGCTCACCCCGGCGGAACTGGCCGCCGACGCGGTGCGTTGCGCGGCCGCCGGGGTGGCGGCGGTGCATGTGCACCCGCGCGACGACACCGGCGCCGAGTCGCTCGGCCCGGCGGTGATCGCCGCAGCCGTCACCGCCATCCGGGCCGCCCGGCCCGGCCTGCCGGTCGGGGTGAGCACCGGCGCCTGGATCGTCCCCGACCCGGCCGAGCGGGTCGCCGCCGTCCGCGCCTGGACGGTGCTGCCCGACTTCGCCTCGGTGAACGCCCACGAACCGGGTGCGGCGGAGGTCGCCGCCGCCCTGGGTGAGCGTGGCGTGATGGTCGAGGCCGGTCTCTGGACCCCGGCGGCTGTCGACGCCTGGCGCCGCTGGTCCGCGCCCACCGGACGGATCCTCGTGGAGTGCATGGCCGAGCAGGTCGAGACGGCGCTCGCCGACGCCGCGGCGATCCTGGCCGCGCTGCCCGGCGGGCACCCGCCGGTGCTGCTGCACGGCGAGGGCCCCGCCACCTGGCCGGTGTACGCCGAGGCGGTCCGGCGGGGCCTGCACACCCGGATCGGCCTGGAGGACACGTTGCTGTTGCCCGACGGCACCCCTGCTCCCGACAACGCCGCGCTGGTGACCACCGCCCTGACCACCACCGCCCGCTGATTCACCCGGCCAGGGCGGTGATCAAGGAGTTTGTGTCGCTCGGGGGGTCGTGGGTGGACGTCAACTCCTTGATCACCGGGGGTGGGAGGGCGGAGTGGCGGCCTGCGCAGGGGAGTGGATCATGAGCATGGGAGGGTATGGGCAGGTCGGGAGGTCAAGTCGCGGGAGTCAGGGGTGAGGTTTGTCCGGGGGTGTCCGGCATCTGGACACCACTGAGTGACGCGGCAACTTCTCTCCGTCCGGGTGGTTTGATCATGACTCCTTGACCGAACGGCACCTCGCGACCTAGCCTCGCCATACAGGCTCACTTTGCCCGACCAGCGCAGGCTAAGCGCACAACATAGATCTCGTAACAGAACAGCATCACTTTGGCCAGCTACACCGGCCCTTGACGGGCGCTCCGGACCCTTCGGAGCCTCCGACAACTGCAACCGGCCGCCAGCGGTGCCCTCACGGGGACACCGCCGACGGAAAGCTGCCCACAGCCAGCCGCTCCGGTCGGGCGTCCAGAGCCGCAGGCGCGTGTCCTTCACGCGTGCTGCGGCGCCGACGTTCAGGGGGAGGCGGCCATGGCAGGGCGGCACAGGTTCACCGGCGGACTGCCACACGGCCCCTCCGCGACGGGCGACACGCCCCGTACCGCCACCGGGCCCCGGCGGGCGGGCGACACCCGGCGGGCGGGCGTGTCCGCGTGCCGGTTCGGAGCGGCCGGATGAGCGCCTTCGACATCGTCCTCCTCGTGGTCGTGCTGCTGCTCGTCGCGGTGGTGGTCGGCGCCGTGCTGTTCGGCGTGCGTACCCTCAAGCGGCTCAGCCTGGCACCCGCGCCGGAGGACCCGGCCTTCATCGCGGAGAAGGACCGGCAGGAGCAGTCCCTCGCGGCGTTGCGGACCGCCGCCGACGAGGTGAACAGCACGATCGACGTGGCGAAGTCCGCCGCCTCCGCGGCCCGGGCCGAGGCGGCCGCCGCCAAGGCCGAGGCGAAGGCCGCCCGGGCCGAGGCGCGGCGGGTGCTCGACGACGCCCGGGCCGAGGCCGACACGGTGCTGGAGCGGGCGCACAAGCAGGCCGAGGCGGACGCCGAGCAGTTGCGTACCGCAGCGCGGCGTAGCGGCGAGCGGGAGGTGGCGGTGCTGGCCGCCACCACCCGGGAGCAGGCGGCCGAGGTGGAACGCCGCGCCGCCCGGATGGACGAGCGGGAGCGGCTGCACACCGAGGAGGTGGAACGGCTCGCCGAGCGCGAGCGGCAGCTCACCGCCGCCACCGCGGCCCTGGCCGTCCGGGAGGCCGCACTGGCCGAGCGGGAGCGGGCGCTGACCGAGGTGGAGGAGCAGCGCCGCCGGGAGCTGGAGCGGGTGGCCGGGCTGACCGCCGACGCGGCCCGCGCCGAGCTGGTCGAGTCGATCGAGGGGCAGGCGAAGCGGGAGGCCGCGCTGCTGGTCCGGGAGATCGAGGCAGACGCCCGGGGCAGCGCCGAGCAGCGCGCCCGCAACATCGTGGTGGACGCCATCCAGCGGGTCGCCAGCGAGCAGACCGCCGAGAGCGTGGTCAGCGTCCTGCACCTGCCCGGCGACGAGATGAAGGGGCGCATCATCGGCCGGGAGGGGCGCAACATCCGCGCCTTCGAGTCGGTCACCGGCGTCAACCTGATCATCGACGACACCCCCGAGGCCGTGCTGCTGTCCTGCTTCGACCCGGTACGCCGGGAGGTCGGCCGGGTCACGCTGGAGAAGCTGGTCCTCGACGGCCGGATCCACCCGCACCGGATCGAGGAGGTGTACGACCTGGCCCGGCAGGAGGTGGAGGAGCTGTGCCACCGGGCCGCCCAGGACGCGCTGGTCGAGGTGGGCATCACCGAGATCCACCCGGAGCTGGTCACCCTGCTGGGCCGGTTGCGCTACCGCACCTCGTACGGGCAGAACGTGCTCAAGCACCTGGTGGAGAGCGCGCACATCGCCGGGGTGATGGCCGCCGAGCTGCGGCTGGACGTGCCGACGATCAAGCGGTGCGCGTTCCTGCACGACATCGGCAAGGCGCTCACCCACGAGGTGGAGGGCAGCCACGCGATCATCGGCGCGGACGCGGCCCGCAAGTACGGCGAGAGCGAGGACGTGGTGCACGCCATCGAGGCGCACCACAACGAGGTGCCGCCGCAGACCATCGAGGCGGTGCTGACCCAGGCGTCGGACGCCTGCTCGGGCGGGCGGCCGGGGGCGCGGCGGGAGAGCCTTGAGGCGTACGTCAAGCGGCTAGAGCGGATCGAGGAGATCGCGGCCGGCAAGCTGGGCGTGGAGAAGGTCTTCGCCATGCAGGCGGGCCGCGAGATCCGGGTGATGGTCAAGCCGGACGACGTGGACGACATCGGCGCGGCGGTGCTGGCGCGGGACGTGGCCAAGCAGATCGAGGAGGAGCTGACCTACCCGGGGCAGATCCGGGTGACAGTGGTGCGCGAGTCGCGGGTCACCGAGATCGCCCGCTGATCCAGCGGCAGGACGGGAAACGGGCGGGTGGGGAAGAACCCCACCCGCCCGTTTCGCGTCCGCCGGCTCAGACCAGCCGCGTGGCGCCGGTCCCACCGTCGGTCTGCGTCGACGCCACCGGCTTGGCGGCGCTGCGCGGCAGCCGGGTCAGCCGCTTCTGCAGCCACCAGGCCAGCACCGACAGCAGGCCGCAGATGCTGATGTAGATGGCCGCGACGATGAGGTACGTCGGCACGTACGGCAGGCCGAAGGCCAGCCGGCCGCCGATCTGCTTGCCCACGAACAGCAGCTCCGGGTACGTGATGATGAAGCCGAGCGCGGTGTCCTTGAGCAGCACGACGAGCTGGCTCACGATCGCCGGGAGCATCGACCGGAACGCCTGCGGCAGCAGGATCAGCCGCAGCACCTGGTTCTTGCGCATGCCCACCGCGTACGCGCCCTCGGACTGCCCGTACGGCACGGCGTTGATGCCGGCGCGGAAGATCTCCGCCAGCACCGAGCCGTTGTAGAGGGTCAGCCCGATGACCAGCGCCCAGAACTTGTCGATCGGCCAGCCGTACTGCAACGGCACGTAGTAGCCGAAGAAGATCAGGATCAGCAGCGGGATCGCGCGGAACAGCTCCACCACGAACGTGGCCGGAGCGCGGAACAACACCTTGTCGCTGAGCCGGGCGCTGGCGAAGAACGCGCCGAACAGCAGCGCCAGCACGGTGGCGACGGCGGCGACCTTCAGCGTCGCCCAGAGGCCGTTGAGTAGTTCCCGCTGCACGGCCGCGTACTGGAACTGCTCCCACTTGCGGGCCTCGAACTGGCCGGTCTGGTCGAACTTGTAGACCACGAAGGCGAGCAGCGCGACGATCGCGGCGATCGCGACGATGCCGAGGATCCGGTTGCGCAGCCGGGCCTTCGGGCCGGGGATGTCGTAGAGGACGCTGCTGCTGCTCATCGGGCCACCGCCCACTTGCGCTCGAGGAACCGCTGGAGCACCACCAGCGGGAGGATCAGGATGAGGAAGCCGATCACGATCCAGGTGAGCACGACGAACTGCGGCTCACCCCGTTCCGACATGTACGCCGGGATGGCGCCCGCTTCCAGCACCGAGAAGCCGGCGGCGATCGTGGTGTTCTTCAGCATGGCGATGAGCACGCTCATCATCGGCGGGACCATGGCCCGCAGCGCCTGCGGCAGCACGATCAGCGTGAGCACCTGGCCGAACGTCATGCCCAGCGCCCGCGCGGCCTCGGCCTGCCCGGTGGCCACAGTGTTCACGCCGGAGCGGATCACCTCGCAGATGAACGCCGACGTGTAGGCGATCAGGGCGATGCAGGCGCTGTTGAAGTAGTCGATGTTCACGTCCAGCTTCGGCACCGCGAAGACGAGGAACGCGAACACCAGCGTCAGCGGGGTGTTGCGGACCAGGTTGACGTACGTGGCGCCGAACGCGCGCAGCGCGGGGACCGGGGACACCCGCATCGCGCCGAGCAGTGTGCCGAGGACGAGACTGCCCACGCCGGCGATCAGGAACAACTTGACTGTGTTGTAGAACCCGTCGCGGAACAGGCTCGCGTTGTCCGTCAGGACGCGGAAGAACTCGCCCATACCTCGCTCTCACTCTCTCCAGACGGGACCGGGCGGGGAGGACGACCTCCCCGCCCGGCCCGACGTCGGTGCGGACCGTCAGTACCGCTCGAGCTGCGGCGGGGTGGCCGGCGAGCCGGACTTGCCGAGCGTGCCGTCGTAGATCTTCTTCCAGGTGCCGTCGGTGAACGCGGCCTCGATCTGGTTGTTCACGTAGTCACGCAGCGCCTTGTCGTCCTTGGGCAGGCCGATGCCGTACTTCTCGGTGCTGAACGGCTGGCCGACGACCTTGAGCTCGTCCGGGTTCTGCGCGGCGTAGCCCTTGAGGATGGCGTCGTCGGTGGTCACCGCGTCGACCTTCTTGTCGAGCAGCTGCGAGACGCACTCGGAGTAGGTCTTGAACTCGACGATGTTCTCGCCCTCGGTCAGGCCCTCGTCGCGGATCTTCTGGATCGGCGTGGAGCCGGTGACCGAGCAGACCTTCTTGCCCTTGAGGGTGTCCTTGCCGGTGATCGACGACTCGTCCTTGCGGACCAGCAGGTCCTGGCCGGCGACGAAGTACGGGCCGGCGAAGGAGACGTCGTTCTTGCGCTTGTCGGTGATCGAGTACGTGCCGACGTAGTAGTCGATCTCGCCACCCTTGATGGCGGTCTCCCGGTTGGCGGAGGCGATCTCCTTGTACTCGATCTTCGCCGGGTCGACGCCGAGCGTGCTGGCGACGTACTGGGCGATCTCGATGTCGAAGCCGCAGCGCTTGCCCTGGGCGTCCTTGTAGCCGAGGTTCGGCTGGTCGAACTTGACGCCGATGACGACCTTGCCGGCCGACTTGATCTTCTCGAAGGCCGGGCTGCCGGCGACGTTGGCGTCCGCCTTGGGGGTGAAGGTCACGCCCGAGCTGCTGCAGCTGTCGCCCTGGGCGCCGCCGCTGGCGTTGCCGCCGCCGCTGGGGGCGGGGTCCCCCTCCTTGCCGCAGGCCGCCGCGGACAGGGCGAGCGAAGCCATCATGGCCACCGCCGCCACGCGCTTGAAACGCATACTCATTCTCCTTCTTCGATGGGGCCGACGTGGCGGCTCCACATACGGGCGCTCAGTGAGTGAGGATCTTGGAGAGGAAGTCCTTGGCCCGCTCGCTGCGCGGGTTCGCGAAGAACTCGGCCGGCGGCGCGTCCTCGACCAGCTTGCCGTCGGCCATGAAGATGACCCGGTTGGCCGCGTGCCGGGCGAAGCCCATCTCGTGGGTGACCACGACCATGGTCATGCCCTCGCGGGCCAGCGACGTCATCACGTCCAGCACCTCGCCGACCATCTCCGGGTCCAGGGCGCTTGTCGGCTCGTCGAACAGCATCGCCTTGGGCTGCATCGCCAGCGCGCGGGCGATCGCCGCCCGCTGCTGCTGGCCGCCGGAGAGCTGCGCGGGGTACTTGTCGGCCTGGTTCGCGATGCCGACGCGCTCCAGCAGCGCCAGCCCGCGCTCACGGGCCGCGGCCGGCTTCTCCTTGCGGACCTTGACCGGCCCCAGCGTGACGTTCTCCAGGATGGTCTTGTGCGCGAAGAGGTTGAACGACTGGAACACCATGCCGACCTCGCTGCGCAGCTTGGCCAGGGGCTTGCCCTCGGCCGGCAGCGGCTGGCCGTCGAAGGTGATGGTGCCGTTGTCGATCGGCTCCAGCCGGTTGATGGTGCGGCAGAGCGTCGACTTGCCCGAGCCGGACGGGCCGATGACCACGACCACCTCGCCCCGTTCGACGGAGAGGGACACGTCGTCGAGCACGTGCAGCGGCCCGAACCACTTGTTGACCCCGTCGAGCACGATCAGCGGGTCGCCCGTCGTCACGTCGTCCACCGTCCCTGTCGTCCATGGCGGAATTCGGGTGTCGGTCGACCCCCGGTTGGGCAACTGTAGGCGGCGTGATGTGGCAGAACGCAACTCAGATGGTCACGGAGCGGTAACACCGATCACCGGCGTACCGGCCCGTCCGAATTTCGTCACCGTCGGGTGGGCCGACTGGCGCCGTCGCCGCAGGCGGGAGATCATGAGGCGATGACCGACGCGATCCGGCTGACCGACTACGCCCGCGGTGGCGGCTGCGCCTGCAAGATCCCACCGGGCGAACTGGAGGCGATGGTCGCCGGTCTCGGCGCCACCGGCGGCTCGGCCGACCTGCTGGTCGGCCTGGAGAACGGCGACGACGCCGCGGTGGTCCGGCTGGACGAGCGGACCGGCCTGGTCAGCACCGCCGACTTCTTCACCCCGGTGGTCGACGACGCCTACGACTGGGGGCGCATCGCCGCCGCGAACGCGCTCTCCGACGTGTACGCGATGGGCGGCACCCCGCTTGTCGCGCTCAACCTGCTCTGCTGGCCGCGCGGCGTACTGCCGCCGGAGATGGCCCGCGAGGTGCTGCGCGGCGGTCTGGACGTGGCCCGGGAGGCGGACTGCCACCTGGCTGGCGGGCACAGCGTGGACGACGACGGCCCGAAGTACGGACTGGCGGTCACCGGCGTGGTCCGGCCGGACGAGCTGATCACGCTCGACGCCGGGCGGGCCGGCCTGCCGCTGTCGCTGACCAAGCCCCTCGGGGTGGGCGTGCTCAACACCCGGCACAAGCAGACCGGGCAGCGCTTCCCGGAGGCGGTCGATTCGATGGCCAGCCTCAACCGGGACGCGGCCCGCGCGGCGATCGCCGCGGGCATCCGCTGCGGCACCGACGTGACCGGCTTCGGCCTGCTCGGGCACGCCTCGAAGCTGGCCCGCGCGAGCCGTCTGACGGTGGCGATCGACGCGGCGGCGGTGCCGTACCTGCCGGGTGCGCGGGAGGCGCTGCGCGACGGGTTCGTCAGCGGCGGCACCCGGCGCAACCTGGAATGGGTCACCCCGTGGACCGACTTCGGCGGCGCCGACGAGGGGGAGCGGCTGCTGCTGGCCGACGCGCAGACCTCCGGTGGCCTGCTGGTCGCCGGTGAGGTGCCGGGCGGCACGGTGATCGGTGAGCTGCTGCCGGCCTCGGAGCACCGGATCCGGGTCCGCTAGAGCCGCGACTCGCGGCGTGGCCGGGCCGCCGGCGCGGCACCGTACCCGATAAACTGTCATCTTCCAGCTACTCTGGGCAACGTCGCCCGAGGGAATTTTGCCCGGAATGGTCACAGACCGGTAACTTGCGCCCGGCTGAGGGCAAATGCCCTCCACCATCGTCAGTAAGGCCCGATCCGGAGGCCGGTGGAACGAGCGCAGCGAGGAGGCGGCATGACCGAGCTGTGGAACTGGAGAATCGACGGCGGCGAGCCGGTGGAGGTCTACCCGGCGCTGGCCGAGGCGCTCGGCCGGGTGGTGATGCCCATGGCCGTCGCCGACCCGGTCCGGCTCCCCGCGTACGCGGTGGTCTGCGACGTGTGGGAGGCGCCCGGGCTGTACGGCACCGTGGTCGACTGTTACGGCGTGCCCGAGAGCCTGGCCGAGCTGCCCGCGCTCGCGGCGCTGGCCCGGCTGATGGGCCGCAACTGCCTGATGCGTGACGACACGCTAGACGCCGGCCGGCACCTGCTTGTCGCGCCGGACGGCACGATCCGCCCGGTGCACTTCGACGTGGCCGACACCGACGACGGCGAGGTGCTCAGCCACCACCGGCTCTGCACACTGGCCGACCCGCGCTGCCGGGGCTGGTCGCAGTGCCACCGCTCCCGCTGGGCCCCCGACTCGGTCGCCCCGGCGCTCGCCGCCGCCTGAGCGCGGCCACGCCGCCGGGTGAAGGCCGGGCCCGCTGTGCCCGGCCGGCGGCGAGCGGGCGGCGGCCCGGCTCAGCCCCGGGCCGCCGGCTGCGGTCGCGCACCACGAGGCGGCGTCGCGGTGGCGGCGGCCACGGCGTCCACGTCGAACGCGGCGGCGTCGTGCCGCCGCTGGGGTGTGGAACCCGGAGATCTTCCGGACGTACCCGGCTCCGCCTCGTTCGAGCAGACCGGCACCACCCGGATACGCTGTCCGGGTCATGACTACCGCAGCCGCGGGCAGCCCGCGCACCTACCAGGTGCGTACGTACGGCTGCCAGATGAACGTGCACGACTCCGAGCGCATCTCCGGCCTCCTCGAAGACGCCGGGTACGTGCGCGCCGCCGAGGCCGACGATCAGCCCGACGTGGTGGTGTTCAACACCTGCGCGGTCCGGGAGAACGCCGACAACCGGCTCTACGGCAACCTGGGCCATCTGCGCCCCGTGAAGGCGAAGCACCCCGGGATGCAGATCGCGGTCGGCGGCTGCCTGGCACAGAAGGACCGCGGCGACATCGTCCGCAAGGCCCCCTGGGTGGACGTCGTCTTCGGCACGCACAACATCGGCTCGCTGCCGGCGCTGCTGGACCGGGCGCGGCACAACGCCGCCGCCGAGGTGGAGATCCTGGAGGCGCTGGAGGTCTTCCCCTCCACGCTGCCGACCCGGCGCGAGTCGACGTACGCCGGATGGGTCTCCATCTCCGTCGGCTGCAACAACACGTGCACGTTCTGCATCGTGCCGTCCCTGCGCGGCAAGGAGAAGGACCGCCGCCCCGGCGACATCCTCTCCGAGGTCCGCGCGCTGGTCGACTCCGGCGTGCTGGAGGTGACGCTGCTCGGGCAGAACGTCAACTCCTACGGCGTCGAGTTCGGCGACCGGTACGCGTTCGGCAAGCTGCTGCGCGCCTGCGGCGACATCGACGGTCTGGAGCGGGTGCGGTTCACCAGCCCGCACCCGAAGGACTTCACCGACGACGTGATCGCCGCGATGGCCGAGACGCCCAACGTCTGCCACTCGCTGCACATGCCGTTGCAGTCCGGCTCGGACGACGTGCTGCGGGCGATGCGCCGCTCGTACCGCTCGGAGCGTTACCTGGGGATCATCGAGAAGGTGCGGGCGGCGATGCCGGACGCGGCGATCACCACCGACATCATCGTCGGCTTCCCGGGCGAGACCGAGGCCGACTTCGTCCGCACCCTCGACGTGGTCCGGGAGGCGCGGTTCTCCTCGGCGTTCACGTTCCAGTACTCCAAGCGACCCGGCACCCCGGCCGCCACGATGGACGGGCAACTGCCCAAGCAGGTCGTGCAGGAGCGTTACGAGCGGCTGATCGCCTGCGTCGAGGAGATCACCTGGGCGGAGAACAAGAAGCTGGTCGGGGAGACCGTCGAGGTCCTGGTGGCGGTCGGCGAGGGCCGCAAGGACGAGCGCACCGGCCGGATGTCCGGCCGGGCCCGCGACGGCCGGCTCGTGCACTTCGCGACAGGTGAGCTGGCCGGCCGGATCCGCCCCGGTGACATCGTGCACACCACTGTCACGTACGCCGCCCCGCACCACCTCAACGCCGACGGAGCCCCGCTGGCGCACCGGCGTACCCGGGCCGGGGACGCGGCCGAGGCGGGACAGGTCCCGCGTACGCCCGGGGTGCTGCTCGGACTGCCGACGATCGGCGCGCCGGCCCCGTCACCGGCCCCCACCGGCGGCTGCGCCGCCCACTGACCGCCCCCGCGTAAGGAAGGGCCCCCTTTTAACACTCAGTGTTAAAAGGGGGCCCTTCCTCTACCACAGGCGTTAATAAGGGGCCCTTCCTTGCACGGTCAGCAAGCGGTGCCGTTGAGCTTGACCGTGGCGGGGGCGGCGGCGGTGCCGTTGGCGGTGAAGCCGACGGTGACCGACGCGCCCGGCGCCAGCGACGACGCCCAGGTCGGCGCGGCGGCGGTCACAGTGGTGCCGGACTGCGTGACAGTGGCGTTCCAGCCACTGGCGAGCGTCACCCCGGACGGCCAGGTCCAGGTGGCCGACCACGGGTTCACCGCGGCGGTGCCGGTGTTCTTCACCGTCAGTTCGCCCTGGAAGCCACCCGCCCAGGAGTTGATCTGCTTGTAGGTGGCGGTGCAGCCGCCGGTCACCGGAGGCGGCGGGGTGGTGGGCGCCGGCGAGGTGTTCGGGGTGCCGGTGGGGGACGGGCTGGTGGTGCCGCCACCGCCGGTCGGCGGGATCAGGTACGGCGTGAGGATGTCCTGCTTCGGCTGGTTGACAGTGGTCCAGTCGTCGTTGGCGATGCCGCCGGTGTCACCGGAGTTCGGGTTCCACGACCAGTACGTGAACGACATGCCGTTGACGCCGGTGCCGGTGTACGCCATCAGGTTCTGGAGCCAGATCTTGTCCTTGGGGTCCTGGAGCGTGGTGCCGAACTCGCCCATCATGATCGGCGCGATGTTCTGCTTGTAGAGGTAGCCCCAGTACTTGTCCCAGATGGCCGGCATGTTCGCCGGGTACGACGGGTCGTCGAACCACGCCTGGCGGTAGACCGAGGTGGCGTACTCGTGCGGCGAGTAGACCAGCCGGTTGGCCACGTTCAGCCGGACCGGGAACTGCCCGGCCTTGGACAGGTTGCCGCCCCACCAGCCGCAGTCCTCGTCGTTGCTGGGGTCGTTGTCCCAGACGTTCGACAGGCCGCCGCTCGGGCAGCTCACCCCCTCCACGAAGATCAGCCAGTTCGGCTGCACGCCGAGGATCGCGTTACCGGCCCGCTCGGCGGCCAGCCGCCAGTCCCGGGCGGTGTCGCCGCAGCCCCAGCAGGCGCCGGTGGCGGCCGGGTTGGTGCCCTCGGCGTGCGGCTCGTTGTGCAGGTCCGCGCCGATCACAGTGGTGTTGCCGGCGTACCGCTGGGCCAGCGTCTTCCAGTCGTTGATCCAGGTCGCCTCGGAGACCGTCGAGGTGTACCAGAGCGGCGACTGCCCGGCCGACGTCGGCCGGTGCCGGTCCAGGATGACCCGCATCCCCTTGCTGCCCGCGTAGTCGATGACCTTGTCGAGGATCTGCAGCGGGGAGAGCCCGATCAGGTCCGGGTTGACGAAGTCGTTGATGCCGGTCGCTGTCGCGCCGGGCTTGAGCGCGTCGTTCGAGTACGGGATGCGCAGCGTGTTGTAGCCCAGCCCCGCCATGGTGTCGAGCTGGGAACGCCACGGGTTGCTCGACCACAGGCCGTGGAACGTCTTGTTGTCGGTCTCCATCCCGAACCAGTTGATGCCGGTCAGCCGGACTGTCGTGCCCGTACTGTCGACGATCTTGTTGCCGCTGGTGTGCAGGTAACCGGTGCCGGTGCCACCGGCCGCCGCGGCGGCCGGTGCGGTGGAGACGGCGGCGGCGACGAGAACGCCTGCTGCTGCGGTGGCGAGCGCCGTCAGGGCGCCGCCGAGGGCGGTGCGTCGGTGCATGGAAGCTCCACTTCGGATGCCCGCGCCGCGCAGGCGCCGCGGGCGGCAGGACCAGGAGGATCGGCCCGCTCCTCATCGAGTACGCGCGACAGCGCGCGCCGGGCCGGTCACGTGGACGGCCACTCGCGGAAATGCGCACCGGCGATCGTCGACGGCGTCTGTCAGCCGTCGATGCCCTCGTGCCGGTGCCGGAACCTGGCTCCGCCGCTCATTCTGATCAGCGTGCCTCGATGCGTCAACCCGGCGGCGGAAAGCCGGAGAGCCCCCGGCCGACCAGGCCGGGGGCTCCCCTGAGATGTGTGTCCGCCGGCCCGCGGGCCGGGGCGCTCGTGTCAGCCGGCCTGCTCGGCGAGCTGGAGGAACTGACGCTTCGAGGCGAGCGCCTGCTCGGCCTCCTTGATCCGCCGGGCGTCACCGGCGGCCTGGGCCCGGGCCAGCCGGTCCTCCGCCTCGGCGACCTGGGCGCGCATCTGCGCCAGCAGCGGGTTGTCCTCCTTGGAGGTGCGCCGCCACGCCGAGTCCATCACCTCGCGGACCTTGTCGTCCACGGCCCGCAGCCGGCGCTCCAGCCCGGCGGCGGCCTCGCGGGGCACCCGGCCGGCCTCGTGCCACTGCGCCTGGATCTCCCGCAGCTTCGCCTGGGCGCCCTTCGGGTCGCCGTCCACGTCCAGCGCCTCGGCCTCGGCCAGCAGGGCCTGCTTGCGCTCCAGGTTGGCGCGCTGCTCGTTGTCGCGCGCCGAGAAGACCTCGCTGCGGCGGCTGAAGAACTCGTCCTGCGCGGCGCGGAACCGTTCCCAGAGCTTCTGCTCGGCCTCCTTGGCGGCGCGCGGCGCGGCCTTCCACTGGGCCATCAGGTCCTTGAGCTGACCGGCGGTGACACCCCAGTCGGTGGATTCCTTGAGCTTCTCCGCCTCGGCGACCAGCTCCTCCTTGACCGTCTGCGCCTGCTTGCGCTGCTGGTCGAGGGAGGCGAAGTGGGCGCCCCGGCGGCGGGTGAAGGCGTCCCGCGCGGCGGCGAACCGCTTCCACAGCTCACCGTCGGTCTTCTTGTCGACGCCGCGGATGGTCTTCCACTCGTCGAGGATCTCCTTGAGCCGGTCACCGGCGGTCTTCCAGCCGGTCGACTCGGCGGCCAGCTTCTCGGCCTCCTCGACCAGGGTGGTCTTGCGCGCCAGCGCCTCACCCCGGGCGGCCTCGCGGGCGGCCTTGGCCTCGCCGGCCTTCTCCTCGGCGACGGCGGCCAGCTTGTCCAGGCGGGCGGCGAGGGCGTCGATGTCACCGACGACGTGCGCCTCGGCCAGTGACCCACGGATCCGGCGGATCGTGGTCAGGGAATGGCCGGCGTCAGCCGCGCCCGAGTTGAGCCGGGCCTCGGTCAGATCGACCTCGGTCACCAGGTCGGCGTAGCGCCGGGCGAAGTGGGCGAGCCCTTCCTCCGGCGCCCCTGCCTGCCAGGATCCGACCACCCGCTCGCCCTCGGCGGTCTTGACGTAGACGGTGCCGTCCTCGTCGACCCGTCCGAAGGCAGTCCAGTCGCTCATGTGCCCATCCTCGTTCTCCCGGCGTCGAGGGGAAAGCCCTCGGCCGCCGCCACGGCGCAGCAAACTTTCTCCCGGCATTGTCACAGGTCCGCCCCCGTCCGTGTCGAGCGCCTGTCGCCGACCGTGACCATACGGTGTTGTACGCGCTCGATGACCGGATCGGCGCGGGGACGCACCGGGGGACCCCGATAGGTTGGGGGCGTGCCACTGGTCGCCGCCGCCGTCTGCCCCCACCCGCCGCTCATCGTGCCCGAGCTGGCCGGCGCCGCCGCGCCCGAGCTGGACGACCTGCGCGCCGCTGCCGACGCGGCGGTCGCCCGGCTGCTCGCCGCCGGCCCCGAGGCGATTCTGCTGGTCGGCGGCGGACCCGAGACCGTCCGCTTCACCACCGCCGAGCACGGTTCGCTGCGCCCGTTCGGGCTGGACCGGTACGTGCGGCTCTGGAAGGTCAACTGCGCTGGTGGGACCCGCCTTCCGCTGAGCCTGACCGTCGGCGCCTGGCTGCTGAACCGCTCCGGCACGGAACTGCCCCGGCTGGCCCGGTCGGTGGCGCACGACGCCACACCGGCGGAGTGCGCGGCGTTCGGCGCGAGCCTGGTCGACGACGACGATCCGCGGGTCGCGCTGCTCGTGCTCGGTGACGGGTCCGCCTGCCGGGGCGTCAAGGCGCCGGGGTACGACGACCCGCGCGCCGAGGCGTACGACGAGGGGGTCGCCTCGGCGCTGGCCGGCGCGGACGCCGACGCCCTGCTCGGCCTGGACCCGGGGCTGTCGGCGGAGCTGCGGGTCGCCGGGCGGGCGGCGTGGCAGGTGCTGGCCGGCGCGGTCGGGGCGGCGGGCGGCGACTGGCGCGGCGAGCTGAGCCACCACAGCGCGCCCTACGGCGTCGCCTACTTCGTGGCGAACTGGGAGCGGGCATGACAGTCGTCGCTGTGGTCGGGCCGACGGCGGCCGGGAAGTCGGCGCTGAGCGTCGCGCTGGCGCACGCGCTCGACGGCGAGGTGGTGAACGCCGACTCGATGCAGCTCTACCGGGGCATGGACATCGGCACCGCGAAGCTGACACCGGCCGAGCGCGAGGGCGTGCCGCACCACCTGCTCGACATCTGGCCGGTGACCGAGCCGGCCAGCGTCGCCGAATACCAGACGTTGGCCCGCGCGGCGGTCGACGACATCCTGGCCCGGGGCCGGGTGCCGCTGCTGGTGGGCGGCTCCGGGCTGTACGTGCGGGCGGTGCTGGAGCGCTTCGAGTTCCCCGGCACCGACCCGGCGCTGCGGGAGCGGCTGGAGGCGGAACTCGCGGCTGTCGGCCCGCTGCCGCTGCACGCGCGGCTGGCCGAGGCGGACCCGGGCGCGGCGGCGAGCATCCTGCCCACCAACGGGCGGCGGATCGTCAGGGCGCTGGAGGTGATCGAGCTGACCGGCGCCCCGTTCACCGCGTCACTGCCGTCGCCCACGCCGTACTACCCGTCGGTGCAACTCGGCGTGGACCTGGACACCGCGCTGCTGGACGAGCGGATCGCGCTGCGGGTGGACCGGATGTGGGCCGACGGGCTGGTCGACGAGGTGCGGGCGCTGGTCGGCGAGGGGCTGCCCGAGGGGCGGACGGCCAGCCGGGCGCTCGGCTACCAGCAGGTGCTGCGGTTCCTGGCCGGCGAGCTGACCGAGACCGAAGCGCACGAGGAGACGATCCGCGCCACCCGCCGGTTCGTCCGGCGGCAGCGCTCCTGGTTCCGGCGTGACCCGCGCGTGCACTGGCTGGACTCGGCCTCACCCGGGTTTCTCGACACTGCCCTGCGGGTGGTCGCCGAGCATCGGCGATGATGGGGGCGTGGAGTTCACAAAGGGTCACGGCACCGGCAACGACTTCGTCATCCTGCCCGACCCGGACGGCACCCTCGACCTGACACCCGGCCTGGTCGCCGCGCTCTGCGACAGGCGGCGCGGGCTGGGCGGCGACGGCGTGCTGCGCGTCGTACGGGCCGCCAAGCACCCCGAGGGCGTCGCGCTGGCGGGCGAGGCCGAGTGGTTCATGGACTACTGGAACTCCGACGGCTCGTTCGCCGAGATGTGCGGCAACGGGGCCCGCGTGTTCGTCCGCTATCTGCTGGACCGTTCGCTGGCCGTCGCCCCGCCGGGCGGGACGCTGCCCATCGCCACCCGCGCCGGCCTGGTGCGGGCCCGCGTCGAGGGCGCCGACGTCGCGGTCGAGATGCGCCGCCCCCGGCTGTACGACACGGCCACCGCCACGCTCGGCGGGCTGACGGTGCCCGGCACCGCCGTGGACGTCGGCAACCCGCACCTGGTGTGCCCGCTGCCCGCCGCGCTGGAGCTGGCCGCGCTCGACCTCACCCGCGCGCCCGAGGTGGACGCCTCGACGTTCCCGTCAGGGGTGAACGTCGAGTTCACCACGCCGGACGAGCCGGTCGCCGGCACCGACGGGCACGTGCTGATGCGGGTCTACGAACGCGGCTCGGCCGAGACGCTCTCCTGCGGCACCGGCGCGTGCGCGGTGGCCGCTGTGGCGTTGCGCGACGCCGGCCTGGACACCGGCACGGTGGCGGTGGACGTACCCGGCGGACGCCTCACTGTCACCGTCACGGCCGACTCCTGCTGGCTCTCCGGCCCCGCCGTCCTGGTGGCCACAGGCACCCTGACTCCCACAGCCCT
This sequence comes from Micromonospora sp. NPDC048887, assembly GCF_040649715.1. Classification (NCBI taxonomy): domain Bacteria; kingdom Bacillati; phylum Actinomycetota; class Actinomycetes; order Micromonosporales; family Micromonosporaceae; genus Micromonospora; species Micromonospora sp. NPDC048887. Next base: position 160,888 of record NZ_JBEZGA010000001.1, on the reverse strand, counting down.
CCACCCGTAGCCCACCCCCGCCCTCCCGCCCCGCCCCTCCCCGCCCTCCCCGGTGATCAAGGAGTTTGCGGCGGATTCCGGCACTCCGGATGACACAAACTCCTTGATCAACACGGTGACGGGTGGGGCTGGCCGCACGCCGGGTGGCCGAGCCGCTGATGCTGGAGATCTTGGACGATTCGGGCCCCTATGAGGGCCGTTTCCTTCCAAGGTCTCGGGCGAATCCGCGTGGCGTGGCCGGGAGACGTGGTCGCGTGTGTAGGCGGAGGGTGTGCGCGTGCGCTGGGAGGTCGGAGCGGGTGCCGGGTGGTGTCAGGGGGTGGCGCTGGCGTTGGCGGCGATCTCGGGCAGGTCGGCGGGGCCCGGGTCGGCCGCCGGGGCGGGGGTCGCGGCCGGGTTCTGCGCGGCGGCCCGTACCGCCGCGGCCACGGCCGGGGCGACCCGGGAGTCGAAGACGCTCGGCACGATCACCGTCGGGTTGATCTTGTCTTCGCCGACCACGTCCGCGATGGCCCGCGCGGCGGCGATCGCCATCTCCTCGGTGAACTCCTCGGCGTGCGCGTCGAGCATGCCGCGGAACACGCCGGGGAAGGCGAGCACGTTGTTGATCTGGTTCGGCTGGTCCGAGCGGCCGGTGGCGACCACCGCGGCGTACTTGCGGGCCTCCCGCGGGTCCACCTCCGGGTCGGGGTTGGCGAGCGCGAAGACGATCGAGTCCTTCGCCATCGCGGCGACGTCGTCGCCGGTGAGCAGGTTCGGCGCGCTCACGCCGATGAACACGTCCGCGCCGCGTACCGCCCCGGCCAGGTCACCGGAGTAGTTCTCCTTGTTGGTGTTCTCGGCCAGCCACTGCCACGCCGGGTTGAGGTCCGGCAGGTCGCGGTGCAGGGCGCCCCTGCGGTCGTACGCGATGATGTCGCCCACGCCCTGACGCAGCAGCAGCTTCATGATCGCGGTGCCGGCGGCGCCGGCGCCGGAGACCACGACCCGGACGTCCGCGAGCTGCTTGCCCACGACGCGCAGCGCGTTCGTCAGCGCGGCCAGCACGCAGATCGCGGTGCCGTGCTGGTCGTCGTGGAAGACCGGGATGTCCAGGGCCTCGCGCAGCCGGGCCTCGATCTCGAAGCAGCGCGGCGCGGCGATGTCCTCCAGGTTGATCCCGCCGTACGCGGGCGCGATCGCCTTGACGATCGCCACGATCTCGTCGGTGTCCTGGGTGTCGAGCACCACCGGCCAGGCGTCCACCCCGCCGAAGCGCTTGAACAGGGCCGCCTTGCCCTCCATCACCGGCAGCGACGCGGCTGGTCCGAGGTTGCCGAGGCCGAGCACCGCGGTGCCGTCGCTGACCACGGCGACCGTGTTGCGCTTGATGGTGAGCCGGCGGGCGTCGGCCGGGTTCTCCGCGATCGCCATGCAGACCCGGGCCACCCCGGGGGTGTACGCGCGGGACAGCTCGTCACGGGTGCGCAGCGCGACCTTCGGGGTGACCTCGATCTTGCCGCCGAGGTGCAGCAGGAACGTCCGGTCGGAGACCTTGCGCACGTCCACCCCGTCGAGCGCGGTGAGCGCGTCGACCACCTGGTCCGCGTGGCCGGCGTCGGCGGTGTCGCAGGTGAGGTCGACGATCACGTTCGTGGGGTCGGAGTCGACCACGTCCAGCGCGGTGACGATGGCCCCGGCCTCGCCGGCGGCGGTGGTGAGCCGGCCGATGGAGGAGGCGTCGGCGGGTACCGCGATCCGGATGGTGATGGAGAATCCGGCACTCGGCAGTCGTGTGTTTGCCACGAGAAACTCCTCCGTCGGCGCTGAGCGGCTCGACTCGCATTTCTACTCGCCCGCCCTGGTGGACCGGCATCCGCCCCCGCTACCCGTCGGTAGCGTCACGGGCATAACACAGGTGCGCCCGGCGTTGACACATGTCAGGATTGCTGTCATGCGCCGAAAATTCTCGGCGTCGCACATAACGGACAGGAGACGCGGTTTGCGCGAGCAGGAGACCTTCCATCCCTACGAGGACGACGAGCTCGACGCCACCACAGGCGAGTACGAGCTGTCGGAGCGGCAGGCGCTGCGGCGGGTCCCCGGCCTCTCCACCGAACTCACCGACGTCACCGAGGTCGAGTACCGCCAGCTCCGGCTGGAGCGGGTCGTCCTGGTGGGCGTCTGGACCGAGGGCACCCAGACCGACGCCGACAACAGCCTCACCGAGCTGGCGGCGCTGGCCGAGACGGCCGGCTCGCAGGTGCTCGAAGGGCTGATCCAGCGCCGGAACCGGCCCGACCCGGCCACGTACATCGGCCGCGGCAAGGTCGACGACCTGGGCGCGGTGGTGCTGTCCACCGGCGCCGACACGATCATCTGCGACGGTGAGCTGTCGCCGTCCCAACTGCGCAACCTGGAGCAGCGCACCAAGGTCAAGGTGGTCGACCGGACCGCCCTGATCCTGGACATCTTCGCCCAGCACGCCAAGAGCAAGGAGGGCAAGGCGCAGGTCGAGCTGGCTCAGCTCGAATACCTGCTGCCGCGCCTGCGTGGTTGGGGCGAGACGCTGTCCCGGCAGACCGGTGGTAGCGGCCGCGGCGGTGGCGCCGGCGGCGGCGTGGGCCTGCGCGGTCCCGGTGAGACCAAGCTGGAGACCGACCGGCGGCGCATCCGCCACCGCATCGCGCGGCTGCGCCGCGAGATCAAGAGCATGGCGACGGTACGCCAGACCAAGCGCGCCCGGCGCACCCGTAACGCGGTGCCCGCGGTGGCCATCGCCGGCTACACGAACGCCGGCAAGTCCAGCCTGCTCAACCGCCTGACCGGGGCGGGCGTGCTGGTGGAGAACGCGTTGTTCGCCACGCTGGACCCGACCACCCGCCGGGCCACCACGTCCGACGGGCGGCTCTACACGCTGTCCGACACGGTCGGGTTCGTCCGGCACCTGCCGCACCAGATCGTCGAGGCGTTCCGCTCGACGCTGGAGGAGGTCGCCGACGCCGACCTGGTGGTGCACGTGGTCGACGGCACCCACCCGGACCCGGAGGAGCAGGTCCGGGCGGTCCGCGAGGTGCTCACCGAGGTGGGCGCCGACCGGCTGCCGGAACTACTGGTGGTGAACAAGACCGACGCCACCGACGAGGAGACGATGCTGCGGCTCAAGCGGCTCTGGCCGGACGCGGTCTTCGTCTCCGCCCACAGCGGGCGCGGTGTCGCCGAGCTGCGCGAGGTGGTCGAGCGGCGCTTGCCGCGGCCGGCCGTCGAGGTGCGCGCGGTGCTGCCGTACGACCGGGGTGACCTGGTCGCCCGGGCGCACCGGCAGGGTGAGGTGCTCAGCACCGCGCACCTGCCCGAGGGCACGCTGCTGCACGTACGGGTCAGCGAGGGGCTGGCCGCGGAGCTCGCGCCGTACCGGACGGGTGACCGGCTGACGAGCGACGAGCGGGTGGGCGCCGGGCGGTGAGCCGTCCGGCGTCACCCGCCGGAAACCCGCTCCGTGCGACACTGAGCGTCATGCGGCACGTTGTCTCCTCGGTCACGCTCGCGCTCGGCCTGGTCGGCGCGGTCGTGGCGCCGGCCGGGCCGGCCCCGGCGGCCCCCGCCGCGGCCCCCGTGCTGGCCGCGGCACCCAAGAAGAAGTGCACTGTCGAGGACGGCCGCCTCCGCGAGTTGTCCGGGCTCGTCGCCATCAACGGCGGGTACGTCGTGGTGAACGACAGCTCGGACGACCCCGCCCGCAAGCGGGTCTTCTACCTGGACTCCAAGTGCAAGGTGGACAAGGAGGTCCGTTACTCCGGTGACGGCCCGCTCGACACCGAGGACCTGGCGCTCGGGCCGGACGGCAAGACGCTCTGGATCGCCGACACCGGCGACAACATCGACAAGAAGACCCGCCGGGAGCGGGTCGCGGTGTGGACGATGCCGCTGAGCGGCTCGAAGCAGCCGGTGCTGCACCGGCTCACCTATCCGGGCAAGGAGCCGCACGACGCGGAGGCACTGCTCGTCGGCGACGACAACCTGCCGTTGGTGATCACGAAGGAGCTCTCCGGCAAGGCGGAGATCTACACCCCGACGGCGAAGCTGAAGACGAGCGGCAACCCCGAGCCGATCCCGATGAAGAAGGTCGGCGAGGTCACGCTCCCGAAGACCAGCACCGACAACAAGCTCGGCTCGCCGGGGCGGGTGCTGGTCACCGGCGCCGCCCGCTCGCCCGACGGCGGCAAGGTGGTGCTGCGCACGTACGCCGACGCGTTCGAGTTCGACGTCACCGGCGGCGACATCGTCAAGGCGATCACCACCGGCAAGCCCCGGGTCACGCCGCTCGCCGACCCGTTCGGCGAGGCGATCTCCTACACGCCGGACGGGAAGTCGTTCGTCACCGTCTCCGACGGCGGCACGCTCGACGACTCGGACCCGATCGACATCCTCAGCTACACCCCGTCCACCACGGGCGCGGAGGCGCTTCCCAACGGCGGCAAGGCCCCGACCAAACCGGCCGCCAAGCAGTCGTGGCTCGAAGGGCTCTCGCTCGACGAGATCACGTACCTGATCGCGGCGGTCGGGGTGCTCGGCGCGCTCCTGGTCGGCGCGGGCGTCTTCGGCATCCTGCGGGCGCGGCGCAAGCCGGCGCCCCGGGCACCCGCCGACGAGCCCGAGCGCAGCGGCGAGTTCCCGGTCAACAACGGCTTCCCGTCGGCGGAACGGCCGGAGGCGCCGCGCGGCGGGGTCTACGGCGGTGGTCAGGGCGGCGTCTACGGCGGCGCGCCCAACGGCGACCGTCCGGCGTCCGGCGGCGTCTACGGCGGTGGCCGGCCCGGCGGCGGCGTGTACGGCGGCGGCCCCCAGGACGGCGGTCGCGGCCAGGGTGGCGGCCGTCCTCCGAGCGGTACCCGTCCGCCGGGCGGCGGCGTGTACGGCGGCGGCGGAGCCCCGGCCGGCGGTGGAGGGCGCGGTGGCGGCGTCTACGGCGGAGGAGGCCAGGGCGGACCGGGTGCCGGCCAGGGCGGTCCCGGTCGTGGCGGCCCGGGTGGCGGCGGCCAGGGCAGTCCGGGCCGTGGCGGTCCGGGTGGCGCCTACGGCGGCGGTCCCGGCGGGGCCGGGCATCGCGGACAGCCCAACGGCGGCGGACCGCGCGGCGAGGGCGGCCGGGCCGAACCGCCGCGTCGCGGACCGGATCCGCGTGGCGCGCGGCGCGACGACGGCTACGACGACAGGGGCCGGTACGGCCCGGTGTCCGGCGGCCGGGAGTACCGCGGCGACCGCTACTGAGACGACACGAAGAAGGGGTGACCGGCGGACCGGTCACCCCTTCTGCGTCGCTGTCGCTCAGATGCGGCGCAGCACCGCCACCACGCGGCCCATGATGGTGGCGTCGTCGCCGGGGATCGGGTCGAAGGCCGGGTTCTGCGGCATCAGCCAGACGTGCCCGTCGCGGCGCCGGTAGGTCTTCACCGTCGCCTCGCCGTCGAGCATGGCGGCCACGATGTCGCCGACCTCGGCGTTGGGCTGCTGCCGGACGACCACCCAGTCGCCGTCGCAGATCGCCGCGTCGAGCATCGAGTCGCCCTTGACCTGGAGCATGAAGACCTCGCCCTCGCCGACCAGCTCGCGGGGGAGGGGGAAGATGTCCTCCACGGCTTGCTCGGCCAGGATCGGCCCACCGGCGGCGATGCGACCCAGCATCGGCACGTACGCCGGGGTGGGCCGCTGCGCGCGGGCGGCCTCGTCGTCTGCCTCGCCCGGGGCCCGGACGTCGACGGCGCGCGGCCGGTTCGGGTCGCGACGCAGGTAGCCCTTCTTCTCCAGCTCCTTGAGCTGGTAGGCGACGCTGGACGGGGAGACCAGCCCGACGGCCTCGCCGATCTCGCGCACGCTCGGCGGGTAGCCGTGCCGCTCGACCCAGGTGCGGATGAACTCCAGGATCCGCCGCTGCCGGGCGGTCAGGTCGACGGTCGCCGGGTCGGGGAAGCTGCTCACCACCGGGGTGACCGGACGCACCGCCGAGGGGGCGGTGCGGCTGCGGGCGGTGCGGGGGCGACGGGTCGCCGGCGGACCCGCCCCGTCGTTCGGCTGCGGGTTCTTCTGCCGGCTGGCCCGGTCCTCGGTCACGTCCGTCCCTCCCTGGTCGGCGCTGGGGTGCCTCGTCGGCTCGTGGTGCGTGTGGTCTGACCGTATAGGTGAGATCGGCCATTTTCAAACATCTGTACGACCTGCTGTCGGCGTGTCGCGCCGAATTCCTGGATTTCCGAACTGGTGTTCTGATAGAAGGGTACGCCGCTCGAACGGATGTTCTATCCCGGCCGCCCGTGACTAGCACGTGAGGCCGTGCGTTGGGCTCCTCGGCGGCGTGTTGCCGGGCGTGATCCTGGCGACGCGCCGGACACGCCCGCCAACTTGACCTCGCTTGGGGTTCGGCATACGGTCGACCCCTAGATGTAGTAGTCACACGGGCGTAAGTTGCCTACAGGTTGGGTTCGACTACCGAACGCACTCCCGCACCGCGCACTCGGCGACGGTCATCAGACGATGGCCCCGCCGTGCCGACGCGTGCCCGGGGGCCGGTAGGTGTGCCCGCGATCGACGGAGGAGGTCGGGCGAATGCGGTGTCCGTACTGCCGGCACGCCGACTCCCGGGTGGTCGACTCGCGGGAGGCCGACGACGGCCAGCTCATCCGGCGGCGACGGTCGTGCCCGGAGTGCGGCAAGCGGTTCACCACCGTCGAGGAGGCGGTGCTCGCGGTGGTCAAGCGCAGCGGGGTGACCGAGCCGTTCAGCCGTACGAAGATCATCGGTGGGGTGCGCAAGGCATGCCAGGGGCGGCCGGTCGACGACGACTCGATCGCGCTGCTGGCCCAGAAGGTCGAGGAGACCGTACGGGCCAAGGGGGCGGCCGAGATTCCCAGCCACGAGGTGGGCCTGGCCATCCTCGGCCCGTTGCGTGACCTCGACGAGGTGGCCTACATGCGGTTCGCCAGCGTCTACCGCTCCTTCGACTCGCTCGCCGACTTCGAGCGCGAGATCGAGACGCTGCGGGCCGCCGCGCGCGCCCGGGAGGGCGCCGGTGCCGGTGCGGCGGACGCCGCCGGCGCGATCAGCTGACATTTTCGGGTTTCTGACAGGTACACGAGGCGCGGTGGGTGACCGTGCCGACGAGGGGGGCGAGGGCGTGACGACCAGCAAGTCACGGAACAAGGCGGGGGCGGGGCTGAAGATCGAGCGCGTCTGGACGACCGAGGGGGTGCATCCCTACGACGAGGTCGCCTGGGAGCGCCGCGACGTCGTCATGACGAACTGGCGGGACGGCTCGATCAACTTCGAGCAGCGCGGGGTGGAGTTCCCCGAGTCCTGGTCGGTGAACGCGGCGAACATCGTGACCACCAAGTACTTCCGGGGCGCGGTGGGGACCCCGGAGCGGGAGTGGTCGCTGCGGCAGCTGATCAACCGGGTGGTCGAGACCTACCGCACCGCCGGTGAGGAGTACGGCTACTTCGCCACCCCGGCCGACGCCGAGGTGTTCGCGCACGAGCTGACCTGGATGCTGCTGCACCAGGTGTTCAGCTTCAACTCGCCGGTGTGGTTCAACGTCGGCACGCCGTCGCCGCAGCAGGTCAGCGCCTGCTTCATCCTCTCCGTCGACGACTCGATGGACTCGATCCTCGACTGGTACAAGGAGGAGGGGCGGATCTTCCAGGGCGGCTCCGGCGCCGGGGTCAACCTCTCCCGGATCCGTTCCTCGAAGGAACTGCTCTCCTCCGGCGGCACCGCCTCCGGCCCGGTCAGCTTCATGCGCGGCGCGGACGCCTCGGCCGGCACCATCAAGTCCGGCGGCGCCACCCGGCGCGCGGCGAAGATGGTCATCCTCGACGTGGACCACCCGGACATCGAGGAGTTCGTGGCGACCAAGGCGCGCGAGGAGGACAAGATCCGCGCGCTGCGGGACGCCGGGTTCGACATGGACCTGGGCGGCGCCGACATCGTCAGCGTGCAGTACCAGAACGCCAACAACTCGGTCCGCGTCTCCGACGAGTTCATGACCGCTGTGGAGAACGGCGGCGGCTTCGACCTGCGCGGCCGGCTCGACGGGCAGACCATCGAGACGATCGACGCCAAGAAGCTGTTCCACACCATCTCCCAGGCCGCGTGGGAGTGCGCCGACCCGGGCCTGCAGTACGACGACACCATCAACGACTGGCACACCTGCCCGGAGACCGGGCGGATCACCGCGTCGAACCCGTGCTCGGAGTACCTGCACCTGGACAACTCCTCGTGCAACCTGGCCTCGCTGAACCTGATGAAGTTCCTCCGCGCCGACGGCGGCTTCGAGGTGGAGAAGTTCGTCAAGTCGGTCGAGTTCGTCATCACCGCGATGGACATCTCGATCTGCTTCGCCGACTTCCCGACCGAGAAGATCGGTGAGACCACCCGCGCCTACCGGCAGCTCGGCATCGGGTACGCCAACCTGGGCGCGCTGCTGATGGCCTCCGGCCTGCCGTACGACTCGGAGCAGGGCCGGGAGGTGTCCGCCGCGATCACCTCGCTGATGACCGGCACCGCCTACCGCCGGTCCGCCGAGCTGGCCGGCATCGTCGGCCCGTACGACGGCTACGCCCGCAACGCCGAGCCGCACAAGCGGGTCATGCGCAAGCACGCCGCCGCCAACGACGCGATCAAGCCGACCGGCACCGTGGCGACCGCCGTGCAGCGCGAGGCGACCAAGCAGTGGACGCTGGGCAACAAGCTGGGTGACAAGCACGGCTGGCGCAACTCGCAGGCCAGCGTGCTCGCCCCGACCGGCACCATCGGCCTGATGATGGACTGCGACACCACCGGTGTCGAGCCGGACCTGGCCCTGGTGAAGTTCAAGAAGCTGGTCGGCGGCGGCTCGATGCAGATCGTGAACCAGACGGTGCCGCGCGCCCTGCGCAGCCTCGGCTACCCCGAGGAGCAGGTCGAGGCGATCGTCGAGCACATCGCCGACCACGGTCACGTGGTGGACGCCCCGGGCCTCAAGCCGGAGCACTACCCGGTCTTCGACTGCGCGATGGGCGAGCGCTCGATCGCGCCGATGGGTCACGTGCGGATGATGGCGGCGGTCCAGCCGTTCATCTCCGGCGCCATCTCCAAGACGGTGAACATGCCGGAGCAGGCCACCGTCGAGGACGTCGAGAAGATCTACTTCGAGGGCTGGAAGCTCGGCCTGAAGGCGCTGGCGATCTACCGGGACAACTGCAAGGTCGGCCAGCCGCTGTCGGCTGCCAAGCCGAGCAAGGGCGCCGTCGAGGCCCAGGCCCCGGCCGCCGCGCCGGAGAAGGTCGTGGAGAAGGTCGTCGAGTACCGCCCGGTGCGCAAGCGGCTGCCGAAGAAGCGCCCGTCGGAGACCATCTCGTTCTCGGTCGGCGGCGCGGAGGGCTACCTCACCGCCTCGTCCTACCCGGACGACGGCCTCGGCGAGGTCTTCCTCAAGATGTCGAAGCAGGGCTCGACCCTGGCCGGCGTGATGGACGCCTTCTCGGTGGCCATCTCCATCGGTCTCCAGTACGGCGTCCCGCTGGAGACGTACGTCAGCAAGTTCACCAACATGCGCTTCGAGCCGGCCGGCATGACCGACGACCCGGACGTGCGCATGGCCGCCTCGGTGATGGACTACATCTTCCGTCGCCTGGCGCTGGACTTCCTGCCGTACGACCGCCGCGCCGAGCTGGGCATCTTCACCGCCAAGGAGCGGGCCGCCCAGCTCGCGGCCGAGGCGGAGGCGGAGGCGAGCGGTGCGGACCTCACCGCGATGGCCGCCTCCGCCCCGGTCGAGGCGCCCGAGCCGAAGACCGGCCCGATCGCCCAGCCGGCGCAGGAGATGGCCGACGCCGCGGCCGTGAAGCCCGCGCCGTCTGTGGGTTCCAGCACCGAACTGCTGGAGGCCGTGATCGGCAAGGCCGCCGACGCGCCGCTCTGCTTCACCTGCGGCACCAAGATGCGGCCCGCCGGTAGCTGCTACGTCTGCGAGGGCTGCGGCTCCACCAGCGGCTGCAGCTGACGAAAGCAACGAGCCCCGGGCGTTGGCGCGCCCGGGGCTCGTGAGCCGGGACGGAGCCCCGACCTGTTTCCTTGCAGAGACAGATCTTCGCTCCTCCCGGCTCGGTCAAGCAAGTTAATCGAGTAGGAGTGGAGAAAATCATGGCTGATAAGCCCAAACCTGTTCATGTCGTCCCTCGCGACGGCGCGTGGGCTGTGGTCCGGGAGGGAAATCAGCGGGCATCGTCGCTGCACCCGACTCAGGCGGAAGCCGAGAGGGCTGGGCGGCCAGTAGCCCGGGCGGACCAGACGGAGTTCTACCTTCACGGCAGAAACGGTCAAATCCGTGAGCGAGACAGCTATGGGAACGATCCGAATCCGCCCCGTGACTCACGCTGACTAGAGGGCCGGGGCGTACGCGAAGGCGTGCGCCCCGCTTGCCATCATTCGTCCTCGCGGCTGGCTTAAGGGCCAGCGATGAAGTGTATGTACCGGCAGGTCCGGGTTAGCGCAGAGTGCGGAGGAACGCCTGCCATGCCTGACACCCGAAGCGTAGAACGGGACCGGCCGCATCCTTGCTGTCGCGGATCAGGATGTTCTCGCTGACGGCGGCAACCTCTACGCACGCGCCGCCGTTGTTGTCGCTGCGACTCGACTTGCGCCACTTGAGGCCGAGGCGATCCGGGCTTGTCACGGCCACCTCCAGTTCCGTCAGCGTGCCAGCTCATCCGCCAGTTGCCGGATGAGCTTGCGCGACTCTACCGGCCCGAGCGCGGCGGCACGGAGCCGGTCCCACAGCCGAGTGTAGGCCCGCACCGCGTCCGGTCGGTCGAGGTAATCCGCGTCCGTGAACGTCTCTACGTAGATCACATCCGAGCCGGCGTCGTCGCCGAAGCGCAGGATGATGAAGTTGAAGGACGCCGTTTCGTAGGTCTGCGCGTCGAAGGGGAAGACCTGGAGCGAGACGTTCGGCTGGTTGCTCACCTCCACGAGGTGGCGGAGTTGGTCGCTCATGGTGTCGACGTCACCGATGTTCCGCCGGAGCGCGGACTCGCTCAGGATGAAGCTCAGCTCTGGGCCGCTTTCCTGGCGCAAGATCGCCTGCCGTTCAAGCCTGATGGCGACCGTCAGGTCCAGATCCTCGTCGTTGGGGCGCGGGTGGGCGGTGGCGTTCATCGCGCGGATGTAGGGCTCGGTCTGGAGGATGCCGGGAACGACCTCCGGTTGGTACCAGCGAATCTCCGACGCGTCGCCCTCTAGGTCGAGGTACTGGCGGAACCAATCGGGTACGGCGTTGCGGTATGTGCTCCACCGCCCTCGCTGGCGCCCGGCACGAGCGAGTTCCCGTAACGGCTCGGCTTCCTCGCCCGTAACGCCGTACAGGTCGAGCAGGAGATGCAGGTCGGTCAGCTTGATGCCCGACTGGCCCAGCTCGATGCGGCTGATCTTGCTCGCTGCGGCATCGATGACTGCTGCCGCCTCGTCCTGCGTCCTGCCGGCGTGCTCCCGAGCCCGCTTGAGCGCGAGTCCGAGCCGCCTGCGCTGGATTGTCGGGTTGACCATCGGCTGATTATCGCCCTCCGCATCGAGATGACGCGACACGCTCGGCAGGGTTCCAAAACAGGAGTCCAACTTTTAGTCTAGTTGGGCTTCCAAAATGGAAGTCTAAATTTGGGAGGGCGGCATGCGTACTCGTGTGTCGTACGAGGAGTACGTGGTGGCGGTCGCGCTGACCCTCGCTCGGCGGCACCGGCCGGTGTGGTCCTGGCGGCGGTGGCGGCGGATCTGCCGCTGCGGTGCGGAACTGCCGTGCCGCGCACGCCATCGCATCCCGATCCGTCGCGGCCACTGGCCGGGAGGGGAGCAGACGTGACGGAGTCGCAGGTCCGGCAGATCCTGTCGGTGCACGTACCCGGCCTCGACGGCTTCTGCACGGGGTGTCGGGCATGGTGGGCGCGCCTGTCTCCGTACCCCTGTCAGCAGGTCGAATGGGCGGCCCGCCGGCAGGCGCGGACCGCCACCCGGCGCTTCCTGGACGGCCTCCGGTGACCACCCACGGGCCGGTTCTTCCGGTGTGGAGCTGCGGTGGGTGTGGCGCTCCGTGGCCCTGCCCGACGCGGCGTCGTGAGCTGCGGGCCGAGTTCGCCGGAGCGCCGGTGTCGTTGGGCTTGTACATGGGGTCTTATCTGGTGTGGGCGGCGGAGGATCTGACCTGGATGCCGGCCGGGGTGTTGCATCAGCGCTTCCTCGGGTGGGTGCGATGAGTGTCATTCGGCCGGGCGACGAACGGTTTCACTACTGCGACGGCTCGCACCGGTGGGTGCCGCTCGATCCTGACTTCGACCAGGAGATCTGGGAGGCCATGGTGCGCGAGCACCAACAGCGGCACCTGGAGGAGATCTCCCGGGGACTTCGTCCCCGTCGGCCGAAACGGCCGTAGGTGCCCACTGTCACATCCCATCGTGTACGCGAGCTGGAATGCTCGGGGGATGAGCACGACCGACATCTATCGGGTCTTCGCCGAGCGGGAGACGCGCGGCGTGTCCCCGGCGTACGAGCGGTTGTCGCGGGCGGTGGCCGGTGACCCGGAGCTGCTCGCCCTGCTCGACACGCTGCCGCCGGCCAAGCGTCAGCCGAACCTGCTGTTCGGGGTGGTGCGGTTGCGCGGCGGGCCGGTGGACGACCCGGCGGCGTTCCGCGCGTACGTGATCGCGCACTGGCCGGATGTCGCGGCGCAGATGCGGGTGCGGGCGACGCAGACGAACGAGGCCGGGCGCTGCGCGGTGCTGCTGCCGGTGCTCGCCGCGTTGCCGCAGCCGCTGGCGTTGCTGGAGGTCGGCGCGTCCGCGGGGCTGTGCCTCTACCCGGACCGGTACGCCTACCGGTACGGCGACCGGCATCTCGGCGGGGGTGAGCCGGTGCTCGACTGTGACCTGACCGGCGTCGAGCCGCCGCGGCGGCGCCCGGAGGTGGTGTGGCGGGCCGGGCTGGACGTGAACCCGCTCGACGTCACCGCCCCGGCCGACGTGGCCTGGCTGGACGCGCTGATCTGGCCGGAACACCGGCACCGCCGGGAGCGGCTGCGCGCCGCGGCGGCGATCGCGGCGGCCGACCCGCCCCTGCTGGTACGCGGTGACCTGGTCGACGACCTGCCGGCGCTGGCGGCGCAGGCCCCGGCCGGGGCGACGCTCGTGGTGTTCCACAGTTCGGTGCTCTACCAGGTGCCGCCGCCACGGCGGGACGCGTTCACCGCGCTGGTCCGGAGCCTGCCGGGCCACTGGATCGCCAACGAGGATCCGTCGGTGCTGCCCCACGCGGCATTGCCCGAGCCACCCGCCGACGGCTTCCACAACGTCCTGGCCCTCGACGGCCACCCCGTGGCCTGGACGACAGGCCACGGCCAGTCCCTCACCTGGTTCCGCTGACCCACCCGTTCTGTCTTCGTTGATCATGAAGTTGACGGCGCGACACGCCGGGCGCGACGGCCGTCAACTTCATGATCAATCAGGTCGGGCGAGCCGGGCAGGCGGCGACTAGGGTCGGCGGGCGTGACCGAACCTGCCTGGCTGGTCGAGACGCGCGCCGCCTACGACACCGTCGCCGAGGACTACGCGCGGCTGCTGCCCGACGTGGTGGAACCACCGCTGGACCGGGCCCTGCTGGCCGCGTTCGCCGAGACGGTCGGGCCGGGCCGGCCCGTGCTGGAGGTGGGGTGCGGCACCGGTCGTGTCACCGACCACCTGCACCGGCTCGGCCTCGACATCAGCGGGGTCGACCTCTCGCCCGGCATGGTGGCGGTGGCCCGGCGGACGTACCCGGACCTGCGCTTCGAGGTCGGCTCGCTGACCGAGCTGACCGTGCCGGACGGGTCGCTGGCCGGGCTGGTCTCCTGGTACTCGGTCATCCACCTGCCACCGGACCTGCTGCCGGAGGTGTTCGCCGGCTTCCACCGGGTGCTCGTCCCGGGCGGCCACCTGCTGCTCGCGGTGAAGGCCGGCGACCGGCTCGACCGCCGGGAGCAGGCATACGGCCACCGGGTCGGGTACGACGTCTACTGGCTGTCGCCGCAGCGGCTGGCCGCGCAGCTCGCGGCGGCCGGGTTCGCGGTGACGGCGACGACGGTCCGCGCGCCGGCCGACGGCGAGCGGCAGCCCCAGGCGTTCCTGCTCGCGCAGCGTCCGGCCGATTGAACCGGACGCTGCGCGAAGCGCGCCGCCGACCTCGCCGGAACGGGTCGGCAGCGGGACGGTCAGGGCCGCCGCGGAGTCACCGAGATCTGCTCGGCGATCGCGACGACCTGGTCGACGGAGAGCCGCAGCGGCGCCTGCAGGTTGACCACCGCTCCGCCGGGCACCTCGGCCTGCAGGAACCAAATACTGTCGGCGCGGATCAGATGGGCTTCCCGGCCGCCCACCGTGACCTTTCGCTCGTCCCGGGCCCCCATCACGTTGCGCAGCAGGTCCGGGTCACGGCGTGCAACGACCTGCACGGTGAGCGTCTCGTCGGAGGAGTCGCCCTGCAGGGTCAGGATGGTGTCGTTCTTGAAGAAGGCGAGCCGCCAACCGCGTGGCGCCAGCCGGACCCGCAGCGGCACCTGCTGCGGCTCGTCGACGAGGTGCTCGGCCAGCCGGAGTAGCGCCGCGTCGTCGGCGAACATGCCGTGGCCGGTCAGCGACACCCACTGACCGGCCCTGCGTTCCCACGACATGTCGAGCCGGCGGGGTCCGCCGGGGTCCGACTCCTCGTAGATTTCGGCCGGGCGGCCTGCGACGGTCACCGGACGCGACGTCGTCGCGATCCGTGCCGGTCGGCTGTCCCAGACGAAGAGGTAGACGTCGTCGGTGGCACCGCGGGACAGGTATACGGCGAGAAACTGGCCCGGAGCGTAGCTGTAGCGAGGTGGGTCCAGCGTCGCCGGCCGCGACCGCAGGGTCAGCGGAAACTCCGGGATCGTCGCAGCCACCAGGGTCAACGGCTCCGCCGATCGGTCGAGCGGACGTACCGCGAGGCCAATGCCCGCCCCGGCCGCCATCGTGGCCCCGGCTGCCACCAGGAGCGTCCGCCGCCGCAGCGGCGGAACGGTCCGGCGTACGGATGCGGCGGCGAACTCGCCGGCGAGGCGGTCCCGCGCGAGGCGGAGCGTCTCGGTGGACGGTTCCGGGGCGTCCGGCCCGTGCGTACGCAGCAGGTCGATCTCGTTCATGTCGGCTCCTCGGGGGCGAGCGCGAGTCGGGTGAGTCGGCGGGCACGGTGCAGGCGGGAGCGGACGGTACCGAGCGGGATGTCGAGCACGGCGGCGATCTGCTCGTACGACAGGTCCGCCCACGCGGTGAGCAGCAACACGTCCCGGTCCCGCCGGTGCAGCGATGCCAGGGCCAGGGCCAGGTCCCGGCGCAGGGCGGCGGCGTCCAGCCGGTCGACCGCGTCCTCGATTACCGGCGCTGCGACCTCGCCGGCGGCGAGCCGGGCCAGCGCGCGGTAGCGGCGTTCCTCGGTCCGCACGTGCCGGCGCACGAGGTTGGTGGCGATCCCGAAGAGCCACGGCCGTACGCCGACGTCCGAGGTGTACGACGCCCTCCGCCGGAATGCGACCAGGAAGGCCTCGGCCAGTAGATCGTCCGCCGGCGCACCGATCCGGCGAGCCAGATAGCGGTGCACGGGGACGGCATGCCGGTCGAACAACGGACCGAACCGCTCCGGCTCGGCGACGGACGCGCGGATCACGTCGTCGTCCGACGGCTCGTCGGGCGGCCCGACCCCAGGAGATTCCCGCTCGTGGGCCTCGGCCCGGCGCATTTTGTTCGTCACACCCGTTCATGCCCGGTCGGCGCGGACCGGTTCACGGCGCAACCGCATCCGCTCCTAGTGTCCCTCCCGAACGGCCGGCGCGACGGGAGGTACCGGCGTGAGCACCCAGGGCGTCGCGCGAGGGTAAGGAGGCTACTCCGTAGACTCCAGCGGTGCGTGACGAGCTGGCGGACCGGCCCCTGACCGAACCGCACCCGTCGCGGCTGTCGCCGGACCACCCGGAGCGGGAACGAATCCTGGCCGCGCACGCCGCCGCACTGGCCGCCGGGGAGGCCGGCTACCTGGACCCGGAGACCGGGCTGTTCGTGCTCAGCGCGGGCTTCCTGGCGAGGCGCGGCACGTGCTGCGGGCGAGGCTGCCGGCACTGTCCGTACGTGGCCGATTAGGGGCTTCCGTCCCCGCTGGGGCACCCCGTACGGTGTCCGACGGAACTCCGGCGGGTCGGACCCGCCGCCGACCGCGGAGGTCTCCCGTGCGCGCCCGAATCTGGCTGGCCGTTCCG
The DNA here is from genome assembly GCF_040649715.1 of Micromonospora sp. NPDC048887. Lineage (NCBI taxonomy): Bacteria > Bacillati > Actinomycetota > Actinomycetes > Micromonosporales > Micromonosporaceae > Micromonospora > Micromonospora sp. NPDC048887. Next base: position 144,588 of record NZ_JBEZGA010000001.1, on the reverse strand, counting down.
GCCGTCCTGCTCGCCGCCGGCTGCGCCGAGGAGGCGCCGACCGGGTCCGGACCGCCCGCTCCGCCCCCGCCGGTCCCGGTGGCGGCGGCGTCCTCGGGCGGGGCGTGCCGGCTGCTCGACTTCGCGGTGATCGCCGAGCACACCGGCGGCACGTTCGATGTGGCGGCGGCCACGGAGCGGGGCGACACCCACACCTGTGTGGTCCGCGCGGCGAGGGCGGTGCTGCCGGAGCTGACGCTGTCGGTGACGGAGACGTCGATCGACGCGGCCACGTTCACCTTGGACGTGCAGCCCAGCGGCGCGGCGAAGATCAGCAAGCTGGGCAAGGCCGCCTACCGGCGCACGCTGCCCAAGACCGCGAAGTCCGGACCGGCCGCCGAGGTCGGCTGGCTGGCCACCGAGGGCCGGCTCGCCACGCTGCGCTGGACCGCCCCGCCCGGCACCGCGAAGGCGGAGGCGGACAAGACGGCCGGCAAGCTGGTCACGCTGGCCAAGGTGATCGACACAAGGCAGCTCTGACCGGAGGTCGCCATAGCAGCTCTGACCGAAGGTCGCCATAGCAGCTCTGACGGGACGTCAGGGCCGCCGGAGAGTCAGCGGGCCGCGACGAACACCCGGGACGCCACCTCGCGGGGCAGCCGGACCCGGTCACCGGAGCGGTCGATCGAGACGGCGTCGCGTTCCTGCGCCACAGTCACCGTCGCGCCCGGGTCGACGCCGGCGGCGTGCAACTGCCGGAGCACGTCCGAGTCGGTCTGCACGCTTTCGCAGATCCGCCGCACCACGACGGTGCCGGACAGGCCGGGGAAGGCCAGGTTGCGCTCACCCTCGACGGCGTCGGCGGGCACCAGGCCCGGGTCACCCAGCTCCTCCAGGCCCGGGATCGGGTTGCCGTACGGCGAGCGGGTCGGGCGGTTGAGCAGGTCGAAAACCCGCTTCTCCACCGCGTCGCTCATCACGTGCTCCCACCGGCAGGCCTCCTCGTGGGCCTCCTCGTAGGGCATCCCGATCACGTTGACCAGCAGCAGCTCGGCCAGCCGGTGCTTGCGCATCACCGACACGGCGGTGCTGCGGCCCTGCGGCGTGAGGGTCAGGTGCCGGTCGCCCTCGACGGTGAGCAGGCCGTCGCGCTCCATGCGGGCGACGGTCTGGCTGACGGTCGGGCCACTCTGCTTCAGCCGCTCGGCGATGCGGGCACGCAGCGGCGGCACCCCCTCCTCCTCGAGTTCGAGGATGGTGCGCAGGTACATCTCGGTGGTGTCAACAAGGTCGTGCTTCACGTCTACGGCCTCCCGGCCCCCGATGGTACCCGCTCCCACCGGCCATCGACGCAGGCGAAGCCGGAGGTGGCGGCCCGGATGGTGTTGACTGGACCGCATGCCCGCCACCGCAGACCTGCTGGTCGAGCCCGACCGGCTCGCCGCCGAACTCGACCACGCCGACCCGCCGACCCTGCTCGACGTCCGCTGGCGGCTGGCCGGCCCGCCCGGCCGCGAGGACTACGCCGCCGGCCACCTGCCCGGCGCGGTCTTCGTCGACCTGGACACCGAGCTGTGCGGGCGGCCGGGCGCCGCCGGGCGGCATCCGCTTCCGGACCCGGCGGCGTTGCGGGCCGCGCTGCGGGCCGCGGGCGTCCGCGCCGGTCATCCCGTGGTGGTGTACGACGGCGGCGACGGGATGTCCGCCGCCCGCGCCTGGTGGACGCTGCGCTGGGCGGGGCACCGGCAGGTGCGGGTGCTGCACGGCGGCTTCCCCGCCTGGACGGCCGCCGGGCTGCCGGTCGACACGAGCGTGCCCGCTCCGGCGCCCGGTGACGTGACGGTGGTGCCCGGCGCGTTGCCGGTGCTCGACGCCGCGCAGGCCGCCCGGCTCGCCGCCGCCGAGCCCGGCGTGCTGCTGGACGTACGGGCCGCGCCGCGCTACCGGGGCGAGCACGAGCCGGTCGACCCGATCGCCGGGCACGTGCCGGGCGCGGTGAACGTGCCCGCACCGGAGTACGTCACGCAGGGCAGGTTCGCCGGCGTCGAGGCGCTGCGGGAGCGGTTCGCCGCCGCCGGGGTGGACGCGGACGCGCCGGTCGGCGCGTACTGCGGCTCTGGAGTGACCGCCGCGCAGGCGGTGCTCGCGTTGCACCTGGCCGGCCGACCGGACGCCGCGTTGTACGTCGGCTCGTGGAGCGAGTGGGTGGCCGACCCGGACCGTCCGGTCGCGACCGGTGGCACGTCCGGCCGGTGAGCGTACGTCGGGTGGGCGCACCCGGGCCCACGTGCGACGATGGCCGCATGGCCGACGACACGGTGGTGGTGTGGGACGAGGCTCTCCTCGCCTACGACATGGGCGACCATCCCCTCGACCCGGTGCGGGTCGAGCTGACCATGGCACTCGCCCGCGAGCTGGGTGTGCTGGACCGGCCCGGCGTGCGGCTGGTCAAGCCCGAGCCGGCCGACGACGCGCTGCTCACCCGCGTACACGATCCGGCCTACCTGGACGCGGTCCGGTCCGCGCCGCGTGACCCGCTGTTCGCCGGCTTCGGTCTGGGCACCTCGGACAATCCGGTCTTCGACGGGATGCACGAGGCCAGCGCGCTGATCGCCGGCGCCACGACGGCCGCCGCCGAGGCGGTGTGGCGCGGCGACGCCCGGCGCGCGGTGAGCGTGGCCGGCGGGCTGCACCACGCCATGCCCGCCCGGGCCGCCGGGTTCTGCGTCTACAACGACCCGGCCGTGGCCATCGCCCGCCTGCTCGACCTCGGCGCGCAGCGGATCGCGTACGTGGACGTGGACGTGCACCACGGCGACGGCGTGCAGGAGATCTTCTACCGCGACCCGCGGGTGCTCACCGTGAGCCTGCACGAGACGCCGCTCGCGCTGTTCCCCGGCACCGGGTTCCCGGACGAGACCGGCGGGCCGGGCGCGGAGGGCACCGCCGTCAACGTGCCGCTGCCGCCGGGGGTCGGCGACGCCGGCTGGCAGCGGGCGTTCCACGCGGTCGTGCCGTCGGTGCTGCGCGCGTACCGGCCGCAGGTGCTGGTCACCCAGTGCGGCGCGGACGGGCACCGCAAGGACCCGCTGGCCGACCTGCACCTGTCGGTGGACGGGCAACGGGCCACGTACCGCACGCTGCGGGCGCTCGCCGACGAGCTGTGCGACGGCCGCTGGGTCGCCACCGGCGGCGGCGGGTACGCGCTGGTCGAGGTGGTGCCCCGGGCCTGGACGCACCTGCTCGCGATCGCCACCGGCGAGCCGGTCGACCCGGCCACGCTGACCCCGCCCGGCTGGCGGGAGCTGGCCGCCCGGCGGCGACCCGGGCACGAGGTGCCGGTGCGGATGACCGACGGCGTCGACCCGTCGTACCTGCCGTGGCAGCCCAGCGGAGAGCCGAACGCGGTGGACCGGGCCGTCGCGGCCACCCGCAAGGCCGTCTTCCCGCTGCTCGGGCTCGACCCGCACGATCCGCGCGACTGAGCCGGCGGCAGGGGAGGACCGACCGGTGACCACCGTCGAACAACCGGTGGACGTGCTGCTCAGCGACGGCACGACCGTCCAGCTGCGACAGATCCGTCCCGAGGACGCGCCCGAGATCGTGGCGATGCACGGCCGCTTCTCGGAGCGCACCCGATACCTGCGGTACTTCTCGCCGTACCCGCGCATCCCCGAACGCGACCTGAAGCGTTTCGTCAACGTCGACCACCGCGACCGGGAGGCGTTCGTGGTGCTGGCCGGCGAGCGGATCGTCGCCGTCGGCCGGTACGAGCGCCTCGGCCCCGCCTCGCCGGAGGCCGAGGTGGCGTTCGTGGTCGAGGACGCCTACCAGGGCCGGGGCATCGGCTCGGTGCTGCTGGAGCACCTGGCCGACGCGGCCGGGCGCCACGGCATCGTGCACTTCGTCGCCGAGGTGCTCCCGGCCAACGGCGCGATGCTGCGCGTCTTCGCCGACTTCGGCTACCAGGTCCAGCGCCAGTACGCCGACGGTGTGGTGCACCTGAGCTTCCCGATCGCACCCACCGAGGCGACCCTTGAGGTGCAGCGCGGCCGGGAGCACCGCACCGAGGCCCGGTCGATCGCCCGGCTGCTCGCGCCGCGCGGCATCGCCGTCTACGGCGCCAGCACCACCGGCCAGGGCGTCGGCGCGGCGCTGCTCGGGCACCTGCGCGACGGCGGCTTCGCCGGTGCGATCGTGCCGGTGCACCCGAGCGCGTCGACGGTGGCGGGGCTGCCCGCGTACCCCTCGGCGGCCGACGCCGGTCAGGACGTCGACCTCGCCGTGGTGGCGGTCCCGCCGGACGCGGTGACCGACGTGGTGCGCGACGCCGCCCGCGCGGGCGCGCACGGCCTCGTGGTGATCTCGGCCGGGTTCGCCGAGTCCGGTCCGGCCGGCGCGGCGGCGCAGCGCGCGCTGGTCCGCGCCGCGCACCTGGCCGGCATGCGCGTGGTCGGCCCGAACTGCCTCGGTGTCGCCAACACCGACCCGGCGGTACGCCTCAACGCCACGCTCGCGCCGGTGCTGCCCGCGGCGGGCCGGGTCGGCGTGTTCAGCCAGTCCGGCGCGTTCGGGGTGGCGCTGCTCGCCGAGGCGTCCCGGCGCGGGCTCGGGCTGTCCAGTTTCGTCTCGGCCGGCAACCGGGCCGACGTGTCCGGCAACGACCTGCTCCAGTACTGGCAGGACGACCCGGCCACCGACGTCATCACGCTCTATCTGGAGACGTTCGGCAACCCGCGCAAGTTCGCCCGGCTGGCCCGGCGCATCGGCCGCCGCAAGCCGGTGGTGGCGCTCGCCTCGCTGGCCCGCTCGCCGGGCGTGGGGGAGGCGCCGGCGCTGGACGCGGCGGCGGTGAGCGCGCTGTTCGCCCAGTCCGGGGTGATCCGGGTGGACACCGTCTCCGAACTGCTCGACGTGGGCGTGCTGCTGGCCCACCAGCCGCTGCCGGCCGGGCGGCGGGTGGCGGTGGTGGGCAACTCGTCGGCGCTGACCGGGCTCGCCGCGACCGCGTGCGCCGCCCAGCGGCTGACAGTCGCCGACGGCTACCCGCGGGACGTGGGGCCGAGCGCCGGGGCCGCCGCGTACGCCGCCGCGCTCCGTGACGCGGTGGCCGACGAGCGGGTGGACGCCGTGGTGGCCGTGTTCGCGCCGCCGCTGCCGGGCCAGCTCGCCGATCCGGTGGCCGACTTCGCGGCGGCGCTGCCCGACGCGCGGGTCACCGGCAAACCGGTGGTGGCGACGTTCCTGGCCGGGCTGGTGCCGGCCGGCGTGCCGGCGTACCCGAGCGTGGAGGAGGCGGTACGCGCGCTGGGCCGGGTCACCGCGTACGCGGACTGGCTGCGCCGGCCACCCGGTGTGCTGCCGGAACTGGCCGACGTGGACCGGGCGGCCGGGCACGCCGCGCTGCGCCCGGACGGCGCCGACTCGGCGGCGTTGCTGCGCGCGTACGGGATCGACGTGGTGGACTCGGTGCCGGCCCGCTCGGCCGAGGAGGCGGCGGCGGTGGGGGACCGGCTCGGCTGGCCGGTGGCGCTCAAGGCCGCCGCCCCCGGGCTGCGGCACCGCCTCGACCTCGGCGCGGTACGCCTCGACCTGGCCGACGCCGCCGCGCTGCGCCGCGCGTATGCCGAGATGGCCCCGGTGTTCGGCGCGGAGGTGCTGGTGCAGCCGATGGTCGCGCCGGGCGTGGCGTGCGTGGTGGAGCTGGTGGAGGATCCGGCGTTCGGGCCGGTGGTCGGGTTCGGGCTGGGTGGCGTGGCGACCGAGCTGCTCGGCGACCGGGCGTGGCGCGCGGTGCCGCTGACCGACCGGGACGCCGCCGAGCTGGTCGACGAGCCCCGGGCGGCGCCGCTGCTGCGCGGGCACCGGGGCGCGGCGCCGGTGGACCGGGCGGCCCTGGTCGACCTGCTGGTGCGGGTCGGCCGGCTCGCCGACGAGCAGCCCCGGGTGCGGTCGCTCACGCTCAACCCGGTGCTGGCCCGGCCGGACGGCATCTCGGTGCTGCACGCCACTGTGCGCACCGGCGTGGAGGCCGCCCGCCCGGACACCGGCCCGCGCCGCTTGTAAGGAAGGGCCCCTTATTAACGCCTCCGGTAGAGGAAGGGCCCCTTCTTAACAGCGCCCGCCCGGGCGACCCGCAGCGCCCGCCCGGGCGACCCGCAGCGCCCGCCCGGGCGACCCGCAGCGCCCGCCCGCGGGCGCCGCAGCGCTCAGCCGCGGGCGGAGATCTGCTGCACCGACCACCCGTTGCCGTCGGGGTCGCGGAAGAAGACGAAGCCGACGTTGTCCAGCGGGTGCGGCACCGGGTGCGGGTTCTGGCCCATCACCTGGATCTCGCTCACCTCGACGCCCCGCTCGACCAGTTCGGCGCGCGCCTGCTCCAGGTCGGCCACGACGAGTTGCAGGCCCTTGAGTGAGCCCGGCGGCATCTCCGGTACGACGCCTCGGCCGAAGACGATCGAGCAGCCGGAGCCCGGGGGAGTGAGTTGCACGATCCGCCCCATTCCGCCGAGATCGGTGTCGTGGTCGACGGCGAAGCCGAGCCGTTGCGCGTAGAACTCCTTGGCCCGGTCCACGTCGGAGACCGGTACGACCACCACTTCCAGCGTCCAGTTCATCGTCTCAGGGTGGTGGGGCGTGGCCGGCGTATCAAGCGCGACAGGCCCCGGCGAACCGCCGGGGCCTGTCGGGGTAGGGGTGGCTCAGCAGGCGTACGCCTCCAGCCGGTTCGCCCGCTCCGGGTCGCGCAGCTTCAGCAACGTCACCTTCTCGATCTGCCGGATCCGCTCCCGGGACAGGCCGAACTCGCGGCCGACCTCGTCCAGCGTGCGCTGCCGGCCGTCGTCCAGGCCGAAGCGCAGCCGGATCACCGCCTGCTCCCGCTGGGACAGCGTGGCCAGCACGATGCGGACCTCGTTGCGCAGCTCGCCGTTGGTGGCGGCGTCACCGGGCTCGGTACGCGGGTCGACGGCGGCGACGAAGTCACCGAGCGCGCTCTCGCCGTCCTCGCCGACGGCCTGGTCCAGGCTGACCGGCTCCCGGTCGTAGGAGATCAGTTCGATCACCTGGAACTCGGGGATCTCCAGCGCCTTGGCCACCTCGCTGACCGTGGGCTCGCGGCCCAGCGACACCGACAGCTCCCGGCGTACCCGGACCATCCGGTTGACCTGCTCGACCATGTGCACGGGGATGCGGATGGTGCGGGCCTGGTCGGCCATGGCGCGGGTGATGGCCTGGCGGATCCACCAGGTGGCGTAGGTGGAGAACTTGTAGCCCTTTGTGTAGTCGAACTTCTCGACGGCGCGGATGAGGCCGAGGTTGCCTTCCTGGATGAGGTCGAGGAAGGCCATGCCGCGACCGGTGTAGCGCTTGGCGATGCTCACCACCAGCCGCAGGTTGGCCTCCAGCAGGTGGTCCTTGGCGGCGCGGCCCTCGGCCGCGATCAGCGCCAGGTCCGCGCGCAGCTCGGCGGAGACGGGGGTGCAGGTGGCCAGCTTCTCCTCGGCGAAGAGGCCGGCCTCGATCCGCTTGCTCAGCTCGACCTCCTGCGCCGCGGTGAGCAGCTTCGTGCGGCCGATGCCGTTCAGGTACGCCCGGACCAGGTCGGTGGAGACGCCGCGCTCGTCGGTGGCGTCGAGGTCCGTGAGGGTGACGTCCATGTCCTGGTGCTCGATCATCTGCTGGGTCATCTCTGTTCTCCCCGTGTCCGACGTGCCTACCGGTCCCGTGCCGCCCACGCGGTGGGGGCCGATGACAGACAGCTTGGCGGTCGGGGCGTGAGACGGGAGTGAGGCGATCGGGGACCCGACAGGAATCCACGTGGGAATCCGGCATTCCCTTGCCCGGCGCGGTTACCGTGCCACCGACCGGCCGTCGGGGCCGGCCCGGCACTGACGATCGGAGAACGTGGTGGTCTTCAAGCGGCTCATGCAGGCGATGGGTGTGGGCGGACCGTCGGTGGAGACGGTGCTGGCCAACCCGAACTGCCGCCCGGGCGGCGTTCTGGAGGGCCGGATTCAGGTGGTCGGCGGTGACCACCCGGTGGACGTGAGCTACATCGCACTCGGCCTGGTCACGCGGGTCGAGGTGGAGAGCTCCGACAGCGAGTACGACGTCAACCAGGAGTTCGGCCGGGCCCAGATGACGGGTGCGTTCCGGCTGGAGCCGGGGCAGCGTCACGACGTGCCGTTCCGCTTCCAGGTGCCCTGGGAGACCCCGCTGACCGACCTGTACGGCCAGCACCTGCACGGCATGACCATGGGTCTGCGTACCGAGCTGGAGGTGGCGCGGGCGATGGACAAGGGTGACCTGGACCCGGTGGCGGTGCACCCGCTGCCGGCCCACGAGCGGCTGCTGGAGGCGCTGCTGCGGCTGGGCTTCCGCTTCGCCCGTGCCGACGTCGAGCGCGGACACATCTACGGCCTGCACCAGCAGTTGCCGTTCTACCAGGAGATCGAGTTCTACCCGGCGCCGCAGTACGCGGGCGCGATGAACCAGCTGGAGGTCACCTTCGTGACCGATCCGCGCCAGGTCCACGTGGTGCTGGAGCTGGACAAGCGGGGCGGCCTGTTCACCGAGGGCCGCGACGCGTTCGGCCGGTTCACCGTGGATCACGCGACCGCGGACCACACGGACTGGGCCGCCCAGCTCGACGGCTGGTTGCGGCAGTCGCTGTCCCGCCGGGGCCTGTTCTTCTAGAGGTCGAGCACGAGGGTCCGGGGACCGACGTTGACGCTCTCCACCAGCATGTGGGCGCGGAACCGGCCGGTCTCCACCTTCGCGCCCCGGGACCGCAGCTGCTCGACCACGGCGTCCACCAGGGGTTCGGCCACCTCGGCGGGAGCGGCGGCGGTCCAGCTCGGCCGCCGGCCCTTGCGGGCGTCGCCGTAGAGCGTGAACTGGCTGACCACGAGCAGCGGCGCCCCGACGTCCGCGGCGCTGCGCTCGTCGTCGAGGATGCGCAGCTCGTGCAGCTTGCGGGCCATCGTGGCGGCCACCTGCGGGGTGTCGGTGTGGGTGACGCCGAGCAGCACCAGCAGCCCGTCGGTGATCTCACCGGTCACCTCGTCGTCGACAGTCACCCGGGCCCGGCCGACGGTCTGCACCACGGCCCGCATCAGTCGGTCACCGGCTCGACGATGCCGCGCTCGACCAGGTGCGCCACGATGGGCCCGGCCGCCTCGGCCAGCTCGTCCGGGGTCACGTCGTGCGCGGCGGCGAGCAGGGCGAGCTGGTCGCGCAGCGGCAGCCGGCCGTCGGCGCCGCCGACCAGGGCGAGCACCAGCGGGTCGATCTCCTCCGACCAGCGCAGCCCGCGCGGCATGGCCAGGACCTGCCGGTCCACCGCCCAGCCCTCGTCGCCCATGGTGGCCTCCTGCCGCAGCTGGAGCCCTTCGGCGGCGCGGTAACGGGCGGCCAGCAGACCCTGGGCGCCCTGGGCGCGCAGCCAGTCCTGCCTGGTGAACCACTCGCCGATCCGGTCGCCGAGCGGCGGCTCGACCCGCTGGCGCAGGTCCTCCACCCGGACGATCGGCTGGTCGTGGCCGGAGCGGCGCAGCGAGACGATGCCGAAGCCGATCGCCTCCACCTTGTGCGCGTCGAACCAGTCCAGCCACGCCGCCATCCGCTGCGGGTCCGCGCTCTCGCCGACGTCGGTGAGCCAGAGGTTCACGTACGCCATCGGGTCGGCCACCTCGCGCTGGATCACCCAGGCGTCCAGGCCGGTGCCGGCGAACCAGCCGGTGACCCGCTCGGCCCAGTCCTCGCCGGTGACGTGCACCCAGTTCGCCAGGTACTGCATGGTGCCGCCCTCGGTGAGCAGGTCCGGCGCGGCAGCGGCCAGCTCCGCGCCGATCGCGTCGCCGACCCGGCCGGAGTCGCGGTATACGTGCGTGGTGGTGCCCGGGCCGACCACGAACGGCGGGTTGCTGACCACCAGGTCGAAGCGGCGCCCGGCCACCGGGGCGACCATGTCGCCGCGCAGCAGCTCCCAGTCCTGCCCGTTGAGGGCGGCGGTGGTCGCGGCGAACCGCAGTGCCCGCTCGGAGACGTCGGTGGCGGTGACCCGGCGCGCGTGGGTGCCCAGGTGCAGCGCCTGGACGCCGGAGCCGGTGCCGAGGTCGAGCGCGGTGTCCACGGTCGGGCGGACGGTGGCCGAGATCAGCGTCTGGGTGGCGCCGCCGATGCCCAGCACGTGCTCGGCGTGCAGCGGCCGTCCGGGCCGGGCGCTGGCGGGCACGTCGGCGAGCACCCACCAGTCGTCCCCGTACGGCTCCAGGTCCACCCCGGCGCGCAGGCCGTCGCCGTGCCGTTCGACGATGCCCCCGGCCAGCGCCTCGTCCACGGTCAGCGGGGCCAGCGCGGCGGCCACCACCGCCTCCGGCTCGGTCTGGTCGCAGATGAAGACCCGGATCAGCGTGGCCAGCCGGTCCCGGTCCTCGGTGGCGCGCAGCGCGGCCCGGTAGTCGTTGCGGGCCACCGCGCCGGTGCCCTGCGGGCCCAGGCGGTCGGCGATCCCGTTGGCGGTGAAGCGGGCAAGCGTCAGCGCGGTGCGCAGCGCGTCGACCCCGGCGGGGGAGAGCAGCATGTCGTGACGGTCCACGTGCTCATCCTGCCTCGGGCATCGTCCGGCGTGGCGCGCACCCGCCGATCCATAACGTGAACCGTATCTATCGGCAACTATCTCTTTCATGTTTGTCGATCTCTGGTTAGCATTCCTGCCAACATCCGTCGATGGGGTGATCCGGCCACAAACCGGGCTGCCCCGGTAGGGAGCCAGACGATGCCCGACGTGTCCCTTCCCCGGCGCCGCGCGCTGCGTGCGCTCGCCGTCACGGCCGCCGCCGCGGCCTTCGCCGCCGCCGCCTCCACGCCCGCTCTCGCCGCGCCCACCGGGGAGATCCGGTACGCCGGTGCCGCCGACGCCGTCAGCGGCAGCTACGTGGTCGTGCTCAAGGGCGACGCGGTCGGCACCGCGAACACCCTCGCCGCCCGTACCGCGGTGCCGGACCGGGCCGCCGGCCTGGCCAAGCGCTACGGCGGCAACGTCGGCACGGTGTGGAGCTCCGCTCTCACCGGCTACAGCGCCAAGATGACCCCCGCCCAGGCCCGCCGGCTGGCCGCCGACCCGGCCGTCGCGTACGTCGAGCAGGACCGCGTCATGACCACCCAGGGCACCCAGACCGGGGCCACCTGGGGCCTGGACCGGATCGACCAGCGGAACCTGCCGCTGAACAGCACCTACACCTACCCGAACACCGCCACCAACGTGCGCGCCTACATCATCGACACCGGCATCCGCACCACGCACAGCGACTTCGGCGGCCGGGCCACCTGGGGCACCAACACGGTGGACACCAACAACACCGACTGCAACGGCCACGGCACGCACGTCGCCGGCACGGTCGGCGGCACCAAGTACGGCGTGGCCAAGGGCGTGCGCCTGGTGGCCGTCAAGGTGCTCAACTGCTCCGGCAGCGGCACCACCGCCGGCGTGATCAGCGGCGTCAACTGGGTCACCTCGAACGCGGTGAAGCCGGCCGTGGCGAACATGAGCCTCGGCGGCGGCGCCAGCACCACGCTGGACAACGCGGTGGCCAACTCGATCAACTCGGGCATCACGTACGCGCTCGCGGCCGGCAACTCCAGCGCCAACGCCTGCAACTCGTCGCCGGCCCGGGTCGCCTCGGCGATCACCGTGGGCGCCACCACCAGCACCGACGCCCGTGCCTCGTACTCGAACTACGGCTCCTGCGTGGACATCTTCGCGCCGGGCTCGTCGATCACCTCGGCGTGGCGTACCAGCGACACCGCCACCAACTCCATCAGCGGCACCTCGATGGCGTCCCCGCACGTGGCCGGCGCCGCGGCGCTCGTGCTCTCCGCGAACACCTCCTACACCCCGGCTCAGGTGGCCAGCTACCTGACCAGCAACGCCACCACCGGCAAGGTGACCAGCCCGGGCACGGGCTCGCCGAACCGGCTGCTCTTCGTCGTCAACTGACGACGACGGTGACCTGACCGCACCGTGGGCCGCGGCCCGGTGGACCTCCCAGGGATCCACCGGGCCGCGTCACGTCACGGAGATGTCCGCGGTTCACCGGGCAGACTGAGCCGGGTGAGCGACGACTACATCCGCCTGGTGCCCACGGATCCGAACTGGCAGCCGGATCGCGAAGCCGCGGCCGGTGGACATCACGCGCCGTCCGGCAAGGATGTGCACGGAGCCGCCCGATCGGCGGCAGGATGGCCCCATGACGCTGTCACTGCCCATCGACCCGCAGGCCAACGAGCTGCTGGGGCGCAGCCCGCTGGCCCTGCTCCTCGGCATGGTGCTGGACCAGCAGGTGCCGATGGAGAAGGCGTTCTCCTCCCCGTACGTGCTGGCGCAGCGCCTCGGCCACGAGCCTGACGCCGCCGAACTGGCCGGGTACGACCCGGAGGCGCTGGTGGAGGTCTTCGCCCGGCCGCCCGCGCTGCACCGCTTCCCGAAGGCGATGGCGGCCCGCGTGCAGGAGGTGTGCCGCGTGCTCGTGGAACGCTACGACGGCGACCCGGCCCGGCTCTGGTCCGACGTGACCGACGGCCGGGAACTGCTGCGCCGGGTGGGTGAGCTGCCCGGGTTCGGCCGGCAGAAGGCGCAGATCTTCGTCGCGCTGCTCGGCAAGCGGTTCGGCGTCACCCCGGACGGCTGGCGCGAGGCCGCCGGCGACTACGGCGACGCGGACGCCCACCGGTCGGTGGCCGACGTGACCGACCCGGAGTCGCTGCGCCGCGTACGCGAGTTCAAGCAGCGGATGAAGGCGGAGGCGAAGGCCGCGAAGGGCTGACCCCCGTGCCGCCGCAACCGGTCGCAGCCCTTGTCGTTGGTCGCCAGGACGGGGGCGGGGGCGGACGATGACCGAGCAGCGAGGTGGGGCGCTGCTGCGGAGCGCCTCCAGCCCGGGGCGGGCCACGTTCCTGGAGCTCTTCTTCGACCTGGTCTTCGTGTTCGCGCTGACCCGGGTCTCCGAGCGTCTGATCAACGGCGTCGACGGCTCGGCCCTGGCGGTCGCCGCCGAGGTGGGCAAGACGCTGCTGCTGTTCCTGGTGCTCTGGCAGGTCTGGACGATCACCACCTGGGTCACCAGCCGCTACGAGCCGGAGCGCGCCGTCATCCAGGCCGTGGTGGTCGGCACCATGTTCGGCAGCCTGGTGCTGGGCGTGACCCTGCCGCGCGCGCTGGAGGAGCGGGCGCTGCCGTTCGCGCTCGCGTACGTGGTGGTGATGGTCGGCCGGCCGCTGGCGATCGGGGTGGCGTTGCGTGGGCACCCGCGCCGCCTGGTCCCGCTGCGGCTGGCTGCCTGGGCGGGGTTCAGCGCCCCGCTCTGGATCGCCGGCGCGCTGCTGCCCGGCCCGCGCCTGGCACTGTGGGTGGTCGCGCTGGCCGTGGACCACCTGGGCGTGTTGCTGGGCTGGCCGCTGCCCCGGATCGGGGCGTCGCGCACCCGGAAGTGGCTGATCATCGGGGAGCATCTGGCCGAGCGCTACCAGCAGATCTTCCTCATCGCGCTCGGCGAGTCGATCCTGGTCATCGGGTTGACCTACAGCGGGAAGGAGTTCTCCGGCGAGGCGGCCGCGGCGTTCGCGATCTCGTTCGTGATCACCGCGTTGCTGTGGCGGATCTACTTCTACCGGGCCGGTCACCTGCTGGCGGAGGCGTTGCGGACGGCCGGCGCGCCGGGGCGGCTGGCCGAGTCGGCGGCGCAGACCCATCTGTTCATGGTGCTCGGCGTGCTCAGCGCCGCGGTCGGCTACGAGCTGGTCATCGCCCACCCGTACGATCCGGCCCCGCCGAGCTGGCTGGTCTTCGTGGCGGGCGGTCCGGCGCTCTTCCTGGCCGCCCGGTCCCGGTTCGAGTACGAGATCTTCGGCCGGGTGTCCCGCTCCCGGCTGGCCGGCCTGCTGGCCCTGGTGCTGCTCGTGCCCGCTCTGGCGACCCTGCCGGCGATGCTGGCGCTGGGCGCGGTGGCCGTCGTGCTGGCGCTCGTCGCGTTCGCCGACGCCCGCCGGGCCTGGCACCACCCGCCGGAGTCCTCCGCCTCACCGATCGGACGGGAGGCGCCCGGCGAGGCCGGCCCCGAGGCGTGAGCCGTCAGGCGGCGGTCGGGCGGGACAGCGACGCCAGCGCGCGGCGCACGTCGGCCAGCGAGACAGTGGCCGAGTCGTCCAGGTCGGCCAGGCCGGCCTCGATCCACTGCCGCATCAGCGTGGTGACCCCGATGCCGCGCGCGTCGGCGGCGGCGCGGACCCGCTCGTACGTCTCCAGCGGCAGCCGCACCGACCGGCTGACCATCGGCACGTCGGTGTCGGGGGTGGGCAGCTGCGCCGGTGACGTGTCGTCGATCAGATCGGCGAACGCGTCGCCTCCGGCGTGGAACCGCTTGGTCGCCTCGTCACGGTGCATCGTGACCGCCTCCTCGTCGGCGTGCTCTCCGCACCGCCTCGTCGTAGCGCTTGGCCTCGACGTCGCTCAGCTCGCGGGCGGAGAGGATGTCCCAATCGTTGTCGGTGCCGTCGGCCTCGGCCAGCAGCACGGCGAGCCGCCGGCCCCGGTGGTCGGTCGCGTAGACCACCATGACGTCGTCGCCGAGGTGCCGGATGACCCGGCGCCTGCTGTGCAGGGCCTCCCAGACTTCCCCGGGTGTGACGTCGTAGACCCGCAGGTTCGCCAGCGCCTCGTCGGTGAAGCTGAACCGGTTGGCCACCGGCGAAGCGTACCACGCACGTAACACGTACCCGGCTGTCACGAATTTCGCCGATCATCCGTCCGGAGTGACAGGATGGGCCCTATCCCCTCGTAGGAGGTCCGTGGTGAAGCGTCAGGCGTACCAGCCGATCCTGATCACCGACGCCCCGCGCAGCCAGGACGACCAGCTCAACAGCCGGCAGAAGCGATACGTGCTGATGATGGCCATCCGGGTCGCGTGTCTGGTGGCGGGCGCGATCCTGGTCGGCGCCAAGGCCCCGCTGCTCTGGCTCTGGCTGCCGCTGTGCGCGCTCGGCATGGTGCTCGTGCCCTGGCTCGCCGTGCTGCTCGCCAACGACCGGCCGCCCAAGGAGGAGCACCGGCTGGCGAACCGCTTCCGCAACCGGCACCGCGAGGAGCCCGCGCCCACGGCCCTCACCGCCGAGGAGAACCCCCACAAGATCATCGACGCCGAGCCCTGACCGGCCCGGGCGGAGCACCGCCCGGACCGGCCACCGCCGTCAGGGCGCCGGGCGGGCGCCCACCGTCGTCACGGCGAGCGCGCCCAGATCACCCGCGCGGGCCAGCGCGGCGCGCGGATCGGCGCCGTCCAGCCACGCGGTGAGCAGCCCGGCCGCGAACGCGTCCCCGGCGCCGGTCACGTCCACCACGTCCACCCCGGGTGCCGGGGCGAACTCCACCACGCCGCCGCGCTCCACCCACACCGCACCGGCCGCGCCCCGTTTGACCACCACCCGGTGCGCCACGGCTGTCAGCGCCCGCGCCTGCGCCGCCGGGTCCAGCCCACCGGCCAGCACAGTCGCCTCGTCCGTGTTGACGAGCAGCAGGTCGACGTCGCGTACCCAGGTCAGGAACGCGCCGCCGACGCGCCGCAACGGCGCCGCGGACGCCGCGTCGACGCTGACGGTCAGCCCACGCTCGCGGGCGGTGGCCAGCGCGCGCAGGCCGGCGCCGCGCGACCCGACGTCCAACAGGGTGTACGCGGACAGGTGCAGATGCCCGGCGTCGGGCGCGGCGGCCAGCGCCGCGTCCACGTGCGCGGCGGTCAGCCGCAGGTTCGCGCCCCGCTGGCTGACCATGGTCCGCTCCCCGTCGTGGGTGAGGACGATGACGGTGCCGGTCGGGTAGCCCTCGTGCCGCTCCACCGCGCAGTCGACGCCGATCCGGGCCAGCTCGGCCACCCGCTCCCGGCCGGTCTCGTCGTCGCCGACGGCGGCGACCAGCGTCACCGCCGTGCCCTGCCCGGCGAGCCACGCGGCGGTGTTCGCCGCCTGCCCGCCGCCGCTGAACCGGATCCCGGCCGCGGTGTCCGAACCGGTCGCCAGCGGCCCGGACAGCACCGCGAGCACGTCGGTGATGATGTCGCCGACGACGACGACGCGCGGCCTGGTGCTCATGCCGCGGGGAGGGCCGCGGCGGCGACGGCGATCCGGGCCGCGAGGTCGGCGTTGCGCAGGATGATCCGCACGTTCACGGCCAGGCTGGCGCCCTCGGTGGCGGAGTGGAAGTGCGACAGCAGGAACGGGGTGACCGCCTTGCCGGTGATCCCCTCGCGGGCCAGCGCGGCGAGTCCCTCGGCGAGCGTGCGGTCGTGCAGCGCCGGGTCGAGCTGCTCGTCGGCGGGCAGCGGATTGGCCACCACCAGGCCGCTGTGGTGCACGCCGTGCGCCGCGCGGGCGGCCAGCACGTCCGCCACCTGCTCCGGCGACTCGACCGACCAGTCCAGGTCGAAGCCGGCGTCGGTGAGGTAGAAGCCGGGGAAGCGGCGGGTGCGGTAGCCGACCACGCCCACGCCGAGCGTCTCCAGCCGCTCCAGCGTGGCGCCCACGTCCAGGATCGACTTCACCCCGGCGCAGACCACGGCGATCGGCGTGCGGGCCAGCGTGACCAGGTCGGCCGACTCGTCGAACGTCTGCGCCGCCTCGCGGTGCACGCCGCCGAGCCCACCGGTGGCGAACACGCCGATCCCGGCCGCCGCCGCGACCGCGCTGGTGGCCGCCACGGTGGTGGCGCCGTCCGCGCCCGTCGCCGCAGCCGGGGCCAGGTCGCGGACCGAGAGCTTGCTCACGCCGTCGACAGTGGCGAGCCGGGTGAGCTGGGCGTCGTCCAGCCCCACCCGCAGCTCGCCTGCGACCATGCCGATGGTGGCCGGCACCGCCCCCGCGTCCCGTACCGCCTGCTCGATCTCGCGCGCCACGCGCAGGTTGTCCGGCCGGGGCAGCCCGTGCGAGACGATCGTGCTCTCCAACGCCACGACCGGGCGGCCGTCCCGCAGGGCGTCGGCCACCTCACTACCGAGACTGATGTGAAAGTTGGTCACGTCGGTTACCGTACGGGCCGCTTCCGGCCGGGGCCCAGGTGGACCGGGGCGGACCGACCTGCAAAACTGGAACGCCGGAGGTGTAGTCGTGAGCACAGAGGTTCTCGAGCGTCCCGAGCTGAAGGACGCGGACACTGGTCCGGAGATGTTCCACTACGTCCGCAAGGAGAAGATCGCCGAGAGTGCCGTCATGGGCACCTACGTGGTCGCGCTCTGCGGTGAGACGTTCCCGGTCACCAAGGCGGCCAAGCCGGGCTCCCCGGTCTGCCCGAAGTGCAAGGAGATCTACGACTCGTACCGCGAGTGACCACGGGCGGCGTCGCCGCCCGTGCACGTAACCTGCGGCGGTGACCACCTCCACCGCCCTTCTTCTCGCCGACCTGACCGGCGTGGCGGTCTTCGCCGCCTCCGGCGCCTCCGCGGCGGTGGCGAAACGGCTCGACCTGTTCGGGGTCGTCTTCGTCGGTGTGGTCGCCGCGCTCGGCGGGGGAATCGCCCGTGACCTGGTGATCGACGAGGTTCCGCCGCTGGCGTTCGCCGACTGGCGGTACACGGCCACCGCGTCCGTCACCGCCGCCGCCGTGTTCTGGCTGCACCCCCAGCTCGCCCGGCTGCGTACGACGGTGCTGGTGCTCGACGCCGCCGGCCTCGGCCTGTTCACCGTCATCGGCACGCTCAAGGCCCTCGACGCCGCGGTGCCGGCGGTCGGCGCCTGCATGATCGGCATGCTCACCGCGATCGGCGGCGGGCTCGGCCGGGACCTGCTCACCGGCGAGATCCCGGTGGTGCTGCGCCGCGAGATCTACGCCCTCGCCGCACTCGCCGGGTCGGTCGCGGTGGCGCTGCTGTCGGCGTCCGGACAGGCAACCGCCGTGCCGCTCACCGCCGCCGCCCTGCTCGTGTTCGGGCTGCGCCTGATCGCGCTGCGCCGCCGCTGGTCCGCACCGGTGGCGACGCTGCGGCCCCCGCGCACCGGCACCCGGGGACCACTGCCCTGACCGCCGTGCGCCGGGGTGGGCGGATGTGACAGGCGTGGCGTCGAGTGGGGCGCACGGCCGGCGCTGGTTATGCTGAACCGGCCTTCGCGGCACCGGATGCGCGAGGGCGTTTTCATGGGCGGCGGCTCCCGTGGCCCCGGTCGGGCCCGCCGCCGTCCGCGGCGGAGAGGAGCTACGCGTGCCACCGCGGATGCCGGCGCTCGACACGTTCCCGCCCCTGCGCGCCTGGCAACGCAAGGCGCTCGTGGAATACCTGCGCCGCCGGACCGAGGACTTCACCGCTGTCGCCACCCCCGGCGCCGGTAAGACCACCTTCGCCCTGCGCATCGCCGCCGAACTGCTCGCCGACGGCACCGTCGAGGCGGTCACCGTGGTCGCGCCGACCGAGCACCTGAAGACCCAGTGGGCGCAGGCCGCCGCCCGGGTCGGCATCCAGCTCGACGCCGCGTTCCGCAACGCCGACCTGCACTCCGCCGCCGACTTCCACGGCGCGGTGGTCACCTACGCCCAGGTGGGCATGGCACCGCAGGTGCACCGGCGGCGCACCATGACCCGCCGGACGCTTGTCATCCTCGACGAGATCCACCACGCCGGCGACTCGCGTACCTGGGGCGACGGCGTGAAGGCGGCGTTCGAGCCCGCGGTACGCCGGCTGATGCTCACCGGTACGCCGTTCCGCTCCGACGACAACCCGATCCCGTTCGTCAGCTACGAGCGCGGCGGCGACGGGCTGCTGCGCTCCCGCGCCGACTCGGTCTACGGCTACTCCGACGCGCTGCGCGAGGGCGTGGTCCGGCCGGTGCTGTTCCTGGCGTACTCGGGGGAGACCCGGTGGCGCACCAACGCCGGCGAGGAGCTGGCCGCCCGCCTCGGCGAGCCGATGACGCAGGACCTGATCGCCCAGGCGTGGCGTACCGCGCTGGACCCGGCCGGCGACTGGATGCCGCAGGTGCTGCGCGCCGCCGACGCCCGGCTGAGCGTGCTGCGCGCCAACGGCATGCCGGACGCGGGCGGCCTGGTCATCGCCAGCGACCAGCAGGTGGCCCGCTCGTACGCGAAGCTGCTGGAGCAGGTGACCGGTGAGAAGGCCGCCGTGGTGCTCTCCGACGACCAGGGCGCGTCCGCGCGGATCGCGACGTTCGCCGCCTCGCAGCAACGGTGGCTGGTCGCGGTGCGGATGGTGTCCGAGGGCGTCGACATCCCCCGCCTGGCCGTCGGCGTGTACGCCACCAGCGCGAGCACCCCGCTGTACTTCGCGCAGGCGATCGGCCGGTTCGTCCGGGCCCGCCGCTCCGGCGAGACCGCGTCGGTGTTCCTGCCCAGCGTGCCGCACCTGCTCGGGCTGGCCAGCGAGATGGAGGCCGAGCGGGACCACGTGCTCGGCAAGCCGAAGGACCGCGAGGGCTTCGACGACGACCTGCTGGAGCGCGCCCAGCGCGACGACGGCGCCAGCGGGGAGCTGGAGAAGCGCTTCGCCGCGCTCTCCGCCACCGCCGAGCTGGACCAGGTGATCTTCGACGGGGCCTCGTTCGGCACCGCCGCCCAGGCCGGCACGCCCGAGGAGGAGGAATACCTCGGTCTGCCCGGTCTGCTCACCGCCGACCAGGTTTCGCTGCTGTTGACCAAGCGGCAGGCCGAGCAGCTCGCCGCGCAGAAGCGCCGGGCCGCCCAGCGGACCGCTGAGCCGGCCGCTGCGGCCCCGGCGGCGGTGCCCCCACCGATGAGCGCCGCCCAGCGCCGGGTGGCGCTACGGCGGCAGCTGAACGCTCTGGTGGCCGCCCGGCACCACCACACCGGCCAGCCGCACGGCAAGATCCACGCGGAGCTGCGCCGGATCTGCGGTGGCCCGCCCAGCGCGCAGGCCACGATCGAGCAGCTCGAGGAGCGCATCGCCACCGTGCAGACCCTCTGACGGGTCAACCGGGCTCGACCGGACACGAAAAACCGGCCGGAGGCTCCCCTTGCGGGTGCCTCCGGCCGGTCATGTCGGGTTGTGGACTTCTTGTCGGACCTCAGTTCGCCATCAGATCGGCGCCACGCCAGCTGAACTCCGGGTCCGCCACGAAACGCACGGTGATCTTCACGAGATCCTCCGCGTACTTGTTCGCGTGGTGCCCACAGAACACCAGCTCACTCCCACCCGAGAGGGTGATCCGGAGCTTGCCGGCAGCATTGCAGCGGTCGCACCGTTCATCGGCGGCCGGGGGGCTCACCGTCTCGGGCGGCGGCGTGAGGGTCGGGGTCATCGCCTTCCTCCTCTGGTCGTCACCGATGAACACTCTCTTCGGTTGCTCACCTATCGTGCAACACCCATCTCGGGCCCTGCCTTCCCTGTGTGCCCGCGGGGGACCGAGGTCA
The DNA here is from genome assembly GCF_040649715.1 of Micromonospora sp. NPDC048887. Taxonomy (NCBI): domain Bacteria; kingdom Bacillati; phylum Actinomycetota; class Actinomycetes; order Micromonosporales; family Micromonosporaceae; genus Micromonospora; species Micromonospora sp. NPDC048887. The sequence continues at coordinate 124,187 of NZ_JBEZGA010000001.1, read as the reverse complement.
CACCTGGCGTGGAGGACAGTGTGCCGTGCACCAAGGGTGCCACGTCAACGATCACAAACAGGCAATCGACCGATCATCGATCAATGTTCTACGGCTGGTGATCAAACCGGCACGATTTGTTGACGTACGCGGTCAGTCAAGGTAGTCGCGGAGCACCTGGGAACGCGAGGGGTGCCGCAACTTGGACATGGTCTTGGATTCGATCTGCCGGATGCGTTCCCGGGTCACGCCGTACACCTGGCCGATCTCGTCCAGGGTGCGCGGCTGGCCGTCGGTGAGGCCGAAACGCAGGCGCACCACGCCCGCCTCACGCTCGGACAACGTCTGGAGGACCTGCTGGAGCTGGTCCTGGAGCAGCGAGAACGACACCGCGTCGACAGCGACGACAGCTTCGGAGTCCTCGATGAAGTCGCCGAGCTGGCTGTCGCCCTCGTCGCCGATGGTCTGGTCGAGCGAGATGGGCTCCCGGGCGTACTGCTGGATCTCCAGCACCTTCTCCGGTGTGATGTCCATCTCCTTTGCCAGCTCCTCCGGGGTGGGCTCGCGGCCCAGGTCCTGGAGCAGCTCGCGCTGGATCCGGCCGAGCTTGTTGATCACCTCGACCATGTGCACGGGGATGCGGATGGTGCGGGCCTGGTCGGCCATGGCGCGGGTGATGGCCTGGCGGATCCACCAGGTGGCGTAGGTGGAGAACTTGTAGCCCTTTGTGTAGTCGAACTTCTCGACGGCGCGGATGAGGCCGAGGTTGCCCTCCTGGATGAGGTCGAGGAAGGCCATGCCGCGACCGGTGTAGCGCTTGGCCAGCGAGACCACCAGGCGGAGGTTGGCCTCCAGCAGGTGGTTCTTGGCGCGCTCGCCGTCCCGGGAGATCCACATCAGGTCGCGCTGGAGGTCGCGGACCAGCTTCTCCTCGCCCTCGTCGGCGGCGCGCAGCCGCTCGGCGGCGTAGAGGCCGGCCTCGATCCGCTTGGCCAGCTCGACCTCCTGCTCGGCGTTGAGCAGCGGCACCTTGCCGATCTGCTTCAGGTACGCCCGCACGGAGTCGGCGGAGGCGGTCAGCTCGGCGTCGCGGCGCGCCTGCTTGAGCGCCTCGGACTCCTCGTCGTCCCACTCGAAGTCGTTGTCGGTGGCGGAGCTGGCCGCGTCGGCCTCGGCGGCCCGGGTCAGCTCGGCCGGCTCCTCGACCACCACATCCTCGATCTCGGCGGCCAGCTCCTCCGGGTCGATCTCACCCTCGGCGCCCTCGGCCTTGGCCGGCTTGGCCGCGGCGGTCTTCGCCGCCACGGTGGCCTTGGTGGCGCGGGTCGCCTTGGTGGCCTTCGCCGGGGCCGCGGCCTTCGCCGCGTCGGCGGTGGTGGCCTTGCGCGCGGTCGCCTTCCGGGGGGCCGGGGCGGGCGACTCCTCGGCGGCCGGCGCCTGCTTCGGGGCGGGCGCGGCGGCCTTCTTCGTGGTCTTGGCGGTGGTCGCGCGGGAGGCCGGGGTGGCGGACCGGGCGGCGGCGACGCGGCGGCGGGTGCTCGCCGAGCCGTCCACCACCACCGTCACACCCGCCTCGGAGAGCGCGCGGAGGATCTTCTTGGCCTGGGCCGGGGTCACCTCAGCGGACTCGACGGTGCGCGCGAGCTGGGCCGACGTGAGCTGGCCGCCGGCGCTCTGCGCGTGGGCGATCAGGGTGTCGGTGAGCGAGCGAACGTCGGCGCCGGTCTGGCGGGGATCTGTCACGAAGACCTTCCGGAGGCGAAAGAGCGAGCACGGCCGGGTCGTCCGGCGCAGCATGGGACGGCCGCGCCGGGCGAGTCGTTGAGGACCCCCGTGTCCCGGGCCGTCCGGTCGCTGGCGGTCCGTGGCGCGTGGGCAGGGTGAATTGTAACGCCGTCTGCCGCGATCATCCCGCGCCGCACGGCGGACCTGCGGTCCGGGACCGCAGATTCGGCGCAGATGTGGACTTTGTAAGGATGATACCCGCGCACGAGACGGCCGGTCCCGATCGCGCCGGAAGGGGAGAAACATGATCACCTCGACGCCCACGGCGGGGGAGTTGCTCGCGATCGCTGTCGATGTGGCCCGGGAGGCCGCCGCCACCGCGTACCGGATGCGGGTCGAGGGCGTCTCGGTGGCCGCGACCAAGAGCACTGTGACCGACGTGGTCACCGCCGCCGACCGGGCGGTGGAGCGGCAGGTGATCGCCGCGCTGCGGGCGCGACGGCCCGGCGACGCGGTGCTGGGCGAGGAGTACGGCGCGGGCGATACCGGCCCCGCCGGCGCCGACGGCGTGCGCTGGATCCTCGACCCGATCGACGGGACCGTGAACTACCTCTACGGGCTGCCCTACTACGCCGTCTCGCTGGGCGCCGAGGTAGCCGGTGAGGTGGTCGCGGGAGTGGTGCGCAACGTCGTCACCGGCGAGGAGTGGACCGCGACGCTCGGCGGCGGCGCCTGGCGCGACGGGCAGCGGCTGAGCGGCTCCACCGCGACCGACCTCGGGCAGGCGCTCGTGGCCACCGGGTTCGGCTACGACGCCCGCCGCCGGGCACACCAGGCGCGCGTGGTCACCGAGCTGATCCCGCACATCCGGGACATCCGCCGGATGGGCGCCGCCGCGCTCGACCTCTGCCTGGCCGCCGAGGGGCGGGTGGACGCGTACTTCGAGAAGGGGCTGGCCGACTGGGACCTGGCCGCCGGCGGGCTGGTCGCCCGGGAGGCCGGGCTGCTGGTGACCGGTCTGTCCGGGCGGGCGGCCGGCCCGGACCTGGTGCTGGCCGCGCCGCCCGCGCTGCACGGGCCGCTGCACGACCGGCTGGTCGACCTGGACGCCTCCGGCGGGCCGTGACCGGGTGCCGGGCATGCGACGGGGCGGCCTCCCCGAGGGAGACCGCCCCGCGTCGTCGGGCCGCCTGTCGCCTACTTCTCGACCGGCATCGGGCAGGTCTCCGGCGGCGCCTGTGGCGCGCCCAGGTCGCCGAGCGACTGGTTGACCTCGGTGGTGGTGGCGAGCTGCTGGAACTGGTTGCCCAGGACCACGTCGACCACGTCGTCCTTGCGGTTCGCGTCGAAGGCCTGGTTGGCCTCGTTCAGGAAGTACGCACGCAGCAGGTGCGCCGAGCCCACGGCCTTGGGCCCGAACCGGAGCTGGGCCACGCCGTCGAACGCCTTCTTCTCGTTGCCGACCTTCTTGACCTGGAACTTGCGGTTGCGGAAGTCGTCCGCGACGCTGCCGGCCCGGCCGGCCTCGTCGGTGGCGTTGTAGACATTGATCTTGACGTCCTTCTGTTCCCGCAGCCGCAGGTCGACCAGCGGCCAGCCGTCCGGGCAGGAGGCCGCCGTGCCGGCTGTGCCCTGACTGTCCTTCAGCACGGCGACGACCACGAAGACCAGGGCGACGACCGCCAGCAGTCCGACGACAACGAGTGCCCGCACTCGCGCAAAACTCATCCTGGGCGCTCCCCGGACAGTGATTGGGTGGTGGCGGGCGACGCGGTCGGGCCGCGACCGGTCGGCCGTCCAGTACGCCGCTGAGGTTAACGCCTGTCCGGCTCAGGCGTGGAAACAGTCCGACATACCGGCGCGCCACGCGGTGAACCGGTAGGACTACCCCTATCTTCGTGTCGCCTGAGTCACATTGGGAACAACTTCGGGCCTGGAGGCGTACATCTCTCCCGCGAGGGCGGTATACATGCCTCGCCCACAGGGGGGTAAGGTTCCGCGCTCACCGGGGGCTTTCGCACCGGCGAGCCCGGCCCACCGTTCCTCGGGTCGGGTGCCCGACAGAGATGGTGGCCGGTCAGGGGAACCGAAACGGCGTCGTCCGGCGTTACAACCGGCAGCGACAATATCGATATTGGAGAGTGAAACCGATGGCCACCGACTACGACGCCCCGCGTCGCGACGAGGTCGACCTCGGCGAGGACAGCCTGGAAGAGCTCAAGGCCCGGCGGGTCGACTCACAGTCGGGCGCCGTGGACGTCGACGAGGCCGAGGTGGCCGAGAGCTTCGAGCTGCCCGGCGCCGATCTGGCCGACGAGGAGCTCACGGTCAAGGTCCTCCCGATGCAGCAGGACGAATTCCGGTGCGCCCGCTGCTTCCTGGTCCACCACCGCAGCCAGCTTGCGGTCGAGCGCAACGGCGACCTCATCTGCCGCGAGTGCGTCTGATCCCGACCGGGGACACCAGCGGCGGCCGCCTCGACGTGGCCGCCGCTGTTCGAGCCGCCGCCGCCGCCGCCGTGCGGGGGCGGCCGGTTGCTGCTTGACTCGTTACGGGCGGCTGCCACGCCGCGCGGAGCAGGAGGGCGGACGGGTGAGCGAGCGCAGCGAGGGGACCGGCGCGGACCGGACCCCGGCACCGGCACCGAGACCGGCACCGAGCGGCCCGGCCGAGACACCGGCACCGGGCGGCCCGGCCGCGACACCCGCGACACCCGGGCCGGTCGGTTCCGCCCCGACGCCGGGTGAGTCCGGCGCGTCCGGCGCGGACAGCACCGAGCTGGGCGCCACCGTCGCGGCACTGACCGCCGACGACATCGCGCCGGCCCGCCGGCGGCAACTGCTGGCCCGGCTGGTCCGCCAGGCCCGCTCCCGCGGCATCACCGACCTGTTCAAGCCCCGCGCGGCGGTGCGCTGGATGACCGACACGGTCGCCGAGGTCGCCCCGCACGTGCCCATCCGCGACCTCGCCACGCTACGACGGCACTTCCCCGGCCTGGACGACGACGCGCTCGCCGACCGGCTGGTCCGCAACGCGTCCCGCGCCACCGCCGGGGTCGGCGCCGCGGGCGGCGGGGTCGCCGCCGTCGAGTGGGCGGTCACGCCCACCCTGCTCTCCGCTCCGGTCCTGCTGGCCGCCGAGACGGTGGCGGTGGTGGCGATCGAGCTGAAGCTGATCGGCGAGCTGCACGAGGTCCACCGGGTGCCGCTGCCGGCCGGCGGCACCGGCCGGGCCGTGGCGCTCGTGCAGTCCTGGGCCACCCAGCGGGGGGTCAACCCGATGATGCCGGGGGTCGGCGTGAGCGCGGTGCTCGGCACCGCCGCCCGCCGGGAGCTGCGGGACAGCCTGATGCGCCGTTTCGGGCGCAACCTCACCACGCTCGGGCCGTTCCTGACCGGCGCCGCGGTGGCCGGCTACCTCAACCGCCGGGCCACCCGCGCGCTCGGCGAGCAACTGCGCAAGGACCTGCGGCGTACCGCGCGTGCCCTGCCGGGCAAGCCGTCCTGACCGGCGGCGCGGGCGGACCGTCAGGCCGCGTCGCGGGCGGCCAGCAGGACGGCCGCCAGCTCGACCGGGCGCCGGGTGCTGACCACCCAGAACGGGGTCGGGTCGGCCGGGTCGTCCAGCACCACCTGCACCGCGCCGCCGATCCACGGGCGCTGCACCACGAAGGCCAGCGGGTCGGAGCCGACGCCGAGCACCTCGCGCCGGCCGGCCGCGTCCAGCGGCACCACGTCCGCGACGTACCGCACCGGCAGGTGGGCGTCGTCCACCCGCAGCTCGCCGTCGCGCACCTCGACCCGGATCCGGCCCAGCCACCACAGGCCGGCCACCGCGGCGGGGATCAGCAGCACGAACGGCAGCCAGGCGCGCACCCCGGTCGCACCCATCCAGAGCTCGACCGCGAGCAGGCCGGCCACGGCCAGCCCGGCCGGCCAGGCCCACCAGGGCAGCCCGAGGCGCTCCGCGTACGCGGCGGTGGCCGGCGGGGCGGCGGGAGATGACGACTGACGCACACAGACGAGGGTACGGCGCGCGAGCGGCCCGGCAACCGGCAGGATGGCAGGGGCACCCCGCAGGACCGGACGGAAGAGGATGACCGTGACAGACGTCGTACCCGTGGCCGTACGGCTGCTCGACCCGGAGCTGCCACTGCCGGCGTACGCCCATCCCGGCGACGCCGGGGCGGACCTGGTGGCCGCCGCGGACGTCGAGCTGCCCCCCGGCGGCCGGGCCCTGGTGCCCACCGGCGTGGCGGTGGCGTTGCCGGACGGCTACGTCGGGCTGGTGCACCCCCGATCCGGACTCGCGGCCAGACTCGGCGTGACGGTGCTCAACGCGCCCGGTACGGTCGACGCCGGCTACCGGGGTGAGATCCTGGTCAACCTGATCAACCACGATCGGGACACGCCGGCCAGGATCAGCCGGGGTGACCGGATCGCCCAACTGGTGGTCCAGCGGGTCGCCCGGGCCGAGTTCCGGCCGGTGGCCGAGCTGCCCGCCTCCCGGCGCGGCGCCGGTGGGCACGGATCCACCGGCGGGCACGCCGGGCTGGTCCCGGCGCCGTCCGGCGGGCAGAGCGAAGAGGTGGCAGGGTGAGTGTGAACAGCGGAGGGTGGGCGCAGTGATCTTCTCCCGGAAGCGGGCCGACGAGGCGCGTGACAATGGGGTCCTCGACGCCGAGGAGACCCCGTCGGCGCCGGACCGCGGCCCGTACGACGTCAGCGAGGCACCCGACGCGCCTCGCCTCGACCTCGGCAGCCTGCGGATCCCGGCGGTGCCGGACGTGGAGGTGCGGGTCCAGGCCGACCCGCAGGGCGTGATCCAGCAGGTCGTGCTGGTGCACGGCCAGAACGCCCTCCAGCTCGGCGTCTTCGCCGCGCCCCGCTCCGAGGGCATCTGGGACGAGGTGCGCGAGGAGATCCGGCAGTCGCTTGTCGGCGACGGCGCCACCGCCCAGGAGGTCGAGGGGGAGCACGGGCCCGAGCTGCGTGCCCGGGTGCGTACCCCGGACGGTCCGACCGACCTGCGGTTCGTCGGCATCGACGGCCCGCGCTGGATGGTGCGCGGTGTCTTCCAGGGCGCGGCCGCCACCGACCCGGCCGCCGCCGGCCCGCTCGCGGCCTGCCTGGACGGCCTGGTCGTCGACCGGGGCCAGGAGGCCAAGCCGGTGCGCGAGCCGCTGCCGCTGCGGCTGCCCCGCGAGGTCGCCGAGCAGCAGGCCGCCGACGCGCAGGAGGTCTGATCCAGAACGTGCACGGGCCCGGCGCGACACGGCGCCGGGCCCGCGGCGTGTCCGGTTCCGGCCGGCGGTACGCGCCACGGCGCTCCCGTCGGCGCGCCACTGCGCGTACGCTGGCGGGACGGTTCCGGGCATGCGGGGCCCCGCTGTGGAGAGGGTGACGCGGAGGTCATGACGACCGACGAGAGCCGGGGGTCGCTGCGGCGGCTCCTGCACCGGCTCACCGCGAGCGAGGCCGAGATCGAGGCGCAGGAGCTGCGCCGGGAGAGCGCCGAGTCCGGCGGCACGCCCGCCCACCAGTGCAACAGGGGTCAGGTGGTGTCGGTGGCCGGGCGGTTGCGTACCGTCGTCTACACGCCCCGCACGAACCTGCCCACCCTGGAGGCGGACCTCTACGACGGCACCGACGTCGTCACGCTGGTCTGGCTGGGCCGCCGGCACATCGCCGGGATCGAGCCGGGCCGGCACCTGACCGCGCGCGGCCGGGTGGCGGTGCGCGACGACCGCAAGGTGATCTACAACCCGTACTACGAGCTGGAGTCGCCGAAGTGACGACCGGACAGCACACCCCGCCGGGTCTCGGCCCGCAGGACGAGGAGCGGCTGCCCAGCCTCGCCGAGCAGATGGCCGACCAGCTCGGCGGATGGCGCGGCCTGGTCGAGTCGAGCATCCCGGTGATGGTCTTCGTGATCGCCAACGTGATCGGCGAGCTGCGCCCCGCCGTGTACGCCTCGGTGGCGGTGGCGCTGCTGATCGCCGGGCTGCGGCTGGCCCAGCGCAAGCCGGTGCGGCACGCGGTCAACGGGCTGTTCGGCGTCGGCATCGGCGCGCTGCTGGCCCTGCGCACCGGCGACGAGCGGGACTTCTACCTGCCCGGCATCCTCTACGGCATCGGGTACGGCCTGGCGCTGCTGCTGTCGGCCGTGATCCGGCAGCCGCTGGTCGGCTGGATCTGGTCCGTGCTGGTCGCGAAGGGCCGCTCCGAGTGGCGCGACGACCCCAGGCTGGTACGCACCTTCACCCAGCTCACCGTGCTCTGGGGCGTGGTGTGGCTGGCCAAGGTCGGCGTGCAGGCCGGGCTTTACCTGGCCCACCAGGACACCGCGCTGGGCGTGGCCCGGCTCGCCCTGGGCTACCCGCCGTACGCGCTGCTGCTGCTGATCACGGTCTGGGTGGTGCGCCGGGTCACCCGGGAGACCGCACCCACCCCGCTGCCCGGCGCCTGAGGCCCCCGCCTCAGGACCGCTCCCGGTCACGGTCCGTGCGGGCCGGGCCGAGGATCACCGCGCGCACGTCGTCCTCGACCGCCGCGGTGCAGACGAAGACCAGCTCGTCACCGGCCTCGATCGGGTCGTCCGGGGTGGGCACCAGCACCCGCTTGCCGCGCACGATCGCCACCAGCGCCGCGTCCCGGGGGATCGGCACCGCGTGGATGGGCTGCCCCAGGTAGGGCGCGGTCGGCGGCAGGGTGATCTCGACCAGGTTCGCCTCGCCCTGCCGGAACGTCATCAGCCGGACCAGGTCGCCGACGGTGACCGCCTCCTCGACGAGCGCCGCCATCACCCTCGGCTTGCTCACCGCGACGTCCACGCCCCACTGCTCGGTGAACAGCCACTCGTTCTCCGCCCGGTTGACCCGGGCCACCACGCGGGGCACCGCGAACTCGGTCTTGGCCAGCAGCGACACCACCAGGTTGACCTTGTCGTCGCCGGTGGCGGCCACCACCACGTCGCACCCGGCCACGTCGGCCTCCTCCAGGCTGGCCAGCTCGCAGGCGTCCGCGAGCACCCAGTCGGCGGCCGGCACCCGGTCGGGCCGCAGCATCTTCGGCTGCCGCTCGATCAGCATCACCTGGTGGCCGTTGTCGATCAGCTCCTGAGCGATCGAGCGGCCCACGTTGCCGGCGCCGGCGATGGCGATCCGCATGGCTCAGTGCCCCCCTTCCGGCGGCGCCGCCGCCACCGACGTGACCGGGCCGTTGATGTCGTCGGTCACCAGCATGAAGACCTGGTCGCCCTCCTGCACCACGGTGGAGGCGGTGGGCAGGGTGCCGATCCCGAAGCGGTTCAGGTAGGCCACCCGGGCGCCGACCGCCTGCTCCAGCTGCCGCAGCGGCCGGCCGATCCAGTCCTTGTGCACCGGCACCTCGATGATCGAGACCGTGCTCGTCGGGTCGCGGAAGATCTCCACGTTGCCCTCGGGGACCAGGTGGCGCAGCATCCGGTCGGCGGTCCACCGGACGGTCGCCACGGTGGGGATGCCGAGCCGCTCGTAGACCTGGGCGCGGCGCTGGTCGTAGATGCGGGCCGCGACCCGGGACACGCCGAACGTCTCCCGGGCCAGCCGGGCCGAGATGATGTTGGAGTTGTCGCCGCTGGACACCGCCGCGAACGCGTCGGCCCGCTCGATGCCGGCCTGACGCAGCACCTCGCCGTCGAAGCCCGCGCCGGTCACCGTGATGCCGGCGAAGTCGGGCCCGAGACGGCGGAACGCGTCCGCGTCCTGGTCGATCACCGCCACCGAGTGCCCCCGGGACTCCAGGCTGTGGGCCAGGGTCGACCCGACCCGGCCGCAGCCCATGATCACCACATGCACGGTGTCCGCTCCTCCCACGGTGCCGCCCGCCGACCCGTCGTCTGCGAGCCTGCCACGTCCCGCCCCGGACAGGGGGACCGACCGTACCGCGCGGGCCCGTCCGGCGGTGATCGACCACCCCCGCGCCCCGCGCCCGGTGGTCGTACGCTTGGCGGTTGTGGCCCGACCCACCTCGCTGCTGAAGCGACTCCTCCTCGGTCGACCGTTCCGGTCCGACCGCCTCCAGCACACCCTGCTGCCGAAGCGCATCGCGCTGCCGGTCTTCGCGTCGGATGCGCTCTCCAGCGTGGCGTACGCCCCGGACGAGATCCTCCTGACGCTGTCCATCGCCGGTGCCTCGGCGTTCTTCTTCTCGCCGTGGGTCGCACTCGCGGTCGTCGTGGTCATGCTCACCGTGGTGGCGAGCTACCGGCAGAACGTGCACGCCTACCCCTCCGGCGGCGGCGACTACGAGGTCGCCACCGTCAACCTCGGTCCCCGGGCCGGCCTCGCCGTGGCCAGCGCGCTGCTCGTCGACTACGTGCTGACCGTCGCCGTGTCGGTCTCCTCCGGCGTGGCCAACCTCGGCTCGGTGGTGCCGTTCGTGGCCACCCACAAGGTGCTCATCGCGGTCAGCGCGGTCGTGCTGCTCACCGCGATCAACCTGCGCGGCCTGCGCGAGTCGGGCACCGCCTTCGCCATCCCCACCTACGGCTTCGTGATCGTCATCGGCGGCATGCTGCTGACCGGGCTGATCCGCATCTTCGTGCTCGGCGACGACCTGCGCGCGCCGAGCGCCGGCCTGGAGATCCAGGCCGAGCACAGTGTCACCGGGTTCGCGCTGGTGTTCCTGCTGCTGCGGACGTTCTCCTCCGGCTGCGCGGCGCTCACCGGCGTGGAGGCGATCTCCAACGGCGTACCGGCGTTCAAGAGCCCGAAGTCGAAGAACGCGGCGACCACGCTGCTGTTGCTCGGCGGCATCGCGGTGGCCATGCTGGTCGGCATCATCTGGCTGTCCCGGCTCACCGGCCTCCAGTTCGTCGAGGACCCGAGGTCGCAGATCGTCTCCGGCCCGGTCGACTACGTGCAGAAGACCGTGACCGTGCAGCTCGGCGAGACGGTGTTCGGCGGCGGCTCGGTCCTGCTCTACGTGGTCGCCGGGATGACCGCGCTGATCCTGTTCCTGGCCGCCAACACCGCCTTCAACGGCTTCCCGGTGCTCGGCTCGATCCTGGCGCAGGACCGCTACCTGCCCCGCCAGTTGCACACCCGGGGCGACCGGCTGGCGTTCTCCAACGGCATCGTGTTCCTGGCCGTCTTCGCGGTAGTGCTGATCATCGGGTTCCAGGCCGAGGTCACCAAGCTCATCCAGCTCTACATCGTCGGGGTGTTCGTCTCGTTCACGCTCTCCCAGGCCGGCATGATCCGGCACTGGAACCGGCACCTGCGCCGCGAGCGGGACCCGGAGGCGCGCCGGCGGATGGTCCGTTCCCGGGCGATCAACACGTTCGGCATGGTCATGACCGGCGTCGTGCTGATCATCGTGCTGGCCACGAAGTTCCTGCTCGGGGCGTGGATCGCGATCGTCGCGATGGCCATGATGTACGTGGTGATGCTCGGCATCCGCCGGCACTACGACCGGATCGCCGAGGAACTGGAGCCGACCGAGCAGCGGGGCGTGCTGCCCGCCCGCAACCACGCCATCGTGCTGGTCAGCAAGCTGCACAAGCCGACGCTGCGGGCGGTCGCGTACGCCCGGGCCACCCGGCCGGACACGCTCACCGCCGTCACCGTCAACGTGGACGAGCAGGACACCCGCGAACTCCAGGCCGACTGGGAGCGCCGCGAGCTGCCGGTGCCGCTCACCGTGATCGACTCCCCGTACCGGGAGATCACCCGCCCGATCCTCAACTTCGTCGCGTCGGTGCGCCGGGAGTCGCCCCGCGACGTGGTCACCGTCTTCATCCCCGAGTACGTGGTGGGCCGCTGGTGGGAGAACCTGCTGCACAACCAGAGCGCGCTGCGGCTCAAGGGGCGGCTGCTGTTCGAGCCGGGCGTGATGGTGACAAGCGTGCCGTGGCAGCTCGCGTCCACCGCGAGCAAGAACCTGGACCGGTTGGACGCGACGCTCAGCCGGGGCCCGGCGCGCGGCCCCCGGGTGGCGCCGCAGAGCACGCTGCCACCGCCGGTGGCGTCCACGCCGTCCGCCGAGCGCGAGGAGCTGTCATGATCAACGGCGAGCGTTCCGGTCCCGCACCGGCCGATCCCGCGCCGGCGGTGGAGCGACCCGGTTCCGTGCCGGCGGCGGAGCGGCCCGGGCTGGAGGAGGCCGAGCGGGTCGAGCTGAGCGTCGACGCGGTCGCGCCGGGCGGGCACTGCGTGGCCCGGGTCGGCGGGCAGGTGGTCTTCGTCCGGCACGCGCTGCCAGGTGAGCGGGTGGTGGCCGAGGTGACCGAGCTGCACCGGGGTTTCGCCCGCGCCGACGCGGTGGAGATCCTGGACGCCTCGCCGGACCGGGTGACACCGCCGTGTCCGTACGCCCGGCCGGGGCGGTGCGGCGGCTGCGACCTCCAGCACGTCGCCCCGGTCGCCCAGCTCGACTGGAAGCTCACAGTGGTGCGCGAGCAGCTCACCCGGCTGGGCGGACTCACCACCGAGCAGATCGACGCGCTCGGCGTACGCGTCGAGGCACTGCCCGGCGGGCAGCTGGGCTGGCGGTCCCGGGTCCGCTACGCGGTCGACGCGGCCGGCCGGGCCGGGCTGCTCAAGCACCGCTCGCACGAGGTCGTGCCGATCGAGCGGTGCCTGATCGCGCACCCGGCGATCCAGGAGCTGCCGGTGCTCCCGCCCACCGGCGCCCGCTGGCCGGACGCCGACGCGGTGGAGACGGTCGCCAGCACCGGCGGTGACGTCGCGGTGGTCGCGTACGCCGACGGGGTTCCGACGGCGGTGAGCGGGCCGGAGCGGGTCCGGGAGACGGCGGCCGGGCGGTCCTTCACGCTGCCCGCCTCCGGGTTCTGGCAGGTGCACCCGGCGGCGGCGGACGCGCTGACCGGCGCGGTGCTCGACCTGCTCGACCCGAGGCCCGGCGAGACCGCCTGGGACCTGTACGGCGGGGCCGGGCTGTTCGCCGCCGCGCTCGCCGAGCGGGTCGGCGGCGCCCGGGTGACGCTCGTCGAGTCGGCGCCGGACGGGGTGGCCGCGGCACGGGAGAACCTGGCCGACCTGGCCGGCGTCGAGGTGGTGGCGGCCCGGGTGGAGGCCGCGCTGTCCCGGCGCCGGATCACCGGACCGGTCGACCTGGTGGTGCTCGACCCGCCGCGCTCCGGCGCGGGCGCGCCCGTGGTGCGCGGTGTGGTGGCCGCCCGGCCCCGCGCGGTCGCCTACGTGGCCTGCGACCCGGCCGCGTTCGCCCGGGACGTGCGCACGTTCACCGAGGCGGGGTGGCGGCTGGCCGCGCTGCGCGGCTTCGACCTGTTCCCGATGACCCAGCACGTGGAGCTGGTCGGGCTGTTCCTGCCTGGCTAGCCTGACCCGATGAAGATCGTCGGGCTGATGTCGGGCACGTCCTACGACGGCGTGGACGTGGCCGCGGCCGAGTTCACCGCCGACGGCGACACGCTGCGGCTGCGGCCGCTCGGGCACCGGGAGCTGGCGTACCCGGACGACCTGCGGGCCGAGATCGGCGCGCTGCTGCCCCCGGCGGCCACCACCATCGAGGCGGTCTGCCGGCTGGACAACCGGCTCGGCGAGGTGTTCGCGGACGCGGCGGCCCTCGGCGTCGAGCTGGCCGGGGGAGCGGCCGACGCGGTCGTGTCGCCCGGGCAGACGGTCTTCCACTGGGTCGAGGACGGCCGGGTGCGCGGCACGCTCCAGCTCGGCGCGCCGGCCCGGGTGGCCGCCCGGGTGGGCGTACCGGTGCTGCACGACCTGCGCTCGGCGGACGTCGCGGCGGGCGGCCAGGGCGCGCCGCTGGTCCCGGCGTTCGACGCGCTGCTGCTCGACCCGGAGGCCGGTGCCAGGGCCGCGTTGAACCTCGGGGGCATCGCGAACCTCACTGTGGTCGCGCCCGGGGCACCCGTCCTCGGGTACGACGTGGGCCCGGCCAACGCGCTGCTAGACGCCGCCGCCCGGCGCTTCCTGGACCGGCCCTGCGACGTCGACGGTGCCCGCGCCGCGGCCGGTCGGGTGCACGAGGCGCTGCTGAGCCGGCTGCTCGCCGAGCCGTACTACGCCGCGCCGCCGCCCAAGTCGACGGGCAAGGAGCTGTTCCACGGCGGCTACCTGGACACCGCCCTGGCCGCGCTCGGTGAGCCGGTCGGTGCCGACGACGTGCTGGCCACGCTCACCGAACTGACCGCCCGGACGGTGGCCGACGCCTGCGACAGGCACCGCGTCACCGAGGTGGTGGCTGCCGGCGGGGGAGTGCGTAATCCCACACTCCGGGCGCGGCTGGCCGCGCTGGGCGCGGGGCGCTGGCGGCTGCGCACCACCGACGAGCTGGGCGTGCCGGCGCAGGCCAAGGAGGCGTACGCGTTCGCGCTGCTGGGCTGGCTGTCCTGGCACGGGCTACCCGGCGCGGTGCCCTCGGTGACCGGGGCGTCCCGGGCCGCCGTGCTGGGCTCCTGGACCCCTGCGGGCCCGTCCGCCGCCGCGCCGCGCCCACCCGCGCCCCGGCGGCTGGTGGTGGACGCCTGACCTGGGTCGATGCACGGCCGAGCTGCGGACTGTTCAGCGGCCGATAGACTCTCCGGTCATGAGTGTTGAAGAGGGCACGGCCAACCACGGTCGGCTGCTGGGCACCGTCCACGGCCCGCAGGACGTGAAGCGGATGACCGCCGAGCAGCTGGACATCCTCGCCGCCGAGATCCGTGACTTCCTGATCGCCAAGGTCTCCCGCACCGGCGGCCACGTCGGCCCCAACCTCGGTGTGGTCGAGCTGACCCTGGCGATGCACCGGGTCTTCGACTCCCCGCGCGACCGGCTCCTCTTCGACACCGGCCACCAGGCCTACGTGCACAAGATCCTCACCGGCCGGCAGGAGGGCTTCGACAAGCTCCGCCAGCGCGGTGGCCTCTCCGGCTACCCCAGCCAGGCGGAGAGCGAGCACGACCTGATCGAGAACTCGCACGCCTCCACCGCCCTGTCGTACGCCGACGGGCTGGCCAAGGCGTACGCGCTGCGCGGCGAGAAGCGCTCGGTGGTCGCCGTGGTCGGCGACGGCGCACTCACCGGCGGCATGTGCTGGGAGGCGCTGAACAACATCGCCACCGCCGGCAACCCGCTGGTGATCGTCGTAAACGACAACGGCCGGTCCTACTCGCCGACCATCGGCGGCCTCGCCGACCATCTGTCGTCGCTGCGGCTCAACCCCGGCTACGAGAAGGTGCTCGACACGGTCAAGGACGCGCTGGGCAACACCCCGTTCGTCGGCAAGCCGATGTACGAGGTGCTGCACGCGGTCAAGAAGGGCATCAAGGACGCGGTCGCCCCGCAGGCCATGTTCGAGGACCTCGGCATCAAGTACGTCGGCCCGGTCGACGGCCACGACGTGCCGGCCGTCGAGGCCGCGCTGCGCGCCGCGAAGAACTTCGGCGGCCCGGTGATCGTGCACGCGGTCACCCGCAAGGGCTACGGCTACCGCCCGGCCGAGGATGACGAGGCCGACTGCCTGCACGGCCCCGGCGCGTTCGACGCCGAGACCGGCAAGCTGCTCGCCGTGCCGTCGGTGAAGTGGACGAACGTCTTCGCCGACGAGCTGGTCGCGATCGCCGACGAGCGCCCCGACGTGGTCGGCATCACCGCCGCCATGGCCGAGCCCACCGGCATCGCCACGCTCGCCCGCAAGTACCCGGAGCGGGTGTACGACGTGGGCATCGCCGAGCAGCACGCGGCCACCTCCGCCGCCGGCCTCGCGATGGGCGGGCTGCACCCGGTCGTCGCGGTCTACGCCACGTTCCTCAACCGCGCCTTCGACCAGGTCCTGCTGGACGTGGCCATGCACAAGCTGCCCGTCACGTTCGTGCTGGACCGGGCCGGCATCACCGGCCCGGACGGGCCCAGCCACTACGGCATCTGGGACATGTCGGTCTTCGGCGTGGTGCCCGGCCTGCGCATCGCCGCGCCCCGCGACTCGGCCACGCTGCGTGAGGAGCTGCGCGAGGCGGTCGCCGTCGACGACGGCCCGACCATCCTGCGCTTCCCGACCGGCACCGTCGCCGCCGACCTGCCGGCCGTACGCCGGGTCGGCCCGGTCGACGTGCTGGCCGAGTCGGCGCGTACCGACGTGCTGCTGGTAGCGGTCGGCTCGTTCGCCGGCCTCGGCGTGGAGGTCGCCGCCCGGGTCGCCGAGCAGGGCTACGGCGTGACCGTGGTCGACCCGCGCTGGGTGCGCCCGGTGCCGGCCGAACTGGTCGAGCTGGCGTCCGCGCACCGGCTCGTGGTGACAGTGGAGGACGGCGTGCGCATCGGCGGCGTCGGTTCCGCGCTGGCCCAGGCGATGCGCGACGCCGACGTCCGGGTCCCGGTCAAGGACCTGGGCGTACCGGCCGACTGGCACCCGCACGGCAGCCGCGCGCAGATCCTGGCCGACCTGCGGCTGACCGCGCAGGACGTGGCCCGCGACGTCACCGGCTGGATCTCCGGCCTGGACGCCGCCCCGGTCGACCCCGCCCCCAACGGAGCCCGAGCCCAGAGCTGACCCGCCCCGCTGCGTTGATCTTGCACTTGCGGCCCTCCTGATGTCGGCTTCGCCCGATAAGGGAGGGCCGCAACCGCAAGATCGCCGCACCGGTCGACCTCGCGCTGTTGACCAAGGAGTTTGGGTGCTCGAGGAGTCCTTCGGGGGACACGAACTCCTTGATCACCGGAGCGGGCGGGGGAGAGGGTCAGGGGGTGGGGAGGGAGCGGTACCAGGTTTTCTCGGTGCCGGCCAGGCTGAACGTCTGCCTGGCGTCGGTGTGCTCGACGACCACCAGGCCGGGACGGTCGACCAGGCGCGTCGTGCCGGGCGGAGCGGAGAACGAGACGTCCCGGGTACGCCAGGACAGCACCGCCAGCGGGCGGCCCGGCATCGGCAGGTGGTACGCCTGAAGCGTGGTGGACCGGTCGGCGGGGGAGACCACCGGGGTGCCGCCGTCGGCCGGGCGGTAGACCACAGCCGTCATCGTCCCGCCCGAGGTCTCCCAGCTGAGCTGCTCCAGCTCGCCCGGCTCGCCCTCACCGAGAGCCACCGAGCCGAGTGAACGCGTGGTGATCTTCGCCATCGGCCAGGACTCCGGCGCGGATCGGGGCGCGTCGCGGTCGCCGATGCGCCGCGGCACGCTGCCGAACGGTCCCCGTTCGCCGGCGAGCACGCAGGTGTCCAACCCGGTCAGCGCGCGCCTGCCGGCGCCCGTCTCGTCGCGTACCAGGGGGTAGCGGGGCGCTTCGGTGGCCGTACCCAGGTCGAGGACGCGGTCCGCGGCCAGGCCGCGCGGCAGCGACGTCGTGGGTCGCAGCGTCGCGGTCAGCTCGACGGCCCGGCACTCCGGTACGGCGACCGGGTCGGTGACGCCGTCGGTGCTGCCGAGCACCTTGCCGTCCGGGCCGGCCAGGCGCTCGACGCGGGCCGAGGTGAGGTAACGGCGGCCGGACGGCTCCCGCACCGGCAGCACGTCGGAGTAGACCAGGTAGCCGCGGTCGGTGTACTCGGTGGCGTGGGCGACCCGCCAGCGCTGCCCGTCCCGGTCGAGTTGCAGCAGCCAGGAGGCGGCCTCGCCGGGCACGTCGGCGGCGACCAGCGCGAGCGCCGACCCGGCCACCTGACCGGAGAAGAGGATGCCGGAGGTGGGCACGTGCACCCGGTCGTCCACCGGGGAGCGCCAGTCACGTACCGCTGTGGTGATCGCGGCGGTGGCGTCGGCGTCGCCGGCCAGGCTGCCGCGTGGCGGCCAGACCGCGAGGGTGCCGTCCAGGCTGTCGTAGCCGACCCGCAGGTCCGTCGGCCGCCGCTCGGCGACCGGCCCGCAACCGGCGGTGACCAGCAGCAGAGCTGCCAGCGTGGTGCCCGTCGTAGCGCCTCGGCGGGCTGAAAACACCCTGATCCCCTCGCCGGTCGTCGGTCGGAAGCCCACATGGTACGAGACGGCCGGTCACCCGGCCGCGCCTGGCTCACCCTTTCGGCCGATCGGCCACTGCGGAACGTGACGGGCGATTCGGGTATCAATATCCGGCTCCGGTAGACTCCGCCGACTGTGACGCCTGCCGAGACCCGCGGCGCCTCGACGCCGGACGCCGCCGCCCCGACGGGCCACCGTGCCGTCACTTTGGAAGCACGCCCGGTGACCGTCGCCGACGCGCCGGCCGAGCCGGAGGCGGCGACCGAGCCCGAGGCGCCGGCCACGCCGGGCGCGCGGCGCGAGCGCCGGTGGCGGTGGACGCGCCGCCGGATCGACCTCCTCGTGTACGGCGGATTCCTGCTCGCCGCGATCTGGGTGACCAGCGGCATCTGGGTCGACCCGGCCGGACGGGTCGCCGCGCTCTACAGCAGCGACCCGGCGCAGGTGCAGTTCTTCCTGGCCCACTCGGTGCGGGTGGTGCTGCACGGCGAGTTCCCGTTCTTCACCGAGCAGTTCAACTACCCCGACGGCGTCAACCTGATGGCGAACACCGCCATCCTGGCGCTGGGCATCCCGATGGTGCCGGTGACCCTCCTGTTCGGACCGGCGGTCTCCTTCGTCACGCTGGTCACGCTCGGCCTGGCCGGCACCGCCGCCGCCTGGTACCGGGTGCTGTCCCGGCACCTGATCCGGCACCGCCCGGCCGCCGCCGTGGCGGCCTGGTTCTGCGGGTTCTCCCCGGCCATGCTGTCGCACGCCAACTGGCACCCGAACATCATCAGCCAGTTCCTGCTGCCGTTCATCGTGTGGCGGGTGCTGGTGCTGATCCGCTCGGCCCGGCCGGTCCGCGACGGCGTGCTGCTGGCGCTGCTGGTCACCGTGCAGGCGTTCATCAACGAGGAGATCCTGCTCTTCACCGCGATGGGCCTGGGCGTGTTCCTGATCGCCGTGGTGGTGCAGCAGCGCGAGCGGTGGGCCGCCGCGTGGCGGCCGCTCGGCGCCGGGCTGGCGGTCTGCGCGGCGCTGGCCGGGGCGCTGCTGGCGTACCCGCTGTGGGTGCAGTTCGCCGGGCCGATGGCGTACCACGGGCTCAGCGACGCGGTGCGCGACTACGGCAACGACATCGCCGCGTTCTTCGCGCCCGGCTCGCCCACCTTCGGCGGCAACGAACGCGCGAACGTCAACCTCGCGCCGAACTACTCCGAGGAGAACGCGTTCTTCGGCTGGAGCCTGTCGCTGCTCGTCGTGGGCATCGTGGTGTGGCTGCGGCGGGACGCGATCGTCCGCGCGCTCGCCGCCACCGGGCTGTTCTTCGCCGTGCTCTCCCTCGGCGAGCGGATCTCCTGGTGGGACCGGGAGATCGCCACCGGCCCGTGGGAGCTGCTGGTGCGGCTGCCGCTGCTCGACGCCGTGGTGCCGACCCGCTTCGGCCTGATCACCGGCGTGACGGTGGCGATCCTGCTCGGGTACGCGGTCCGGCGCCTGTGGGCGCTGCGCGGCGTGGACCGGCGGACCGCCCGCAAGCTCACCGTCGCCGGCCTGGTCCTGGCGCTGCTGCCGATCGCGCCGATGCCGTTGCGGGTCACCACGCGGGAGCCGGTGCCGGAGTTCATCACCGCCGACAGGTGGCGTAAGTACGTCGGACCCGACCAGACGCTCGTCTCCGTGCCGGTGCCCGCGATGGGCAACACCGACCCGATGCGCTGGGCGGCCAGCACCAACCTCGACTTCAAGATCCCCGGCGGCTACTTCCTCGCGCCGCGTAACGGCGTCACCGGCGACCCCGGGCGCTTCGGCGGCCGGCCCAGCGGCATCGGCGAGATGCTGCGCGAGGTGTCCTCCACCGGCCGTACGCCGAAGCTGGACGACCGGCAGCGCCGCCGCTACCTGGACGAGCTGCGGCACTGGAACGCGGCGCTGGTGGTGCTGCCGCGCGACGAGCAGAACGCCGAGCCGCTGCGCCGGACCGTGGAGCAGTTGGTCGGCCCCGGCCGGCAGGAGCTGGACGTGTGGCTGTGGGACGTGCGGAAACTGACCAGCCGGTCCGCCTGACCGAACCGGCGTTCCCCGCCCTCGCGCCCCGCCGTCGCCGGCCCCGCCCGGTCGACGCGCTGGTGGTGGCCGGCTATCTCGGTCTCGCCGTGCTGCTCACCACCGGCCAGTGGCGCCGGCCGGAACGGCTGTTCCACCAGGCCGGCGACCAGATGCTGTTCGAGTGGATGCTGGCCCGGGCCGCCCGCGCGGTCACCGGCGGCGAGAACCCGCTCGCCAGCGGCGCGCTGAACGCCCCGGACGGCGTGAACCTGATGGCGAACACCTCGGTGCTCGGGCTGGGCGTGCCGCTCACCCCGGTCACCGTCGTCTTCGGCTCCCAGGCGGCCTTCCTCGTCGCCGTGACGCTCAGCCTCGCCGGCACCGCCACCGCCTGGTACGCGCTGCTCGCCCGCCGGCTGGTCCGCTCCCGGGCCGCAGCCGCGGTGGGTGGCCTGTTCTGCGGCTTCGCCCCGGGCATGGTGGCGCAGGCCGGGGCGCACCTGCACATGGCCGCACAGTTCCTGGTGCCGGTGATCCTCGCGCTGGTGTTCCGGCCCGCCACCGGCCGGGTCCGGCGCGACGGCGTGCTGCTCGGGCTCGCAGTCGCGTACCAGGTGTTCCTCGGCGAGGAGGTGCTGGTCTTCCTGGCGCTGGCCGCCGGGGTGTTCGCCGGGGCGTACGCGCTCGCCGACCGGGCCGCCGCGCGCCGGCTGGCGCCGGTGGTGGCCCGCCGGCTGGGCATCGGCGCGCTGGTCGCGGGCGTGCTGCTGGCGTACCCGCTGTGGTTCCAGTTCGCCGGGCCGGGCCACTACCGGGGGATGCCGTTCCACACCGAGGGCTACCGGCTGGACGTGGTCTCGTTCGCCGCCACCGCCCGGCAGACGGTCGCCGGGGACGCCCACCGGGCCGGGCTGCTGTCGCCGAACCCGACCGAGCAGAACTCGTTCTTCGGGCCGTTCCTGCCGCTGCTCGCCGTACTCGTGGTGGTGCGGCTGTGGCGACGGCCGCTGGTGCGCGCGCTCGCCGTGTGCGGCCTGCTGTTCGCGCTGCTGTCGCTCGGCACGAGCGTGGTGGTGAACCGGCACGACACCGGGCTGCCCGGCCCGTACCGCCTGCTCGCCGGGGTGCCGCTGCTGGACCTGGTGGTGCCGGCGCGGTTCGCGCTGGTCTGCGTACCGGTGCTCGGGGTTCTGCTGGCGCTCGCAGTGGACCGGGTCCGGGGTGGCGGCGTGCGCACCTGGGCGCCGTGGGCCGGCGCGGTCGCCGCGGCGCTGCTGCCGCTGGCGCCGACGCCGATCCGCACGGTGCCGGTCGCGCCGGTCCCGGCTGTGGTGTCCGGCGGCGGCTGGCGGGAGTACGTGCCACCGGGCCGGACGCTGGTGCCGGTGCCGCCGGTGACCGGTGCGGCGGTCAGCCCCGCCATGTTCTGGTCGGCGCGCACCGGGCTGGCGTTCGACGCGCCCGGAGGCTATTTCATCGGCCCGCGCTCGGCCACCGACGAGGCCGCCCGCTGGGGCGCGCCGGACCGGCCCACGTCGCTGCTGCTGCGCCGGGCCGCCGAGACCGGCCGGGTGCCGCCGGTCGGCGAGGCGGAACGCCGGCAGGCGGTCGACGACCTGCGGCACTGGCGGGCGGCGGCGCTGGTGCAGGCCGACTCGACACCCGGTGACCCGGTCCGCGCCACTGTTGACGCGCTGGTCGGCCCCGGCCGGGACGTGCCGGGCGGGCACCTGTGGGACGTCCGCCCGCTCGCCGGCTGACCGGCAGGGTCACCACCGGTCGCGCACGTCCCAGATCCACACGTCGTCGACCCGCTGCGGCGGGCCGAGCAGCTCGGCCATCAGGTCACGCAGCACCGCCTCGCGCGGGCCGGCACCGAGCACCACCACCGAGGCACGCCAGAAACGCAGGTCGTCCACGGCCTGGCGGCGGTTCTCCTCGGTGATCTCCGGCACCTCGTTGGCGTCCATCGTGGAGTAGATGAGCGTGCTGGTGGGGCGGTTCGGGGCACCGAAGACACCCTCGCCACGTTCGTTCGGGCCGATGAAGTAGCCACCCGGGATCGGGAACTCGTGCCCGGTCAGCGCGCTCCAGCGCAGCGTGTGCAGCCCGTGCACGTTGCTGGGGATCGGCACCGGCACCAGCGTGCGGCCCTCCGGCACGTACGGCCGCCATCCGCCCGCGGTGATGAAGTGCGGCGGCGGGTCGATCCGCTCCGCCGGCAGCGGACGCGGGATCAGCGGCACCACGGCGGCGGCGATGGCGACGAGCCCGGCCAGGCGAAGCACCCGGCGACGCTTGTCGCGCGCGGCCGTCCCGTCGTCGCCGTCGGCCGCGTCGTCGGCGGCGGCGCGGGGGGCGGGCACCGGCGGGCGGCCGGCCCCGGCCAGCGTGTCCCACGCCAGGGCGAGCAGCACGCCCACGGCGGCCACCACGACCAGGCTCAACCGCGTCGGCATCATCATCTCGACCAGCGGCAGGTCGTCCGGCACGTACGCCCACGGCCCGTCGATGTCGGTCTCCGCGCCGTTGAACCGTACGACCGGGCCGATCGAGGCGATCGTGAACACCACCACCAGCACGGCCAGGATCCGGGCCGGCACCGACCGGCGGACCAGCAGCACCAGCGCGGCCAGCGCCACCAGCACCAGCGGCCAGCCGAACCAGGTGTTCTGCTCGGTCAGACCGATGGTCTTCTCCACCGCCTCGTCGCCGGCGATCGTGTCCCGGGCGAACGTGACGAACGCGACCAGGTCCTCGCCCCAGTTGTGGAAGACACCGCCCTGCAACCCCCGGTAGGACTGCGGGCCGTTGAACTGGAACCAGATCGGGTACGCCGTCAGCAGCAGCGCCAGCCCGCCGCCGAGACCGAGTGCGGCCAGGAACGACCCGGCCCGCTCCCGGGCCGCGCGGGGCCGCTGCACCGCGTACACCACCACCACGACCAGGCAGGCCAGCGCGGTGAGCAGCAGCATCTCCTCGTTGATGAAGATCTGGTACGCGACCAGCAGCCCGAGCGCGAGCCCGTTGCGCCGCCAGCGGCCCGGCTCGCCCAGCCGCAGCACCCGGGCCACGATCAGCGGCAGCAGGAAGTTCGACACGAAGTTGGGCTGCCCGTTGGCGTGGTGCACGATGCCCGGCGCGAAACCGAGGAACGCGCCGCCGACGAACGCCCCGGCCCGGGAGCGGACCAGGTGCCGCGACAGCACCCAGTACGACGTGGCGGCGGTCGCGGACAGCGCCGCGCCCAGGTAGAGCGCGTACATCACCTGCGGGCCGAGCAGCAGCGTCAGCGGCGCCAGCGGCAACGTCACCCCGAGCAGCGAGGTGTTCGCCATCATGTTCACCCCGTCCGGCGCGTTCTGCCGGGTGGTGAACAGCGGGTTCTCGAGGTGCTGCACGGAGTACGCGCCGTGCGCGAACAGCCACTCGAACCAACTGTGGTCGGTGGGCAGGTGCGAGGAGACCCGGTTCTCGACGTCGCCCCAATAGTTGAGGCAGACGAGGACACCGAGCAACACATAGGCTCCGATGGCCAGTATGTCGGCGCGGGCCGGCCGGCGACGGGCGCGGCGCGGCGGATCGGCCACGACGGCGTCCGTCTCGACGGACGAGGGGTTCAACGAGGGGTCCACCACGGGCACGGCCACGACGCGCCATCGTACAGGCGGTTCGTCACATGTCCGGTCACGGCCGGGCGGCGGCCCGGCGCGCGGGAGAGGATGGTCGTGACCGTCATCGATCTGGGGGAGATGCGGCACGGGGAGTCCGCCGACGAGCCGGTCGTCGCGCCGCCGCGCCGGCCGCCGGGGCCCACGGCGCGAGTG
The DNA here is from genome assembly GCF_040649715.1 of Micromonospora sp. NPDC048887. NCBI lineage: Bacteria > Bacillati > Actinomycetota > Actinomycetes > Micromonosporales > Micromonosporaceae > Micromonospora > Micromonospora sp. NPDC048887. The sequence continues at coordinate 100,707 of NZ_JBEZGA010000001.1, read as the reverse complement.
GCGCTCCTCGGCTTCCTGGTGCTGCTGGTGGTGACCGCCGCCGCCGGGCCGCCGCGCCGGGCCGAGCCGATCCGGGTGCCCGCCCCGCAGGGCGCCGCGTTCGTGATCCTGCCCGACCGGGTTGTGGTGGCCGACGGCCCGGCCGCGATCGGCCCCGGTGGACGGGTGGTCGTCGCGCACCGGCTGTCCAGCGGGGAACCCGTCTGGCGGTTCGCGCTGACCGCCGGGGACCACGTGCTCGGGCTCACCGCCGTGGGCGGAGGGCTGCTGGTGACGAGCAGCCCGGCCGGGGACGGCGACTCGGTGTCGGCCATGCTCGACCCGGCCACCGGCACACTGCGCTGGCGGCATCCCGGCTACCCGGTGCGGACCGCGTCCGGTGGGCTGCTGCTGGAGAATCCGCGCCCACCGGGCGCGGGCACCGTGCGGGCCGTGGACCCGGCCTCCGGCGCGGTGCGGTGGACGCTGCCCGTGCCGGGCCAGGAGGTGGGTTACCGCCGCGACGACCACGGGGTGACGCAGCTCGTCCTGGTCACCCCGCAGGGCCGGGTGACCGTGTACGACGCGGACTCCGGCGCGGTCGCGCACACCGGCCGGGTGGCGTCCGTTGCCGACCGCGCCGCCTACCGGTACGCGCAGGTGGTGGCCGATCTCCTGCTGGTCGAGGACGCCCAGGGCTCGGTCACCGCGTACGGGCTGGACCGGCTCGACGAGCGGTGGAGCGTGCCGGTCGGCTCCCGTGCCGGGCTCTGGTTCGCCGAATGCGCCGGGATGGTGTGCCTGCGGAACCAGGTGGGCGGTGCGCAGGCACTCGACCCGGCCACCGGCCGTCCGGCCTGGTCGGACGAGCGCTGGCTCGGGCTGGGCCCGGTCGGCGACCGGCTGATCGCGGCCGAGCGCGGGGTGGGGGAGGAGCTGGAACTGTCGGCGCTGGACCCGCCGACCGGCCGGGTGCTGGCCCGGCTGGGCCGCTGGCGCGTCTCCGGCAACGACCTGCCGTCCGCGCCGCTGATCGGACTGCGCACGCTCACCGAGGACCGGACGCTCGTCGGCGCGCTGGACGTGGCGGCCGGCCAGGTGCGGATCCGGGGGATCCTGCCGGGTGCCTGGTCCGAGTGCGCGGACACGGGTACCGCGCTGGTGTGCCTGCGACCGACCGGTGGCATGGTGATCTGGCCGGTCGGCCGCTGATCACCAGTTGGCCTGTGCCGGTGGCGGCGGCAGCGGCGTCGACTCCGGCCGCAGCACGTACGCGACCCCGCCGCTGCCCGCCTGCCAGGCGCTCTCGAACGGTTCGCGCGGCACGGTGCGGCGGACCCGCTCGTCGTCCGGCGCGTACGGGTCGTTGAGCACCGGGTCGCCGTCGGCGGTGAAGCCGGCCAGCACCATGAGGTGTCCCCGGGTGTCGTAGTCCAGCCCGGGCACCTGGCCGGCGGTGAACGCGGCCGAGACGATCAGCGGGATGCCGGCGGCCACGAACCGTTCCGCCTCGGCCAGCGAGCGCAGCCGGGTGACGAAGGCGTCTACCCCGTGCGTGGCCGCGTACGCCGTGTTGAACGGCCAGTTGCCCGGCCCGCCGAAGGCGTGGTCGTAGCAGTGCCGGGCGGCGTGCACCACCTGCGGGCGGGGGCCGGGCGGCGCCACCCAGGCGTACCGGTCCGGGGTGGGGCCGGCACCCCAGTAGTCGAGCACCATCGACACGCAGGTGGGGCTGCACCAGGAGTCGCCGCCGCCACCCCAGCGGGTCTCCCCGGCGGCGTGCAGCCGCTGCGCGTAGCGCGGCACCTCCAGCACCCGTCCCCACGCGCCGTCCGCCCCGCCGCCGGCCGCCTCCGCGCCGCGGGGCGGGTCGGTCGAGGCGACCACGCCCACCGTGCGCAGCACCGGGCCGGCGGGCGCGTCGAGCCGGCGGTGCATCGTCACGCGGGCCTGCCAGCCGGTCACCGTCGTGCCGGTCACCCGCAGCGTGTCGGCGGCGACCCGTGCCCGGTCGTCCTCCTGCCCGGGTACGGAGGCACGGTGCACCGCGCTGTCGTCGGCGGCCCAGTGGCCCAGGTCGTACCAGCCGGTGGCGGCCGTGCCGCCGGCCCAGCCGCGCAGCTCGACGCGCAGCCAGCAGCCGGGCGGGGTGTCGGCGGTCCAGGAGGGCACCAGCTCGGTGACGGCGAAACCGGCGGGTGCCACCGGGGAGGTCCAGGTGCCGGCGGCGTACTCGGCCGTGGTCCCGGAGTGCGGGTCGGTGTGCGTGACCCGGCCCGCCGCGCCGTCGAGCGTCAGACCGTCCGGCCCGGCACGCAGCCCGTCCGCGTGACCACGGTCCCGGTCCGCCGGGAAGCGGAACCGGTGGTACGCGACGTCGCGGCCGGTCACCGGGGACCCGCCCGGCGTGGACGTGACCTGTGGCTGCTGCGCATGTCGATCATCGCCGCCGAGCATCGCGTACACGAAGGTTTTCTGCAACGGCGGCGCGTGCCGCCGGGCGCGGCCGACCGTCGCGCCGCGCCGTCACCCAACGTGGCCGGAGCTCGCCCCCGGCACCATCACCCGCGCGCCCTTTGCTCTGCAGCCTTATGCGCGGCGGTAACGGTGGGCGACGGTTGCGCCGGTGGCTGCAGAGCAAAGGGCGCGCTGGGGTGTCTCTGGTGGTGCCGGCCGACTCGCTGTTTCTGCTGCTCATGGCGCTCTGCTTCCGCCGACGTTCCATCCGGCCTCCACAAGTGCTCATCACGGTGCGTGACGTGTCGATGAGCGCGCCGGAGTGACGTTCAGTCACCACCCGGGGCCGGTGGCAGCAGGTGGAGCGCGGCGCGTGCCGGTGCCGCGCCGGTCCGGGGCGACTACCGCGCTCCCCGGCGGTGCGGTTTTGCCTGCCGCACTAGGTTGTCAGGGGTCACGAGGTGGGAGGCCGGGATGCGGGTACTGGTGGTCGAGGACGAGCGCAACCTCGCCGACGCGATCGCGCGCGGGCTGCGCAAGCGTGGGATGGCCGTGGACGTCGCCTACGACGGCGACGCCGGGCACGAGGCGGCATTCGTCACCCGCTACGACGTGGTGATCCTGGACCGCGACCTGCCCGGCGTGCACGGCGACCGGATCTGCGCCGACCTGGCCTCCTCCGGCGCGCTGACCCGGGTGCTGATGCTGACCGCCAGCGGCACCGTCGCCGACCGGGTGGAGGGGTTGCAGCTCGGCGCCGACGACTACCTGGCCAAGCCGTTCGCGTTCGACGAGCTGGTGGCCCGCGTGCAGGCGCTCGGCCGCCGCGCCACCCCGGCGGCGCCGCCGGTGCTGGAGGTGGCCGACCTGGTGCTCGACCCGGCCCGCCGGGCGGTGAGCCGGCGCGGTGTGCCGCTCGACCTCACGAACAAGGAGTTCGGCGTGCTCGCCGAGCTGCTCAAGGCGCGCGGCGCCGTGGTGTCCAGCGAGGAGCTGCTGGAGCGGGTCTGGGACGCCAACACCGACCCGTTCACCACGATCGTCCGGGTGACGGTGATGACCCTGCGCAAGAAGCTCGGCGACCCGCCGCTGATCGACACAGTCGTGGGCGCGGGATACCGCATCGGCGGGGTTCAGCAGTGACCACGCGGACTGCGCGCCGGGTGCGGCCGACGCTGCGGCTGCGGCTGACCCTGCTCAACGGCGTGCTGCTGGTCGGCGCCGGGGCGATCCTGGTGTTGCTGGCCTGGCTGCTGGTCCGCGACGCGCTGCGCCCCACCGACGAGCTGCTACCCGGCACCACAGTGGTGCTCAGCGACGGGCGCAGCCTCGACGCCGGGCAGTGGCAGCGGCAACTGGTCGACGCAGCGTCGCAGGAACTGCTGGTCAAGGGGCTGCTCGCGCTGGTCGCGATCAGCATGGTCGGGGTGGCCGGGGCGTACCTGGTGGCCGGCCGGGCGCTGCGCCCGCTGCACCAGGTCACCGCGACCGCCCGCCGGCTCGGCGAGGCCACGCTGGACGAGCGGATCGGCTGGTTTGGCGCCGACGACGAGGTGGCCGAGCTGGCCGAGACGTTCGACGCCATGCTCGACCGGATCAGCGGCGCGTTCGAGACGCAGAAGCGGTTCGTCGCGAACGCCTCGCACGAGCTGCGTACGCCGCTGGCGGTGATGCGTACCGAAATCGACGTGACGCTCAGCGACGACGACGCCGACCTCGCCGAGTACCGCCGCATGGCGGGCGTGGTGCGCGACGCCTCCGAACGCGCGAACGGCCTGGTCGACGCGCTGCTCGTGCTGGCGCGCAGCGAGGCGCAGACCGGGCGGCGGCTGGCCCGGCGTACCGAGTCGGACCTCGCCATCGGCACCGCCAACGCGCTGTCCGCCGTCTCCCGGGAGGTCGAGCGCATCGGCCTGAAGGTGCACACCTCGCTGCGCCCGGCACCGGTGGTCGGCGATCCCGGCCTGCTCGACCGGCTCGCCGGCAACCTGGTGGAGAACGCGGTCCGCTACAACCACCTGCACGGCCGGATCTGGATCCGCACCGGCACCGACGGGGAACGGTCCTGGCTGGTGGTGGGCAACACCGGCTTCGAGGTCGCCCCGGCCGACGTACCCGGGCTGTTCGAGCCGTTCCGGCGCGGCGGCCAGGAACGCACCGGCGCGCGCGGCTCCGGTCTCGGCCTGTCGATCGTCCGGGCGGTCAGCGACGCGCACGGCGGCACGGTCAAGGCGGTCGCCCAGCCCGGCGGCGGCCTGGAGGTGACAGTCACGCTTCCGTCGGCCGACCCGGCGGCGGCCACCTGACCGCCGATCCGGCCCGCCCGGCCGGTGAGGCCACCTCACCTTTTCGTGCGGACGGACTCGGCTGTCCTGGCCGGACCGGACGGTGGTCGGCTCCGGCGGCGCGGTGGTCGGGCAGAATGCGCCGCCCGCGCTGGACGCGGAGCCGCTGATCAACGGAGAGTAAGCGCAGCGACGCCTCACCCTGCTCACCCACCGGAGCTGCCCGTGACCCACCACTCGGCCTCGCGCCGCCGCCGTCTCCTCGCGGTCCTCACCGCCGGCGCCCTCACCGTAGCCGGTCTCTCTCCGGCCACGCCCGCGGCCGCCGCCGCGCCCGGCCACGACACAGTGGTCCACACCGTCCCCTCCGCCGCCTCGCCCGACGTCCAGGACGGCTCGGTCGACGCGATCCACGACGCCGGTACGAAGATCATCGCGGGTGGCTCCTTCACCCGGGTGCAGAACCGCAACTCCGACGTCGACATCCCCCGCGACTACCTGCTCGCCTTCGACAAGGCCACCGGTCAGGTGGACACCGCGTTCGCGCCCACGCTCGACAACGAGGTGACGGCGGTCGTCGCCGGTCCCACGGCGGGCACGGTCTTCGTGGCCGGCAAGTTCAACACCGTCAACGGCGTGACCCGGCGCAAGGTGGCCCTGCTCGACGTCGCCACCGGGGCGGTCGTCACCAGCTTCGCGCCGCCGGCGTTCAACGGGCTGGTCAAGGACATCGCGCTGGTCGGCAACCGGCTGCTGGTCGGCGGCATCTTCACCACGGCCGGCAACCCCAACCCGCGCGGCGGGCTCGCCTCGCTCAACGCCACCACCGGGGCGGTCGACGGCTACCTCACCACGACGTTGACCGAGAACCACAACTGGGACGGCGTCAGCGGCGCCAAGGCCGGCGTGGGCGCGGAGAAGCTCGCCGTCTCCCCGGACGGCACACAGCTCGTCGTCATCGGCAACTTCAAGAAGGCCGACGGGGTGCTGCACGACCAGATCGTCAAGATCGACCTGGGTGCCACCGCCGCCACCGTCGCGGACTGGAACACGGCCCGTTACACGCCGCGCTGCAAGTGGCAGTCGTTCGACTCGTACGTCCGCGACGTCGCGTTCTCCCCGGACAACAGCTACTTCGTGGTGGTCACCACCGGCGCCCCGTACGGCGGGACGCTCTGCGACACCGCGGCCCGCTGGGAGGCCGGCGCGACCGGCGCCAACCTCCAGCCGACCTGGGTCGACTACAGCGGCGGCGACACGTTCCTGTCCGTCGGCATCAGCGAGCAGGCCGTCTACGTCGGCGGGCACCTCCGCTGGCTCAACAACACCGCCGGCACCGACAACGCCCGGGCCGGCGCGGTCGGCCGGGCCAGCATCGCCGCGCTCGACCCGGTAAACGGCCTGCCGCTGTCCTGGAACCCGGGCCGGCACCCGCGTGGGATCGGCGCGTCCGAGATGCTCGTCACCGAGTCCGGGCTCTGGGTCGGCGGCGACACGCTCTGGATCGGCAACTTCCAGTACCGCCGGGAGCGGATCGCGTTCTTCCCGTTGGCCGGCGGCAAGGCGCCGCACCCGACCACCACGGCCACGTTGCCCGGCAACGTGTACCAGGCCGGCCTGCCGAAGCCGACGAACGTGCTGTACCGGGTGAACGCCGGTGGCCCGGTGGTGGCGGCCACCGACGGCGGACCGGACTGGGCGGCCGACACCAGTTCCAGCCCCAGCCCGTACCACAACACCGGCAGTTCGACCTCCAGCTTCAACACGGTCGGCAGCCTGGACTCGACCGTGCCGGCCGGCACCCCGGCCGCGCTCTACAGCGACGAGCGCTACGACCCGGCCGGCGGCGCGGAGATGCTCTGGCAGTTCCCGGTGCCCACCGGCACCGAGGTGCACGTACGGCTCTACCTGGCCAACCGGTACGACGGCACCTCCGCCCCGAACACCCGCGTCTTCGACGTGGCGCTGGACGGCACCGTCGTCCTCGACGACCTGGACCTGTCCGCCAGCGTCGGGCACAACGTGGGCACCATGCGGGAGTTCACCGTCACCAGCGACGGCACCGTCGACATCGAGTTCCGCCATGTCAAGGAGAACCCGCTCGTTGACGCCGTCGAGATCGTCAAGACCGGGCCTCCGCCTTCCGGCACCGGCGAGGAGGTGCAGGTCCGCTCGTACGACGGGCTGACCGGCGTCGGCACGCCCAGCCCGGTGGCGAACCCGGACGAGACCGTGTGGTCGGCCACGCGTAGCGCGTTCTGGGTCGGCGGGACGCTGTTCTACGGCAACGACGGCGCGCTGTGGCGGCGCACGTTCGACGGCACCACGTTCGGCACGCCCGAGCTGGTGGACCCGTACCACGACCCGTACTGGGACACCGTGATCACCAACTCCGGGCCGACCGGGCAGACGTACGTCGGCGCGACCACCGGCTTCTACGCCGAGATCCCGAACGTGACCGGCATGTTCTACTCCGGCGGGCGGCTCTACTACACGCTGACCGGGCAGAACGGCCTGTTCTGGCGCTGGTTCACGCCGGACAGCGGCGTGGTCGGCGCCGACCGGTTCACGGTGGCCGGGGCGAGCGGGTTCGCCGACACGGGCGCGGTCTTCGTGGCCGGCGGCACGCTCTACAAGGTGAACCGGAGCACCGGCGACCTGTCCGCCGTCGACTGGACCAACGGCGCTCCGTCGGGGACGTTCACGGTGCGCAGCGGCCCGGCGGTCGACGGCGTCGACTGGCGCGCGAAGGCGGTGTTCGTCGGCCCGTAAGGAAGGGCCCCTCATTAACGCCTGCGGTAGAGGAAGGGCCCCTTGTTAACACCTCGCTGTTAACAAGGGGCCCTTCCTTGCGCGAGCGGGGTTGTGTGCTCGGCGCGGGCGGTGGAATGATCAACCGGTCAGCCCGAGAGGTGGAAAGGGGGTGTGGTCGATGTCCGTCGTGAACCGTCCCGCGCCCCGCGTTCCCCGCTGACGTCCCACTCCGCCGGGGCGCGTTCCCCACAGGAGGAAGCACCATGAGTGCACAGATCCACTGCGTGACCGTCGAGTCCGACGATCCGTACACCCTGGCCGGCTGGTGGGCCCGCGTGCTCGACCGGCAGCTCGCCGACGACGACCACCCGGACGACCCGGAGGCGGTCCTCGCCGCCCCCGCCGGACAGGGGCCCGACCTGCTGTTCGTCCGGGTGGGCGAGCGGCACGGCAAGGGCGCGTTCCACATCGACCTGCACCCGGCCGAGGGCACCCGGGACGAGGAGGTGGCGCGGCTGCGCGACCTCGGCGCCACGCTTGTGGCCGACCGGCGCCGGCCGGACGGAAGCGGCTGGGTGGTGCTGGCAGACCCCGAGGGCAACGAGTTCTGCGTCTGCCGGAGCTGGGTCGAACGGGCCGCGTCCGCCTGATCCGGAAACGACACCGGGCACCCGCCGTGACGGCGGGGGCCCGGTGCGTGACGGGTGTCAGTCCTGCTTCTCGATCTCGCCCCGCATGGTGACGAACTCCTTCTGGAGCTCCGCGGCGGACTTGAAGTAGACGACGACCATGCCGAGGCTGCCCCGGTCGGCCCAGATGCAGACGGCCACCTGCTCACCCGAGGCCTTGCCGTCGGAGCACTTGGCGTCGCCGCCGAGCGGACCCGCGTCGACCGTCTTGAAGTCAGTGGTGCCCAGGTCCGGCGTGACCGCCGTGACGGCGTCGTTCAGCTCCTTCTTCGGGTCGGCCATGACGCCGGACACGGCGACGATCATGACCAGGTCCTTCTTCGCCGGGTCGCCGTAGAAGGCGCCGGCCGTGCTCGTCGCGTCCGGCACGTCCTTGCTGAGCGAGGCCTTCATCTGCGTCGCGGCGCTCTGCAGCTGCGGGTCGGTGACCTTCGGCCGGCCGCCGAGCGTCTGCGGCTCGACCACCCGCGTCTTGGTGGCGGTGACCACCTCGTCGACCGTGTCCTTCGTGGCGAAGTAGGCGGCGACACCGCCGCCGACGCAGAGCACCAGGACCACCGCGAGGACGATCAGCAGGATCTTGCCGACGCCGGACTTCTTCTTCGGCGGGACCGGCGCACCGAGCTGGCTGCCGTACTGCGGCTGCTGCGGGTTCTGCGGGTAGTCGCCGCCGTACTGCGGCTGCTGCGGCGGCTGGTAGCCACCGGGTTGTTGCTGGGGGGAGGGGTAGTTGCCGGAGTAGGGACTGGACGGCGGCTGGGACATGTAGGCAGCTCCTGTGAGAAAACTGGACGCGTGATCGTAGCCAGCCCCACCGACAGCCCGCTGTCCGCCCAAGGGCGGCGTCGCCAAACCGCGACCTACCCGTGACCTGGGCCGCAGACGCCGATCGCGGTGGCCGGGCCGTCCGGAACGGACAGCCCGACCACCGCGATCGATGTGTTTGTGCCGGTCAGCGCAGGCTGGCCACGCCGCGCGGCAGGAAGCGCTTGCCGGTGACCCGCTCGGAGGTGCCGGTCCGGTCCAGGTACGGCGTGACGCCGCCCAGGTGGAACGGCCAGCCGGCGCCGAGGATCATGCACAGGTCGATGTCCTGTGCCTCGGCGACGACGCCCTCGTCGAGCATGAGCCGGATCTCCTGCGCCAGCGCGTCCAGCGCGTTCTGCCGGACCTGCTCGGCGGTGAGCGGCTGGTCGCCGACCACGAGCAGCTTCGCCACCTCGTCGTTGATCTGGTCGTCGACCACGATCGGCTGGCCCGAGTCGGCGATCCGCTTGAGGTTCTCGCTGACGCCGAAGCGGTCCGGGAACGCCTCGTGCAGGGTGCCGCCGACGTGGTACGCCACGGCCGGCCCGACGAGCTGCAGCAGCGCCAGCGGGCGCATCGGCAGGCCCAGCGGGTCCAGCGCGCTGTTCGCCACGTCCAGCGGGGTGCCCTGGTCGACGGCCGCGAACACGGTGCCGAGGAAGCGGGTCAGCAGCCGGTTCACCACGAATGCCGGGGCGTCGGAGACCAGCACCGACGACTTCTTGAGCTGCTTGCCGACAGCGAACGCGGTGGCCAGCGTGGCGTCGTCGGTCCGCTCGCCGCGGACGATCTCCAGCAGCGGCAGCACCGCGACCGGGTTGAAGAAGTGGAAGCCGACCACCCGCTCCGGGTGCTCCAGCTCGGCGGCCATCTCGGTGATGGACAGCGAGCTGGTGTTGGTGGCGAGCACCGCCTCCGGCTTGACGATCTTCTCCAGCTCCGCCCAGACCTGCTTCTTGACGCCCAGGTCCTCGAACACGGCCTCGATGACGAAGTCGGCGTCGGCGAAGACGGACTTGTCGACCGAGCCGCTGACCAGGCCGTACAGCTTGGCCGCGGTGCCCTTGTCCATCCGGCCCTTGCTGACGGCCTTCTCGATCTGGGTGTGCACGTAGCCCACACCCTTGTCCACGCGGGACTGATCCAGGTCGGTCATCACGACCGGCACCTGGAGCCGCCGGGCGAACAGCAGCGCGAGCTGGCTGGCCATCAGGCCGGCACCGACGATGCCCACCTTGGTGACCGGCCGGGCCAGGCCCTTGTCCGGCGCCCCGGCCGGGCGCTTGGCCCGCCGCTGCACCAGGTCGAAGGCGTACAGGCCGCTACGCAGCTCCTCGGAGAAGACCAGGTCCGCGAGGGCCTCGTCCTCCGCCGCGGTGCCGGTGGCGAAATCGGCGTCCTTCGCCGTCTCCAGCAGGTCGAGCGCCTTGTACGCGGACGGGACCGCGCCGTGCAGCCGCTGGTCGAGGGTCTGCCGGGCGAAGTAGAGCACGCCCGCCCACATGTCCTTGTCGACCTCGGGCCGGGTGACGGTGACCTCGCCCCGGACGACGCCGGCGGCCCACTCCAGCGACCGCTCCAGGAAGTCGGCCGGCTCCAGCAGCACGTCCGCGACGCCCATCTCGGCCGCCTGCTTCGGCTTGAGCATCTTGTTCTGCATCAGCGGGTTCTGGATGATGACCTGCGTCGCGGCCGGGATGCCGATCAGGTTCGGCAGCAGCTGCGTACCGCCCCAGCCGGGGATCAGGCCGAGCGAGACCTCGGGCAGCGCCAGGGCCGCCGCGCCCGCCGACAGCGTCCGGTAGTGGCAGTGCAGCGCCAGCTCCAGGCCGCCGCCCATCGCCGCGCCGTTGACGAACGCGAAGGTGGGGACGGTGCTGTCCTTGAGCCGGGCGAAGACCCGGTGGCCCAGCCGGCCGATCTCCAGCGCCTGGTCGCGGTTCTCCAGCGCGGGCAGGCTGGTGATGTCCGCGCCCACGCAGAAGATGTACGGCTTGCCGGTGACCGCGATGAACGCCGGCTCCGCCGCCAGCGCGGCGGTGATCGCCTCGTCCAGGCTGGTCAGGCCGGCCGGGCCGAAGGTGTTCGGCTTGGTGTGGTCGAAGCCGTTGTCCAGCGTGATGAGGGCGGCGGGCCGGTCCAGCCCGGGTACGGCCACCTGGCGCAGCAGCGCCTTGGTGACGACCTCGTTCGGTGCGGCGAGGCTCACTGCGACTCCTTCGTTCGCGACTGCGGGGCTCGCAAGCTCACTCCTCGCGCTCACTGATCTCCACCCTCCCAGTGCGGGTTCTCCCAGATCACGGTGCCGCCCATGCCGATGCCGATGCACATGGCGGTGAGGCCGTAGCGGACCTCGGGGTGCTCGGCGAACTGGCGGGCGAGCTGGGTCATCAGCCGGACGCCGGAGGACGCGAGCGGGTGACCGATGGCGATCGCGCCGCCCCACGCGTTGACCCGCGGGTCGTCGTCGGCGATGCCGAAGTGGTCGAGGAAGGCGAGCACCTGCACCGCGAACGCCTCGTTCAGCTCGAACAGGCCGATGTCGTCGATGCTCAGGCCGGCGATGCGCAGCGCCTTCTCGGTCGACGGGATCGGGCCGACGCCCATCACCTCGGGCTCGACGCCGACGAAGCCGAACGACACCAGGCGCATGCCGACCGGCAGGCCCAGCTCGCGGGCGGTCTCCTCGGCGACCAGCAGCGCGGCGGTGGCGCCGTCGTTCAGGCCGGCCGCGTTACCGGCGGTGACCTTGCCGTGCGGCCGGAACGGGGTCTTCAGCCCGGCCAGCTTCTCCATCGAGGTGTCGCGGGGCGCCTCGTCCACGGCGGCCAGGCCCCAGCCCGTCTCCGGGTCGCGGGTCGCCACCGGCACCAGGTCGCCCTGGAGCTTGCCGTTGGCGTACGCCTTGGCGGTCTTCTGCTGCGACGCCAGCGCGAACGCGTCGGTGCGCTCCTTGGTGATGTGCGGGACGCGGTCGTGCAGGTTCTCCGCGGTGGAGCCCATCACCAGGGCGGACGGGTCGACCAGCTTCTCCGCGACGATGCGCGGGTTGGGGTCGACGCCCTCGCCCATCGGGTGGCGGCCCATGTGCTCGACGCCGCCGGCGATGGCCACGTCGTACGCGCCCATGGCGATGCCGCTGGCCACTGTGGTGACGGCGGTCATCGCGCCGGCGCACATCCGGTCGATGGCGAAGCCGGGCACGGTCTTGGGCAGGCCGGCCAGCAGGGCGGCGGTACGGCCGATGGTCAGGCCCTGGTCACCGATCTGGGTGGTGGCGGCGATGGCCACCTCCTCCACCTTCTCCGGCGGCAGTTGCGGGTTGCGGCGCATCAGCTCGCGGATGCAGCGGATCACCAGATCGTCGGCGCGGGTGTTGGCGTACATCCCACCCGCCTTGCCGAACGGGGTACGGACGCCGTCGACGAAGACGACATCCCGAACTTCACGGGGCACTTGGAGCCTCCCTCGGCACGGGCATTTCCCCGGATGCTACTCGTCAGTAACCAGACGTGGCACCACCCCCCGCGTGGCCCACCTCACACCGCCGCCGCCGATGTCACTGCTGCGGGGTGCGCAACGCCTCCGTCAGGGCGGGCAGGAGCAGCCCGATCTGCCACTCGCGGGCTCCGTACCCGCGTAGCGCGTCCGCAACCGTCCCGTCGCTGACCTCAGCCGGTGGCTGCCAGGCCAGCCGGCGGATCGAGTCCGGCGCGATCAGGTTCTCCGCCGGCAGCCGGTGCGCCCCGGCGGTGCCGACCACCACCTCCCGGGCGCGGGCGAGCCGACCGGCGGCCACCGGGTCGCGTTCGGCCCACCGGTGCGGCGGGGGCGGCCCCTCCACGGCCGGGCTCACCGGCAGCGCGTCGTCCGGCAACTGGCGTGCGTCGTCGAGCGCCGCCAGCCAGGTACGCGCCAGCCGGCGCACCGAACGCCCACCGAAACCGGGGAGCGTGAGCAGCGTCTTCTCGTCTTTCGGGTCGAGTTCGGCGGCGGCCACGATGGCCGAGTCGGGCAGCACCCGGCCCGGCGCGGCGTCCCGGCGGGAGGCGATCTGGTCCCGCGCGTACCAGAGGGAGCGCACCCGGGCCTGGGCGCGGGCGCCGCGTACCCGGTGGATGCCGGACGTGCGCCGCCACGGCTCGGCGCGCACCTTCGGCGGGCGGGCGCCGCCCCGCACCAGCGCGTCGAACTCCTCTGCCGCCCAGCCGGACTTGCCCTGCCGCCGCAACTCGTCGTCCAGCGCGTCGCGCAGGTCCACGAGCAGTTCGACGTCGAGCGCCGCGTACGTCAGCCAGGACTCCGGCAGCGGCCGGCTGGACCAGTCGGCGGCGGAGTGGTGCTTCTCCAGGCTGTACCCGAGTAGCTGTTCGGTCAGCGCGGCCAGGCCGACCCGCTCGAACCCGGCCAGCCGGGCGGCCAGTTCGGTGTCGAACAACCGCCGCGGGCGCAGCCCCACCTCGGCCAGGCAGGCGAGGTCCTGGCTGGCGGCGTGCAGCACCCACTCGGTGTCGGCGATCGCCGCGTCCAGGGCGGACAGGTCGGGCAGCGGCAGCGGGTCGATGAGCGCGGTGCCGGCGCCGGCCCGGCGCAACTGCACCAGGTAGGCGCGCTGGCTGTAGCGGTAGCCGGAGGCGCGTTCGGCGTCCAGGGCCACCGGGCCGGTGCCGGCCGCGAAGCGGGCCACGACCTCGTCCAACTCGGCGGGTGTGGCCACCGGGGCGGGCGTGCCGTCGCGCGGCGCGGTCAGGGGGACGGCCGCGTCCGGATCGGTCTCGGTCCCCGCGTCCGCCGGCTCCGGCAGGGCCGGCGTCGGCTGGGCGGATGCCTCCCCGGTACGGCTTTCGGCGGCCCGACGGCGCAGGGGTGGTTCGTCGGTCACCTGACAACCCTAGTAGGCCGGACGATCCGGTGTGCGCAGCCGGTCGGGCGCGTGTCGGCGCGATGGCCGGCAGGTGACCGGAAAGCACGGGTTGCGGAGCCGTGAGAGGGTCGGACAAGAGGGAAGACAAAGCCCGATCCCGCCGGTACGGTCCATCGAGCCGCGAACGGCGTACGGGCCGGACCACAGCGGTCGGGGGGCGTCGGCGAAGCCGACGGGGAGGACGGGCGAGCATGACAGGCGGGTACGGAACCGGCGACGACGTGCCGGGGCAGGGCGGCGGCGACACGGCAGCCGACCGGCCGGGACCGCTGCCGCCGCGCTTCGCCCCGCCCGCCGCTCCGGCGCCGGTGCCCGGATCGTTCGGCGGAGCGCCCGAGTGGGGCGGGGCCTCCGGCTACCCGGCGCAGTCGGCCCGGGCCGCCGTCCCGTCGCCCGCCGGCTACCCGGGTGACCCGGACCCGGCCGGCACGCCGCGGACCAGCGCCTACGCGTCCTCGTCCGGCGTCGCGACCCCGCCCGCCACGGCCCAGCCGGCCCAGCCGTCCTACGGCAGCACGCCGGCTCAGCCCTCCTACGGCTCCACGCCGGGCCAGCCGTCCTACGGCTCCACGCCGGGCCAGCCGTCCTACGGCACGACACCGGCTCAGCCCTCCCACGGCGCCACGCCGGGCCAGCCGTCGTCCTTCGGCGCCGTGCCGGCGCAGACCTCGCGGTCCGCCGCACCGGCCTACCCGGGCCCGCCCGGCAGCGGCCCGGCGTATCCCGGCCAGCCGGTGTCCGCGCCCAGCTACCCGGGCGGGCCGGTGTCCGCGCCCGCCTACCCGGGCCAGCAGGTGTCCGCCCCGTCCCAGCCGGGGCAGCCCGGCTCCGCGTACCCCGGTCAGCCGGCCCCCGTCGGCGCACCCGCCGCCGGCCGGCCGTCCCGGCGCAGCCGGGTGGCGGTGGTGGCGCTGGCCCTGGTCGCCGTGCTGATCGTGGTCACCGGCGTGCAGGCGTACCAGATCTACCGGCTCGACGACCGGCTCGCCGCCGCCGACAAGCGGATGGCCGAGGGGCAGGACTCCGACGCCGGCCGGCTCGACGGCCTGGAGCAGCGCGCCGGCAGCCTGGAGAAGCAGGCCGACGCGGCGTTCAACCCGGAGGCGGTGGCCAGCGCGGTGCTGCCGAGCGTGTTCCGGGTGCGGGCCGGGCAGTTCACCGGTACGGCGTTCGCCGTCGGCAAGGCGCCGTCCGGTGGCGGTACCACGCTGCTCACCAACTTCCACGTGGTCGAGGCGGTCTTCAACGCCGGTGAGCGCAAGGTGTTCCTGGAGCGCAAGGACCAGCGGTTCGAGGCGACGATCATCGCCACCGACAAGGAGAAGGACCTGGCGCAGTTGCAGGCCACCGCCAAGTTCACCGGGCTGGTCGCGGCCCGCGCCCCGGTCCGGTCCGGCCAGCAGATCATCGTGGTCGGCGCGCCACTCGGGTTGCAGGACAGCGTCACCACCGGCGTGGTCAGCGCGTTCCGCGACGACGAGCGCGGCGGCGGGCCGGTGATCCAGTTCGACGCGCCGATCAACCCGGGTAACTCCGGCGGCCCGGTGATCAACGGCTCGAAGGAGGTCGTGGGCATCGCAACGGCCAAGGCCCGCAACGCCGAGGGCATCGGGCTGGCGGTGCCGATCAAGACGGCCTGCGACCGGTTCCGGCTCTGCTGACCGCAGGCCCACACCGGTGTGGGCCGTCCGTACCGCATCGACCCCGGCCCACCGGGCCACCCCGCGGGGGACCAGAACATCTGGAGGAACGACATGTCCTACCCACCGGCCGGGGGCGAGAACCCGCCCCCGGCGCCGGGGGGCACGGTCTACGGCAGCCCGTACGGCAGCCCGCCCGCGCCCCAGCAGTACGACCCGAACCAGCCCGCGCCGACAGTGCAGCAGCCCGGCGTGCCGGACGGTCACGGGTACGGCGGATACCCGCCCGCAGCACCGGCCCAGCCGGGATACGCCCCGCCACCGGCCCAGCCGGGATACGCCCCGCCACCGGCCCAGCCGATGTCGGCGCCGCCGGTCTCCGGGCCGGGCTACGCGCAGCCGATGTCGGTCCCGCCCGCGTCGGCCCCGCCGGTCTCCGGCCCCGGCTTCGCGCCGCCGCCGATGTCCGGGCCGCCCGGCCCCTACGGCCCGGCGGGCCCCGCGCCGGCCGCGGGCGGCGGCCGGAGGTGGGCGCCGCTGGTGCTCGGCCTCGTCGCCGCGTTGCTGTTCGTCTTCGGCGGCGTCATGACGTTCCTGTACGTCTCGACGAACGGCGACCTGGACGAGTCGCGGCAGACGGTCAGCCAGCGCGACAGCACCATCTCGACGAACCAGCAGGAGATCGAGAAGCTCAAGGGTGAGCTGAAGACGGTCCAGGAGCGGCTGTCGGACACCCAGCAGGACCTGACCGGCACCAAGAACGACCGGGACGAGCAGGCCCGGCAGAAGAAGGTCATCGCGAACTGCCTGGACAAGCTGACCACCGCCATCGCGGCGGCGTCGCGCGGCGACCGGGCCGCCTTCGAGACGGCCAGCAAGGGTCTGGACAAGATCTGCGACGAGGCCGAGAACTACCTCTGACCGGCGTCCGCTTCGAGGCCGCCCCGGTTCGTCCGGGGCGGCCTTCGCGCATCCGAGCGGGTGCGGTCAGGCGGCGCCGTAGGAGCGGCGTGCCGGCAGCGCGGTGACCCCGGGCGGCGGCAGGCCGGCCGTGGACGCGAGCAGCGTGCACCAGCCGAGCAGGTGCGGGCCCAGGTCGGCGCGCAACGGCGTCCAGGAGGCCCGGATCTCGATGTCACCGGCGGCGGGCGGCCCGGCCAGCTCGCCGAAGCGGGTGGAGAGCGTCTGGGTGACGGTGCCGCCGATCGCCCGGTGCCCGGCGCCCTGCGCGTCGAGCGCGTCGGTCAGCCAGGTCCAGCCGACGCCGGGCAGCAGCGGGTCGCTGGCCAGTTCGACCTCCAGTTCGGCGGTGACGTACGTGACCAGCCGCAGCGTGCCCTGCCACGCCTCGTGCCCGGCCGGGTCGTGCAGCAGGATCAGCCGGCCGGTGGCCACCTCGTCGTCGTCGCGCAGCACCGCGGCGGAGAGCGCGAACGCGTACGGGGCCAGCCGCTGCGGTGCGCCGACCTCCTCCAGGACGATCTCCGGGCGGGGTGTCACCGACCGCAGCCCCGCGACCGCGCGAGCGAACGTTTCCGGGAGCGCGATCGGGGGGGCCATGCGGGCAGCCTATGTCGCACCCACCGTGCCGCGCGCGACGGCGCGCCGGGTGATCGGCGGTTAAGGCACCGCTCCACCGGAGGCGTCTTCCTTCTACGTCACAAATGCGGACGGTGAGCGCGGACGCGCGCCGGGGGCGTGGCACGATTGCCGCGATGACCACCGACACCACGGGCACTGCCGCCCGAGACGGAGAACCCCGCCGCGGCGGGCCGGCCGACTCGCCCTTCGTCCGCGCCTGCCGGCGCGAGCCGGGCCAGCACACCCCGGTCTGGTTCATGCGCCAGGCCGGCCGGTCGCTGCCGGAGTACCGCGAGATCCGGGCGAACGTGCCGATGCTGGAGTCCTGCCGCCGACCGGACCTGGTCACCGAGATCACGCTTCAGCCGGTGCGCCGGCACGGCGTGGACGCGGCGATCCTGTTCAGCGACATCGTGGTGCCGGTCGCGGCGGCCGGCGTCGACCTGGACATCGTGCCCGGTACCGGCCCGGTGGTGGCCGAGCCGATCCGTACGGCGGCCGACGTCGAGCGCATCAACCCGATCGGGCGCGACGACGTGTCGTACGTGGACGAGGCGGTCCGCCGGCTCGTCGTCGAGCTGGGCGACACCCCGCTGATCGGCTTCGCCGGGGCCCCGTTCACGCTGGCCAGCTACCTGGTCGAGGGCGGGCCGTCGCGCACCCACGCCAAGACCAAGGCGCTGATGTACGGCGACCCGGACCTGTGGCACGCGCTGTGCGCGCGGCTGGCCGAGGTGACGCTGGCGTTCCTCCAGGTGCAGGTCGACGCCGGGGTGTCAGCGGTGCAGCTGTTCGACTCGTGGGCCGGCGCGCTCTCCGAGGCCGACTACCGCCGCTTCGTGCTGCCGCACTCGACGTACGTGCTGGGCGGGCTCGCCGGCGCGGGGGTGCCGCGGATCCACTTCGGGGTGGGCACCGGCGAACTGCTCGGCGCGATGGGTGAGGCCGGCGCCGACGTGGTGGGCGTGGACTGGCGTACCCCGCTGGACGTCGCCACCGGCCGGATCGGGCCGGACAAGGCGGTGCAGGGCAACCTCGACCCGGCGGTGCTGCTCGCGCCCTGGCCGGTGGTGGAGACCGAGGTGCGGCGCATCGTCGAGCAGGGCCGGGCCGCGCCCGGCCACGTGTTCAACCTCGGTCACGGCGTGCTGCCGGAGACCGACCCCGAGGTGCTGACCCGGGTGGTCGCGCTGGTGCACGAGCTGACCGCGCGACCGGAGCGCTAGGAGGAGACAGTGGTGCGACCGTGGCGGGTGGCGATAGTCGGTGGCGGGATCACCGGGCTGGCCGCCGCCGTCCGGTTGCGCGACCGCGCTCCCGAGGGCACCGAGGTCACCGTGTACGAGCAGTCCGGCCGCCTCGGCGGCAAGCTGTTCACCGGTGAGCTCGCAGGTGGCCCGGTCGAGTTCGGCGCGGAGTCGTTCCTGATGCGCGACCCGGCCGGTGGCGAGTCGGCGGCGGTGACGCTGGCCCGCCGCCTCGGCCTGGACGCCTCGATCGTGCACCCCACAGTCGGGCAGGCGGCACTGCTCGTCGACGGCACGTTGCACCAGGTGCCGGGCGGCACGCTCGTCGGCGTACCCGGGGATCTGGACAAGGTGGCGGCGGTCGCGCCGCCGGCCGCGGACGCCGACCGCGACGCGGGCCACCCGCTGCTGGCCGACGGCGAGGACACCTCGGTCGGTGAGCTGGTCCGCAAGCGTCTCGGTGACGCGGTGGTGGAGCGGCTGGTCGACCCGATGCTCGGCGGCGTGTACGCCGGGCGGGCCGACGACCTGTCGCTTGTGACCACGATGCCGGCGCTGGCTCGCGCGGCCCGTGTCGAGCACACGCTCGTCGGGGCGGTACGCGCCGCGCAGGCCGCCGCGCCGCGCGCGCCCGGCGCACCGGTCTTCGGCACCCTCGCCGGTGGGCTGAGCACGCTGGTCGAGGCGGCGGCGACGGCGAGCGGGGCGACGATCCGCCGGGGCGCCGCGGTACGCGAGCTGCGCCGCACCCCGGACGGCTGGCGGCTCACCGTCGGGCCGACCCGCGACGCCGAGCACGTCGAGGCCGACGCGGTGCTGCTCGCGGTGCCGGCCCGCCCGGCGGCCCGGCTGCTCGCCACCGCCGCGCCCGAGGCGGCCGACACGGTGGGCGCGCTCGACTACGCCAGCGTCGCCCTGATCACCCTCGCCCTGCCCGGCCCGGCCCTGCCGGAGCTGTCCGGCTTCCTGGTGCCGGCCGGCGAGGGGCTGACGATCAAGGCGTCCACGTTCTTCACCACCAAGTGGGGGCACCTGCGGCGGCCGGACGGGCTGGCGCTGGTGCGCGCCTCGGTGGGCCGGTACGGCGACGAGACATCGTTGCAGCTCACCGACGACGACCTGGCCGACGCGGTGCACCGGGAGCTGTCGGCGGTGCTCGGCGCGCCGCTGCCGGTCCCGGTGGCCCGGCACGTGCAGCGGTGGGGCGGCGCGCTGCCGCAGTACACGCCCGGGCACACGGCCCGGGTGGCGGCGGTCCGGACGGCGCTGCGCGCCGCCCACCCGACGCTTGCAGTGGCCGGGGCCGGTTACGACGGCGTCGGCATTCCGGTCTGCGTCCGCTCCGGCGAGACGGCGGCCGAAGAGATCATCACGGCACTGGGAGGATCGGCAGCATGACCGAGCAGACCAACGCGGCGCGGCTGCGGGAGCTCAACGAGACCATCCGCTACACGATGTGGTCGGTGTACCGGGCCAGCAGCCCGCTGCCGTCGCTGCGGGAGAACGTCGTCGACGAGGTCGAGTCGCTCTTCACCGAGCTGGCCGGCAAGGACGTCACGATCCGGGGCACGTACGACGTGGCCGGGCTGCGCGCCGACGCCGACCTGATGATCTGGTGGCACTCGTCGTCCAGCGACGCGCTCCAGGACGCGTACCTGCGGTTCCGCCGCACCACGCTGGGCCGGGCGCTCACCCCGGTCTGGTCGCAGATGGCGCTGCACCGCCCGGCCGAGTTCAACAAGAGCCACATCCCGGCGTTCCTGAACGACGAACAGCCGCGCGCCTACCTGTGCGTCTACCCGTTCGTGCGCTCGTACGAGTGGTACCTGCTGCCCGACGCCGAGCGGCGCGAGCTGCTGGCCGAGCACGGCAAGATGGCCCGGGGCTACCCGGACGTGCGGGCCAACACCGTGGCGTCGTTCGCGCTCGGCGACTACGAGTGGATGCTGGCGTTCGAGGCCGACGAGCTGCACCGGATCGTGGACCTGATGCGCGACCTGCGCGCCTCCGGCGCTCGCCGGCACGTGCGCGAGGAGATCCCGTTCTACACGGGTCGCCGCCGCCCGGTGGCCGACATCGTCAACTGCCTGGTGTGAAAGGAAGGGCCCCTTCTTAACGCCTGCGGTAGCGGAAGGGGCCCCGCTTAACACCCCAGCGGGTGTCGAGCAGAGCCCCGACCGGGATGGCAGTCGTCAGGCGGTCGTCGTGCAGGACAGGATGCCGGGCACCGGGTTCGTCGCACCGGCCGACCCGGTGAAGCCGAACGAGGTGCTGGCACCCGGCGCGAGCGAGCCGTTGTAGGCCACGTTCCGTGCCGTCACCAGCGTCCCGCTCGTGGTCACGTTGGCGTTCCACGCCGAGTTGACCTGCTGGCCGTTCTGGTAGTTCCAGCTCACCGACCAGCCGCGAATGGGTGATCCGCCGCTGTTTGTGACCTTCACGTCGGCCTGGAAGCCGCCGCCCCACGACCCGGTGATCGCGTACGTCGCGGTGCAGCCACCGGCCGGGTTCGGCGTGGTCGGCGGCGGGCTGGTCGGCGGGGTGCTCGTGGGCGGCGTGCTGGTGGGCGGGGTGGTGGTCGGCGGGGTGGTCGGGCCGGACCCGCCGAAGTCCACGTCGCTGCACAGGTAGTAGGACTGGTCCAGGTGGCTGGCCTGCCAGATGGTGTAGACGATGTGCCGGCCGGTGCGGCCCGGCGCGTTCGCCGGGATCTGGATGGACACGCCGTCGACCTCACGCGTCCACTGGCTGGCCGGGGTGTTGCCGATCTGGCCGACCAGTTCCAGGTCGCTCCAGCGCAGTGGCGAGGTGAGCGCGTTGAAACCCTGCTTTGTCACGTACACCCGGATGTAGTCGGCGCCGTGGCTGGCCTGGTCGAAGAACTTGACCCGGAAGTTGTTTGTCACCGGCACCGTCTTCCAGGCGCCGACGGTGTCGAGCGCGTTGTACCGGCCGCTCTGGGTGCGGCCGCCGCTGCACAGCTGCCCGTCGGGGATGGCGCCCTGGTGGTTGCCGGCCACGCCCTCGCGGAACAGGCCGTTCCAGTTCCACATGGCGTTCGGGTCGGCCTGCCACGCCTGCCAGCACATCGGGTCCTGGGTGGCCATGGCCGGGTTCTGGAAGTCACCGCCCCAGCGCTGCCAGCAGCTGTAGGCGCGCGAGGCCGGGTCGACCACCGACCCGTGCGCCGAGGCCGGGCCGGAGAACGCGGTGGTGAGCAGCGCCGCCACCACCGCGCAGACGGCGAGGATCGCCGCCGCGAGCGGTAACGGGCGGCGGTACGGAGTGGACATGGAAGCCTCCGGGATAGGTGTCGGTGCACGACGCCCGGACTGTCGGGAGTTGCCCTCTCCCGCGTGGCGGCTCCGCCCGCACACTGCCACAAAAAGCGACAAACGTCAATGAGTCGGGTCGCGGCGCATCGGTGTGTGCGGGATGCCGTCCTCGACGTAACCGGGGCCGTCGACGGCGAAACCGAACCCGGCGTAGAAGCCGACCAGGTGCGTCTGCGCGTCCAGCACGCACGGCCGGTCACCCACCACCGCCAGGGCCTGCGTCATCAGCGCGCCGGCCAGGCCCGCGCCGCGGGCCGCCGGCGCCACCACCACCCGCCCGATCCGCGCCACGCCGCCGGGGTCGGCCAGGATCCGCAGGTACGCGGCCACGACGCCGTCGCGGCTCAGCCACAGGTGCCGGGTGCCGGGTTCGACGTCCCGGCCGTCCAGTTCCGGGTACGGGCAGGACTGCTCGACCACGAACACGTCGATGCGCAGCCGGAGCAGGTCGTGGAAGGTGCTGGCGTCCAGGTCGGCGAAGCCGGCCAGGTGGGACTCGACGGGCATCGGCCCAGGTTAGGCGGCGCGTCTGCGGCCGGTCGTGCGCACCCCCGGCCCGACGTGGTTCGGCGTGCCGGCTCACGCGCGCCCGGGCCGACGCGGCTCAGCCCTTCGACGCGCGCAGCCCGGTTGCGGTGGCGGTCACGGCGCGTTCGAACCAGGTGCCGGTGTCGGCCGCCGAGCGGGTCCAGACCCAGACGCACTGGGTCACCCGGCCCTGCTGGAGGCAGCCGTAACGGTGCGGGAAACGGGTGCCGTCGGACAGGGTCATGGTGGCCGACACCATCCGGCCCGGCACGCCCAACCCGGCGGGCAGCTTCCCGGCCGTGTGGCCGGCGGTGACCTGGCCGGCCTCCTCGTCGCGCTCGCACGCCTCCAGCACGCCGAAGATCTGCCGGACCGCGTCCGCGGCGGTCGCCTCGTCCGGGTAGACCACCGTCTCCTGGGCGATCTCGACGAACTCGCCGGCCGGTGTCTCCTCCGGCGTGCCGAAGACCCGGGTCGACACCACGAGCCGCCGGTCGAGCAGGGGCAGCGGGCGACCACAGGCGACGCCGTCGGAGTCGAGTTGCTCGCTGGCGTTCTCGGGCTTTTCGGCCAGGCCGGCCAGGCGGCCGGTCGCCGCGTACCGATCGCGCAGCGCCGCGGCGGCGCCGCCGTCGGTGGGTGAGGGCGCGACGAGGGCCGGATCGGTGGCGGGGGCGGGCTCGGTGGCGGGAGAGCAGCCGGCGAGAGCGGTGGTCAGAGCCGCCGCGATGATCAACCGTCGGGACACCGGAGGGATGCTAGCCGGGGATCGACGCCGATGGCGTCCCGCGAGGGTACGCGTCAGGCGGGGCGGGCGCCGACCGCGTCGCGTACCTCGGCGCCCTGCTCGCCCTCGACGGCGCGGGCGCAGTGGGCGCAGCAGAAGAAGCGGCCGGAGACCTCGACGCCGTGGCCGACGATCTTGGTCTGGCAGTGCTCGCAGATCGGCGCCATCTTGTGCACCGCGCACTCGAAGCAGTCGAACGTGTGCCGCGACCCGTCGACGGTGCGCACCTCGAACGCCATCCAGTAGTCGTTGCCGCAAACCTCGCAGGCAGCCATGCGAAACCCCCCGAAAACGGACCTGTCATCCGAGAGTCGCGCAGACGACACCATCGAGCAACCGGAACCGGCGAACCTGATCCGGCCCCACGGCGAGTCGCTCCCGGCGTGTCGCGCGTTGACCCCGGTGACCGCCGAAACTCCCCGGAGGATTCGTGATCAAGCGCAACAAGCTCTTCGGCAACCAGACCCGGGTGACGTTCTCGCTGCCCCGGGACACCCCGGCCGGCACGGTGAGCGTGGTCGGCTGCTTCAACGGGTGGGAGCCCGGCCGCCACGAGCTGGTGCCGCGCCGCGACGGCACCCGTACCGTGACGGTCCGGCTCGCGCCGGGGGAGTACCGCTTCCGCTACCTCGCCACCGGCGGGGTGTGGCTGGACGACGAGGCCGCCGACCAGGTGGACGAGGCCGGCGGCCTGCTGCGACTCTGACGCCGCCGTCGGTGTGACGCCGCCGTCAGCCGGCGCTGGGCTCCAGCCGCACGGAGATCGAGTTGACGCAGTGCCGGGTGTCCTTCGGGGTGAAGCCCTCACCCTCGAAGACGTGCCCGAGGTGGCTGTCGCAGCGCGCGCAGCGGATCTCCACGCGCCGCATGCCGAGCGTGTTGTCCGGGATCTCCTTGACCGCGCCCGGGATGGCGTCGTCGAAGCTCGGCCAGCCGCAGTGCGAGTCGAACTTGTCGTCGCTGCGGAACAGTTCCAGCCCGCAGGCCCGGCAGTGGTAGACGCCGGGGGTCTTGGTGTCGACGTACTCACCGGTCCAGGGCGCCTCGGTGCCGGCCTCGCGGAGCACCCGGAACTCCTCGGGGCTCAGCCGGACGCGCCATTCGTCCTCGGTACGGGGCAGTTCGCTGTCGGAAAGACTCACCGTTCCACGGTACGTCGGGTGTCGGTGGCATCGCATATGGTCGCGTGATGGCGGGCAAGGGTGCGGTCGAGGAGATCGAGGTAGCCGGGCGCACGGTGCGGCTGAGCAGCCCCGATCGGGTGATCTTCCCGCAGCGCGGCTTCACCAAGGCCGACGTCTTCCGCTACTACGTCGCAGTCGGCGACGGGATCATGCGCGCCCTGCGCGACCGGCCCACCACGCTCCAGCGCTTCCCCGACGGCATCGAGGGGGAGATGTTCTTCCAGAAGCGGATACCCGCACGGGGCGTGCCGCCGTGGGTCCGCACCGCGCAGATCGCGTTCCCGAGCGGGCGTAAGGCCGACGAGCTGTGCCCGGCCGACCTGGCGCACGTGGCCTGGGCCGCGCAGATGGGCACAGTGGTGTTCCACCCGTGGCCGGTGCGCGCCGCCGACACCGACCGCCCCGACGAGCTGCGCGTCGACCTCGACCCGCAGCCGGGCACCGACTTCGCCGACGCGGTGACCGCCGCCGGTGAGCTGCGCGGTCTGCTCGACGAGCTGGGCGTGCCCGGCTGGCCGAAGACCTCCGGCGGCCGGGGCGTGCACGTCTACCTGCGCATCCAGCCGCGCTGGACGTTCGTGGAGGTGCGCCGCGCCACCATCGCGCTGGCCCGGGAACTGGAACGCCGCCGCCCCGAACTGGTCACCACCGCCTGGTGGAAGGAGGAGCGCGGCGAGCGCGTGTTCGTCGACTTCAACCAGACGGCGCGGGACCGCACCATCGCCTGCGCGTACTCGCTGCGCGCCAACGCCCGCGCCACCGTCTCCACCCCCGTCGACTGGGACGAGCTGCCGCAGGTCGACCCGGACGACTTCCACCTGGGCACGGTGCCGG
The DNA here is from genome assembly GCF_040649715.1 of Micromonospora sp. NPDC048887. Classification (NCBI taxonomy): domain Bacteria; kingdom Bacillati; phylum Actinomycetota; class Actinomycetes; order Micromonosporales; family Micromonosporaceae; genus Micromonospora; species Micromonospora sp. NPDC048887. The sequence goes on along the minus strand of NZ_JBEZGA010000001.1, from coordinate 75,676 downwards.
CCCGGTTCGCCGAGCGCGGCGACCCGCACGCCGGCATCGACGACGCCCCGTGGGACATCACACCGCTGCTGGAGTGGGCCGAGCGGGACGCCGCCGACGGCCTGGGCGACATGCCTTATCCACCGGAATACCCGAAGATGCCCGGCGAGCCGAAGCGGGTCCAGCCGTCGAAGGACCGCGACCGCCCGCGCCCCTGACGCACCGGGTGGCCGGTCACGCGGCGCACGGCCCGTCGTGGTCGTTGCGGTGCCCGCACCGGCCGGCGCCGTCGAGGCGGGCGTCGCACCAGACCCGGGTACGCGCGAACTGGCTGTCCTCCTCGCTCAGTGTGGTCTCGCCGAAGTCGATGACAGTGATGTGGCCGAGCGAGTCGCGGAGGGCCACCGCGAGGGCGGTCGCCTCGTCGGGGCTGGTCAACGTGGTGGGCAGGTGGAGGACCCACCGTGGCGCGGTCATTCCGGCCACCCGCCGGGCGGCGCGTCGGGGTCGCGGTGGCGGCAGGCGCGATGCTTGGACTGCCACTGCCGCAGCGCCTGGCGGACGCGCTCGGCTTCCGTCCGCGTGGTGACCAGATCACGGCTCAGCCGGTCGAGTTCGTCGGCGACCCGGTCGAGGTGGTCGCGCACCTGGGTCGGGTCGTAGCCCCGCCAACGCCTGTCGAAGTAGGCGGCGCGGACGTGGTGCGGCAGCAGGCGTTCCCCGGTCACGTAGATCACCGCGCGGGTGCCGTCTGCTCGGCGACCAGCGTGTGGATCTGCCGGTCGGTGAGCCCGCGCAGGTCGAGCACCCGCCGGCCCCAGCGGTGCAGCCGGCACGGGTGGGGTGCCCGGTCGTTGCGGCAGCGCGGTCCCTCGGGCCACTGCTCGGGCGCGTGCACGGTGATCGCCCGGATCGCGAAGGTGACATCCTCGGCGGTGACGTAGGGCGGAAGCGGAATGTCGCCGAGGATACGATCGATCGAGTCCATGGCTCTCCTTTGTGGATCGATGCCGGGTGCGGGGACGGATGCCGGGATGAGGTTTCGGGGAAAGGCATCCGTCCCCGCGAGCCCGCCGCGTCTCCGGCGGGCACCACAATGGTCAATTCACCTCTGGCCCGAGACAATCTTTCGCGGCAGAATGCAGACCAAGGGATGAGGTGCCTTACGCGACAACACCAAAGGAGATGACGTGGACGACTCGGGAAGCACCGTCCCGCGTAGGCAGCTCGGCAGATATCTGAGAGAACTTCGCGAAGGCGCGCACGTCACGGTGACCGCAGCGGCCAAGGAACTCGAATGGTCGGCGCCCCGGATCTGGCGTTACGAAACGGGCCAGGTGCCGATGCACCCGAACGACGTGGAGGCCATGTGCCGCGTTTACGGCGCGTCGCGAGAAACCATCGAAACCATGCGCTCACTGGCCCGGGAAACCAAGGCGCACGGCTGGTGGCACAGCTACGGGGAGGCAATCAAAGACTGGTTCAAGCTGTACGTGGGCCTGGAAGCCGCAGCGACGAAAATTCGCCACTATGAAACGAATCTCGTGCCGGGCCTGTTGCAAACGGTCGAGTACATGACCGAGGTCATCGCCACCGACAACCCGCAGTTGAGTGAGCACGAGCGACAGGCCAAAGCCGAGGTTCGACTGCGGCGGCAGCGATTGCTGGCGCGTGCGGTGCCCCGGGCTCCCTATCTCGATGTGATCCTCAACGAGGCAGTGCTCCGTCGACCGCTGAGCGATCGGGCGGCGATGGGGAGGCAACTCGATGCCCTAATGGTGGCGAGCCAGCAGCACAACATTCGGATTCGGGTGCTTCCACTGAGTGCTGGGCTCTACCGCTGGGCCGCAGCGGGAACTTTCACCATGCTCGACTTCCCGGTCGACGTGCGGGAGCCGGAGCCGACCACCATCTACATGGACGGCCCGTGCGGGGCCGCCTACCTTGACAAGGTCCACGAGATCCAGACCTACGAGGATGCCTGGCGCTCACTCGGTGAGCGAGCGCTCGACGTGGACGGGTCCCGTGAACTGATGACGACGATCGCGAAGGAGATGACCCATGGGACGTGACGGAGTATGGCGCAAGTCGTCCCGGTCCGGTGGTGAGGGCAACTGCGTCGAGGTGGCTGGTTTCGCCGATGCGGTCGGCGTGCGGGACACCAAGGACCGGCAGGGGCCGGCGCTGAGCTTCGACTCGACGGCCTGGACCCGGTTCGTCGACGCGGTTCGCACGGGCCGCTTGAACGACCGGGCCTGAACTGATGGGCGGCGGGTCTGGTGCCATCCAACTCGGCACCAGGCCCGCCGCCCATGCCGTTGGCCCGGCCCTGGCCGAAGCGATCGAAGCGGGCAGACTCCGGCGAAGGGCGAAACACTCCCACGTGCGTGGGGAGGACCCGGAGACGAGCTACGGATTCGACGTCGTCGTCGGAGCACTCCACGTGCGTGGGGAGGACGGGTCGGCCTTCACGGTCACCACCAGATGGTGCGGAGCACCCCCACATGCGTGGGGAGGACTGGGCGTCCACTGGCACCTTCACCATGCTCGACGGAGCACCCCCACGTGCGTGGGGAGGACACGCGCACCCGGTCCGGGCCGACGTACCGCAGCGGAGCACCCCCACGTGCGTGGGGAGGACTCCAAGCAGGGCCCGGCCGGTGACGTTCTCGTCGGAGCACCCCCACGTGCGTGGGGAGGACCTCGGCGGTCGACTCCAATACGGGGAAGCTACCGGAGCACCCCCACGTGCGTGGGGAGGACAGCTACCGCCCCTCGCAGAGCCCGCGTACGCCGGAGCACCCCCACGTGCGTGGGGAGGACAGGTGCCGCACGCCGCGCCGATCGGCTCGCGGCGGAGCACCCCCACGTGCGTGGGGAGGACGGCGTCGATCGTGGCGCCGGTCTTCGGAATGGCGGAGCACCCCCACGTGCGTGGGGAGGACGGGATTCGCGACCGGCGGTCACGTCTCCGGGATGGAGCACCCCCACGTGCGTGGGGAGGACTTCACCACCGAGGCGGCCGGGCGGCGGCCTCGGCGGAGCACCCCTACGTGCGTGGGGAGGACCGCCACCTCCTGTGATGGAGATGGCGGGGCTTCTGGAGCACCCCCACGTGCGTGGGGAGGACGGGGGCGAGCACCAGGCCGTTGTGATGCGCAACGGAGCACCCCCACGTGCGTGGGGAGGACACCACATGGTCGTCGAGCCGGAACCGGCGCTACGGAGCACCCCCACGTGCGTGGGGAGGACCCCCGGCCCTCCCCGAAGTCCCGCTGGTGGGACGGAGCACCCCCACGTGCGTGGGGAGGACTTCGGCAGGGCCCTCCACGCGGCGTTGAGGTGCGGAGCACCCCCACGTGCGTGGGGAGGACCAGCTCCCGGTACTTGTTGCGGTCCGCGGTGACGGAGCACCCCCACGTGCGTGGGGAGGACTTGCCCTCGGCCAGGGCCCGCTGCTCGGCGGCCGGAGCACCCCCACGTGCGTGGGGAGGACGTGCTGGCCACCGAGACGGGCTACTCCGACGCCGGAGCACCCCCACGTGCGTGGGGAGGACACGGCACGTCAGCCTCCGGATGCCTCGCGGAACGGAGCACCCCCACGTGCGTGGGGAGGACTGCGCGCGGGTGTCGGCCAGGCTGCCGTTCTGCGGAGCACCCCCATATGCGTGGGGAGGACCTCGGCTGGATTGAGATCGCCGACCTGCTGAACGGAGCACCCCCACGTGCGTGGGGAGGACGAGAAGGCGATGCTGATCGCCGCGGTGAACAACGGAGCACCCCCACGTGCGTGGGGAGGACGGACGCCGGGCGAGTACGACCCGACCGGATTGCGGAGCACCCCCACGTGCGTGGGGAGGACCGGGACGGCCCTGCCCTGGAGGTCGATGAACTCGGAGCACCCCCACGTGCGTGGGGAGGACGGCGGGGCTCTCCGTGTACGTCATACCAATATCGGAGCACCCCCACGTGCGTGGGGAGGACAGCTCCACCGCGAACTCCACCGGCAGACCCGCCGGAGCACCCCCACGTGCGTGGGGAGGACTTGCGGTCGCGGGCCTCGTCGGTGACGAAGAACGGAGCACCCCCACGTGCGTGGGGAGGACCTGGAGATCGCCGCCGCCAACAACCCCGGCACCGGAGCACCCCCACGTGCGTGGGGAGGACCGGGTCACGTCAAGCCGACCCGCTGGTCACGGCGGAGCACCCCCACGTGCGTGGGGAGGACCACAGTCACGGGCGCGGGCTGCGCGGCGGGTGCGGAGCACCCCCACGTGCGTGGGGAGGACCGGTCCGAGACGCCGAGATAGACGGCCAGTTCCGGAGCACCCCCACGTGCGTGGGGAGGACACTTCGCGACCTGCGGTTCTATCCGCCCGCTGTGCAGTTCTGCACTGGCGGGGCTGAAGTGTCGTACGGCCGTGGTTGCATGCGGTTGCCCTCACGAGCGGTTGTGGAGCGGAGGCGATCGGTTTGGGTTTCGATCATGAAGCGGTCGACGCCGGTATCTGGGGAAAGTCTAGCCAGCTTCTGAAGCCGTACCCGTTGCTCTGGCACTTGATCGACACCGCTGCCGTCGCCGGGGAGCTGTGGGACCGTTACCTGGCCCCGAATCAGCGCCGCGTCATTGCGGAAGGGCTTGGCACCAGCGACACCCATGCCAAGTCGTTGGTGATGTTCTGGGCAGGGCTGCACGACGTTGGTAAGGCCTCGCCCGGCTTCCAGAAGAAGAACGCGGCTGCCTTCGGGGCGCTGGTCGCTTGCGGCCTGTACGAGGACGCGGCAGGCGACGGTTCGCTCCGGCACGATGCGGCCGGCCAGTTGTGCCTGCCTGACCTTCTGGGTCCTCTCGGATATCCCCAGTCGGGCCGTCGGGTCAGTAGCCGTCTGGCGTATCGCGTGGCTCAGGTCGTGGGCGGCCATCACGGATGTTTCCAACAGACCAGCGGCCCACACAGTGGCCGACAACAACTGGGTGAAGGCGGGTGGGCGCGACAACGTGCGGCGTTCGTGCGGGTGGTGCATGAGGCGGTGGGCTCACCCGAGCCGCCGCCAGCCATGACCGCGCCGGCCAGCGTGCTGGTCACGGGGCTCGTGATCCTTGCCGACTGGCTGGCCAGCCAGGAACACTTCCTGCGCGAGCAGTCGTCGCAGGTGCCGCAGCGCACCGACTCCGCCAGCGCCTCGGCCCACCTCACTGCCCTGGCTGCGCCCGTCCGCACTTTGCTCGACGACGCGGGCCTGGTGGCGCCGTCGTACCGACCTGCGGGCTTCGAGGAACTGTTTCCGCACCGCCCGAACGCGCTTCAACGATCCATCCTCGACGACCTGCTGCCGCTGGTCGACGGCCCGGGGTTGATGGTCGTGACGGCTGCCACGGGCGACGGGAAGACCGAAGCCGCGCTGGTGGCAGCCCGGAGGCTGGCCGACGTGTGCGGGGCGCACGGCTTCTTCTTCGCGTTGCCGACGATGGCGACCTCGGACGAGATGTATCGCCGGGTGCGGGCGTTCGCCGCCAAACTGGCTGCGGGTCCGGCGCCGGTCACCCTGCTGCACAGCATGTCGTGGCTCAACGCGGAGTACGAGGCTCGGGCTGCTGCCCACCTCGTCGAACACGGCGAGGTGATCTCCGACGATCCGAGCCGCGACGTGATGGCGACCGACTGGCTGCGTGGCCGCAAGCGGGGACTGTTGGCACCGATGGCGGTCGGCACCGTCGACCAGGCGCTCCTGGCCGCGCTGACCACCAAACACAACGCTCTACGCCTGCTCGGCCTGTCCGGCAAGGTGTTCGTGGTCGACGAGGCACACGCCTACGACGAATACATGACGAGGCTGCTGTGCCGGCTCCTGAACTGGCTCGGCGCGTACGGGTGCCCGGTTGTCCTGCTGTCGGCGACGTTGCCGTCGTCCCAGGCGGCGGCCCTTATCCGGGCTTACGAGGACGGGGCCGGAGTTCAGCGGCCCGCGTCGCCCGTGCCGTACCCGGGTTGGACGTTCGTGCCGGCGTCCCAGGCCCGTGCGCCGATCTCGATTTCGCCCCAGGCGCGAGAGGCGTTGGTGGCGGGTCGGAGCATGGAGTTCACGCTCGACGTACGACCGGTGCGTCACCTCGACGGGCCCGTGAGCGATCCGGCCGACCGGCGAGAAGTGGTGCGGCAGGTGCTCGCGCCGGTCGCGGAGCATGGCGGATGTGCGGGCGTCGTGTGCAACACGGTCAACGACGCGCAGCAGACCTATCGCGTGATCCGCGACTGGATGCCCGCCGACGTGGACGTGATGCTGCTGCACTCCCGCTTCCCGGCCCGCCGTCGGGAGGAGATCACGGCAGCCATCACCGGCCGCATGGGCAGAGCCGGCGACCGGTCCCGTCCGACAGTCGTCGTCGCTACCCAGGTGATCGAGCAGTCGCTGGATCTCGACTTCGACCTCCTGGTGACCGACCTGGCTCCGATGGCGCAACTCCTGCAACGGGCCGGCCGATGCCATCGGCACGTCAGACCGAGGCCGAGCTGGGCCGAACGACCACGGGTGGTCGTCCTCGATCCGCGAGGACCGGACGGCACGGAACACTCCAAGCCAAAGGCGTGGGGGCACGTGTACGCGCGATATCTGCTGCGGGCGACGCACCAGCGACTCGCCGGCATCGACACGATCGCCGTACCGCACTCGGTGCAGGGCCACGTCGAGGCGGTGTACGCGCCCCCACCGATCCGGCACGACCCGGTGCTGAGCGCGGAACACGACGAGTACCGGGCCGGCCGGAACGTCGAGCGAGGGGCAGCCGATCTCGGTGTCATCCCGAGCCCGGACGAGGTGGCCGACCTGGAATCGCTGAGCCGCACCGACACACCGGAGTGGCGCGCGTCCACTCGTCTCGGCGCCGAATCGGAGCGCGTGCTCTGCTGCTATCTCGACCCGGACGGCGGTCAGTGGCTCGACCCCGAGCGTCGAACTCCGCTCCCGCAGCACGGCTCCCGGCGTGACGGCCGGTTCCGGAACGACGAGGTACGGGCGATCCTCCAGGAGACGATCCCGGTTCGGGCCGACCTGATCAGGGGTTACGAACCCCCGACCAGGTTGCCGGCGACATGGAGTGAGAACGCCTGGCTCAAAGAAATCCGCCCGCTGTGGATGCCAGTCAGTTCCGGCAGTCCGGGATCGGCCGTCTGGGGCGACGGATCCGCGTATCTCGATCATGAACTCGGGCTCGTTGTCGCCTCCCTCGGGGCGGGTTGAGTCGATGGGGAGTCGTTCATCTGACATGAGGCTTCGCATCGGGCCGCCGACTCGGCACCCTCATGCGGTCGCCTTCAGGAGTCACGCTAAATGATGATATCTTTCGATCTAGTTGATCGACCGTGGATACCGGTAACGGTCGGCGGTGAGTCCGAGTCGGTCGGGCTCCGTGAGTTGTTCGTCCGGGCGGCGGAGTTCGACGACCTCGTGCTGCCGGTGCCGCCGGCCGCATCGGGGTTGTGGCGGATCCTGTACGCGATCACCGCCCGTGTGACCGGCCTCGACGCCCTACGCGGGGACCGATGGCGGCAGCGGCAGGAACAGGTGCTCGACCGGGGTGGGTTCGTCGCGGACGACGTGGACGCCTACTTCGAGGAGTACCGAGGTCGGTTCGACCTGTTCGACTCTCAGCGGCCATGGATGCAGGACCCGCGGCTCGCCGCCGAGTGCCCGAAGTCCTCGGGCGTCAACAAGCTGGTGTTCGACCGCCCGGCCGGCAACACGCAGGTCTGGTTCGGCCACCACACCGACGCTGCCCCGGCGGCCCCGGCGGCCCTGGCGCCCGGCGAAGCGGCCTGGTATCTGATCGCGCAGTTGTACTACGGCGCGTCCGGGAGGTGCAGCAGCCGGGAAGTGGCCGGGCAGAAGTTCGCCAACAGCAACGCCGGCCCGTTGCGGGGCACCATGTCGTATCACCCGCTCGGGGAGAACCTGTTCGAGTCGTTGGTCGTAGGCGTGCCGCCGGAGGTGTCCGTGCAGGACGAGGGGCCCGACCTGTGTCCCTGGGAGCGTGACGAGCTACCGAACCCGTTGGATGTTCCGTCGGTGTCTGGGCGGTGCGGCGCGTTGACCGGCCGCGCCCGGCACGCGGTGCTGCTGGTTCCGGACGCCGTCGGCGAAGCGGTGACAGGCGCCTACGTCACGTGGGCGTGGCGACTTGCCGGCCCGGAGGTTCGGGACCCGTACGTGGTGCACCGGCAGAACAAGGACGGCGGCTGGTACCAGTTGCCGGCCGACGGATCCCGCGCTCTGTGGCGTGACGTCGAGGCCCTCCTGGGTGGCGCCGGTGAGATCAAGACCCGCCGCCCCGACATCATGGCCACCGCAGCCGACCTCGAACTCGACGGACGGGTCCGCGCGTACGGATTCGACCAGGACGGGCAGGCCAAGGACAGGCAGTGGTTCACCGCCGTGACCCCACCCATCCTGGGTTGGCTGCGGGAGCGCGACCCGGCCATCGCCCACGGGGTGGCCGGCCTGACCAGGGCGGCCGAGTCGAGTGGCCGACGAGTCGGTGCGGTGCTGCGGCAAGTCTGGCGCGAGACCGTCAACGCCAAGGACCGGGAAGGGCCGTGGGCACGCACGGCCGAAGCCATCTACTGGTCGGAGGCCGAAGCGGTGTTCTGGGAACACGTGCGAGATCGTCGGTTCTCCGACGGGAGTAAAGCCTTCGCCCACCTCGCACACGACGCCATCGACCGTGCGGCGGGAGACGTCAGCGCACCCCGGCTGGTACGGGCGGTGCAGACGGCGCACCGGCTGCTGTCGACCCCATCGAAGAAGGGAGCCGCCACATGACCTCCGTGGAAACCGAGGAAAGGCACTCCGACGCCTTCGTGCGGCGGATCACCGAGCAGTGCCTCCACGACCGTGGCCGGCGTGCGGCTCTGCGCCGCGGGCTGCGGCGTCCGCCCGAGCAGGCGCACACCATGCACGCCGTCGTCGCCCCGCTGCTGCGGCCATCGATGCGACAGGACCATGAGTACGCCTACTACGCAGTCGCGGCGATGATCGCCGCGACCGTTCGGGACCGACCGAGCGTCGGCCGCACCGACGAAGCCGCCGAGGTCGAGGAGTCGGCGAGCGGCGACACCGGAAGGGGACACCGACCGAACCTGGGACAGTCGCTTGCCTGGGCGGTATCCCGGCCGGGACCAGGACGCCGCGCGATGAACCGCGCCACCGCCGAGAAGCGGCTGCACCTGCTGGTCCGCCAGGGCTACCCGGGTGTCTATCAGCACCTGGCGGGTGTCGTCCGGCATCTCGGCGCGGTCGAGTCCCAGGTGGACTGGGCGCAGCTTCTCGACGACCTCTGCCGGTGGCGGTACTACCGCGACCAGGTCGCCAAGTCCTGGCTTCAGTCGTTCTACCGCACCCTGCACGACGCCGACCGTCGTGCCGAGAAGCAGCACCACCCGAGCCTGGAGGAGTCAGCATGACCGCCCGCTACGTCGACATCCACCTGCTGCAAACCGTCCCGTACGCCAATCTCAACCGCGACGACCTGGGCTCGCCCAAGACCGTGCGCTTCGGGGACGCGGACCGTACCCGGGTCTCCAGCCAGAGCTGGAAGCGGGCCGTGCGTCAGGACCTGGAGACGTCATCCGGTGATGCGGCCAAGCGGACCCGGCAGCTACCGAAGGCCGTCCAGGCGCGGCTGGTGAGGCAGGGCTGGGAGACGGAGCTGGCAGCTTTCGCCGCCGCGCAGGTCATGGCGACGCTCACCACGATCGCCGTCAAGGCCGACGGTTTCAAGATCGATAAGGAGTCCGGCGAGACGCAGGTGCTGTTCTACCTGCCGGAGCGCGCCTTCGATGAACTGGCCGACGTCTGTGTGCAGCAGCGCGAACGGCTCGCCGGCCTGCACGCCGGCACGCTCAAGCTCAAGAAGGGCGAGACTGCGCTTCCGGCCGACGCCGTGCGTGCGGCACTTGCCCGGCGTAACGATGTGATCAACCTGTTCGGGCGGATGCTGGCGGAACTGCCCGGCACCAACGTGGACGGCGCGGTGCAGGTCGCGCACGCGTTCACCACCCACGGCACTGATCCGCAGGTCGACTTCTTCACCGCCGTGGACGACCTGAAGCAGGAATCCGACCAGGCCGGCAGCGGGCACATGAACAGTGCCGAATTCAGCACCGGCACGTTCTACCGGTACGCCAGCGTCAACCTGCGGGACCTCGCCGAGAACCTCGGCGACGCCGCCACGGCGGTTGAGTTGACCTCGGCATTCCTGTCGGCGTTCATCACCGCCATGCCGCAGGCGAAGAAGAACTCCACGGCGCCGTTCACCGTGCCCGACCTGGCCTACATCGTGGTCCGCAGCGACCGGCCGGTGTCACTGGCCAGCGCCTTCGAGGTGCCGATCCGGGCCACGCTCGACAGCGGTTACGCCGACCCCTCGCGCCGGCAACTCGCCGACTACGCCGGCCGGATCTACCGGCTGATCGGCGACCGTGGGTTGGTCTACCACGGGTACGCGAGCATCGACGACAAGGGGCTGGAACAGCTCGGCGAGACCCGGCCGAGCTTCGACGCCCTGATCGCCGCCGCCGTCGAGCACGTGAGGGCGGAATGACAGGTCTGCTGCTGCGGTTGGCCGGACCGATGCAGTCGTGGGGTGACCACAGCACCTTCAGTGTCCGCGACACCGCCACCGTCCCCACCCGCTCGGCGATGATCGGCATCATCGCCGCTGCCCAAGGCCGGCGGCGCGGCGAGCCGGTGAGTGACCTCGCGGCTCTGGAATTCACCGTTCGTGTCGACCGGCCCGGCCGGCTCATGTACGACTTCCACACCGTCGGCGGTGGCCTGCCACCGGAGCGGACCGTGCCGACAGCGGAGGGCAAACGGCGGCCCGCGGGAACCGGCACGATCGTCTCGCGCCGGTTCTACCTCGCCGACGCCGTGTTCACCGTCGCGATCACCGGCCCGGACGTGCTCATCGGTCAGGTCCACGAGGCGCTAACGAATCCCGTCTGGGCTCCGTATCTGGGGCGCCGCTCCTGTCCGGTGGAGCACCCGTTCGTGCTGTCGGGCCCGATCACCGACGCCGTGGGCGACCTGGACCACCTGCCTCTCAACCGATCCCGCCCCAGTCGCGATGCGGACTTCGTCAGCGTGGACTTCGTGACGGGCGGACCGGGCGGCGACGGCACCGCAAGCCGGATGACGCTCAACGACGTACCTGTGGATCTTGATTCGGCGGCGGGGGAGCGGCGTCCGCGCCGCCGCTTCCTGACCCGTGAGGTCCACGTCAGCAGCCGCAGCCTCCCGGCCGATCTGTGCGCAGGCATCGGCGCGGAATATCTGGACGCACTGGACGAGCATCTGCGAGGAGTCCGCACGTGACCGCCTGGCTGACCCGAATCGCACCCGACCTGCGCCACCCGGCGGCAAGACGAGACCTGCGCGACATCACAGCCGTGCACCGCCGGGTGATGTCGCTGGTGCCGGACGACCTGGGCGAGCAGCCACGACAGCAAGCGGGTGTCCTTTTCCGGCTCGATCACACGACCTCCGGCCCGGTGCTGCTGATCCAGACGACCCTGCCACCGGACCCGGCCCGGCTGCCGGACGGCTACGGCACCGTCGACACCCGCGACGTCAGTCCACTACTCAAGGCGCTGGTTGCCGGCATGCCGGTGCACTACCGGATCGCCGCCAACGCCTCCAAGCGAGCGTGGAAGGGGGACAGCGCCGGCAAAGTCGTCGCCCTGTCCGGACAGCAGGCCGAGCAGTGGTGGCAGCGCAAAGCCGAGACCGCCGGCCTCGACCTGCGCCACCTGCGTGCCCAGCCGCAGCCGGCCGCCCGCGGCCGTGCCGTTCCGGTACGCCACGCCATCACCCTGTTCGAAGGGCAGGCCGTGATTGCCGACGCCGACCGGGTGCGCGCCGCCGTGCTCAGCGGCATCGGTCGCGGGCGCTCGTTCGGCTGCGGACTGCTCAGCCTCGCCCCGATGCGGTGAGCGCCAACGCCCGACAGCGGCTCGCCGCGCCGACCCTGGCCATGTTGCCCCGAGTGGCGGACTCGCTGAGCTTCCTCTACGCCGACATCGTCCGCATCGTCCAGGACGACACAGGCGTTCTCGCGCAGGTCGACACCCCAAAAGGAACCGAACGCGTCTACCTGCCCACCGCAGCCATCAGTTGTCTCCTCCTCGGCCCCGGCACATCGATCACCCACCGCGCCCTGTCGACCCTGGCCCGGCACGGCACCACGGTCGTCTGCGTCGGCTCCGGCGTGGTTCGCTGCTACGCGGGCATCACTCCCACCTCGCTCACCACCAACTGGCTGGAGAAGCAGGCCCGGAGCTGGGCTGACGACCACAGCCGGCTACAGGTGGCGACACGCATGTACGAGCATCGCTTCGGCGAGTCCGTAGCCGAAGGCACCACGCTGGCTCAGCTTCGCGGCATGGAGGGCCAGCGCATGAAGGCGCTCTACCGGCTGATGGCGCAGAAATACCGAACCGGCAAGTTCCGCCGCAACTACGACCCCGACGCCTGGGACACCCAGGACCCGGTCAACCTGGCGCTGTCCGCAGCCAGCGCCAGCCTCTACGGGGTGGTGCACGCCGTCATCCTCGCCCTGGGCTGCTCACCGGCGCTCGGCTTCGTCCACAGCGGCACTCAGCACGCCTTCGTGTACGACATCGCCGACCTCTACAAAGCCAAGGTCACCGTGCCGCTCGCCTTCTCCCTGAGCACGTCAGCCCAACCCGAACGAGACGTACGACGCAAGCTGCGAGACGAATTCCGTCTGCTCAAGCTGATGCCGACAATCGTCGCCGACATCCAGCGCCTACTCGATCCCGACAGCGCACCCAAGCAGCGTCAACCCGCTGCCGAAGTCACCTCGCTGTGGGATCCGGAGATGGGCGCCATGCCGTCCGGGGTCAACTACGGCTCGGACCCGTGGGACTGACATGGCCTCGATGGTCGTCCTCGCCACCACCGCCGTCCCCGACCACCTCCGGGGTGCACTCAGCCGCTGGATGATCGAAGTGACCCCCGGCATGTTCGTCGGCACGCTCTCGGCCAAAGTCCGCGACGAGCTCTGGAATGCCGCAAGCGCCGTTGTGGGCGATGGCGCTGCCGTCCTCATCCATCCGGACGACACCGAACAAGGCTTCTCGCTGCGGACAGCGGGAGAGCGCCGACGGCGCCCGGTCGACTTCGACGGCCTCACCCTCGTGGCCATGAGCCCGAAGGAAGACCCACGTGCCGCTCAAGAGCCGGTCGAAGAAATCTGGCCGGAGGGCTGGTAAAACCGCAGGTCGCGAAGTGTCCTCCCCACGCACGTGGGGGTGCTCCGCTGCCGCCGACCCGCGCCGAGCTGGCCGCCATGTCCTCCCCACGCACGTGGGGGTGCTCCGCCGAGCCGATCCTCAAGCGCCACCGCCTGGGCGTCCTCCCCACGCACGTGGGGGTGCTCCGGGGGCGGACAACGCGTCTCTCCCCGTCGAATAGTCCTCCCCACGCACGTGGGGGTGCTCCGGCGGCGGCTGCCGCGACCATCGCGTGGTCGGTGTCCTCCCCACGCACGTGGGGGTGCTCCGCCGACGCGGAGGGTGCGTCGTCGAACGACATCGTCCTCCCCACGCACGTGGGGGTGCTCCGTCGATGATCGTGCTCGGGGTCGTGTCCAGCTCGTCCTCCCCACGCACGTGGGGGTGCTCCGTTCCGGGCATTCTGCCATCCCGCCATTCCCACCGTCCTCCCCACGCACGTGGGGGTGCTCCGTGGGCGGCCAGCAGGTCAATGTCGGTGTATCGTCCTCCCCACGCACGTGGGGGTGCTCCGCGGTGCTGGCCGCTGCCGCGACCGCGTGGGTCGTCCTCCCCACGCACGTGGGGGTGCTCCGCCGCCCGGTTTCGAGGGCTTTCACCCAGTCGGGTCCTCCCCACGCACGTGGGGGTGCTCCGCGCCGCCGCCGTAGACGCCGCCGGTAGACACAGTCCTCCCCACGCACGTGGGGGTGCTCCGCCGAACTCGACCGGAAGGCACTCGGATCATGAGTCCTCCCCACGCACGTGGGGGTGCTCCGGATCAGTGAGGACTCACTGAGTCGTTTGAGGTGTCCTCCCCACGCACGTGGGGGTGCTCCGCCGAGCGCAACCGCATCCAGATGGGCGAGGCAGTCCTCCCCACGCACGTGGGGGTGCTCCGCTGGGCGAGCGCATCGGCCGGATCCTCAACCAGTCCTCCCCACGCACGTGGGGGTGCTCCGCGCGGCGGCGGCGCGCAGGTTCACCGTCGGGCGTCCTCCCCACGCACGTGGGGGTGCTCCGACGTCCTTGGCGGGCGTGCCGGCGAGGGTGGCGTCCTCCCCACGCACGTGGGGGTGCTCCGGTGCCGTGCTCGGTAGGCCGGTAGCCGGCACGGTCCTCCCCACGCACGTGGGGGTGCTCCGGACAGCTGCGGGTTGTTGGAACCGGCCAGGGCGTCCTCCCCACGCACGTGGGGGTGCTCCGGCTGAACCTGCCGAGCTGATGGATCTGCGGCCGTCCTCCCCACGCACGTGGGGGTGCTCCGCTCGTGAGGCTCGCCCGACGCCGCGACCAACTGTCCTCCCCACGCACGTGGGGGTGCTCCGCCTCAACCGCTTCCGGCCGCCGCCGAAACTGGGTCCTCCCCACGCACGTGGGGGTGCTCCGTCCCCGCCCTTGTCCAGGCCCTCCTGGAAACCGTCCTCCCCACGCACGTGGGGGTGCTCCGTACCAGGCGCGACGACTATCGACGGGCGCATCGTCCTCCCCACGCACGTGGGGGTGCTCCGCATGTTGATCTGCCACAGACCGTAAGAATCGTGTCCTCCCCACGCACGTGGGGGTGCTCCGGACGACCTCATGAACCGCGCCGACGCGCGCGGGTCCGCCCCACGCACGTGGGGGTGCTCCGCACCACATCGAGCGGGACGCGGCGGCGGCCAGGTCCTCCCCACGCACGTGGGGGTGCTCCGGACGGCGACCCCGTGCGGACGTGGCCCAAGGTGTCTTCCCCATGCACGTGGGGGTGCTCCGGGCTTGGGCGAGTCCGCCGAGAAGTAGGCGCCATCCTCCCCACATGAGTGGGGGTGTCAGCGTGCCGGCAAGGGCAGGGTGACGTCCGCGTTGCCGGTGCAGGGCGATAGGTGTCCGTCGCAGCCCGCACACCACAGGCCCGGCCCTTCTGTGGGATGGACCGTCCGACCGGCTCCAGACCGAAGCCCTGAAGGACCCGGCGCACGCCACGCCGGTCCTGGCTCTGTCGGCCTGGAGCAGCCACCAGGGCACGTGCACCTGTCGACACCAGCGGTCACGCCGTAACAGACCCTACGGTCGCTCCCTCGGTTCGGGGCGGCGTGCGGTTGGCCGATAACGATCATGTAACGGGCGCGAACCTTTTGGTGGGTGTCACTGCTCTCTCTCGGCATCGGCCCGCCGGGGCCAGGAGAGGACGTCGGATGAAGCTGGTGTGGAGGCGGGCGGTAGAGGCCCGAGGGCTGCTGCTCGCCGCCGCTGTCGCGGCACTCGTCGCGGTCGCGCTCGTCACCGGGCTCTCCGACTACAACCGCCGGGCGGTCGAGGCGGGCGCCCGGGCGGTGCTGGACGCCGCTCCGGCGGAGGAGCGCAGTCTGCTGGTCAGCGGTTCCGGTGGCGCCGACGCCGCCGCGTTCGCCGAGCGGGACCGGGCGGTACGGGAACAGTTCGCGAACGGGCTCGGCGGCGCCCCGGTCACCGTGGCCGCGACCCGCTCCGGGACCGGCCGGGAGCTGACCGGTGACGTGGGCGCCGCCCGCACCGACGACGACCCGATGTTCGCCAACCTGGCCACGCTCGACGACCTGCCCGCGCACGCCGAGCTTGCCGCCGGGGCGTGGCCGGTGCCGGGCAGCGACCCGTTGCAGGTGACGTTGCCGGAGAAGGTGGCCGCGCAACTGAGCATCGAGATCGGGGAGCGGGTGCCGCTCTACGACAGGGGCGCGGAGCGCGCCGGCACCGTGGTGGTCGTGGGCACGTGGCGGCCCCGGGACGCGACCGAGGCGTACTGGCGTCTCGCCCCGGGGGTGGGGGAGAGCCAGGGCGACGCGGCGGTCACCTCGTACGGGCCGTTCGCGCTGGACCCGGCTGACTTCGCCCGTACCTTCACGGGTTCCACCTCGGCGGCCTGGCTGGTCGACCCGGACCTGGTGGCGGTCGAGCCGGCCCGGCTGCCCGCCGTGACGGCGGCGCTGGACGAGATCACCGGGAAGCTGCCCGACGCCACCGGGCTGGGCTCGTCGGCGCAGCAGGTCAGCCACCTGGACCGGCTCGTCGACCGGCTGAGCCGGGCCGATCTGGTGGGCCGGTCGGCGCTGCTCACCCCGCTGCTGCTGATCGTCGTGCTCGGCGGGTACGCGCTGGTGCTGGTGGCCGCCCTGTTGAACGAGGACCGGCGGGCACAGACCGCGCTGCTGCGGGCCCGGGGCGCCGCCCGGGGGCAGATCGCCGGGCTGGCCGTACGCGAGGCGACGCTCGTGGTGGCACCGGCGTTGCTGCTGGCCCCGGCGCTGACCGGGCAGGCGATCCACTTCCTGGGCGCGGACCTGGGGCTGGCCGACGGCGACCTGGCCCGGGTGTGGCTGGTGGCGGTCGGCGCGGCGACCGGCTGCCTGCTCGCCATGGTGCTGCCGGCGATGCGTCGGGCCGGCACGTACGTCGCGGACATGGCGTCCCGGTCCCGCCCCTCCCGGGGAGCGGCGGCGCAGCGGGCGAGCGTGGACATCGCGCTGGTGGCCCTCGCCGTGCTCGCCTGGACCCAGTTGCGGCAGTACTCGTCGCCGCTCGCCGGCGCGAACGGCAGCCTCGGCATCGACCCGCTGCTGGCCGCCGCGCCCACCATCGGCGTGCTGGCCGGCGCGGTGATCGCGCTGCGGCTGCTGCCGCCGACCACCCGGATCGCGGAACGCTTCGTGGACCGGCGGACGTGGAACGCCACCATGTTCGGCATGTGGCAGGCGGGCCGCCGCCCGCACGCCGGCCCGGTGCTGCTGCTCGCGCTCGCCGTCGGCGGCAGCACGCTCGCCTGGTCGCTCGTCGCCTCCTGGGAACGCTCGCAGCGCGACCAGGCGCAGCACACGGTCGGCGCGGACCTGCGGCTGACCGAGCGGGACGGCACCGCGCCCGCTGACCGGGCCGCGCAGCTGGCCGCCGTACCAGGCCTGGACCGGGCGCTGCCGGCCTGGCGCGACGACGTACGGGTGGGCCGTGAGGCCCGGCCGGCGACTGTGGTGGCGCTTGACACCGCCGCCGCGAAGGGGATGGTCCGCCTCGACGACACCGGCGGCGACGCGTCCACAGCCGCGCTGCTGGACCGGCTCGCCGCCGGCCGGACCGCGCCGGTCGGCGGCGTCCTGCCGGCCGGGGCGAAGACATTCGCCGGCACCGTGCGCACCCCGGTCGAGAGCATGTTCGACAGGCCCCGGGTGGTGGTGACCGCGCTGTTCGTCACCGACGCCGGGGCCACCTGGCGGGTGCGGCTGGCCGAGGCCGGCGGCGACGGGAAGCCGGTACGTTTCTCCGTGCCGCTGCCCGACAGCGGCGGCGCCCCGCTGCGCCTGGCCGGCTTCGAGGCCGACGGCGGCGACGCCACCGGCAGCTCGTACCGGCTGCTCCTGGACGAGCTGCGGCTCACCGACGCCGCCGGGGCGGTCCTGCCGGTGCCGGTGGAGGGGTCGTGGCGGGTGATCGACCCGGGCTCCGGGCCGCGCGGCACCGCCAAGGCGAGCCCGACCCGGATCGACGGGACGCAGGGCTTCGACGTGCCGGCCGGGCTGTTGCAGTTCGCCCGGGTGCCCTCGTCCCGGTTCGCGCTGGTGCCGCAGGCGCCGGACCGTCCGGTGCCGGTGCTCGTCACGCCGGGCGTGGCCGCCGCGATGAGCGTCAAGACCGGCGACACCGTCAAGCTGTCCGTCGCCGAGGTGACGCTGGAGGTCACTGTGGTCGGCCAGGTCGCCGCGATCCCGGGCACCGGCGGCGAGGGCGTGCTGCTGGACCTGCCGGCCGCCACCACCCAGCTCCTGGAGCGCAGCGGCGGCGTCCGGCCGGTGGCCGAGTGGTGGCTGGGCACCACGCCCGGCGGGCACGCCGCCGCCGCTGACGCGCTCGCCGCGACCGGCGGCACGGTGCTGCTGGACCGGCGGGCGGTGGCCGCGGAGGCCGCCGAGGATCCGTACTGGCAGGGTGCGCGCACCGGCCTGCTGGCCGCCGCGCTCGGCTCGGTGCTGCTCGCCCTGGTCGGCCTGGCTGTCGACGTCTGGGCCACCACCCGGCGGCGGCTCACCGAGTTCGCCGTGTTCAACACGCTCGGCGCGAACACGCGGCTGCTGGCTCGCGCGTACCTCGCCGAACAGACGTTCCTGGCCGCGATCGGCGTCGGCGTCGGGCTGCTCGTCGGCGCGCTCGTCGCGGCCACCATGGTGCCGCTGGTGATCCTCACCCCGGCCGCCGGCCGCCCGGTGCCCGAGGCGGCCTTCACAGTGCCCTGGGTGCCGATCGGGGCGACTGCCGCCGGGCTGCTGCTCGCCGCGCTCGCCTTCGCCGCCCTCATCACCACCGGCATCCGCCAGCGGGTCGCCGCCGTGCAGCTCCGGATCGGAGGAGAACGATGAGCCTTCCTGGTGCCGCGCGCCGGGTCCGCGCGTACGGGGGGCAGTTCCTGCTGCTCGCCGTCCTGACCCTGGTGACCGCCCTGCTGATCACCGGGGTGCCCCGGGTCGCCGACCGGCTGACCGGGCAGGGGCTCACCGAGTACGTGGCCGGTCAGCCGGTGGCCCGCCGGGACCTCACGTACAGCACCGCGCCGGACGCTGTGCCGGCCTCGGCCCAGCCCGTCGTCGCCAGCCGGGGAAGCCAGCTCGCGGCGATCGAGGAGAAGATGCCCGCCGAGGTACGCGACACGATCGGCGAGCGCTGGTTCGCGGCGCAGACCGTGCCCGGACGGCTGCGCGGCCCGACGCTCAGCGCCGACAAGGGACTGATCGACGTGCATCTGCGCGCCGGCACCGGGATCAGGGAGGCGGCCACCCTTGTCGACGGGCGGTGGCCGGAACGTCCCGTCGCCCCGGCCCGTACCGTCGAGGTGACGCTCGCCGAGACGATCGCCGGCACGCTCGGCGTGACGACCGGCGACCGGTTCCTGCTCCTGATCCTCGATCCGGACGGCAACGTGCTGAAGTCCCTCCCGGTCCAGCTGGTCGGCGTGTGGCGGCCGAACGACCCGGCCGACGGCGTCTGGGACACGCTGCCGTCGATGCTGAAGCTCACGCCGCCGGAAGGCGACGGCAAACCGTTCGTGGGCGTCGCCTACACCGCCGACGGCGGCGTCGACGAGGCCGCCGCGACCGGCTGGCCGGTGAGCTTCGGCTGGCGCTACCGGATCGCCCCGGAACGGCTCGAACCGGGCCGCCTCGACGAGCTGATCGCCGGGGTCGACGGGCTGAACCGCGCCCTGCCCACCGAGGTCACCGTGACGCTCAGCCAGGGCGTGGACATCCCGCTGCGGCGCTTCGCCGACTCGCTGGCCGCCGCGCGTACCCTGCTCGCTGTCATCGCCGCCGGGCTGCTCGCCACGCTGGCCGGGCTGACGCTGCTCGCCGCCCGGCTGGCCGCGCGCCGCCGCCGCGCCGAGTTCCACCTGATCCGGGCGCGCGGCGGCTCGACCGGCGCGGTGCTGCGCCGCGGCCTGGCCGAATCGCTGCTGGTGCTGCCGGCCGCCGCCGGGATCGGCTGGCTGCTCGGCGGGCTGCTGCCCGGCGCCGGGGCGTCGTGGTACTGGGTGGTGATCGCCGGGCTCCTGGCCACGCTGCTGCCGCCGCTCGCCGCGCTCGCCGTGGGCCGCCGGGCCGGTGGCCGCGCCGACCTGGGCGGCCGGTCGCCCGCCGTCCGGCTCACCGTCGAGGTGGCGGTGCTCGGGCTCGCCGTGCTCGGCGCGTTCCTGCTGCGCCGCCGTGGGCTCACCGCCGGGTCGGTGGACCCGCTGCTGGTGTCCGTACCGGTGCTGCTGGCGATCGCGGCGGCGCTGCTGGCGCTGCGCGCGTACCCCTGGCCGTTACGGCTGGCCAGCCGCGTCGCCGCCCGGGCGCGCGGCAGCGTCGCCTTCCTCGGCACCGCCCGCGCGGGCCGGGCCGCGACCACCGGGCCGCTGGTCGTGGTGGTGCTGGCCGTCGCCACCGCCGCGTTCTGCGGCGTGGTGGCGACCGGCATCGAGACCGGCCGGGACACCGCCGCCGCCCAGGCCGTGCCCGGTGACCTGCTGGTACGCGGGGAGCGCTTCACGCCGGACACGGCCGGGGAGCTGGCCGCGCTGCCCGGGGTACGCGCTGTCGCGCCGGTGCTGACCATCCCGGCCGAACGCCCCTACGCCGACCAGGCCGGGCGTCCCGCCCCGGTCACCGAGCTGCGCGTGGTGCTCGTGGACGGGGAGCGGTTCGCCGAGGTGGCGCGGCAGGCCGGCGTACCGGTGGACGTGCCCGACCCGGTGCGGGCCCGCGCCGACGGGAGCACGCCGCTGCCGGCGCTGGTGTCCCCGGCGGTGGCCGGGGACCTGGCCGACGCCGGGCTCGCCGACGCCCGGGGCGAGCGACCCGCCTGGCTGGACGTGCAGGGTAACCGGCTGCCGGTGCGCACCGCCGCCACTGTCGACGGGTTCGCGCTCGTGGGCGAGGGCGTACGCCGGTTCGTGGTGCTGCCGTGGCCGGCGTTGCCGGCCGACGCCCCGCACCAGCTCGCGCCGACCGGTTTCGTGCTCGCCGGCTCCGGCGTGGACCCGGCCGAGGTGGACCGGGTCGCGGGCGAGGGACAGCGACGCTACCTGCGCATCGGCGGCGTCGACGCCGGGGACCAGGCCCGCGCGCCGGAGGTGACGACCAGGTCGGCGGTCCGCGCCGACCTGGGCGGCACCGGCGTGAACGGCCTGCTGGTGTTCGGCTTCGCCCTCGGGGCCGGGGGCGGCGCCGTGCTGGGGCTGCTCGGGCTCGCGCTCGCGGTGCTCGCCGGGGCCCGTTCGCGCGGGCAGGTGCTGTCCCGGCTGCGCACCATGGGCCTGTCCCGCCGGCAGTGGCGCGGACTGCTCATGGTGGAGCTGACCCCGCTGGTGCTGGTGTCGGTGCTCACCGGAGCGGTGGTCGGCGCGTTGCTGCCGCTGCTGCTCACACCGGTGCTCGGACTGCCCGCCTTCACCGGCGGCGTGGACGTGCGCCCGGGTTTCGAACCCGGCCTGGTGGCCGGGGTGTCGGTGCTGGCCATGCTGGCCCTCGGTTTCGCGATCGCCGTGGAAGCCGTGAACAACCGCCGGTTGCGCCTCGGTGAGGTGCTGCGGCTCGGAGAGGAGAGCTGAGATGACCGCGACCGCCGAGGCGTCCGTACCGGATCTGGCGTCCCTGCAACAGCGTGCCGCCGAGCGTGCCGCCGAACGGGCCGGCGGGCGGGACCGGCTGCGCGGGCACATCGTCTGCGACGGTTTGGTGCGCATCTTCAAGACCGAGGGCGTCGAGGTCTTCGCCCTCCAGGGCCTCGACCTGGTGATCGACAGGGGTGAACTGGTCGCGATCGTCGGTGCCTCCGGCTCCGGCAAGTCGACGCTGCTGAACATCCTGTCCGGCCTGGACACCCCGACCGCCGGCATCGCCCGGGTCGCCGACTACGACCTGCTGTCGCTGTCGAACAAGCGGAGGCTGGCGTACCGGCGGGACGTGGTCGGGTTCATCTGGCAGCAGACCGGCCGCAACCTGCTGCCGTACCTGACCGCGCTGGAGAACGTCGAGCTGCCGATGAAGCTGGCCGGGCGGGCCGGCGGGCGGCGCAAACGGCGGGAGCGGGCCCGTGAGCTGCTGGAGATGGTGGGCGTCGGCTACTGCGCGGACCGGCGGCCGGGCCAGATGAGCGGCGGCGAGCAGCAGCGCTGCGCGGTCGCCGTGGCGGTGGCGAACGACCCGGAGATCCTGTTCGCCGACGAGCCGACCGGCGAGCTGGACGAGGCCACCGGCGCGGAGGTCTTCGCCGCGCTGCGCACCATAAACGCCGAACTTGGCGTCACCATCGTGGTGGTCACCCACGACCACGCCGTGGCCGGCCAGGTCCGCCGTACCGTCGCGATCCGCGACGGCCGGACCGCCTCCGAGGTACGCCGGACCGCGCGCGTCACCGCCGACGGCGGCACCGAGATGGTCAGCGAGGAGTACGCGGTGCTGGACCGCACCGGCCGGATGCAGCTGCCCGCGCAGTTCGTGGAGGCGCTGTCCCTGCGCGACCGGGTTCGGCTCAACCTGGAACCCGACCACGTCGAGGTGCGCCCCGGCGACCGGGCGCACGCCGAGGAGAGTGAGTGATGACCGACCAGACCGAGGTGCTGCCGGCGGCGCCGGTGAGCGCCGTCGAGGACGTGGTCCGGGTCGAGGGGGTGAGCCGCACCTTCGGCAAGGGGGAACACGCCGTGCACGCCGTGCGGGACGTCTCGTTCACGGCGGGACGCGGCGAGCTGGTCGCCGTCCGGGGCCGTTCCGGCGCCGGCAAGACCACGCTGCTGAACCTCGTCGGCGGCCTGGACCGGCCGGACGCCGGGCGGATCCGGGTGGCCGGGCACGACGTCACGGGGGCCGGCGAGCGGGAACTGCTGGCGTTGCGCCGGGGCACCGTCGGGTTCGTGTTCCAGACGTTCGGGCTGGTGCCGATCCTGTCCGCCGCGGAGAACGTCGGGGTGCCGCTGCGGCTGGCGAAGGTGCCGGCGGCCGAACGGGAGCAGCGGGTGGCGGTCCTGCTGGAACTGGTCGGGCTGGGCGGGCACGCCGCGCAGCGCCCGTACGAGCTGTCCGGCGGGCAGCAGCAGCGGGTGGCGGTGGCGCGGGCGCTGGCGAACGAGCCGGACCTGCTGATCGCCGACGAGCCGACCGGTCAGCTCGACTCCGAGACCGGCCGGTCGATCATGGACCTGCTCCGGGCGGTGGTGCACGCCCGGGGCATGACCGCGCTCGTGGCCACGCACGACCCGGCGCTGATCGAGCTGGCCGACCGTACGCTCACGCTGCGCGACGGCCGGCTGGTGCCGGAGGACTGACCCGGGGTGCCGGGCCGCTCGCCTTCGGGTGGCGGCCCGGTGCCGGATCAGAGCGCCAGCTTCATGCCCTCGTGGCTGGCCACGAAGCCCAGGTCACGATAGAACCGGTGCGCGTCGGCGCGCTGCTTGTCGGTGGTGAGCTGCACCAGCGCGCAGCCGTGCTCCCGGGCCCGGTCGATCGCCCAGCGCATCATCGTCCGGCCCAGCCCACGGCCGCGCCGGTCGGAGCGGACCCGCACCGACTCGATCAGGCACCGCTGCGCGCCGTGCCGGCCCAGCCCCGGGATGTACGTGAGCTGGAAGCAGCCCACCAGCTCCCCGCCGTCGTCGGCGACGATCAGGTGGTTACGCGGGTCGGCGTCGAGGTCGGCGAAGGCCCGCTCGTACGCCTCGTCCACCTCGGGCAGGTCGCGGGTGCGGCCCAGCACGTCATCGGCGAGCAGCGCGAGCACGGCGGGCAGGTCGGCGCGGACCGCCTCCCGGAAGATCACCTCGGTCACCGGGCCAGCCTGGCACAGCGCCGCGCCCCGGTACGGCCCGGGCGGCGTCAGCCGACGTCCAGCCAGCTCCGCAGCGCCCACCACCAGTGCACGGTCTCCGGCACTGTGCACCGGGCCCCCTCCTCGACCGGTGGCCCGCCGGTCAGCTCCCGCAGCCGCCGCAGCCGGTAGCGCACCGTGTTCGGGTGGACGTGCAGCTCGGCGGCGGTCTGGTCGAGCCGCTGGCCGTGGTGCAGCCAGGCGAGCGCGGTGACTGCCAGCTCCCGGTGGAAGTCGTCGGCCGGGTCGAGCGCGCCGAGCAGGCTCGCCCGCAGCAGCTCGGCGAGCAGCGGCTGGGCGGCGAGCGCGGTCTCCCCGGCCAGGTCGGTGACCTGACGCAGCCCGCGCAGCCGGCGGTCGGTCGCCGTGGCCAGCGCCGCCAGGCAGAGCGCGTACATGTCGGGGGCCCGCGCCAGCGGTTGCGCGGGCGCCACAAGTGTCAGCACGTCGGCCGGTACGGCGTCGGGCGGTCGCGGCAGCAACCCGGCCAGCCGGTCCTCGACCGTGCCGAGCAGGCCGCCCCGCGTGGTGAGCTGCCGGTGCAGCGTGTACGCCCGGACCGGGTCGGGTGGCGCGGCGACCAGGCAGTGGTAGCGCCCGTCCGGCCGCAGCCCGAACCGGGTCAGCTCGGCCGTGGACAGTCCCGCCGGTCCGTCGCGCAGCAGCCGCCGCAGCAGGTGTGTCCGGGCCGCCGCGCCGGTGCGTACCAGTTCCCGCTCCGCGCCGCGGTGCCCGTCGACCACGGCCCGCTCCACGGCCGCGGCGTACCGGCCGATGGTGAGCAGCCCTTCCAGCAGCACCTCGTCCGGGATGCCGGCGGCCCGCCCGTGCCGGACCACCAGCTCCACCGCCCGGTCCCGCCCGGCCTGCACGCCGCTCAGCAGGCCGGCCACCGAGACGCCCTGCGCGGCCCGTTCCGCGCCCAGCCGACGGGCCTCGGTGAAGTCGCGTCCGGCCGGGTCCTCGCGGCGTTCCAGCGCGCCCAGGCCGCTTGTCAGCAGCAGCACGACCTGGCGGCGTACCTCCTCGGCGGGAAGCCGGGCCACCTCGGGGGAGTCGGCGCGGGCCGCCCGCGCCACCTCGTCGACGGCGGCCGGATCGGCGGACAGGTCGCGCAGCAAGGCCCCGAACGTCGGGGCCTGTCCGGTCCGGGTCATCGGCACCCCGCCGCCCTCCGTTGTCGACGCGGCACAACCGGGCCGCGCGGACGTTGGCGTCGGATCCCTAGCCCCGGCGGGCGGCCGGTTGCTCTCCTGGTTGTTACCGCAAGGTAACACCGCTCGCGCCACTGAGAAACGTCGATGCCGTACCGGCTGCCAGGAGGCGTCCATGACCCCCGTGCCACAGCACCCGTCCCGTACCCGCCGCCGCGCCGGCCTGGCCGTGCTGGCCGCGCTCGCCCTGATCGCACCGGCGCCCCTGGTGACGGTGCCCGCGCCGGCCGCCGCCGCGGTCACGCTCCAGGAGGTGATGTTCGTCGGCAACAACTGGGACGGCACCGCCGACGTCATCAGGTCCCGCGGCGACTACGCCAGGCTCGGCCGGATCAACGTGATCCCGGACCGCGCCGCCCGACTGCGCGAGATCTACCTCAACCCGGTCAAGCTGGCGTTCTTCCTCGGCATCCGGCAGGGCCCCGGAGAGGGCCACGACCAGCTCATCGACGACATGTACACCACACCGGACGGCACCGCGCTCGTGGTGTCCCGGCCCAGCTTCGCCGACGTCGTCTCGATCGACCTGGCCACCGGCGCGCTGCGCTGGCGGTTCCCGGTCTCCGGCTACCGCGCCGACCACATGGCCGTCTCACCCGACGGCACCCGCGTCGCGGTCTCCGCCTCCACCTCCAACACGGTGCACGTCCTCGACATCCGCACCGGCGCGCAACTGGGCTCGTTCGGCGCCGGTGACAAGCCGCACGAGAACATCTACACCGACGGCGGCACCCGGCTGTGGAACATGTCCATCGGGGAGGTCAACACCGACCTGGACGCGCCGTGGCTCGACTGGACAAAGGGCGACCGCCGGATCACCGTCGCCGACACCAGCACGTACCAGGTGGTCAAGGTGATCGACATGCGCGACCGGTTGGACGCCGCCGGCCGCAAGGACCTCTCCGACGCGGTCCGTCCCGCCGTGTTCACCCCGGACGGCAGCCGGCTCTACTTCCAGGTGTCCTTCTTCAACGGCGTGGTCGAGTACGACGTGGCCACCGACCGGGTCACCCGCGTCGCCACGCTGCCGAAGAACCCGGCCACCAGCGAGGACCGCACCACCTGGGTAAACGACTCCCGGCACCACGGCCTGTCGATGAGCCCCGACGGCACCCGGATCTGCGTCGCCGGCACCATGGACGACTACGCCACGGTGCTCGACCGGGCCACGCTGCGCGAGGGCCCGCTGGTGCCCGCGAGCAAGCCGTACTGGGCCACCGTCAGCGGGGACGGCCGGGACTGCGTGATCTCCGAATCCGGCGCGGACCAGGTCACCGCGATCAACTTCGCAACCGGGCAGAAGGTCGCCAGCGTGCCGGTCGGCGACCACCCCCAGCGCGTGCGCGTCGGGCACATCCCGCAGGGCTGGACGCCCCCGGCCGCCGGCTGATCACGCCCGTGGCCGCCGGCTCGCTCACGCCGCCGGCCGCGCCGTCACCGGGCGGGGCAGCGCAGCCCCTCCCGGGGGACGGTGAGCGAGATCAGGTACGCGTCGACGGCAGCCGTCACGCACGAGGTCTGCGGGTAGGCGGTGTGCCCCTCGCCCTCCCAGGTGAGCACCCGTCCCACACCGAGCATCGACGCGAGCGCGGGCGTCTGCTCGTACGGCGTCGCCGGGTCGCCTGTGGTGCCGACCACGAGGATCGGCGGGGCGCCGTTCGCCCGGCCGGTCGGGTACGGGTCCCGTTCGCCGGGCCACTCCACGCAGCCCAGCATGCCCATCGCCAGGGCGGCGCCGAACAGCGGGTATTTCTGCCGCCACTGCGACTGCAACTGGCGGACCTGATCGAGGGTCGGCTTCTCGGTCTCGTCCGCGCAGTTGACCGCCAGGTTGGCGTCGAACAGGTTGGAGTAGTGCCCGTCGGGCTCGCGGCCCGCGTACGAGTCGGCCAGCTTGAACACGCCGTCCGGGTCGCCGCCCTGCAGGTCGTCGATCGCCCGGGCCAGCTCCTGCCAGCCCTGCTCGGTGTAGAGGGAGGAGATCACCGCGTAGAAGATCCAGCCGGCGGTGGCCTCCCGGCCGCCCTGACCGCGTACCGGAGAGGTCCTCGCCTTGTCGATCTCGGCGGTGATCGCGCCCCGGGCGTCCGGGGCGATCGGGCAGCCGCCGGCGTTCGTCGCGCACCACTTGGTGAAGTTGTCGAACGCCCGCTCGAAGCCCTTCGCCTGGCTCTCCGACCCGGCGATCAGCTTCTGCTGCGGGTCGACCGCGCCGTCGAGCACCAGGGCGCGCACGCGCTGCGGGTAGAGCTGCGCGTAGGTGGCGCCGAGCAGCGTGCCGTAGGAGTAGCCCAGGTAGGTCAGTTTGTCGTCGCCGACCGCCGCGCGGACCGCGTCCATGTCCCGCGCGGCCTGCTCGGTGCCGTAGAGCGGGAGCTGGTCGCCGTACTTCGCGCCGCACCGCTGGCCGATGCGCCGGTTGAGGTCGACGAAGCCGTCGAACGACGACTGGCTCCGCGGGTCGGGGTCGTAGCCGAAGCTCGCATCGAGGTCGGCGTCGGAGATGCACTTGACCGGGCTGGACCGGGCCACACCGCGCGGGTCGAAGCCGACGATGTCGAACCGGTCCGTGATCGCCGTCGGCAGGCCGCCGAACGCCGGACCGAAGGAGAGGTAGACGGCGGTGTCGACACCGGAGGCCCCGGGACCGCCGGGGTTGACCACAAGCGACCCGATCCGGTCGCGTTGCTTGGTCGAGCGTGCCCGGATCAGCGCGATCTCGAACGTCTCGCCCGCGCCCGGCCCGGCGGTCGCGCCGGTGGTGGCCCCGGTGCCCCAGTTGCGCGGCACGGCGATCCGGGCACACTCGTAGCGCATGTCCGTCGCGCCCCGGCCGACCAGCTCGTCGGGCACCTCCGGGCAGGCCCGCCAGTTCGCGGCGGCCCCCGGCGGGGCGGCCTCGCCCTCGCTCTCGGCGCGCGGAGCGAACGCCGGCAGCGTGCATCCGGCGGTGAGCACCACCGCCGCGACGAACGCGGCCAGGACGGGCCGGAACCGGCGGGTCCGGTCGGGGAAGCGTGTCACGTCGGCGCCTTCCATGATCGTGTCGACGGTCAGGCTACGCCCGGCCGCGGGCGTCACCGACCGTCGCCGCCGGATCGCCGCGCAGCACCTCGTCGACGTCGTAGCGGATCGGGCGGTCGAGCTGGCCGTAGTCGCAGGAGCGGGGATCGCGGTCGGGGCGCCACCGCAGGAAGCGGGCGGTGTGCCGCAGCCGGTCGCCCTCCATCGCGTCGTACGCCACCTCGACCACCAGCGCCGGGCGCAGCGGCTCCCACTCCAGGTTCTTGCCGCCGGTCCACCGGCTGACCCCGCCCGGGATCCGCTGGCCCCGCTCGTGGTCGCCGTGCACCCACGGGTGCTCGTCGCCGACGTCGCGGCAGGGCTCCAGCTCGTCGAGCAGCTCCTTGCGGCGGGCCATGGTGAACGAGGAGCTGACGCCGATGTGGTGCAGCACGCCGTCGTCGTCGTAGAGACCGAGAAGCAGCGAGCCGACCACCGGCCCGGACTTGTGCCAGCGGAAACCGGCCACCACCGCGTCCATGGTGCGCGCGTGCTTGACCTTGAACATGAGCCGCTTGCCCGGCTCGTACGGCAGGTCGGCCGGCTTGACGATCAGCCCGTCCAGCCCGGCGCCCTCGAACACGTCGAACCAGCGGCGGGCCGTCTCCGGGTCGGTGGTCACCTGGGTCACGTGCACCGGTGGGCGCACCCCGGACAGCGCCTGCTCCAGCCGCTCCCGGCGGCGGGGGTAGGGCTGCTCGGTGAGCAGCTCGTCGTCGATCGCCAGCAGGTCGAACGCGACGAAGTCGGCCGGGGTCGTCTCGGCCAGCAGCTTCACCCGGGAGGCGGCCGGATGGATGCGCTGGGCCAGCAGCTCGAAGTCGAGCCGCGGCTGCCCGCCCGGCCCGTCCCGCCGGATCACGATCAGCTCGCCGTCGACCGCGCACCGGGGCGGGAGCTGCCGGCGGGCCTGCTCGACCACCTCGGGGAAGTAGCGCGTCATCGACTTGCCGCCCCGGCTCGCCAGCTCGACCTCGTCGCCGTCGCGGAACACGATGCAGCGGAAGCCGTCCCACTTCGGCTCGTAGGTGAGGCCGTGGTCGGTGGGCAGCTCGGCCACGCTCTTCGCCAGCATCGGCTCGACCGGAGGGTTGATCGGCAGGTCCACGGCGACCAGTCAACCAGACCCCACCGACAGTGGTGAGGCAGATCACCGCCGGTCGTCGGGCGGCGTGTCCCGTCCCGGCCGTGTTCGTCACCGCCGCCCGAATGGTGAAACCGCAGGTCAGAGCTACCGTCGCGGCGTGCCGGAGTGGAGTTGCGGATGCTGCGGGCGCTGGCGGGTCAGCGTCGAGTTGATCCGTGGCCGCTACCGCTACCGGCTGGCGCACCGCTACCCGCCCGAACGCGGCGGCGGCGTCAATGTCCTGGGCGAGGTCGGCTCGGTCACCGAGCTGGAACGCCTGCTGACGCGGTACGCCCCGGTCACCCTGGCCGACCTCCACGAGGCCGCCTGACCCCCACGAGGCCGCCTGACCCCCACCCGCTCCCCGTCGGCCGGGGTCGCCCGGAGCAGGGCGGCGCGGGGTGGGGCTCGGGCATAGGCTGAGGGGACCGTCCACGGGGGAGGGAAAGCCCATGCGGTTCGCCGAGTCCGTCGAGATCGCCGCCGACGTCGAGCGGGTCTGGGACGTGCAGAGCGACGTCGAGCGCTGGCCGGAGTGGACGCCCTCGGTCACCGCCGCGCGCCGGCTGGAGCCCGGTCCGCTGATCCTCGGCTCGACAGCCCGGCTGGAGCAGCCACGACTGCGCCCGGCGGTGTGGCGGGTCGTGGAGATCTATCCGCCGTACTCGTTCGCGTGGGAGTCGGCGAGTCCCGGCGTGCGCACCCGTGGTGAGCACCGGCTGATACCGCTGGAGGACGGGCGGACCCGGGCCGAGCTGGTGCTTGTACAGACCGGTCCGCTGGCCTGGCTCGTCGGGCTGCTCGGCGGCTCGACCATGCGCCGCTACCTGCGCCAGGAGGCGGACGGCCTCAGACGCCGCTGCGAGCAGGACTGACCGTCTTCTCCAGCACGGCGAGGCGGTTGCCGTTCTCGTCCGGCCGGTGCGCCACCACCCGGTAGCCACGGCCCGCGTACAGGGACAGGTTCGCCGCGCTGTCCGCGCCGGTGAACAGCGCGAACCGGGTCACCCGGCCGGCGCAGGCGTGCTCGACGGCGTCCAGCAGCCGCCCGCCGACGCCCCGGCCCTGCTGGTCGGGCGCGACCGAGAGGCGGCCGACGTGTGCGGTGCCGCCGTCGACGCGGGCGCGTACCGAGCCGACCAGGCGGGTGCCGCACCGGGCGGCGAGCACCACGTCCGGGCCGGTGAGCGCGGCCCGCACCTCGTCCAGCGTCTCGGTCAGCGGGGGCAGGAAGACGTCGCGGTAGCGCTGCGCCTCCACCAGGTACGCGGCACGCTGCACGGTGAGGATCTCCCCGGCGTCGGCGAGGCCGGCGGGGGCGATGGTCACGTCGGTCACCGGCTCAGCTCACCACAGCCCGCCGGGGCGGCCGTACCCTGGCGGGGTGTTCTCCACGAGCGAGGGGGTGACCGGCGTGCCGGAGCTGACGTACCCGGAGGTGGGCGCGACCCGCGACGGCGGCCTGCCGGCCGGCTACCACCACCTGCGCCACCGGGTCCGGCTGCCGGACGGCGGATTCCCGCTGGCGGCGGACGCCGTGCTGGGCTGGCGGCTGCACCGCGCGGCCGGCGTGGTGATGCGCGCGGACGCGCCGCGCGCCGCCCCCGGGGTGCGGGTCACGCCGGGCGTCGGTGTCGGCCCGGTGCGGCTGTGGGGCCCGACCGAGGTGGTCTGGACGGTGGACGAGCCGGACCGGGCCGGGTTCGGCTACGGCACGCTGCCCGGGCACCCGGAGGTCGGCGAGGAGGCGTTCCTGGTGACCCGGGGCGCTGACGGCGTCTGGTTCGAGGTGACCGCGTTCAGCCGCCCCGCCCACTGGTACGTGCGGGCCGGCGGGCCCGTCGTGCTGGGATTCCAGCGGTTGTACGCCTGGTGGCTGGGGCGGACGCTGCGGCGGCTGTGCCGGCGGAGCTGAGACGGTCAGTAGCGGGCGAAGGAGCGGATCGGGGCGCGCGGGCCGTACTTCGGTGCCTGGACGCCCGCCGCCTCCAGCAGCACGCACACCCGGCCCCGGTGCCCCCGGAACGGCTCCAGCAGCGCCAGCATCCGGGCGTCGTCGCCGCGCGGCTCACCGGCCAGCGCCCACGCCACTGTGTTCGGCACGTGGTAGTCGCCGACGCTCACCGCGTCCGGGTCCCCGTACGCGATCCGCACCACCTCGGCGGCGGTCCACGGCCCGATCCCGGGGATCGCGGTGAGCCGCCGGGTCGCCTCCGCCGAGTCGGCGCAGCGTTCCAGCCGGTCCGCGACGGCAGCCGCGCGGCGCAGCGTGTCGGCGCGCCGCTGTTCCACCCCGAACGGGTGGAACACCCAGTACGGCGTGGCCGCCACCGCGCCCGGCTCCGGCGGCAGCAGCAGTGGTTGCAGCGGGCCGGGCGCGGGCTCCCGGAAGTGCCGCACCGTCGCGGCGTACGCCCGGTACGCCTCCTTGCCGGTGACCTTCTGCTCGAAGACCGCCCGCAGCAGCCGGGGGAAGATCTGCCCGGTGGCCGGCATCCGCAGCCCGTGGTGCGTGTGGGCGAGGCGGGCCACCAGCGGGTGCACGGCGGCGAGCGCGGCGAACCCGGTCAGGTCGTCGCACAGCCCGGCGATCCGGTCGGCCCGCTCGACGACCCAGCCGGCGCCCGGGCCGTACCCCTCGGCGGTCAGCTCGCCGGCCTCCGGGCGCAGCGCCAGCGTGGCCGGGCCGTCCGGGGTGCGGGTGGCCCACCAGAACGTGCCGGCGGCGATCCGCGCGCACGGGTCGTACGGGCTGAACGTGAGCGCCCGCACCGACGCGGCCAGCCGGTAGCCGGCCGGCGGGCGCAGCGTACGGCGGGCGTCGGGCGAGGTCACCCGGCCACTCTGCCACGCGACCCGGCCGTGACGCCGGGCACGCCCCGCGTGCCGGGAGGCGGGCCGATGCCGGTACGCCCCGCCTCCCGGGTCCGCGACGGTGACCGGCCGCGCCCTCCCCGGCGGCGACCGGTCACCGTGTCCTGGCGGCTCAGTACGAGTAGTCCGAGCCGCCGCCGGAGCTGTTCGAGCTGCCCGCCGCGGGCGGCGCGACCGGCTTGGGCGTGCCGGTCGGCAGGCAGGTCAGGTTCTTCTTGCCGTTCGGGTCGACCACGAACCAGGTGCCGCCGACGCCCTGGCCCTTCCACTGGCCCGGCTTCTTGTCGCCGATGTAGCGGTAGACCGGCCAGCCGCCGATGGTGAGCTGCCGGGTGCCGTCCTGGCGGGTGATGGTGCCGACCTTGTCGTCGGAGACGCCCCGCAGCTTCGGGTTGCCGTCGGTGAGCGACGGCGGCCAGACCTCGGCGCACTTGTCCACGCAGTTGGACTGCGGCGGGTCGTCGGAGTCCTTGTCGAACCGGTACAGCACCCAGCCGTCCTGGTCGGTGACGACGCGGCCCATCCGGGGCAGCTTCTTGCCGACCAACTCGTCGGTGATCTTCACGTTGGACGGGGGCGCCTTGTCCGCGACCGGCTCCTCCTCGGGAGCCGCCGACGCCTCCGGTTCGGCCGCCGCTGTGGGTTCGGCCGCGGCCACGGCGACCGGCTCGGCCGCGCCCGAGTTCGCCCCGTTGTAGCCTGCTGGGGCGCAGGCCGTAAGTGCGACCATCGCGCTCGCGACGATGACGGTCGTCCGCATGTGGTGTGCCACGTGCCCTCCTCGTTCTTGGCAGTTCGCCGAGTAGTACGGGCGCTGCGCTGTCAAGGTTGAACCCGTACGGGTGGCACATTTCACAGTGGACCGATTGAACCGACAGGCGTCGCCGCGCGTGCGTCAGCACGAGGGGGTCCGCCGGCCGGGCACGACGCGACGGCGCCGGGTGGCTCAGCCACCCGGCGCCGCTCAGCGTTCGATCAGATGTCGTCCACAGTCACCAGCGGACTGGCCACCCCGTTCGCGTCGACCGACTGCACCTGGAGCTTGTCGATGTCGCGCACCGGGGCCGAGGTGGACGCGTTCAGCTCCAGCGGAAGCTGGTTCTGGTTCGTCCCGTAGCCGCCGACCGGCACCGACCAGGTGCTGATCACCTCGCTGGTGGCGTTCTTGCGGACCACCACCAGCCGGCACGTGCGCGGCCCCGGCAGGCGGCTCAGCTGCACCGCGATCTGCGTGCCGTACTCCTTGCGGGCCAGCCACATGGTGGTCTGCACGCCGGTCGCCGGATCGGTCGCGTTGTGCTTGTCGCCCTCGATGTCCTGTGGCCCGCCGACGCCCGGGTCGTTCGGGTTGCCCGGCTCGCCGCTGGACGCCACAGTCGGCGCGGCCTGCGTCGGCACCGCCTGCGGCGGCGCCGGATCGTCGCCCAGCATCCCGGCCGCCGCCGCGCTCGCGCCGCCGAACACCACCACTGCCGCCGCGGTCGCCAGCAACTGCCGCACCCGGGTACGACGGCGGTCCCGCCGCACCGCCATCAGCGTCCGGTCCAGCAGCGCCGGATCGGTGTGCGTCTGCTCCAGCGCGGCCATCGCCTCGCCGTCGATGCCGGAGAGCAGCCCCACCACCGGGACCATCGTCTCCAGTTCCGCCGCGCAGGCCCAGCAGGTGGCCAGATGCTCCTCGAAGCGCTCTGTGTCCTGCGGATCCAGCACGCCGAGCGCGTACGCGGCGACGTCCATGTGATCGGCCCGGCTCATTCGGTCACCCCCCTCTCCTGCAGAGCCGTGCGCAGCGCGCGCAGCGCGTAGTAGACCCGCGACTTGGCGGTGCCGAGCGGAAGCCCCAGCTCCTCGGCCGCCTCCGGCACGGTGCGCCCCCGGAAGTACGTCGCCACCAGGATCTCCCGGTGCGACTGGCTCAGCGTACGCAGCGCGTCCGCGACGGTCATCGTGCGCAGCACCCGGTCGGTGCTGTCCGACTCGGCGAACATGGTCAGATCCCGGTCGTACGTCTCGGGCGGGCGGGCCTGCTCGCTGCGGTGCTCGTCGATGGCGATCCGCCGGGCCACAGTGACCAGCCACGGACGCAGCGAGCCCTGGCCCTGCACGCCGAGGCGGTGCGCGTTGCGCCACGCCCGCAGCAGCGTCTCCTGCACGATGTCCTCGGCGCGCTGCCGGTCCCCGCCGGTCAGCCGCATCACGAACATCAGCAGCGGGCCGGCGTGCTCGGCGTACAGCAGGCGGATCAGCTGGTCGGAGTGGCTGGCCTCGGCCGAGGTCGCCTGGTGGCGTCCGGGGGCGGGTCGCGGCGGCACCGGGTCATTCTGGCGATCGGCGGACCGGGCGTCGACCCCCCGGCCCGAACGCGAGGCGCGCGAGTGTGGTTGTGCCCGGGCGAACATCCACTCGGGCCGCGCCACCTCGCCGTGCCAGCCGGCCGCCACCGCATGCATGCAGACCTCCGCTGTCCAATGACATCAGCCGGCCCCCCACGGGCATGGCCGCCCGGTGATACGCAGCGGCCAGCCGATCGGATCAACGTTTGACCGAGAAAATTCCCGGCGGCGGGGGAGTGGAGTCGACGGCGTCCGCGTCGTGGACCACCGGCGCGCCCCCGGCGAACCGGTCCAGCTCGGCGCCGGCCAGCACCCGGCCGGGGAACCAGTCGCCCGCCGCCCGCCGGGTCAGCTCCGGCACCGGCGGCTCCACCCGGGACGCCACCAGCACCAGGTTGCCGTAGCGCCGGCCGCGCAGCACCGCCGCGTCGCCGACCAGGCAGGCCCGGGGCAACACGGTCCGCACGGTGGCGACCTGCGCCCGGGCGTGCCGCAGCGGCGGGCCGTCGGCCACGTTCGCCAGATAGCTGCCGCCGGGCGCGAGCACCCGGGCCACCTCGGCGGCGTACTCCACCGAGGTCAGATGCGCGGGGGTACGGGCGCCGGCGAACACGTCCGCGACGATCACGTCGTACGCGCCGTCCCGGCTCGACGTCAGCGTCGCCCGCGCGTCGGCCACCCGGACCCTCAGGCGCGGATCCGACGGCCAGGGCAGCTCGCGGCGGACCAGCTCCACCAGTGCGCCGTCCACCTCGGACACCCGCTGCGACGAGCCCGGCCGGGTGGCGCGCACGTACCGGGGCAGGGTCAGCGCGCCGCCGCCCAGATGCAGCACCCGCAGCGGCGCACCGGCCGGCGCCACCAGGTCCAGTGCGGCGGCCAGCCGCCGGACGTACTCGAACTCCAGGTGCGCCGGGTCGGTCAGGTCCACGTGCGACTGCGGCGCGCCGTCCAGCAGCAGCGTCCACGAGCCCGGACGGTCGGGGTCCGGCACCAGCTCGGCCCGCCCGGTGTCGACGTCGGCGACCACCCGGTCGGCGTCGCGTCGCCGGCCCATCAGCGCCGCATCCCGCGCGCCGCGCCGGTGAGCACCCGGTGCAGCAGACGCGCGTCGCCGAGCATCCCGCGCAGCCGCCGTTCCAGCCCGGCGATCGGCACCAGGTTCTGCGGGGCACGCGGATCCTTGTACGGGGTGGAGGCGAACCGGGGCAGCGTCACCAGCGACAGGTCGGCCAGCGCCACCGCCTCCGGCACTGTGAGGTCGGCCGAGCACTCCACCCGCACGATGCCCGCCCACGGCGCTCCGGCGCGCACCGGCAGGCGCAGATACCACGACCAGCCGCCCCACGCCGTGCCCAGCCGGAACACCGGGCAGCGCTCACCCGGCGCCAGCCCGGTCACCACGGCGGTGAGCCGGGCGTCGAGATACTGGCTGTGCTGCGTCTTGATGTACCCGAGCGTGCGCGGCAGGTTTCGCCGGCTGCGCAGCGGGCCGTCCACCACCAGCAGGTCGCCGTCGGTGCGTACCGCGTCGGAGACGGCCACCTCCAGCGCGGTCAGCGGCGCCTGCACCGCCGCGGGCAGCTTGCTCAGCTCACCGGTGCCGCTGACCCGGTGCACCGGGTAGCGGACCGTCCCGGCGACCACGTCCTGCGCCGACGGGCTCGCCGTGAACAGGCCCCGGCCCACCCGGGCGCCGGCCAGCTCGGCGGCGCCCCGGTCCAGGTCGCAGCGCACCACACCGGCCGCGTACGAGGCGGCGATGCCGGGGAACGAGCCGCCGTCCTCCTCAGCCGTCCAGACGCTGGCGTCGATCCGGCGTACCCCGTCGACGAGCAGCACCACGTCCGGCGACCGCACGTCCGCGCGGGGGCCGATCGCCCGCCAGTCGGTGGCCGGCAGCTCGACGTCGGCCTCGACCTGGGCGCTGCTCGGCGCGGCCGGCCCGGACCCGCCCGCCGCCTCGAACGACGCGCCGTACGACGGATCCCAGGCGTCGACGTAGAACGCCGGCGACGGCCCGGTCACGCGGCGCTCCGCCGGGACGTGCCGGTCACAGGCCGGTCCGTTCCACGCGGGCCGTCCGCGCGTCCTTGCGGACCTCGAACCGGACCGGGATGCGCTCGGCCAGCGCCGGCACGTGGGTGACCACGCCGACCATCCGGTCGCCCCGGGCGGCCAGGTTCTCCAGCGTCGCCGCGACCGTGTCCAGCGTCGCCGCGTCGAGCGTGCCGAAGCCCTCGTCCAGCACGATCGACTCCAGGCTCGCGGCGGTGGTGGACATGCCGGCGAGCTGCTCGGACAGCGCCAGCGCGAGCGCCAGCGACGCCTGGAACGTCTCCCCGCCGGACAGCGTCCGCACCCCGCGCCGCAGCCCGGCGTCGTGGTGGTCGACCACGAAGAACTCGCCCTTGTCGTGGACCAGGTCGTACTGCCCGCCGGACAGCTCCCGCAGGATCCCCGACGCGCCGTCCACGAGCAGGTCCAGCGCCTCGGTGAGCAGCCAGCGCTCGAAGTTGTTGGCCCGCAGGTGCGAGGCGAGCGCCCGCGCCACCCGCGCCTCGTGCTCGTGCCCGGCCCGCTGTTCCCGCAGCCCGGCGGCCTGCTCGCGGCGCTCGTCCAGGCGGCGCAACTCCGCCTCGGCCCGCTCCACCGCCACCGCCACGTCGCGCGGCGCGTCCCGCGGGGCGTCCAGCCCGGCCGCGGTGAACAACGCGGCGATCCCGTCGGCCACCTCGGCCGCGGCCCGCTGCGCCGCCTCCACCGAGTCGGCCAGCCCGTCCCGCTCCGCGCGCCGCGCCCGCGCCTGCTCGCCGGCCCAGCCGGCCAGCGCCGCCCACGCCGCCGCCACGTCGTCCCGGTCGGCGGCGGGCGGCCCGAACCGGGCCAGCCCGTCGCGTACCGCGTCGAAGTCGCGCCAGGCCCGGCGCAGCCGCTCCTGCGCCGCGTCGAGCGCGCCCCGCGCCCGCCGGGCCGCCTCCCGGCCCGCCCGCACCGCGCCCGCCGCCTCCTCCAGCGCGGTCCGCAGCCGCGCGTGCTCGGCCAGCGACTCGCGCAGCCGCTCCGGCGCGGGCGCGTCCGCGAGCTGCTCGTCCAGCTCGGCCAGGCGCGTGCCGAGCTGGTCGTGCTGGGTGCGGGCGCGCAGCAGCACCCGGTCGGAGTCACGGGCCGCGGTGTCGCGTTCCTGCACGACCCGCTTGGCTGCCTCGCTCGCCGCCCGCGCCGTCTTGCCCGCCTCGATCGCCCGGCTCACCGCCGAGCCCTCCGGCACCGCCGGCACTGTGGTGACTGTCTGCTCGCACACCGGGCAGGGCGCGCCGCCGACCAGGTGCGCCCGCAGCGCCACCGCCTGGTCGGCGGCCTTCGCCTCCTCGTGCGCGCGGAACGCCGAGTCCAGCTCCGTCTCGGCCCGTTGCGCGTCCGCCCGCGCCGCCGCCAGCGCCGCCACCGCCGCGTCGTGCTCGGCGCGCGCCGCGTCCACCGCCGCCCGGACCGTCGCCGCCTCCGCGGTCAGCCGGTCCCGGTCCGCGTACGCCTTCAGGTGCAGCCGCAGCGCGCTCTCGTCACCGGCGGCGGCCAGCTCCCCGCGCAGCTTCTCCTCGCGCTCCTCGGCCAGCCCGACCGCGCCCGCCGCCTCGTCGGCGGCCACCCGGGCCTGCGCCACCGCCCGCGCCAGCTCGGCCGTGCCGTCCGGCGGCCGCACCCCGGCCAGCACACCCAGCTCGGCGTCGAGGGCGGCCAGCGCCGCGGCCCGCTCACCCGCCGTGGCCCGGGCCAGCTCCCATTCGGGTACGGCGGCAGCGACAGCGGCGGCCAGTTCCCGCATCGCGTCCACCCGCTCCCGGGCGGCGGTCAGGCTGTCGTCGTCGACGTCGGCGAGCCCGCCGAGCATCTTGTCGACGGTCTCCAGCTTCGCCTCGGCCTGCCCGGCCCGCTCGACGGCCTTCTTCTGCACCGACTCGTAGACGCCCAGCCCGAGCAGGTTCACCAGGATCTGCTGGCGGGTGGCCGGCTTGGCGTGCAGGAAGTCGGCGAACTGCCCCTGCGGCAGCACCACGCACGAGGTGAACTGCTCGTACGGCAGCCCCACCGCGTCCAGCACCGCCTGCTCCATCTCGGCCGGGGTGCCCGCCACCACCTCGCCCAGGTCCTCCGGGCTGAGCCCGGTGTCGAGCTTGGTGATGTCGAATCCCGGCGGCATGAGCTGGAGGCCGGCGTTCGCCGTCTTCACAGTGCCCCGGCCGTCGCGGCGCACCACCCGTGTCGCCACGTAGCGGTCACCGGCGGACTCGAAGACCAGCCGCACCCGCGCCTCGGTCGCCGACGGTGCCAGCGCGTTGGCCAGCCCCCGGGTGCCGCCCCAGCGCGGCACCGTGCCGTAGAGCGCGAAACAGATCGCGTCCAGCACCGTCGACTTGCCCGAACCGGTCGGCCCGACCAGCGCGAAGAAATCCGCGTCGGTGAAGTCGACAGTCGTCTCGTCGCGGAACACCGTGAACCCGGCCATGTCCAGCCGCATCGGCCGCATCAGTGCTCCACCTCCTCGAGCAGCTCGTCGAAGAGCTCCCGGACACCCTCGTCGGCGTGCCCCCGGCTGTCCAGGTAGTCGCCGAACAACTCGCCCGGCGACCGGCCGGCCCGCTGAGCCGTCCGGGTCCCGCTGCCCGGCGCGGGCACCAGCTCCGGGTCGATCCGGATCTCCAGCGCCCGGGGCAGCAGCTCCTGCACCTCCTCGCGCAGCCCGGCCCGGGGCTGCTCCCGGACGTAGACGCGCAGCCAGCCCTCCGGCGCCTCGATCTCGGCGAGCTGCGCGAGCGTGCCGCGCACCGTGCGCAGCGGCACCGCGCCCGGCACCGGCACCTCCCGGACGCGGGCGGCGGTGGTGGCGGTGACCTCCACGATCGTCACCGAGCCGACGTTCTCCTGCTCGCCGAAGTCGACAGCGAGCGGGCTGCCGCTGTAGCGGATCGGGCACGGGCCGATGACCCGCTGCGAGCGGTGCAGGTGGCCCAGCGCCACGTAGTGCGCGTTGCCGGGGAAGACGGTGGCCGGCACCGCGTACCCCAGCACGGTGTGCGCGTCCCGCTCGCCGCCGCCGGTGCTCGCCCCGACCACTGTGAGGTGCGCGGTCACCAGGTGCACGCGGTCCGGCTCGGTGAAGCCCTCGGCGAGGCGGTCCAGCACCCGGCCCAGGTGGTCGGCGTACGTCTGGTTGGCCTCGGCCGGGGTGAGCGTGTACATCTCCACCGCGCGCACCGCGTACCGCTGGGACAGGAACGGCAGCGCGGCGATCCGCCAGCGCTCCCCGCCGGCGGTGACCCCGTCGACGACGTGCTCGTCCGGATTCTCCCGTACGCTGCCGCGCAGCGTGATCCCGGCGGCCTCGGCCCACGGCCGCAGCGCGTCCAGCGCCGCGCCGTTGTCGTGGTTGCCGCCGATCGCCACCACGTCCGCGCCGGTCCGCCGCAGCGCGGTGAGCGCCCGCGTGACCAGCCGGGTCGCCTCCGGGGTGGGCGCGGCGGTGTCGTACAGGTCACCGGCCACGATCACCAGGTCGGGCCGCTCACGCTGGGCGATCTCGATCACCTGGGCGAGGACCTGCTTGTGCTCCTCGGCCCGGGACTGCCCCTTGAGGACCTTGCCGACGTGCCAGTCGGAGGTGTGCAGGATCTTCATGGTGGGTGCCGCCTAGAACGGGATGTCGTCGTCGGAGGAGCCGGAACCGACCACCGCGAACGGGTCGGCGGCCTGGGTGATCGACCGTAGCGTCTCCGAGGGCGCGCGGCCCGCCTCCGAGACCCGGGTGGCCCACGCCGGGAACGGGAACTCCAGGCACAGCGGCACCGGGATGTCCGGCTGGTTGACGAACATGGTGCCCGGCTTGGCCAGCAGCGCCCGCTGCCGCTGGGCGGGCGGCAGGAAGCCGTACTCCGGGCGGGACGCCTCGGCCGGGTCGAGCCGGCCGACCACCCGGATCGCCGAGTTGGTGACGATCCGCCGTTCCACCTCGCTCGCGGTCTGCTGCGCGCCGACCAGGATCACGCCCAGCGAGCGGCCCCGCTCGGCGATGTCGAGCAGCACCTCCTTGATCGGCGACGAGCCCTCGCGCGGCGCGTACTTGTTCAGCTCGTCGAGCACGACGAACAGCAGCGGCTTGGCGGTGCCGGCCTTCTCCTTGCGCTCGAACTCGCTCTTGAGCGTCACGCCGACCACGAACCGCTGCGCGCGGTCCGGCAGGTTGTGCAGGTCGACGACAGTGACCTGGGCGCTCTCCGCCGTGTTGATCGAGTGCGGGCGACGGGTCGCGAGGTCGCCCCGGATCAGCCGGCCCAGGTCCTTCTTGCTGCCGATGAGCCGGCGGGCGAACGCGTTCACGGTGCCCAGCCCGACCGCGCTGCCGGCCCACTCGCCGCGCGTCTCGTCGTCGTTGAGCTGCTCGACCACGTGGTCGACCAGATCCGCGTACGAACCGAGCCGCACCCCGTCGATGCTCACCCCGCCGTCGGCGGGCTGGGCGTAGCGGGCCAGGTGCGCGGCCACCGAGTGGACCACCATCGTGTACTGCTGGCGCTCGTCGTCGGCGTCGGCGAACACGTACGGCAGCAGCCTATCGGCGCAGAACTCGGACAGCGTCCAGTAGAAGCTGTCCACCCCGGTGAGCCGGCTGCTCACATCCGGCGTGCCCGAGGAGTCGCCGACCCGCGGCGGGGCGTAGACCCGCACGTCCGGGAACGCCCCGGCGTCCAGGCCCAGCTTCGCGTACGCCGCCCGGGTCGGATCGTCGAGCCGGCTGTTCGGGTGGTCGAGGAAGAGCAGGTCCTCGCCCTTGACGTTGAAGATCAGCGCCTTGGCGTTGACCGCGTCGCCGCCCAGCACGCCGGAGCGGAACACCGAGTAGAGCAGGAACGTGGCGAAGCTGGTCTTGGTGGCGACACCGGAGATGCCGGAGATCGACACGTGCGCGCCCCGGGTGCCGTCGAGGAAGTCGGCGTTGAGGTAGACCGGCACGCCGTCGCGGCCCATCCCCATCGGGATCCGCCGCTCCATCCGGTCGAAGTGCAGCGCCCGGGCCCGCGCGTCGCCCTCGGCCCGGTGCACCACCGCGCCCGGCGTGGGCGGCACGTAGAACTCCGGGTCGACCCGCGTCGTGGTCACCTCGGCCGCCTCCTGCACCTGCGCCGGCAGCGTGCCGTCGGCGATGGCGAAGACGTCGGAGTCGAAC
Source organism: Micromonospora sp. NPDC048887 (assembly GCF_040649715.1). Taxonomy (NCBI): domain Bacteria; kingdom Bacillati; phylum Actinomycetota; class Actinomycetes; order Micromonosporales; family Micromonosporaceae; genus Micromonospora; species Micromonospora sp. NPDC048887. The sequence continues at coordinate 34,232 of NZ_JBEZGA010000001.1, read as the reverse complement.
TGCGCCCCCTCGTGCCGGGCACGCACCTGGGTCACCACCCCGGCGATCGTCACCGGCTCACGGTCGGGCAGGTCGCGGCGGGTCACGACCACGTCGTCCAGTTGCAGGTAGCTGCCCGGCGCGACAGCGGTCCAGAAGGTGAGCGGGGTGGCGTCGGCGGTGCCGAGCACCCGGCCGACACCCTCGCCGGGCCCGTCGAGCTGGTCGTCGGTCATCGGCGGTCTCCGGTCGGCTGGTCGTACCGTTGGCGGTGCACGTCGTGCATCCTGCCCGAGGGATGCGACAGGTTGCCACGCGACGCGGCGGACGCCACGCCACCCGTGCGCCGAACGGTAGCCGCCCGAATCCGCCCGACCACAGTGCGTGCGTTTCCTCCACGTTCGCCCCTCCGTCGCCGGCCGGCCGCCGCCGTCGCCGCCGGCTCCCGGACGGCCCGCCCGCTGACGGTCAGCAGTGCCGCCGGGTCCACCGAGAGGGCGTCGGGCGTCGCGCGGTCAGATCCAGTCGCGCGGGTGGAACACAGGGGTGTCTCCGCCGGCCCATGACACCCATCGCGTTCCACCCGTCGCCCGCCCACCCGGCATGCACCGCTTCCGCCCGCATCTTCCTGAAGAGCGGGAGTCGTGTCCCGCGTGCCGTCTGCCATCAGGCGGCGGGGGCGGCGCCTGCGGGTGGTGTCTGGGCGGGGTCGCGTGCGTAGCGCAGCATCAGCACGCCGTCGGCGGCGGCCAGCACGTGCCGCAGCGGCAGGTGGCGCGGGACGCTGGCGTCACCGGCGGTGATCCGGCCCGGGCCGGCGCCGGCGAGCAGCGGCGCCACGGTCAGGCACAGCTCGTCCACCAGGCCGGCGGCGGTGAGCGCGCCGAACAGGTGCGGGCCGCCCTCGCAGAGCAGCTGGTCGAGCCCGCGCCGGCGCAACTCGGCCAGCCCGGCGACGAGATCGACCCGCCCGGAGCCGCTGGCCCGCCCGGCGTCGTCGCCCTGCCCGGAGCCGCCCGTCCGTCCGGAGCCGCCCGTCCGTCCGGAGCTGTCGGCGCGGCCGCTGGCGTCCGGCCGGGCGGCACCGCCAGTCCGGCCGGAGCTGTCGCCTCGGCCGGTCTCGTCGGTGCCGCAGCGGATGACGTCGGCCACGTCGGTCAGGCCGGGCGGCGGTACGGCGTCGGCGTGGGTGAGCACGATCGGCCGGACCGGGGCGTCGGCGAAGGCGGCCTGCGCCGGGTCGAGGTCGAGCGAGCCGGAGACGACCACGAGCGTCGGGTACTCGGCCAGTCCTCGCTCGCGGCGCCAGGCCCGGCGGTCCGGGCTCAGCCGCACCGCCCGGTAGCCCTCGTGCCGTAGCGTGCCGGCGGCCACCACGAGGGCGTCGCAGAGCATCCGCAACAGCCCGAAGACCCGCTTGTCCGGCTCGCCGGAGAGCCCGGCGGAGTAGCCGTCCAGAGTGACCGCGCCGTCGGCGCTGGCGACGAAGTTGACCCGTAGGTGCGGGTGGTCCGCCCGGTCGTAGAGCGCGGTGAGCTGCGGATCGGTGAGCGCGCCGGTGGCGGGTGCGGGCCAGATCCGTTCGATCGGGGTTCCGACGCTCATTCGCCGGCCGGACCGGTGACCGGAGGGGTGGGTTCGGGGGTACGGTGCTGGCAGTCGCACCACTTCCGGCCGGGACAGTCGTCGTGCCGCCGTTCCCGGCAGGCTCGGCAGATCATGCAGGCAGCCTATGCCCAGGAAGGACGGGACGTCGTGTCGCGTCAGATCTTCCAGCTCACGGTGTCGCTGGCCGGTGTCCGGCCGCCGGTGTGGCGGCGGGTTCTGGTGCCCGGCGGCTACACCCTGGACCGGCTGCACCGGGTGATCCAGCACGCGATGGGCTGGCGCGACTGTCACCTGCACTCGTTCGACGTCGGCGGCCGGCAGTACGGCGAGCCCGACCCGGACGGCGAACCGGCGCTGCGCGACGAGCTGGACGTCCGGCTGGACGCGCTGGTCGGCAAGGGCGACCGGTTCCGCTACACCTACGACTTCGGCGACTGGTGGGAGCACGACCTGGTGGTGGAGGACGCCTGCGCCGCCGACCCGGACGAGAGCTACCCGGTCTGCCTGGACGGCGAGCGCGCGTGCCCGCCCGAGGACGTGGGCGGTCCGGCCGGTTACGCGGTCATGCTGGCCGCGCTCGCCGATCCGGGGCATCCGGAGCACCTGACCATGCGCGAGTGGGCCGGCTCGGCGTTCGACCCGGCCGCATTCGATCCGGCCCGCGCCACAGTCCTGCTGCGCCGCTGCTGCTGACCGCAGCGCCGCCGAGCCGCCGAGTCGCTGAACGCAGCGCCGCCGAGCCGCCGCAGCGCCGGCCGTTGCTGACCCGCGGCGCCGCCCGCCGCTGACGACGGGGCAGGCAGTGCCGCTGACAGCGGCCTCCGCCGAGGGCCCGGGCGTCCACGCGGTAACGAAATGGGAACGCTCCCAACGGTCTATTGACACCCCTGTCACCTCCCGGCAACCTCATGGGAGCGCTCCCGAGAGTGGTGCGGATCTCCCTCCTGCCCGCTCCGGCCCGCGCGACACGCACCCCCCACCACACAGCAGATATCGCCTCACCACCGAAAGAGGGGTCTCGGATGAGCGTCCCAATCCGTCGTCGGCGGTTCGCGGCCATCGCGCTCGCGTCCGTCGTCGTGCTCGGCACCACCGCCGCCTGCGGCGACGACTCGGACAGCGGCGACAGCGGCAGCGGCAGCGGCCCGGTCACGCTGGTCGTCGACGTCTTCGGCGACCAGGGCTTCGGCTACGAAGAGCTGTACAAGCAGTACGAGTCGGAGCACCCGAACGTCAAGATCCAGGAGCGGGGCAAGGGCCTCGGCCTCGGTGACTACAACACCCGCCTGACCCAGCAGATCACCGCGGGTTCGGGCGCCGGTGACGTGGTGGCCCTGGAAGAGGGCACCATCGTCCAGTTCTACGCCCAGGCCGACAAGTTCGTGAACCTGGCCGACCACGGCGCGAACGACCTCAAGGGCAACTTCCTGCCGTGGAAGTGGGAGCAGGGCACCACCCCCGACGGCAAGGTGCTGGGCCTCGGCACCGACGTCGGCTCGATGGCGCTGTGCTACCGCAGCGACCTGTTCAAGGCCGCCGGGCTGCCCACCGACCGCGAGCAGGTCGGCGCGCTCTGGCCCACCTGGGACAAGTTCATCGAGGCCGGCCAGACGTTCGCCGCCGCCGACAAGAAGCACAAGTTCGTCGACTCGGCGACCAACTTCTACAACGTCGTGCTGATGCAGATCGCGGGCCAGGGCAGCGGCTACACGTACTACGACAAGAGCAACAAGATGGTCATCGACCAGAACCCGGACGTGAAGACCGCGTACGACCTCACCACCAAGATGATCGCCGCGGGGCTGTCCAACAACCTCCAGTCGTTCTCCAACGAGTGGAACGCCGGCTTCAAGAACGGCACCTTCGCCACCATCGCCTGCCCCGCCTGGATGACCGGTGTCATCAAGGGCCAGGCCGGTGACGCGGCGGCCGGCAAGTGGGACATCGCCAAGGCGCCGGGCGCCGGTGGCAACTGGGGCGGCTCCTTCCTCGGCGTGCCGAAGTCGAGCAAGCACCAGAAGGAGGCCGCGGAGCTGGCCAAGTTCCTGACCAGCGCCAAGGGTCAGATCGGCGCGTACAAGGCGGTCGGCAACCTGCCCTCGAACCCGCAGGCGCTCACCGACCCGGCCGTGGCCGACTCGACCAACGACTACTTCAGCAAGGCCCCGGTCGGCAAGATCTTCGCCGCCGGCGCCACCGAGCTGAAGCCGGTCTACCTCGGCCCGAAGAACAACGCGGTCCGCACCGCTGTGGAGAACAGCCTGCGCGCCGTGGAGCAGGGCAAGTCGGCCGGCGAGCAGTGGCAGGCGGCCCTGAAGAACGGTGCGGCCGCCGGTAAGTGACCGGTTGAGCCGCCCGCGGGTGGCGTCGGCAGCCCCGGCTGCCGGCGCCACCCGCGGTGCCCGCAGAGTCCGGCGTCGCCCGTGTGGCGGGTGACGCCGGCCGAGGAGAAGGACTCCCCATGAGCCTCGACCTGCACGCCGCGGCGCCGCCCGAACCCGGCCCGCCGCGCGCCGCTCGTCACACGCGCCGCCGTTCCGCCTCACTGACGCGCCTGGACCTGAAGTACTCGCCGTACCTGTACGTCCTGCCGTTCTTCGTGATCTTCGCCGTGTTCGGCGTGTACCCGATCGCGTACACGGTCTGGATCGCGCTGACCGACCGGTCGCCGCTGAACTCGACCATCTCCTTCGTCGGGATGGACAACTTCGTCGAACTGATCACCCAGGACCCGCAGTTCTGGAACGCGGTGGTCAACACCTTCGGCATGTTCCTGCTCTCCACGGTGCCGCAGTTGCTGCTGGCGCTGATGCTCGCCAACGCGCTGAACCGGAAGCTGCGCGCGCAGACGTTCTTCCGGATGGCGATCGCGATGCCGATCATCACCTCGACCGCCGTGGTCGCGCTGATCTTCTCGATGATCTACGCCAAGGACTTCGGCCTGGTCAACTGGCTGCTCGACAGCGTCGGCCTGGACCCGATCGACTGGCGGGCGAACCGCTTCGCCTCCTGGTTCGCCATCTCCACCATGGTGGACTGGCGCTGGGTCGGCTACAACGCGCTGATCTACCTGGCCGCCATGCAGTCGATCAGCAAGGACATGTACGAGGCCGCGGCGCTGGACGGCGCCTCCCGGCGGCGTCAGTTCTGGTCCATCACGGTCCCGCAGCTGCGCCCCACGATCATCTTCACGCTGATCATCTCCACCATCGGCGGCCTGCAGCTGTTCACCGAGCCCCTGCTGTTCACCAGCGGCTCGGGTGGTCTCTCCGGCGGTTCGGAGGGCCAGTTCCAGACCATCACGATGTACCTGCTCGACGTGATGAACCAGCGCTTCCGGTGGGGGTACGCCGGGGCGGTCGCGCTCGTGCTCTTCGTGCTCATCGCGTTGATGTCGGCGATCAACTACCTGCTCGCCCGCCGCATCAGCTCCGACAAGTGAGGTGACGAGATGACGACCACCGCCGTCCGCCCGCCCACCCGGCAGAACCCGCCGGTGAAGACCACCCACCGGGCCGAGCGGCTCTGGAAGGCCAGCCCGCTCACCATGATCGGCCTGATCTTCGGCGTGCTGCTCTCCCTGTTCCCGTTCTACTGGATGATCGTGATCGCCAGCCGGACGAACGACGCGGCCAACTCCTGGCCGCCGCCGTTCCTGCCCGGCGGCAAGCTCGGCGAGAACATCGAGCGGGTGCTCGCCAACAGCGACGCCAACATCGTCAAGGGCCTGATGAACTCGTTCCTGGTCTCCGGGACGATCACCGTCGCGACGGTGTTCTTCGGCTCGCTGGCCGGCTTCGCGTTCGCCAAGCTGCGCTTCCGGGGCAAGAACGCGCTGCTGCTGATCATCCTCACCTCGATGATGGTGCCGATCCAGCTCGGCGTGCTGCCGCTGTACATCCTGATGGCCAAGCTCGACTGGCTGAACACCATGCCGTCGGTGACCGTTCCGTTCCTGATCGGCGGCTTCGGCATCTTCATGATGCGCCAGTACGCCGAGCAGGCGGTACCGAACGAGTTGATCGAGGCGGCCCGGGTGGACGGCTGTTCCACCTGGCGGGTGTACTGGCACGTGGTGGCGCCCGCGCTGCGTCCGGCCGCCGCGGTGCTGGGTCTGCTGACCTTCATGGAGCAGTGGAACCAGTTCTTCTGGCCGTTCGTGGTGCTGGCGGACCCGTCCAACCCGACCGTCCAGATCTCGCTGCGCAGCCTCAACACCGCCTACTTCGCCGACAACTCGCAGATCTTCGCCGGTACGTTGATCGCGACCCTGCCCCTGTTCGTCGTGTTCGTTCTGTTCGGCCGCCAGATCATCGGCGGCATCATGGAAGGCGCCGTCAAGTCGTGAGCAACCCAGCAAGCCCACCCGCCGTCGGCGTCCTCGACGCCGGTCCGGCCCTCACCTTCCCGCCCGACTTCCTCTGGGGCGCGGCCACCGCCGCGTACCAGATCGAGGGCGCGGCGACGGAGGGCGGCCGTGCCCCGTCGATCTGGGACACCTTCAGCCACACCGAGGGCCGGACGGTGGCCGGGCACACCGGCGACGTGGCGTGCGACCACTACCACCGGATGCCTGACGACGTGCGGCTGATGGCCGACCTGGGCCTGCGGTCGTACCGCTTCTCGGTGAGCTGGCCGCGGGTGCAGCCGGGCGGCACGGGCGGGATCAACCAGGAGGGCATGGACTTCTACCGCCGGTTGATCGACGAGCTGCTCGGCCACGGCATCGAGCCGTGGCTGACGCTCTACCACTGGGATCTGCCGCAGCCGCTGGAGGACGCGGGCGGCTGGCCGGCCCGGGACACCGCCGGCCGCTTCGCCGAGTACGCCCACCTGGTCGCCGAGGCGCTCGGTGACCGGGTGAAGTACTTCACCACGCTGAACGAGCCGTGGTGCTCGGCGTTCCTCGGCTACGGCTCCGGCGTGCACGCGCCGGGCCGCCGGAACGGCGCGGACGCGGTCCGGGCCGGGCACCACCTGATGCTCGGTCACGGCCTGGCCGTGCAGGCGGTACGCGCGGCCCGCCCGGAGGCGCAGCTCGGCATCACCGTCAACCTCTACCCGGTCACCCCGGCGAGCGAGTCGGCGGCGGACGCCGACGCGGCCCGGCGGATCGACGCGCTGGCGAACCGGTTCTTCCTCGACCCGGTGCTGCGCGGCGCGTACCCGGCGGACCTCGTGGCGGACCTGCGCGGTGTCACCGACATGGGGCACGTGCGCGACGGCGACCTGGCCACCATCTCCACGCCGCTGGACATGGTCGGCGTCAACTACTACAGCCGGCACGTGGTCGCCGCGCCGGTCGAGGGCGCGGAGCCGGAGCCCTACTGGCGGGCGCCGTCCTGCTGGCCGGGCAGCGAGGACGTCCGGTTCGTCACCCGGGGTGTCCCGGTGACGGACATGGACTGGGAGATCGACGCACCGGGCCTGGTGGAGACGCTGGAGCGGGTCCACCGGGAGTACACCGACCTGCCGATCTACGTCACCGAGAACGGCTCGGCGTTCGTCGACGAGGTGGTCGACGGCCGGGTGGACGACCCGGACCGGCTGGCCTACTTCGCCGCGCACCTGCGCGCGTCGCACGCCGCGATCGAGGCCGGTGTGCCGCTCAAGGGCTACTTCGCCTGGTCGCTGATGGACAACTTCGAGTGGGCCTGGGGCTACACGAAGCGGTTCGGCATGGTCTATGTCGACTACGACAGCCAGGCCCGGATCGCGAAGTCCAGCGCCAGGTGGTACGCCGACGTGATCCGACGCAACGGACTGCCCGCACAATAAGCTGGGCCAGCCAGTAACGGGCGGCCCGGCGCCGACGCCCCAATCGGTGCCGGGCCCGCCCGACCGTCGGAGGAGCACAGACGATGACAACGCAGCGCACCCGCTCGCTCGGGCGTCCGACCCTCGACGCGGTCGCGGCCCGCGCCGGCGTCGGGCGCGGCACGGTCTCCCGCGTGGTCAACGGGTCGCCGCAGGTCAGCCCGGAGGCTCGGGCCGCGGTCCAGCAGGCCATCGCCGAGCTGGGGTACGTGCCGAACCGCGCCGCCCGTGCGCTGGTCACCCAGCGGACCGACTCGGTCGCCCTGGTCGTGTCCGAGTCGGGGGAGCGGGTCTTCACCGAGCCGTTCTTCGCGGCCATCGTCCGGGGTGTCAGCTCCGGGCTGGTGGAGACGCCGATGCAGCTCTGGCTGGCCATGGTGCAGTCGCCGATCGAGCGGGAACGGGTCGAGCACCACCTGACCAACCAGCACGTGGACGGCGTACTCCTGCTCTCCCTGCACGACTCCGACCCGCTGCCCACGCTGCTGGAGGAGCGCGGCCTGCCGACGGTGCTCGGCGGCCGCCCGGCCCGGATGCTGCACCCGAACGCGCAGCCGGCGTGGTTCGTCGACATGGACAACGTCGGTGGCGCGCGGCAGGCGGTGGAGCACCTGTTCCGCAAGGGCCGCCGGCGGGTCGCGACCATCGCCGGCCCGCAGGACATGGGCGCCGGCCTGGCCCGGCTCTCCGGCTACCAGGAGGCCGTGCGCGCGGCCGGCGGCCGGGTCGATCCGAGTCTGATCGCGTACGGCGACTTCAGCGAGGGCAGCGGCACCGCGGCCATGCGCCGGCTGCTCGACGTCTGCCCGGAACTGGACGCCGTGTTCGTCGCCTCCGACCTGATGGCCTTCGGCGCGCTGCGCGCGTTGCGCGAGGCCGGCCGCCGGGTGCCCGAGGACGTGGCGGTGATCGGTTTCGACGACGCCCCGATCGCGCGCCAGGCCGAGCCGCCGCTGACCACCGTGTTCCAGCCGGTGGAGGAGATGGGCCGGCAGATGGCCCGGCTGCTGGTCTCCCGCATCCGCGGCGAGGAGGTCCCCTCCCCGCACGTGCTGCTGGACACCGAACTGATCCACCGGGCCTCCGCCTGACAAACCCCCTCGGCTGAGCCGGTCAGGCCCAGCGGCGCAGCTCGCGCCGGGCCAGCGACGCGCGGTGGACCTCGTCCGGACCGTCGGCCAGGCGCAGCGTGCGGGCCTGCGCCCACAGCTCGGCCAGCGGGGTGTCCTGGCTGACCCCGGCCCCGCCGTACGCCTGTATCGCCTTGTCGATCACCCACTCGGCCATCAGCGGCGTAGCGATCTTGATGGCCTGGATCTCGGTGTGCGCGCCCTTGTTGCCGACGGTGTCCATCAGCCACGCGGTCTTCAGCACCAGCAGGCGGGCCTGCTCGATCCGGACCCGCGACTCGGCGATCCACTCGCGTACCACGCCCTGCTCGGCGAGCGGGCGGCCGAACGCGACCCGGTCGAGCACCCGGCGGCAGAGCAGTTCCAGGGCCCGCTCGGCCATGCCGACCAGGCGCATGCAGTGGTGGATGCGGCCGGGGCCGAGCCGGGCCTGGGCGATGGCGAACCCGGTGCCCTCCTCGCCGACGAGGTTCTCCGCCGGCACCCGCACGTCGGTGAAGTCGATCTCGGCATGGCCGCCGTGCGGGGCGTCGCTGTAGCCGAAGACCCGCATCCCGCGCCGTACCGTCACGCCGGGGGTGTCCCGGGGGACCAGGATCATGCTCTGCTGGCGGTGCCGCTCGGCGTCCGGGTCGGTCTTGCCCATCACGATGAAGATCTCGCAGCGCGGGTCCATCGCTCCGGACGACCACCACTTGCGGCCGTTGATCACGTAGTGGTCGCCGTCGCGGGTGATCCGGGTGCCGATGTTCGTCGCGTCGGAGGAGGCCACGTCCGGCTCGGTCATGCAGAACGCGGACCGGATCTCGCCGGCGAGCAGCGGCATGAGCCACTGCTCGCGCTGCTCCTCCGAGCCGAACTCGGCCAGCAGTTCCATGTTGCCGGTGTCCGGCGCGGCGCAGTTGAGCGCCTCCGGGGCCAGGTGCGGGCTGCGGCCGGTCAGCTCGGCCAGCGGCGCGTACTGCAGGTTGGTCAGCCCGGCGCCGTAGCGGGCGTCCGGCAGGAACAGGTTCCACAGCCCGCGCTCCCGCGCCTGCGCCTTCAGCTCCTCCATCACCGGCGGGCGGGCCCACGGGTCGCCGGCCGCGAGCACCTGCTCGTGGTGCACCGGCTCGGCCGGGTAGACGCACTCGGTGAGGAACGCCTCCAGCCGCTGCCGCAGTTCGACAGTGCGGTCGTCGTACGCGAACTCCATCAGCTCTCCCTCACCGCGCGCAGCCCGTGTGCCACGAGCGGCGCCACCATGTCGCCGATCCGGTCGAAACCCTCGCCCAGCGTCTGCCCGAGCGTGTGCCGGTAGTGGATGCCCTCGCAGATCACCGCGAGCTTGAAACAGCCGAGTGCCACGTGCCAGTGCAGCGGGCCGACGTCGACGTCGCTGCGCCCGGCGTACCGCTCGATCAGTTCGGCGCCGGTGGGGAAGCCGGCGCGCGGCCCGATGCCGTCGGCCACCGGGTTGCCCTCGCCGTGGTCGCTGTCGCCGAGCACGTCCCAGTACGTCAGCAGCAGGCCGAGGTCGGCCAGCGGGTCGCCGAGGGTGGCCATCTCCCAGTCGAGCACGGCCCGCACGGCCACCGGGTCGACGGTGGCGAGGAGGTTGTCCAGCCGGTAGTCGCCGTGCACGATCCGGCCGGCGTTGGCGCCCTCGGGCACGCTGGCGGCCAGCGCGTCGCGCAGCTGGTCGATGCCGGGCAGTGGCCGGCTGCGGGACCGGTCGAGCTGGCCGGCCCAGCGGCGTACCTGCCGGGCCAGGTAGCCCGCCGGGCGGCCGAAGTCGGCGAGCCCCACCTCGGCCGGCTCGACCCGGTGCAGCGTGGCGAGCGTGTCCATCATCGCCATCGCGAGGTCGCGCCGCTGCGCGTCGGTGAGCGTGTCGGTCTGCTCCCGCCGCCGGTAGACCTCGCCGTCGACCTTCGCCATCAGGTAGAACGGCGCGCCGATGACATGGTCGTCGGCGCAGAGCAGCAGCGCTTCCGGCACCGGTACGCCGGTCGGCGCGAGCGCCGAGATCACCCGGTGCTCGCGGACCATGTCGTGCGCGGTGGCCAGCACGTGCCCCAGCGGCGGCCGGCGCAGCACCACCTCGCGGTCGCCGGCGCGCAGCAGGTAGGTGAGGTTGGACTTGCCGCCGGCGATCAGCCGGGCCGACAGCGGCCCGCTCAGGTCCGGCCGGTGGACGGCCAGATGGGCGGCGAGCCGGTCGAGGTCGAGCCCGCGCGGGGCGGGACCGGTCGAGGGCGCGGCGACATCGGCGGCCGGATCGGTCATCCGATTAGTTGATGGCAGCTCAGCTTTGTTGTCAAGGTCGGGTTTTCCCGGCGGGACATGCCCTTGCAACAGGGGCGAAATGGTCAACCGGCAGGCTGGGCCCCAGCCTGCCGGCGCGCCGCCGGCCCGCCGAGCGGAGGGGATCAGACATGCTGCTGAGAGTTCGGGTGACCCTGCCGGACCGTCCGGGCACGCTCGGCCAGGTGGCCCGCACACTCGGCGTCTCCGGCGCGGACATCGTGCAGGTGGTCGTGCTGGAACGGCTCGGCGGCCGGGCGGTGGACGACTTCACAGTGGTCTGGCCCGGTGCGGCGCGGGTGGAGCGGATGCTCGCCGGGCTGGCCGCGATCCCCGGCGTCCGGGTGGACGGCGTGTGGCGTGCGATCGGCGCGCCCACCACCACCGGGCAGGACGCCGAACTGCTGGCCCAGGTGGCGGCCAACCCGGTGGAGGGGATGGCCACGCTCGTCGACGCGGTGCCGGGGCTCCTCGCCGCGGACTGGGCGGTGGCCGCCGTCGTACCCCTGGACTGGGCCTCACGCAGCGGCGGGGCCGGCGTCGCCGCCGTCGGGCACGCGAGCTGGCGGGCGCCGGCGCCGCCCCGGCTGCCGGAGGTGACCCCGCTGCGGGCACGCGCGATGACCAGCCCGGAGGGCCACCACTACGCGGTGGCGCCGTTCGGCCGGGCCGGGCTGGTGCTCGTGGTCGCCCGCGACCACAGCGAACCGCTCACCGCCGCCGGGTTCCACTCCACCGAGGTGGACCGACTCGCCCAGCTCGTCCGCGCCAGCGCGGTGATCCTCGGTGACCGGCTGGACCTGGTCGGCACGCCGCCCGTGACCACCGTCACCTGACCGGACGGCCCGCGTCACCCCGGGGCAACGGGCCCGCAACAGGCGGACGGCATGGTCGGTGCCGAGGAAGGGAGACAACCATGGCGCTGTGGCGGATCCGAGCCACCGTGGACGACCGGCCCGGCTATCTGTCGGTGCTCACGGCGAGCCTCGCGTTGCGCGGGGTCAACATCCTCAGCGTGCAGGTGCACACCACCGAGGCCGGCGCGGTCGACGACTTTCTGGTCGACGCGCCCGAGCAGGTGACCGAGGCGGAGCTGCGGGCCGCCGTCGAGCGGGGCCGGGGCCGGGACTGCTGGGTCGCGCGCAGCGAGGCGCGCGGGCTGGCCGACGAGCCGACCCGGGTGCTCGGGCTCGCCGGGCGGCTGGTCCGCGACCCGGAGGCGACCGGCGCGGTGCTGCGGACGCTGCTCGGCGCGGACGCGGTGAGCTGGCGTCCGACGCCCGCCGCCGCGCCGGGCGGGGTGGGCGGCACCACGATGGTGCTCGCCGACCCGGCTGGCGGCGCCCACGAACTGCACCGCCGGGAGCCCAGCTTCACCCCGGCCGAGTACGCCCGCGCGCAGGCCCTGGTCGAGCTGGCGGCCACGCTCGCCCGGCGGGACGCCGACCGGATCACGCTGGTGCTGCCGGACGGCGGCGAGGTGTCGGTGCGGGCCGCGACCGCCGAGGACGTCCCCGGCGTACGCGACCTGCACGCCGCCTGCTCGGCGCGCAGCCGGCAGCGGCGCTACCTGAGCGGTGCGGCGGACCCGTCGCCGGCCCGGCTGCGCCGGCTGCTGGAACCGGCCCGGGGCGTGACACTGCTCGCCACGGCGGGCTCCGGCGGGGCGGCGGAGCCGGTCGTGGCGATGGCGAACCTGCTCGGCGAGGGCGACGAGGCCGAGGCGGCGCTGCTGGTCCGCGACGACTGGCAGCGCCGGGGTCTCGGCTCGGCGCTGCTGCGCCGCCTGCTGGGCCACGCCGACCGGGCCGGGTACGCCGCCGTGCTGCTGCACGTGCAGTCCGAGAACACGCCGATGCTGCGGACGCTGCGCCGGCTGGACCGGCCGGTGGCGATGGAACGCGACGGCGCCGTGCTGACCGCGACGCTGCCGCTGACCGTGCGGCAGCCGACGGATCAGTTCGCGCGCGCCGAGGCCGCGGTGCCGGCACAGCGGTCGAGTTGAGCTGACGGCCGCCGGCCGGACCACGGAGGTGCGCCGCAACGGCGCGGCACACCCGAGGGGTACGGACGGACGGCCGCAACCGGCGCGGTCACGCGCCACCAGGGCCGACCTCCGATACGGAGGACGGTGACACGGCGGGGCTCCCGATGCGGGGGCCCCGCCCGTCTGTTCGCGATCAGGTGGCCGGGTAGCTGCTGTAGTCGGGGAAGTTGCCGTAGAGCCGGCCGTCGCCGCCTACTGTGACCGCCTGCACGAGCAGGTCGCCGCCGACGAACGCGCCCTTCCAGGACGCGCCCCGGCCGCCGAACGGCTCGTCCCGGTCGCCCCGGGAGCGCGGCTTGTTGATGCCCACCTTGAAGGCCTGGAGGTCCACCGCCAGCTTGCCGGCGAGCTCCTCGTCGTCGCAGGCCAGCGACGCGACGAGCGCGCCGTTGGAGGCGTTCATCTGGGCCAGCAGCTCGTCTGTGGTGTCCACCACGACGATCGTGTCGACCGGGCCGAACGGCTCGGCGTGCATGAGGCGGGACCGGCCGGGCGGGGCCAGCAGCACGGCCGGGGCGACGTACGCGGACGTGTCCTGCCCGTCCAGGAACGGCGCCCCGCCGAGCTTGCCGCGGTGCAGCGGCACGGCGCCGCCGCGTACCGCCTCGTCGACCTTGCGCCGCAGCTCGTCGGCCTTGGCGCCGCTGATCAGCGGCCCGAAGTCCAGCTCCGGCAACGGGTCGCCGGCCCGCCACGTCTCGTCCACCGCGAGTGGATGGCCGAAGCGGATCGAGCGAACCACCGGCAGGTACATGTCGAGGAACTCGTCGACCAGGTCGCGCTGGACCACGAACCGGGGGTACGCGGTGCAGCGCTGCTTGCCGTACTCGAAGCCCTTGCGCAGGTGCGCGGCGAGCGTGTCCCACTGGGAGAAGTTCCAGATGCCCCAGGCGTTCAGGCCCTCCTGCTCGATGAAGTGCCGCTTGTCGCAGTCGAGCAGCGCGGCGGCGACCTTGCCGCCGTTGGAGCGCCCGCCGACGAACGCCACCGCGCCGATCTCCGGTGCGCGGACGAGCACCTCGGACAGTTCCTCGCCGCTGCCGGACAGCAGCGTGGCGGGCAGCCCGGCGCGGCGCATCAGCGCGTGCGCGACGGTGAGGCAGACCGCGCCGCCCTGGGAGGGGGTCTTGGCGATCACCGCGTTGCCGGCCAGCAACTGCACCAGCTCGGCGTGCACCAGCACGCTCATCGGGTAGTTCCAGGAGGCGATGTTGCTGACCGGGCCGGGCAGCGGCTCCCGGCCGTCGGCGAGCATCCGCTCGATCTCCCGCACGTACCAGCGCACGCCGTCCAGTGCGCGGTCCACGTCGGCGCAGGCCAGCCGCCACGGCTTGCCGATCTCCCAGACCAGCAGCAGGGCGAGCAGGTCGCGGTGCGCGGTGAGCGCGTCGAGCGCGTCGGTGACCCGGGCGATGCGCTCGGCCAGCGGGGTCTGCGCCCACTCCCGGTGCGCGTCGGCGGCGTGGGCGACGGCGGCGCGTGCGGTGTCGGCGTCGAGGCGGGCCAGGCCGATCAGCACGGTGTTGTCCACCGGGGTACGGACGGCGGTGGGCGTGCCGAGCGCGCGCCAGTCGCCCTGGACGAGGTTGTGCAGCGTGGTGGCGCCGTCGGGGCCGGTGCCGAACGCCTCGGGCGTGGCGGCCACCGCCCGGGCGAGCGTGTCGGACCAGGAGGTGCCCTCGGCGAGTCGTAGAGCCATCGCGATCTCCTCAGTGTCGTCCGGGGAGCGGCGGCGTCGATGGCACCGCAGGTGAGGCGTACTGTCCCGCGGGGCCGAACGGCCGGGCAACCGTACGCTCGTATGCCAGGACGGCCGAGCTGCCGCTGACCCCCTCGGGGGTGCGTTCGACACGTCGGCGATGCCCCTGAGCTGGGAAAGAACACTCTCTATATCGATTTCTATCGATAGTGTGATCCAGCTCCCGATGGTTACCCGTGAGTACGCCCGGACGTACCGGATCAGTGCGCTCTTCCCCTGTGATGAACGGCGCATTACATTGTCGTTTATCCATGGGAGCGCTCCCGAGGCTTCCCGGATACCCACCACCACCGCCACGCGGCAGCCGGAGCCCCGAATCCCCGTCCCGCTCCGGCTGCCGCCCCGGCGCCAGCCACAGGAGCTCGCCATGCCCCGTCCGATATCGCCGCCCGGAGGCCGGTCCCGGCTCCGCCGGCTGTTCGCCGCAGGCGCCGCGCTGGCCGTCGGCCTGGCCACGGCCGTCGCCGCCCCGCCACCCGCGTCCGCCGCCGCGCAGGCCGCACCAGCGTTCAACTACGCCGAGGCGTTGCAGAAGTCGCTGTTCTTCTACGAGGCGCAGCAGTCCGGCCGTAAGCCGTCCTGGAACCGCGTCTCCTGGCGCGGCGACTCGGCGCTCACCGACGGCGCCGACGCCGGTGTCGACCTCACCGGCGGCTGGTACGACGCCGGTGACCACGTGAAGTTCGGCTTCCCGATGGCGTTCAGCGCCACTATGCTGGCGTGGGGCGCGGTCGAGTACCGCGACGGGTACGTCGCCTCCGGCCAGCTCACCCACCTGCTGAACAACCTGCGCTTCGTCAACGACTACTTCGTCAAGGCGCACGTCGCCCCGAACGTCCTCTACGGACAGGTCGGCAAGGGCGACGACGACCACAAGTGGTGGGGCCCGGCCGAGGTGATGCCGATGGCGCGGCCCGCGTACAAGATCGACGCGAGCTGTGGCGGCGCGGACCTGGCGGGGGAGACGGCGGCCGCGATGGCCGCCTCGTCCATGGTCTTCCGGCCCACCGACGCGGCCTATGCGGACAAGCTGCTCGGCCACGCCAAGCAGCTCTACACGTTCGCCGACACCGTGCGGAAGAGCTACCACGAGTGCATCACCGACGCGACGAGCTTCTACAAGTCGTGGAGCGGCTACCAGGACGAGCTGGTGTGGGGCGCGATCTGGCTGCACCGGGCCACCGGCGACGCCACCTACCTGACCAAGGCCGAGAGCGAGTACGACAAGCTCGGCACCGAGCCGCAGTCCACCACCCGCTCCTACAAGTGGACCATCGCCTGGGACAACAAGCAGTTCGGCGCTTACGTGCTGCTGGCGAACCTGACCGGCAAGCAGAAGTACGCCGACGACGCCAACCGGTGGCTGGACTACTGGACGGTGGGCGTCAACGGGCAGCGGGTGCCGTACTCGCCCGGCGGGATGGCGGTGCTCGACTCCTGGGGCGCGCTGCGGTACGCCTCGAACACGGCGTTCGCCGCGCTGGTCTACAGCGACAAGACCACAGACACCACGCGTAAGGCGCGCTACCACGACTTCGCCGTCCGGCAGATCAACTACGCGCTCGGCGACAACCCGCGCAACTCCAGCTACCAGATCGGCTTCGGCGCCAACTCGCCGCGCAACCCGCACCACCGCACCGCGCACGGCTCCTGGTGGGACAGCCAGACCGTGCCCGTCGAGACCCGCCACGTGCTCTACGGCGCGCTGGTCGGCGGCCCGTCCTCGGCCAACGACGCGTACACCGACAGCCGGTCCGACTACGTGATGAACGAGGTGGCCACCGACTACAACGCCGGCTTCACCTCCGCGCTGGCCCGGCTCGCCAACGAGTACGGTGGCAGCCCGCGCGCCGGTTTCCCGTCCGCCGAGACGCCCGACATGGACGAGATGACGGTGGAGACCACTGTCATGCAGGCCGAGTCGCGCGCCACCGGGCTGAAGGCGATCATCTACAACAAGTCGGCGTTCCCGGCCCGGGCGCTGACCACCGGGAAGTTCCGGTACTTCTTCCGGCCCGACGGCACCGGCCCGGTGACAGTCACGCCCGGCTACACCCAGGGCTGCCCGTCCCCGTCCACCGCGAAGCAGTTCTCCGGCGACATCTGGTACGTCGAGGTCGACTGCACCGGCTACACCATCGCGCCCGCCGGCCAGTCGCAGCACCGGATGGAGGTCCAGTTCAAGATCGGCGTGCCGGAGGGCGGCACCTGGGATCCGACCAACGACCCGTCGTACCAGGCCACGGCCGGGCCGAACCGCAAGGTGCCGCTCTACTCCGGCGGCGTGCGCGTCTGGGGCGAGGAGCCGGGACCGGTCACCCCGGACACCACCGCGCCGAGCGTGCCCGGCACGCCCGTGGCGTCCGCCGTCACGTCCAGCGGGCTCACGCTGACCTGGGCTGCCTCCACCGACACCGGCGGCAGCGGCCTGGCCGGGTACGAGGTGACCCGTACCTCGGCCGGCGCCGACCCGGTCGTCACCGTCGCGACCGGGACCACCCTGGCCGTGACCGGGCTGGCGCCGGAGCGGACGTACCAGTTCACCGTGCGGGCGCTCGATGGCGCCGGCAACCGGTCCGCGTCGTCGGCGGCGGTCAGCGTCACCACGCCGGCCGGCCCGGCGCCGGACACCACAGCGCCGACCGCACCCGGTACGCCCACCGCCTCGGCGGTCGGCCCGACCGGCCTGACGCTGACCTGGGGCCCGTCCACCGACGCGGTGGGTGTCACCGGGTATCGCGTCTACCGGGGCGGGAACGTCCTGGTCGGCACCGCCACCGGCACCACGCTGGCGGTGACCGGGCTGACCGCCTCCACCACGTACACCTTCACCGTGGTGGCGGTGGACGCGGCCGGAAACGTGTCGCCCCCGTCGCCCGGCGTCACGGTGACCACCACGGCCCCGCCGGTCGGCGGCGGCTGCGCGGTGACCTGGACGGCGAACACCTGGGACACCGGGTTCACCGCGAACATCACGGTCGCCAACACCGGCACCACGGCGATCAACGGCTGGACGCTGGCGTTCACGTTCCCGAGCAGCGGGCAGAAGGTCGGGCAGGCGTGGTCGGCGAACGTGACCCAGACCGGCGCCGCGGTGACCGCCTCGAACCTGTCCTACAACGGGACGATCGCGGCGGGGGCGTCGACGAGCTTCGGCTTCAACGGCACGCACACCGGCAGCACCGCGAGGCCCGCCGCCTTCACCCTGAACGGTTCCGCCTGCACCGTCTCCTGACCGGTCGGCGGGGCGTGGCCGGGTGACCGGCCACGCCCCCGCCCGGCCAGAACTTTTCCGAAACGTTTCCGAAACACCATTGTCCCCACCGACGCGTGGTGAAAGCATCGACAAAGCTAGATACCCCAACCGGAACGTCCAGTCGTCCCGCCCCGACGGCCTGGGTGTCGGCCAGTAAGGAGGCCACGATGGCAATGAGTCCATCCCTTCATCGCGGCGGGAGTCGGCGACGGCGATCGCCCGCTGTCCGGGCACTGCTCGCCGGCGCGGTGAGCGCCGTGACGGTGGCCGCCGTCGCGGTGATGATGCCGTCGGCGAACGCCGCCGCGTCCACGCTGGGCGCGGCCGCCGCGCAGTCGGGCCGGTACTTCGGCACGGCGATCGCGGCGGGCCGGCTGAACGACTCGACCTACAGCACCATCGCGGCGCGTGAGTTCAACATGATCACCGCTGAGAACGAGATGAAGCCGGACGCGACGGAGCCCAACCAGGGGCAGTTCAACTTCTCCTCCGGCGACCAGATCTACAACTGGGCCACCCAGCGCGGCCTGAAGGTCCGCGGCCACACGCTGGCCTGGCACGCCCAGCAGCCGCCCTGGATGCAGAACATGCAGGGCAGCACGTTGCGCAACGCGATGATCAACCACATCAACGGGGTGATGGCCCACTACAAGGGCAAGCTGGCCGCGTGGGACGTGGTGAACGAGGCGTTCAACGAGGACGGCAGCCGTCGTCAGTCGAACCTTCAGGGCACCGGAAACGACTGGATCGAGGTGGCGTTCCGGACCGCGCGGGCGGCCGACCCGTCGGTGAAGCTCTGCTACAACGACTACAACATCGAGAACTGGTCGTACGGCAAGACCCAGGGCGTCTACCGGATGATCCAGGACTTCAAGTCCCGGGGCGTCCCGATCGACTGCGTCGGCCTGCAGACCCACTTCACCGGCGGCAGCTCCCTGCCGAGCAACTTCCAGACCACGCTGTCCAGCTTCGCCGCCCTCGGTGTCGACGTGGCGTTGACCGAGGTCGACGTCACCAACTCGTCGACCAGCCAGTACGCCGGGCTGACCCAGGCGTGCCTGAACGTGCCGCGCTGCATCGGCATCACCGTGTGGGGTGTCCGGGACAGCGACTCGTGGCGTTCGAACGAGAACCCGTTGCTGTTCGACGGCGGCGGCAACAAGAAGGCCGCGTACACCTCGGTCCTCAACGCCCTCAACGCGGCCGGGCCGACCACGACCCCGACCACCACCCCGACCACGACCCCGCCGCCGAGCGGCGGCGCCGGACGGATCGTCGGCGTGCAGTCGGGCCGCTGCATCGACGTGCCGAACGCCACGCAGACGAACGGCACCCGGGTCCAGCTCTACGACTGCAACGGCCAGTCGAACCAGCAGTGGACGTACACCTCGAGCAAGCAGCTGATGGTCTACGGCAGCAAGTGCCTCGACGCGAACGGCGCGGCCACCGCGAACGGCACCGGAATCATCATCTGGGACTGCAAC
Organism: Micromonospora sp. NPDC048887; assembly: GCF_040649715.1. Lineage (NCBI taxonomy): Bacteria > Bacillati > Actinomycetota > Actinomycetes > Micromonosporales > Micromonosporaceae > Micromonospora > Micromonospora sp. NPDC048887. Next base: position 14,866 of record NZ_JBEZGA010000001.1, on the reverse strand, counting down.
GGTCAGTCCAACCAGCAGTGGAACATCAACTCCAACGGCACCATCAGCGGCGTGCAGTCCGGCCGCTGCCTGGACGTCTGGGGCACCGGCAACGGCCAGCAGGTCCAGTTGTACGACTGCCACGGACAGACCAACCAGCAGTGGCGGACCGACTTCGGCGGCACCACGCCCCCGACCACGCCGCCGCCGACCACGACGCCGCCGCCGGGTGGCTGCGCGCTCCCGTCGACCTACCGGTGGTCGTCGACCGGCGCGCTGGCGAACCCGCAGAACGGCTGGGTCTCGCTCAAGGACTTCACCAACGTGGTCCACAACGGCAAGCACCTGGTCTACGGGTCGTACGTCAACAGCAGCGGCCAGTACAGCTCGATGAACTTCACCCCGTTCACGAACTGGTCCGACATGGCCTCGGCCGGCCAGACCGGGATGAGCCAGGGCACCGTGGCGCCCACGCTGCTGTACTTCGCGCCGAAGAACATCTGGGTGCTGGCGTACCAGTGGGGACCGACCTCGTTCAGCTACAAGACGTCGAGCGACCCGACGAACGCCAACGGCTGGTCCTCGGCGCAGACGCTCTCCACCGCCACCCTGCCCGACGCCCCGTACGGCGTCATCGACCAGACGCTCATCGGCGACGACCAGAACATGTACCTGTTCTTCGCCGGGGACAACGGCAAGATCTACCGGTCGAGCATGCCGCTCGGGAACTTCCCGGGCAGCTTCGGCTCGAACTACACGACGATCATGACCGACTCGACGAACAATCTGTTCGAGGGCGTCGAGGTCTACAAGGTGGCCGGCCAGAACCAGTACCTCATGATCGTCGAGGCGATCGGGAGCCAGGGCCGCTACTTCCGGTCGTTCACGTCGAACAGCCTGAGCGGATCGTGGACCCCGCAGGCCGCCAGCGAGAGCAACCCCTTCGCCGGCAAGGCCAACAGCGGCGCGACGTGGACGAACGACATCAGCCACGGTGACCTGGTCCGCACCAACCCCGACCAGACCAAGACCGTGGACGCCTGCAACCTCCAGTTCCTGTACCAGGGCAAGAACCCCAGTGCGGGAGGCGACTACAACCTGCTGCCGTGGCGGCCGGGTGTGCTGACCCTCCAGCGCTAGGCCCCACCGCGCACAACCGAGGCGTGCCCGGCACCGCGTGGTGCCGGGCACGCTTTTCGGGTGGACCGTGCCCGGCCGGTGGGCGGACCGCGGCGGCCCGGGGCAAGCTGGGTCGATGGAGCGCGCGCTGGTGACCGTCGGGCACGGGGCCGCCGGCCGGGACCAGCTCGGGGAACTGCTGGCCGGCGCGGAGGTCACATTCGTGGTGGACGTGCGCCGCTACCCGGCCAGCCGGACTAACCCGGACGTCCGCCGCGAGGCGATGGAACGCTGGCTGCCCGGAAGGGGCATCGGCTACCGCTGGGAGCCGCGCCTCGGCGGCCGCCGGCACGTCCGCGCCGGAGAGCCGGAAGCGGACACCTGGTGGACGGTCGCGGCCTTCCGGGCGTACGCCGCGTACACCCGCACGCCCGACTTCGACGTGGCCCTGGACGAGGTGCTCGCCGACGCCGCGCTGCGGACCACGGCGGTGATGTGCAGCGAGAGCGTCTGGTGGCGCTGCCACCGGCGGCTGATCGCCGACGTCGCCGTGCTCGGCCGCGGCGTGCCGGTGTCGCACCTCATGCCGGACGGCCGGCTCAGCCCGCACCGGCCCGCCGAAGGCGCCCGCCGCCTGCCCGACGGCAACCTGCTCTGGGCCGGCTGACTTAGCCGGCCAGGTCCTCGGCGAGCAGATCCATCAGCAGCGCGTCGTGCCAGCGCCCGTCCGCGCCGCGCTCGTAGCGGCGCATGATGCCCACCGGACGGAACCCCACCTTCGCGTACGCGCGGATCGCCGCCGTGTTCGCCGCCGCCGGGTCGATGGTGAACCGGTGGTGGCCGTACTCGTCGACCAGGTGCCGGACCAGCGTGCGGATCGCGTCCCCGCCCAGCCCGGCGCCGCGTACCGCCGGGTCGAGGAAGACGTCCAGGCTGGCGTGGCGGTAGTCCGGGTCGGTCTCGGCGTACCACTGGATCGCGCCGACCAGCCGGCCGTCGTGCTCGACGGCGTACATCGTCAGCGCGTCGTCGGCCAGGTCGGCCCGCACCGACTCGGCCAGGTCGTCACCGCCGCGCCACCAGCGGCGCACCTCCGGGGTGGCCCGGATCGCGGCCAGCGCGGCCACGTCCGCGTCGGTCACCGGTCGCAGTGTCACCGCTCGCCCGCGCAGCACGCCTCAGCCCCGCCGCTCGCCGTGCTCGACGCAGACGGCCGACCAGCCGGCCGGTACGACCTGCACCTTCATCCGCCGCCGGCACGACGCGCACCAGCGCGGCGGCTCCCACGCCCGCGCCGTCTCGCACGCCGGGTGCGGCCCGGCCGCCACCGACTCGCCGCACCTGTCGCACCAGAGCGCGGCGGGGGCCGCCGTGGTGGCGGGGGAGGATTCGGTCACCGCTGCCTCACAGGGTCGCCGAGAGCGCCTTCACCGGCATCTTCAGGTCTTCCAGCAGCTTCAGGTCGGCCGTCGCCGGCCGCCCCAGCGTGGTCAGGTAGTTGCCGACGATCACCGCGTTGATGCCGCCGAGCAGACCGTCGCGGGTGCCGAGGTCACCGAGGGTGAGTTCGCGGCCCCCCGCGTACCGCAGGATCGTGCGCGGCATGGCCAGCCGGAACGCGGCGATGGCGCGCAGCGCGTCCTTGCCCTCCACCACCGGGCGGTCACCGAGCGGGGTGCCGGGGCGCGGGTTGAGGAAGTTCAGCGGCACCTCGTGCGGGTCCAGCTCGGCGAGCTGCGCGGCGAACTCGGCCCGCTGCTCGACCGTCTCGCCGAGGCCGAGGATGCCGCCGCAGCAGACCTCCATGCCGGACTCGCGGACCATCCGCAGCGTCTCCCAGCGCTCCTCCCACGAGTGCGTGGTGACCACGTTCGGGAAGTAGGAGCGGCAGGTCTCCAGGTTGTGGTTGTAGCGGTGCACGCCCATCTCGACCAGCTCGTCGACCTGCTCCTTGGTGAGCATGCCGAGCGAGGCGGCGACCTGGATGTCGACAGCGGCGCGGATCGCGGCGACGCCCTCGCGCATCTGCTTCATCAGCCGGGCGTCCGGGCCGCGCACCGCGGCCACGATGCAGAACTCGGTCGCGCCGGTCGCGGCGGTCTGCTTCGCGGCCTCGACCAGCGCCGGGATGTCCAGCCAGACCGAACGCACCGGCGAGGTGAACAGGCCGGACTGCGAGCAGAAGTGGCAGTCCTCCGGGCAGCCGCCGGTCTTCAGCGAGACGATGCCCTCGACCTCGACCTCCGGACCGCACCAGCGCATCCGGACCTCGTGCGCGAGCTGGAGCGCGGCGGGCAGGTGCTCGTCGGGAAGGTTCAGCACCGCGAGGACACCGGCCTCGTCGAGGCCGACACCGTTGCCCAGCACCCGCTCCCGGGCCTGGTCGAGGATCTCTGGCATGGCTCGTAACCTAACAGGCCACCATGAGCGCGGGAAACAGCCGCCGCCTGCCCTCCGGCGAGCCGGGACCGCGCCACGCCGGGGCCCTCGGCGTGGGTGGTAACTTCGCCCCGCGGAAGCGCCCGGAAGGGCGACGGTCGGCGGGGAGGAGCGGCACGGTGGCGGACTGGCTCGCGGCCCTGGACCGCCGCGCCGAGCTGCGGGCCCGGGCGGGACTGACCCGCACGCTGCGCCCCCGCGCCGCCGACGACGCCGTGGTCGACCTGGCCGGCAACGACTACCTCGGCCTGGCCACCCACCCCGAGGTCACCGCCGCCGCGGCAGAGGCCCTGTCCGCGTACGGGCTGGGCGCCACCGGGTCGCGTCTGGTGCGCGGGTCCACCGACGCCCACCACGCGCTGGAGGACGACCTGGCCGGCTGGCTGGGCGTCGACCGGGCGCTCGTGTTCTCCTCCGGCTACCTGGCCAACCTCGCCGCCGTCCGGGGGCTGGCGCAGCCGCGTACGCTGCTCGTCTCCGACGCCCACAACCACGCCTCGCTGATCGACGGCTGCCGGATCTCCGGCGCCGAGACGCTCGTGACGCCGCACGCCGACGTCGCCGCGGTGGCCGCCGCGCTGGCCGCCGCGCCGGGCCGACCGGCGGTGGTGGTGACCGAGTCGGTCTTCTCCGTCGACGGCGACCTGGCCCCGCTCGCGGAGCTGCACGCGGTGGCCCGCCGCCACGGCGCGCTGCTGCTCGTCGACGACGCGCACGCGCTCGGCGTCACCGGCCCGGCCGGGGCCGGCGGGGTGGCCGCCGCCGGGCTCGCCGGCGCGCCCGACGTGGTGGTCACCGCGACGCTCTCCAAGGCGCTCGGCGGGGCCGGTGGCGTGGTCGCCGGGCCGGCGGAGTTCGTCCGTCACCTGGTGGAGACCGGCCGCACGTTCATCTTCGACACCGCGCCGCCGCCCGCCGTGGTGGCCGGGGTGCGCGCCGCGGTGCGGCTGGCCCGCGACGGGGACGCGCTGCGCGCCGACCTGGCCGACCGGGTCGCCGCTGCGGTGCGGCGGCTCGGCGCGGCCGGGCTGTCCGTGTCCGCCCCGGACGGCGCGGTGATCTCGGTGACCGCTCCCGGACCGCAGGAGGCGACCGCCTGGGCCGCCGCCTGCCGGGACCGGGGCGTCGCCGTCGGCTGCTTCCGTCCGCCGTCCACCCCGGACAGCCGCTCCCGGCTGCGGCTCACCGTCAGCGCCGGCGTGGACCGGGCCGACTTCGACCGGGCCCTGGACGTGATCGTGGAGTGTGCCCCATGAGCCTCGGCGACGCCTGGACCGGGCCGGTGCTGGTGACCGGCACCGACACCGAGGTCGGCAAGACGGTGGTGACAGCCGCCGTCGCCGCCGCAGCGCAGGCGGCCGGGCTGCGGGTCGCCGTGGTCAAGCCCGGCCAGACGGGTACGGCCACCGGCGAGCCCGGCGACGTCGACGCGGTGACCCGGCTGGCCGCCCCGCTGACCGGCCGGACGCTCGCCAGCTATCCCGATCCGCTGGCCCCGCTGGCAGCGGCCCGGGTGGCGGAGCTGCCGCCGCTGGAGCTGTACAACGCGGTCGACGCGATCCGCGAGGAGGCGGACAAGCACGACCTGGTGCTCGTCGAGGGCGCGGGCGGTCTGCTCGTACCGATGGGGCTGCGCCCGTCCGGCGAGCCGTGGACGGTGGCCGACCTGGCGGTGTCGCTCGGCGCGCCCGCGGTGGTGGTGGCGCGGGCCGGGCTCGGCACGCTCAACCACACCGCGCTGACGCTGGAGGCGCTGGAACGGCGGGCCGTGCCGGCCGGCGTGGTGATCGGCGCCTGGCCGGCCGAACCGGAGCTGGTGCACTGGCTCAACCTGTCCGAGCTGCTGCCGAACCTGCTCGGCGCGGTGCCGGCCGGCGCGGGCGGCATGGACCCGGGCGTGTTCCGCCGGTCCGCGCCGGGCTGGCTCACCCCCGCCCTGTACGGCGTGCTCGACGACTGGCGGGCCTGGGCCGAGGAGTAAGGCAGGGCCCCCTGTTAACGCCTCCGGTAGGTAAAGGGTCCCTTCCTAACACCCGCAGCGCTCAGGCGCGGCTGACCACGAACGCGTCGGGCATCCGGAAGGTCAGGTTGTCCGGGCACCACGGTGGACGGACCACAGTCACGCCGTCGAGCAGCGCGGTGGCCTCCGCGACCACCACCGCGGCCTCCATCCGGGCCAGCTGCGCGCCGACGCAGCGGTGCGGCCCGGCGCCGAACGCCAGGTGCCGCCGCGAGCCGGGCTGCCCGGGGCGGAACTCACCGGGCGCCTCGACCACCGCCGGGTCGCGCCCGGCGCGGGCCAGCCAGGCCACGATGCTGGTACCCGCCGCCACGGGCAGGCCGCCGAGCGTGGTGTCGACCGCCGCCACCCGCCGCCACGTGACGATCGGCGGCTCCAGCCGCAGCCCCTCCTCGACCACGTCGTCCACCGCCACCGTGCCGGCGCGCAGCCCGGCCCGTACCGCCGGTTCGCGGGACAGCCGGTGCAGCAGCAGGGTGAGGAACTGCGAGGTGGTCTCCTGGCCGGCGACCAGCAGGAAGAACAGCGCACCGACGACCACGTCGGGGGAGTGCCCGGCGTCGCGCAGCCGCGCGGCGAGCCCGCCCCCGGTCGCGGCGAACTCCCGCAGCACGGTGTGGAACCGGCCCACCTCGGCGGCGAGCGCGAGTTGCCGGCGCTCGTCGAGGGGCGCCCAGAACAGCTCCAGCGCGGCGCGGGCGAAGTCCTTCACCGCGCCCACCGGGGCGTCCGGCAGGTCGACCAGCCGGGCCAGCACCAGCAGCGGCAGGTCGGCGGCGAGGCCCGCGTACAGGTCGACCGGGCGGCCCTCATCCAGCGCCGCGGCCAGGGTGGCCACGCGCTCGCGGACCAGCCCGGTCAGCCATCGGCGCTGGGCGTCCACCCGGTGCGGGTGCAGCGCGTCGGCCACGATGCCGCGGATCTCCGGGTGGCTGGCGCTGCCGTTGTTCGCCAGCGTCGGCGGCAGCCGGAACCGGTGCCCGGCGAGCACCCGCAGCGCGGCGACCGGGATCGGCGTGACCGCGTCGAGCGCGTTGTCCGGCTGGAACGTCACCGGGTCGGTGAGCAGTTCGCGTACGAGCGCGTGCCGGGTCACCACGAGGTGCGGCACGCCGACGTGGTCGACGACTGTGGCCGCGTCCGGCCACGGCTCGTCGACGGACTCGCCCCAGCCCCGGAACAGCACCCGGTAACGCTAGCGGCGGGCCCCGGGCGGGTTCGGGTCCAGCTCCCAGACGGTGGTGTGCTTCACCCGTACGCTCTCCAGCGCCTCGGAGACCGGCACCTCGTACGCGGCCAGCTCGTGGAAACGCTCGCGCGGCAGGAACGCCCGTCCCGGGTCGCCCACCAGCACCCGGGCACCGGCGCGGGCGGCCCGGAGCAGGAAGCGCAGCATCCGGCGGGCCATCGCCTCGCTGTAGAAGACGTCCCCGGCCAGCACCACCTCGGCGTCCCCGGCGTCGTCATCGAGGATGTCGCCGAGTTCGGCGTCGACGCGTACCCCGTTGGCCTCGGCATTGAGCGCGACGGCCGCGACGGCCCGCTCGTCCACCTCGACCGCCCGGACGGCGGCGGCGCCGGCGCGGGCGGCGGCGACGGCGACCAGGCCGGAGCCGGAGGCCAGGTCGAGCACCCGGCGGCCGGCGACCACCTCGGGGTGGTCGGTGACGTAGCGGGCCAGGCCCTGCCCGCCGGCCCAGGCGAACGCCCAGAACGGCGGCGGCTGGGAACTGCGGAACTCGCCCTCGGTCAGCTCCCACAGGCCGATCGGCTCGTCGGCCTGGTGCAGCAGCACCTCGGGTACGAAGGCGACCGGGGCGAGGCGGGCGTGCAGCCGGACGAACGCGGCGGACAGCTCGGACACCGGAGAATTGTGTCCCACCGCCCGGCCGGGCCCGATCCCGGGCGTGTCGCGGCGGCGTCGTGACCGGTTCACCACACTCGGTGAAACAGCCCTCTTCTCTTGGCGTTGGATGCGAACACGCCCGTCTACCGGCGTCCCCGGCGTGCTCCTAGCGTTGCCTGTGAACACGACCGAGGGGGAGGAGGCGTGGTGAGCGGCTGGCGGCACGCGCTGCGGATCGGACTGGTGCTGACCTTCGTGGCCGGGACCGGGTACGGCGGAGCCCTGCCGGCGCGGGCGGCGGCTGCCTTCTCCACCGAGTTGAGCGGCCTGCCGGACGAGTTCACCGCCGGGAACCGGGTGGAGACGCTGTCCGCCGTGGTGTCCCGCTCCGACGGGGGCGGCTGTGTCAAGGTGCGCTGGTCGATGCTGGTGCGGGTGCAGGGCCTGCGGCTGGACCAGCTCAAGGTGGACCGGGTGGAGGACAGCGGATCGTTCCCGCTGGAGATCCGCACCGAGGGAGACACCGCCCGGCTCACCGACCGGCAACTCGACCCCGGGGTGCTCTGTCCCGGCCGTACCGTGACCGCCCGCTACCGGGTGGCCTTCGCCGAGGACGTCGGGCGCGGGCGGGTGAGCTTCGCCGCCGAGGCGTACGACCCGCAGTTGCGCCTGCTGGCCCGGCGGACCGCCTCCCGTCAGGTGGTGGGGGAGGGTGCCGAGCCGACGCCCTCGCCGAGCAGCGCGGAGCCCTCGGAGTCGCCGAGCGACGAGCCGTCGTCCGAGGCGCCCGACGAGGAACCCACCGGCGAGCCGACCGACGCCGCGGTGGAGCCACCGCCGCCGGGTGGCCTGGCCGGGCGGCCGGTGGCGGACAGCGGCGGCTTCGGCCTGGTGCAGGCCGCGTTCCTGCTCGGCGGATTGCTGCTGTTCCTCGGCGCCGGGCTGCTGCTGCGGATGCGCCGCCTCCTGCGCCCGTCGGCGCCGGCCGAACCGGAGACGCTCGCACCCCCCTTCGAACGCCCCCGCCCCCGCTGGCACTGACCCCCTCGGGCGGTCTTCCCGGTGATCAAGGAGTTGGTGTCCTCCGCCGGCCCGGACGGAGACACGAACTCCTTGATCACCGGCGCGGGGTGGGTGGGACAGTCAGTCGAGCTGGCTGGGTTCCAGGCCCAGTTCCCTGGCGGCGACCAGGCGGATCCATTCGGCGATCTGCCGGCGGGTGATCACCCGCTCGTGCACCGCGAGCTGGACCGCCAGCCCGTCCATCACCGCGCTGATCCGCCAGGCCGCGCCCGCCGGGTCGGGGCAGTCGAACGTGCCCTCGGCGACCCCGGCGGTGATCACCGCGGCCAGGTCCTGCCGCCACCGCAGGTCGAGGCGGCGGGAGAGCTTCTCCAACTCCGGGGTACGCAGCGACTCCGCCCACCCGTCGATCCACATCGACCACGAGGTGGCCCGGCCGGTGGGTGTGTAGAGGCGCAGCATCCGGCGCAGCTTGGCAAGCGGCGGGGCGGAGGAGCGCAGCACCGCGTCGAGGCGGGCCAGATCCTGCTCGACCGCGTACGCGAAGGCCTGCGCGAGCAGCCGGTCCTTCGTCGCGAAGTGGTAGAACACGAGCGCCTGGCTGACCCCGGCGGCCTCGGCCACGTCCGCGGTGCGGGTGTTGGCGAGCCCTCGTTCCGCGATCACCTCGCAGGCCGTACGCAGCAGCGCGTCCAGGCGGATCTCGGCGGCTCGTCTCGTCACCGGGTCACGGTAACCCATCCGAATGACCACGAGGAGTTACCGAAGCGGCCGGTCGTCGATGGGACAGTCGGATGCCGGACACTCGACGCGCCGCCCGGATTCGGGCAGGTCGCGGCCTTCGCGACTACCCTTTCGAGCCAGCCACCCAGGCTCCTAGGAAGCCTGCGGGGCGAGGCCCCGGCCACCCCGGACGCGCCGGAAAGGGGACCCGATTTGGCAACCGTTCCCGGGCTCGGCTAAAGTTCTCATCCGTCACCGGATAACACCGGGGCGTGCGGACGTAGCGCAGCTGGTAGCGCATCACCTTGCCAAGGTGAGGGTCGCGGGTTCGAATCCCGTCGTCCGCTCGGAGATGCCGCCACGCAGTTCGGGGGCAACCTCGGTGGAGTGGCCGAGAGGCGAGGCAACGGCCTGCAAAGCCGTGTACACGGGTTCAAATCCCGTCTCCACCTCGGCATTAGACGAGGGCGATTGGCGCAGTGGGAGCGCGCTTCCTTGACACGGAAGAGGTCACTGGTTCAAACCCAGTATCGCCCACCAGCGGAAAGGCCGTGTCGATCACTCGACACGGCCTTTCTCGTCGTCAGCGATCAGTCCAATGCCGCGCCGCCGGCCGTCGCCGCGCCCGCGCGGTGGTGACAAACCGGCGCCGCACGCCACGGGATCGACCTCCGGGCGGGTTACCGGGTTGAATGTGCCGGTGGGCGCGCATCTGACCCGGGCCGCCGCCGGCCGGCACTCGTCCGCCCGGCGCCGGCGGGGGCGCCGATGACCGCCTCCGCCCGCCCGGTGCCCGCGCTGCTGGGCCTGCCCGTCCTCGCGGGAGCCACGGCGGGGGCGTGTGCCGTCGCGCTCGTCGCCCTGGGAGCGGCCGGTCACGGCGGGTTCACGACCGAGCCGGCCGGCGCCGTCGCCCCGGCCGCCGCAGCCGTGACAGCGGCCACCGCCGCGTCCCGGCTCGCCCGGTCGGGCCACCGCGCCGCAGGCCGGCTGGCGACCGGGCTCGCCGCCTCGCTGCTGGCGTACCTCGCGCTCACCGTCCTGGCGGTGGCCACCGTCGCGGCCGGGCACCAGTGGGCCGGGCCGGCCGTCGCGGTGTGGAACTCGGCGTGGATCCCACCGCTCGCGCTGCTGCAACTGACCGCCTCGGCCGCCGTCCGTACCGGCGCGGCCACCCCCGGGACCCACCGGTACGTGGGTCTCGTCCTCGGTGCTGCCGCGCTCGTCAACGCGCTGCTGACGACCGCGACCGAGCCGTTCGCCGGGCTCCCGACGATCGCGGGGGAGTCCTGGCGTACCGCGCTCGCGCCGGTTGGTGCCGTGGTCACCGTGCTGGGCGTGGCGGCGCTGCTCGTCCTGCCGGTGACGCTCTGGCGGGCCGCCCTCGGCTCGCACCACACCGTGCGGGCCCGCCTCGGCGTGGCCGCCGCGGCCACCACCGCGGCGCCGCTGACCGTCGTCTTCTGCCTGCTCCTCGCCGTCGCCCGCGCCCCCGGTGACGTCGAGCCGTCGCTCGGCTCGGTCGCCTTCCTGGTAGCCCTGTCCGGTGCCGCCGTGTTCGCCGTGGCATGCGCGGTCACCGCCGCCCGGGGCACGATCGACGCCCGCCGGGTCGGCTTCGTGGTGCGCGCCGCCGGCCTGGCCGCCGCCGCCCTGCTCGTCGTCGGCGCCGGCACGCTCGTGGCGGCTCCGGACTCGTCCCTCGGTCCGACCTCGGTCGCCCTCGTCGTGTCGGCGCTGACAGTCGTCGTCGGCGGCGGCACGTGGGCCGGTACCGGCCGCCTGGCGCGGCTGCTCACCGCCGCACCGACCCTGCCGGCCGCACCGCCTGCTGCACCGACACCGCCCGCTGCACCGACACCGCCTGCTGCACCGACCCTGTCGGCCGCACCGGCGGTGACGCCGCGAGGCGGCGCAGAGGGTACGGCGGACGGCGGCGGCACAGCGGGTACGGCGGACGTCGCCGAGCCGGCGCACCCGGCCGGTGGGGTGGAGGCCGCGGCGTCGCCGGAGGTGTCCGGCACGGGGGTCGAGGCCGGAGCCGGTCCGGCGCCGGTCGGCGGGCTGACGGCGCGGGAACGCGAGGTACTCGCCGCGCTCGCCGAGGGCGCCAGCAACGCGGGCATCGCGGCGCAGCTCGTGGTCTCCGAGCGCACTGTGGACGCCCACCTGCGCGCGATCTTCGTCAAGCTCGACCTGACCCCCGGCGGTGGCACGAACCGGCGGGTACGGGCGGCGCGGATCTGGCTGGAGCACGCGCGGCAGCGGCGCTGAGCAGGGCTTCTCCGAAGATAGGTGCTGAGGCCGATGCCCCGTTTCGGCGATTCTCGGCACGGTGGAGCATCATCCGATCGACGGAGGCTCTCACCGTGCCCGTACCGAAGTCGCGCCGTGCCGCGCTCGTCGCCCTCTTCGTCCTGCTCCTGGTGGCCCTGGCCGGGCGGACGCTGTTCATGCTGTGGGAGCCGCCGTTCGACGGCGCGATCCACTACGACGACGTCCGGGACCTGGGGGCCGCCTACTGGCCCATGAACCTCTACCTCGGCGGGCCCGCGTACGCCGTCTCCTGGATCGCCGCCGCGGTGTTCATCGTCCGGCTGGCCCGGGGCCGTGCCGGGGTGTTGAACCTGGTGGGGGCGTTCCTGGCCGGTCTCGGCGGCGTGGTGTTCGCGTTGGTGATCACCGCGGAGGTGCTGCCGTTCGCCTACGCCGGCGACCCGGCGGTCCTGCCGGAGTCGCAGGGGCGGGCGCTGTTCGAGGTGTTCAACGACCAACTCGACGGCCTGCTCCCGGCCATCCTCGGCAGCCAGGTGGCGATCGTGCTCGGCATGGTCCTGGCGCTCGCCGGCACCCTGGTCGGCCGGACCATGCCGCGTCCGCTGGTCATCGCCGGGCTCATCTACGTCGTGGCGTTCGTGCTGGTGCCGCAGGACGCCGCGCGTGCGGTGGTCGTCGTGAGCTATCTGGTGCAGGTGGCGCTGGTGGCCGCGATCGGCTGGTACGGGCTGCGCGCCGACGACAGCGAGCGCCCGTGACGGATCGGACCGGCCGGATCGGGTGATCCGGCCGGTCCGGTTCTCCGGGACCGATCAGCTCCGTCGGCCCCGCAGGGGTCACATCGGCGGGGCGACGTCCCGGCGCTCCTCGACCCGGCGGTACTCCACCGGCTGCTCGGCGGTGGTGGTGACCACCTGGCGACGGCGACCCCACACCAGCGTGGTCATGATCAGGCCGAGTACGCCGGCCGCCATCAGGATCCAGCCGACGACGTCGAGGTTGACCCCGCCGACGCTGGCGTTGAGCGCGAACGTGAGGATCGCGCCGACCGCGATCAGGAAAATGCTCGTACCGATACCCACGACAGCCTCCTTCGGGGGATGGTTGTGCTGTCACCGGCCTCTGTACCCCGGCGGCGAGCAGCGCAACCACACAGCCATCCGGCGCGGCGGGGGTCTGCCGCACGGCGATCTTGGCATCGGGTAGAGTTCACCCCGTCGCCGGCGCGAACCGGCGGCACGCGGACGTAGCGCAGCTGGTAGCGCATCACCTTGCCAAGGTGAGGGTCGCGGGTTCGAATCCCGTCGTCCGCTCGCGATTGCCCGGGCGATTGGCGCAGTGGGAGCGCGCTTCCTTGACACGGAAGAGGTCACTGGTTCAAACCCAGTATCGCCCACCGAGAGTCACCCTCCCCGCTCACCGGCGCCGCCGGTCGATCTGCGGACGTACCCCACCGGACGGTTCGTACCGGCCACATCGGTCACTCAGCTCCACCGTGCGGCTTATTCAGCCGCCGCCACCACGCGTGTCACTGTGATGCCCCGATGCGCAGGGAGGCGGTCACACATGCACATGATCGAGCGGGGACGATGGCGGCGGACGGCCGCCCGATTAGGGGTGGCGACTGTCGTCGCGGCGGCCGGGGTGACGGTCTCGGCCGCGCCCGCGCAGGCCACCGCGACGCGGACGGTGGCGTTCTTCAGCATGGACGAGCCGACGTCGTCGCCGGTGCTGACCGACTACAGCGGCAACGGCCGCCACGGCACGATCGGCGGTGAGGTGGTCACCGGCGCGCTCTACGCCGGAGCGACCGGCCACCGCTTCGCCACCCACCTGCCGAGCGAACAGCAGTCCGTCCCGGGCCACGTCGACCTGGTGCCGCACACCACCGACTTCAACCCGGACGCCGGGGACTTCTCGGTGACCATCCGGTACCGGACCACGTACTCCTTCGGCAACATCCTCCAGAAGGGACAGGGCAACACGGCCGGCGGCTACTGGAAGTTCGAGGCGCCGAACGGCAAGCCGAAGTGCCTGTTCCGGGGCGCGGACGGCGCTTCCCGTACCGGCTACACGGACGTGCCGATCTCCGACGGCCAGTGGCACACGATCACCTGCAACCGCACGTCGGCGTACGTGGAGATGTACGTCGACGGCGTGCGGACCAGCCGCCTCAACGGGCCGACCGGCACCATCGCGAACACATGGCCGCTGTCCGTCGGCGGCAAGAGCCAGTGCGACGGTACGAAGGTCACCTGCGACTACTTCGCCGGCGACATCGACTACGTGAAGATCCTGAAGGGCTCGGGCGGCCCGGCCAACCAGACGCCGGTGGCCGCGTTGACGCCAACCTGCTCCGGCCTGGTGTGCACGTTCTCGGGCGCGGGCTCCACCGACGCCGACGGCGCGATCCAGGACCACAGCTGGAACTTCGGCGACGGGGACACCACCGGCACGGCCTCCGTGCCGACCACGTCGCACACGTACGCGGCGGCCGGCACCTACCCGGTCACGCTCACCGTCACCGACGACCGGGGTGCCACCGGCACCGCGACAGTCGAGGTGACAGTCGCGCCCGTAGCGGAGCGGATCTCGTTCGTCGGCCAGGCCACCGCTAACGCCAACTGGACCAGCCACACGGTCACCGTCCCGGCGGGCGTGCAGGCCGGTGACACGCTGCTGCTCGTGCTCAGCCAGAACACGCACACCGCCACCGGTGAGCCGACCGGCGTGACCGGCTGGAGCAGGCTCGACCGCCTCGACGGTGGCTTCGCCACCACCACGGCCTGGTGGAAGACGGCGAGCGCGGGCGACGCCGGCACGGCGGTCCGGGTGACACTGGACAGCCAGGCGAAGGGCAACCTGGTGCTGGCCGCGTACCGGGGGGTCGCACCGGGAGCACCGGTCTTCAGCAGGGCCACCGACCCGGCGAGCACCACCACCCGGATCACCCCGTACGCGCCGGTGACCGCGGCGCAGAGCTGGGCCGTGTCGTACTGGCTGCACGGCGACAGCACCTCCACCGCGCTCACCCCGCCGTCCGGCGTGGCGGTGCGCAGCAACTCCTCGCAGACCGGTGGCGGACGGGTGACCGGCCTGCTCGCCGACTCGGCGAGCAGCGTGCCGACCGGCAGCTACGGCGGGCTGACCGCGACCGGCGGTGCCGCCAGCACGACCACCACCACGTGGACGTTCGTCCTGCCCCCGGCCTGACCCATCGGGTACGCGGAAAGGCCGGCACCCCTCGTTTCGGGGTGCCGGCCTCTCGTTGTTTGTTCGTCTTACTTGTTCCAGTGCTCGGCGACCAGGTCAGCGGCCTGCTGTTCCCACTGGGCGTAGTGGTCGGGGTAGGCCGACACCTGGACGGTCTGGGCGGCCTTGGTCAGCGGCATGTCGCGCCAGCCGTCGACCTGCTTGAGACCCTTCAGGAACGCGGTCGT